>NC_014165.1:0-698329 GCF_000092645.1 Thermobispora bispora DSM 43833
GTCTTGAAGGCGGGCTGCGCGCCCCGCTACTGTCGTTCGGCCCCGGCCTTCTCTTCATCTCAGCGCTCGTCATCGGCGCTGGCGCGCCCGGGTGGCGCGACCTGCGCCGGCGCGTCCGGGAAGCGCCTGGGCAAGGGACGTGCGGGGGCCGCGTACCGCCAGGCGGATCCGGTTGCGGATCCCTCGGGGGCCGCCCGCGAACGGGTGATGGACGGCGAACGGAACGCCGAGAGCGGCGGGACCGCGGTGAAGGGAGGAGGGGCCGAGCCATGGAAGGCGTGGATCTCGACGCTGTATGGGCTCGGGCGCTCAGAACCCTGCTGGACGAGGGCGTGTCCGGGCAGCAGCGCGCGTTCCTCCAGATGACCCAGCCATCCGGGCTGATCAACGACACGATCCTGCTGGCCGCTCCCAATGACTTCGCCAAAGAGGTCATCGAGGTACGGCTCCGGCCGCTGATCGCGCACGCGCTGGCGCAGGAGCTCGGGCGGCCGGTGCGCATCGCCGTCATGGTCGACCCGAGCGCGGTCCCCGACGCCGGTGTGGACCGGCCCGACCGGCAGCCGATGACGCAGCCGGGCCAGACGGGATATCCACAGCACCGCCCGCAGACGCAGCCCGGTTTCTCCACAGGGCTCACCACCGGTTCCCCAGGTCTCGCCACGGGTGGGGAGAGCGCGGCACGGCATGAGGCCGGGCCGTACTCGTCCTCGGTCCCGCGGCCCGGCGGGCTCGCGGGCGAGCCGCGGCCCGAGCCCAGGCCCGAACCGGCGCACCAGCGGTGGGACAGCCGGCCGAGCCGGTCGTCCAGTGAGCCCGCCCGGCTCAACGCGAAGTACACCTTCGAGACCTTCGTCATCGGGGCGAGCAACCGGTTCGCCCACGCCGCGGCCGTGGCGGTCGCCGAGGCGCCGGCGAAGGCGTACAACCCGTTGTTCATCTACGGCGACTCCGGCCTGGGCAAGACGCACCTGCTCCACGCGATCGGCCACTACGCGCAGAGCCTCTACGACGGCGCCCGCGTGCGGTACGTGAGCTCGGAGGAGTTCACCAACGAGTTCATCAACTCGATCCGCGATCACAAGGCGGACGAGTTCCGCGCGCGGTACCGCGCAGTCGACATCCTGCTCGTGGACGACATCCAGTTCCTGGAGGGCAAGGAGCAGACCCAGGAGGAGTTCTTCCACACCTTCAACACCCTCCACAACGCCAGCAAGCAGATCGTCATCTCCAGCGACCGCGCCCCCAAGCAGCTCGTGACGCTGGAGGACCGGCTGCGCAACCGCTTCGAGTGGGGCCTGATCACCGACGTCCAGCCGCCCGAGCTGGAGACCCGCATCGCGATCCTGCGGAAGAAGGCGGTCCAGGAGGGCCTCGCCGCGCCGCCCGAGGTGCTCGAGTACATCGCGAGCCGGATCTCGACGAACATCCGTGAGCTCGAGGGCGCCTTAATCCGGGTCACGGCGTTCGCCAGCCTCAACCGGCAGCCTGTGGACATCGAGCTCGCCGAGATGGTCCTCAAGGACCTGATCAGCGAGGAGTCCAGCCCCGAGATCACCATTTCGCTCATCATGTCGACGACGGCCGAGTACTTCGGCGTCTCGATCGACGACCTGTGCGGCAGCTCCCGCTCGCGGGCCCTCGTCACCGCGCGTCAGATCGCCATGTACCTCGCCCGTGAGCTCACCGACCTGTCCCTCCCCAAGATCGGCCAGCAGTTCGGCGGCCGGGACCACACCACCGTGATGCACGCCGAGCGGAAGATCCGTTCGCTCATGGCGGAGCGGCGCTCGATGTACAACCAGGTCAACGAGCTGACCACCCGCATCAAGCAGCGTGCGCGCAACGGTTGATACACACCCTGTGGATATCTCTGTGGACTGATCCTTCCTGCTGTGATCGCGCCGTTCGCCCGGCTCCCGGCCCGCCCATTACACCCAATCGGCATCCACAGGTGGGGATGGTCCTGGGGAACTCTTGGGGATTGCCTGAGGAAGGCTTGGGGAAGACTCGTGGATGACCTGGGGACGCCCTGTGCGCAGCCGATTCGGCGCCGCGATCTCCCGTCATCCACCCGTGGACAACCGGTGGAAATCCCGTGGATGACTCGTGGACGAGAGGGCGCCGGCCCGGGGATGCGCTGTGGGGACGGCGCGCCGGTACACAGGAAGCCGCGCTCGTCCACCGCTTCCCGCACACCGCCGGTGGACAGAGAACCCGCCGTGAGCTGGGAGGATATCGGCCATCCACATATCCACCGGTCCTACTTAAGATGACGTGCTTTCTCTCTCCCAGATTGAACGAAGAACCATAGAAGGGCTGCCGGAGGCACCGAGGTGCGGGAGAGTGAAGCCTTGACGATGCAGCGACACCCAGGAGGCTGATCCACGTGTTGTTCCGGATCGACCGCGACCAGCTCGCCGAAGCCGTGGCGTGGACGGCGCGCAGTCTTCCCACCCGGCCGTCGATGCCGGTGCTCGCCGGCATGCGGCTGGAGGTCACCGACGACCATCGGCTGAAGCTCTCCGGCTTCGACTACGAGGTGTCCGCGGAGGTCACCCTCGACCTGGAGACCGGGGAGCCCGGTGTGGTGCTCGTCTCCGGCAGGCTCCTGGCCGAGATCACCAGGGCGCTCCCCGCCCAGCCGGTCAACTTCACCCTCGACGGGGCCAAGGCGGTCGTCACCTGCGGCAGCACCCGGTTCACCCTCCTCACCATGCCGGTGGAGGACTATCCGTCGCTCCCGGTCATGCCCCCGGCCGCCGGGCGGGTCGGCAGCGACGTGTTCGCCTCGGCCGTCGCCCAGGTCGCCGTGGCGGTGGGCAAGGACGACACCCTGCCCATGCTCACCGGGGTGCGGATGGAGATCGAGGGCGATCTGATCACGCTCGCCGCCACCGACCGCTACCGGCTCGCCGTGCGCGAGCTGAAGTGGGAGCCGGCGCAGCCCGGCCTCCAGGCGGTCGCCATGATCCCGGGCCGTACGCTCGCCGACATCGCCAAGGCGCTGGGCGGCACCGGCGCCGAGGTGGAGATCGCGCTCAGCTCCGGCGGGACCGGCGAGGGGATGATCGGGTTCTCCAGCGCGGGGCGGCGCACCACCACCCGGCTGCTCGATCCGGAGTTCCCCAAGTACCGCTCGCTCCTGCCCACCGAGTTCAGCGCCCGCGCCGACGTGGCCACGAGCGCGTTCGTCGAGGCGGTCAAGCGCGTCGCGCTCGTCGCCGAGCGGAACACCCCGGTGCGGCTCACCTTCCGCGGCGGCGAGGTGGTGCTGGAGGCGGGCAGCGGCGACGAGGCCCAGGCGGTGGAGGTGCTCCCGGTCGACTTCGAGGGGGACGAGATCACCATCGCCTTCAACCACCAGTACCTGCTGGACGGCCTCGCCGTGCTCGACTCGGATGTGGCGCGGATGCAGTTCACCACGCCCACCAAGCCGGCGATCATCACGGCCGGCAAGCCCGCGGGTGAGGAGGCGGCCAGCGACTACCGCTACCTGATCATGCCGATCCGCCTGTCGAGCTGAGCCTCGCCCGGTGCGCCGCGGCGGGCATGGTCCGGTCCGGTACGGGTACGCGCCCCTTGCGAAGACGTACACAGGTTTTCCCCAAAAACTGTGGATAAAGGGGGCGCGGGATGCAGATCGGCATGGTCGGGCTCGGCAAGATGGGCGGGAACATGGCCGAGCGGCTCCGCCGCGGCGGGCACGAGGTGGTCGGCTACGACCGCAACCCCGCGATCAGCGACGTCGGCAGCCTCCGCGAGCTCGTCGACCGGCTTCAGGCGCCCCGCACCGTCTGGGTGATGGTCCCGGCCGGTGACCCGACCAGGACGACGATCGAGCGCCTCGGCGAGCTGCTCTCGGCCGGCGACCTCGTGGTCGACGGCGGCAACTCGCACTACCGGGACGACCAGGTGCACGCGGACCGGCTCGGCGCCCGCGGGATCGGGTTCGTCGACGTGGGCGTCAGCGGCGGGGTCTGGGGGCTGCGCGAGGGCTACGCGCTCATGGCCGGAGGCGCCCCCGAGCACATCGAGCGCCTCATGCCGATCTTCACGACCCTCAAGCCGCCGGGGGAGGACGGGTTCGTCCACGCGGGCAAGGTGGGCGCGGGCCACTTCGTGAAGATGGTCCACAACGGCATCGAATACGGCATGATGCAGTCCCTCGCCGAGGGGTGGGAGCTCCTCGAGGCGAGCGATCTCGTCACCGACGTCCTCGCCACCTTCCGGAGCTGGCGCAGCGGGACCGTGATCCGCTCCTGGCTGCTGGAGCTGCTCGTCCGCGCGCTCGAGGAGGACCCGCACCTGTCCGAGCTGAAGGGCTACGCGGAGGACTCCGGCGAGGGCAGGTGGACGGTGCAGGCCGCGGTCGAGCACGCGGTGCCCCTCCCGGCCATCACCGCGGCGCTGTACGCCCGGTTCACCTCCCGCCAGGCCGACTCCCCCGCGATGAAGATGATCGCGGCGCTGCGCAACCAGTTCGGCGGTCATCCGGTCGCCTCGGCCGAGGGCCAGACCGGCAAGGGGGCCGACTCCCCCGGCGCGGACGTCATCCCACCGGCCGAGGCCGAGCGCTGAGCCCGCCGGGCCGCGCGGGCGCCGGTTTTCCACAGCCCGCGGGCGGGTGTGCACACGTCCCGGGGCCGCGCCGTACGCTCCCGGCATGCCGTGCGCGAGGGTGCCGGAGGGCCCGCACCGGGTAATAGCCTTGCCACGTGTACGTGGCGAGCCTGTCCCTCACCGATTTCCGGTCGTACGCCGGGGTCGAGCTGGAGCTCGAGCCCGGGGTCTCGGCCTTCATCGGGGCGAACGGGCAGGGCAAGACCAACCTGGTCGAGGCGCTGGGGTACGTGGCCACGCACACCAGCCACCGGGTCGCCACCGACGCGCCGCTGGTCCGGCACGGCGCGCAGCGGGCGATCGTCCGGGCGGCCGTGGTCCGGGACGGCCGCCGGGCGCTGATCGAGCTGGAGATCAACCCGGGCCGCGCCAACCGCGCCAGGGTGAACCGCGCCCTGATGCCCCGGCCGCGGGACGCGCTGGGGCTGCTGCGGACCGTGCTGTTCGCCCCCGAGGACATCGCCCTGGTCAAGGGGGATCCGGCGGAGCGGCGCCGGTACCTGGACGAGCTCCTCATCGCCCGCGCGCCCCGGTTCGCCGGGGTGCGCGCCGACTACGAGCGGGTGCTGCGGCAGCGCAACGCCCTGCTCCGCTCGGCGGCCGCGGCCCGGAGCGGCCGGCGCGGCGCGCGCCGGGCGGAGGACGAGGCCGCGTTCGCCGCGATCGGCGCCGGTGACGTGCTCGCCACGCTCGACGTCTGGGACGCCCACCTGGTACGGCACGGCGCGGAGCTGACCGCGGCCCGGATGGAGCTGGTCGACGCGCTCCGCTCGCTCACCGCCAAGGCGTACGCCGCGCTCGCCCCGTCCTCCGGAGCGGTGGATCTGGAATACCGGAGCGCGGCTGTGGACGCTGCGGCCGCGGCGCCGTCCACAGGCGGTCCCGGGGGTGGGGATCGCCGCGAGGCCGTGGCCGAATGGCTGCGCGCCGCGCTCGCGCAGGCCCGCCAGGCGGAGCTGGAGCGCGGCGTGACCTTGGTCGGCCCGCACCGGGACGACCTGCTGCTCACCCTCAAGGGCATGCCCGCGCGCGGGTACGCGAGCCACGGCGAGGCGTGGTCGTTCGCGCTCGCCCTCAGGCTCGCCGCCTACGAGCTCCTCCGCGCCGACGGCGGCGACCCGGTGCTGATCCTCGACGACGTCTTCGCCGAGCTCGACCACGACCGGCGCCGGCGGCTCGCGGAGATCGTCGCACCGGCCGAGCAGGTGCTGATCACCGCGGCGGTGCCGGACGACGTTCCGGACGAGCTCAGCGGTGCCCGTTTCGACGTGACCGGGGGGTGCGTGACCCGTGTCCGATGAGACCCCGGAGGTTCCCCGTTCCATCGGCGAGGGACGGCAGTCGCCGGCAGCGGCGGCCGCCCGGGGCGCCGCGCTGGCGCGGGCGAAGCTCGCCGAGGCCAAGGCCGACGCGGCGCGGCGGGGGCGGCTCCCCCGGACCGAGCCGCGGCGGGACGGCGGCGCCCGGCCGCAGCCGCGGGGCTCCGGCGATCCGCAGCCGTTCGCCCGGGCGATCCGCGAGCTGCTCGCCGCCCGGGGGTGGGAGCGGCAGGCCGCGATCGGCGGGGTGTTCGGCCGCTGGGCGGAGATCGTCGGCCCCGAGCTCGCCGCGCACACCCGGCCGGTGAGCTTCGCCGACGGCGAGCTGGTGGTGGCCACGGACTCGACCGCGTGGGCCACCCAGGTGCGGCTGCTCGCGGGCACGCTCGTCCGGCGGCTCAACGAGGAACTCGGCGACGGCACGGTCGCCCGGGTCAAGGTGCACGGCCCCGGCACCGGGCCGCGCCCGGCGGGCCCGCTGCGGGTGCGCGGCGGCCGCGGCCCGCGCGACACCTACGGCTGAGCCCACGCCACCTACGGCTGAGCCCGCGCCGCACCGCGGCGGCGCGAGGGCCGGTCTTCGCCTCGACGGTGGCAGTGCCGCTCCCGGGCCCGCACCGCGGCGGCACGGGGCCGAGCAGCCGGCGCCGCCCGCCGCCGGGCCGGGCCCGCGCCCGTATCGGTGGGAGCCCCACCCGTACCCGCGGAAGCCGTACCGGGCCCCGAAATCGCGTCTGAGGCCCGGAATGCCGCCCCGCGTAGGGCCTGTCGCTTCCGCGTTCTCCATGCGACAGGGGCATCTCAGCCGCTGTCAATGCCCCTTGGGGTCAATCTCAACGGTAGAATGACTATGGACTTAACGAAGACGTCCGGTTTGCGTCACCCGGGCCCGGCGGGCCATGAACTCCCCGATCTCCCTGGGTGAGCGCATCGGGGCACTCACGACGGTGACGGGCACGGCAGAGGTAGCCATTTCAGGGGGCCACCGCCGCGTGTCCGCGGCAGGAGGATTCAGCACTTGTCCTACGACGCTAGCTCTATCACCGTTCTCGAGGGCCTGGAAGCGGTCCGCAAGCGCCCGGGGATGTACATCGGATCTACGGGTGAGCGCGGCCTGCACCACCTGGTGTACGAGATCGTCGACAATGCGGTCGACGAGGCACTCGCAGGGCACAACGACCGCATCGACGTGACCCTGCTCGCCGACGGCGGTGTCCGCGTCGCGGACCGCGGGCGGGGCATCCCGGTCGGCATCGTCCCCTCCGAGGGACGGCCGGCCGTCGAGGTCGTGTTCACCGTGCTCCACGCGGGCGGCAAGTTCGACCGCAAGTCCTACGCCGTCTCCGGCGGCCTGCACGGGGTCGGCGCCTCGGTCGTCAACGCCCTGTCCAAGCGGCTCGAGGTCGAGGTCCGCACCGACGGGCACGTCTGGCGGCAGTCGTACGTCCAGGCGAAGCCGACCGGGCCCCTGCAGAAGGGCGAGCCCACCGACGACCACGGCACGACGGTCACCTTCTGGCCCGACGAGACCATCTTCGAGACCACCACCTGGAACTTCGAGACGCTCTCGCGCCGGTTCCAGGAGATGGCCTTCCTCAACAAGGGTCTGACGATCACCCTCACCGACGAGCGGCCGGAGTACATCAACGGCGAACCCAAGGTGGTGACGTACCACTACGAGGGCGGTCTCGCCGACTTCGTCACCTACCTCAACTCCAAGAAGGAGCCGATCCACGGCTCGGTCATCTACTTCGAGGAGCACGGGGACGGGATCTCGGTCGAGGTCGCCATGCAGTGGAACGCCTCGTACACCGAGTCCGTCTACACGTTCGCCAACACGATCAACACGGCCGAGGGCGGCACCCACGAGGAGGGCTTCCGCGCCGCGCTGACCAGCGTGGTCAACCGGTACGCGCGCGAGCAGCGGTACCTCAAGGAAGGCAAGGACGACAACCTCACCGGCGACGACGTCCGCGAGGGCCTCGCCGCGATCATCTCGGTGAAGCTCGCCAACCCTCAGTTCGAGGGGCAGACCAAGACCAAGCTCGGCAACACCGAGGCGAAGTCGTTCGTCCAGAAGGCCTGCAACGACCACCTGCGCGACTGGTTCGAGCGGAACCCGGGCGAGGCGAAGGAGATCATCAACAAGGCGATCCAGGCCTCCCGCGCCCGGATCGCCGCCCGGCAGGCGCGCGATCTCACCCGGCGGAAGTCGCTGCTGGAGAGCGGCTCCGGGCTGCCCGGCAAGCTCGCCGACTGCCAGTGGTCGGATCCGGAGAAGTGCGAGCTGTTCATCGTCGAGGGCGACTCGGCCGGCGGCTCGGCCAAGGGCGGCCGCGACCCCCGGTTCCAGGCGATCCTGCCGATCCGGGGGAAGATCCTCAACGTCGAGAAGGCGCGGATCGACAAGGTCCTCCGGAACAACGAGATCCAGGCGCTGATCACGGCGCTCGGCACCGGGGTCCACGACGACTTCGACATCTCGAAGCTCCGGTACCACAAGCTGATCCTGATGGCCGACGCCGACGTCGACGGGCAGCACATCACCACGCTCCTGCTCACCCTGCTGTTCCGCTTCATGCGTCCGCTGATCGAGGCCGGCCACGTCTACCTCGCCCAGCCGCCCCTCTACAAGATCAAGTGGGACCGCAAGGGCGAGGATGCCTCGTACGCCTACTCGGACCGGGAGCGCGACGCGATCATCGAGGCCGGGATCGCGCAGGGCAAGCGGGATCCGCGGCTCCACGACGGCGTGCAGCGCTTCAAGGGTCTCGGTGAGATGAACGCCTCCCAGCTCTGGGAGACCACGATGAACCCGGAGACCCGGATCCTCCGGCAGGTCACCCTCGACGACGCCGCCCAGGCGGACGAGCTGTTCAGCGTCCTCATGGGCGAGGACGTCGAGGCGCGCCGCCAGTTCATCATTCGCAACGCCCGTGACGTCCGCTTCCTTGACGTCTGAGCGAGCCCCTAGGCAGTAAGGACTTTCCGTGACCGAAGTGAACACTCCGCCTGGCCCGCCCGCCGATCGCATCGAAGTGATCGACCTCCAGGCCGAGATGCAGCGTAGCTACATGGACTACGCGATGTCGGTCATCGTGTCCAGGGCGCTGCCGGATGTACGTGACGGCCTCAAGCCCGTGCACCGCCGCGTGCTGTACGCGATGTTCGAGGGCGGGTACCGGCCTGATCGCGGTTACTTCAAGAGCTCGCGCATCGTCGGCGACGTCATGGGCTCCTACCACCCCCACGGCGACGCCTCGATCTACGACACGGTGGTACGGCTCGCGCAGCCGTGGTCGCTGCGTTACCCGCTCGTCGACGGCCAGGGCAACTTCGGCTCCCCGGGCAACGACCCGGCGGCGGCCATGCGGTACACCGAGAGCCGCATGGCGCCGATCGCCATGGAGATGCTCCGGGACATCGACAAGGACACCGTCGACTTCCAGCCGAACTACGACGGGCGGTCCCGGGAGCCGGTGGTCCTGCCGTCCCGCTTCCCCAACCTGCTGGTGAACGGCTCGTCCGGCATCGCGGTCGGCATGGCGACGAACATCCCGCCGCACAACCTCCGCGAGACCGGCGAGGCGGTCCAGTGGGCGCTCGAGCACCCCGAGCTCAGCGACGAGGAGCTCCTCGAAGGGCTGATCGAGCGGATCAAGGGCCCGGACTTCCCCACCGGCGCGCTCATCGTCGGCAGGCGCGGGATCGAGGAGGCCTACCGGACCGGGCGCGGCTCGATCATCATGCGCGCGGTGGTCGAGCTGGAGGAGGACGCCAAGGGGCGGCAGTGCCTGGTCGTCACCGAGCTGCCGTACATGGTCAACCCGGACAACCTCGCGCTCACCATCGCCGAGCTGGTCCGGGAAGGCAAGATCTCCGGCATCGCGGACGTCCGGGACGAGAGCTCCTCGCGCACCGGCCAGCGCCTGGTGATCGTGCTCAAGCGGGACGCGGTGCCGAAGGTCGTCCTGAACAACCTCTACAAGCACACGCAGCTCCAGACGACGTTCGGCGCCAACATGATCGCGCTGGTGGACGGCGTCCCGCGGACGCTGCGGCTGGACCAGTTCGTCCGGCACTACATCCGGCACCAGATCGACGTCGTCGTCCGCCGCACCAGGTTCCTGCTCCGCAAGGCGGAGGAGCGCGCCCACATCCTGCGCGGCCTGCTCAAGGCGCTGGAGCGGATCGACGAGGTCATCGAGCTCATCCGGCGCTCCCCGTCCGCCACGGAGGCGCAGACCGGGCTGATGGCGCTGCTCGAGATCGATGAGGTGCAGGCGCAGGCCATCCTCGACATGCAGCTCCGCAAGCTGGCCGCGCTCGAGCGGCAGCAGATCCAGGACGAGTACGACGGCCTGATGGCGCAGATCGCCGACTACAACGACATCCTCGGCTCGGAGATGCGCCAGCGGCGGCTCGTCTCGGAGGAGCTCGGCGAGATCATCGCCAAGTACGGCGACGAGCGGCGGACGAAGATCACGGCCTACGAGGGCGACATGTCCGAGGAGGACCTGATCGCCGAGGAGGACGTGGTCGTCACCATCACCCGCGGCGGCTACGCCAAGCGCACCAGCATCGACGCGTACCGGGCGCAGCGGCGCGGCGGCAAGGGCGTGCGCGGCGCCCAGCTCCGCCAGGACGACATCGTCGAGCACTTCTTCGTCACCTCGACCCACCACTGGCTGCTCGCCTTCACCAACAAGGGGCGGGTCTACCGGTTCAAGGCGTACGAGCTGCCCGAGGCCGCCCGGGACGCCCGCGGCCAGCACCTGGCGAACCTGCTCGCCATGCAGCCGGACGAGCACGTCATGGAGATCCTCTCGCTGCGGAACTACGACGAGGCGCCGTACCTGGTGCTCGCGACCCGCAGCGGCATGGTGAAGAAGACCCGGCTGGCCGAGTACGACTCGCCGCGCTCCGGCGGCCTGATCGCCATCAACCTGCGCGACGACGACGAGGTGATCGCGGCGCGGCTCGTCTCGGAGGAGGACGACCTGCTGCTCGTCTCCAAGAACGCGCAGGCGATCCGGTTCAAGGCCACCGACGAGGTGCTCCGCCCGATGGGCCGGGCCACCGCGGGCGTGATCGGCATGCGGTTCGCCGAGGGCGACGAGCTGCTCGCCATGGAGGTGATCCGGGACGGCGACGAGGAGGTGCTCGTCGCGACCGAGGGCGGGTACGCCAAGCGCACCCCGGCCGATCAGTACCCGGTTCAGGGCCGTGGCGGTAAGGGAGTGCTGACCGCCAAGATCGTGCAATCGCGTGGCAAGCTCATCGGTGCCATCATGGTGCGTCCCGAGGACGAGGTCTTCGCGATCACGTCCAACGGCGGGGTGATCCGGACCAGGGCGGCCGAGATCAAGCGGTCGGGCCGCCAGACCATGGGGGTGCGGTTGATGCACCTCTCGGAAGGTGACAGTCTTGTCGCCCTCGCCCGGAACGCCGAGTCGTTGAACAACGAGGAGAACGGGGCAGGAGACGGGGTATGAGCGAGCGAAGCCGTGAGCGCGCCGGCCTCCGCGCGCCACGTCGCGCACCATGGACCGGATCCGATCCCGGGCCGCTAGTCGAGGACGAGTCATGAGCGAGACCGGCAAACCGCGGACGCCCGGCGCACCCGTGGAGGGCGCGGCACGCCCGGCGTCGTCGTCGAAGCAGGATGCGGTGAGCGAGGCCAAGGGCGTCACCGGCGCCACGTCGGCCTCCGCCAAGGCGGCACCTGCCGATAAGGCCACCGAGACGGTCCGCGTCCGTCCGCCGGCGGCGGACCGGAAGTGGCAGGGAGAGCCGGCCAGGAACGGCGGCGAGCCTGCGGACGGTGCCAGCGGCACCGAGTCGACCGCGGTCTACCCGAGGCCCTCGTTCGACCGGCCGGTGGCCTCGGGCGGTTCGCCCACGCCCGGCGCACCTCCCGCGGGGCCCGCACCGGCCAGGTCCGGGGCGGACGGCGCGGCGCAGCAGGGTCAGCGCCCGGCCGCCTTCGGCGCCGCCGAGAGCCAGGCGGCGGGCCAGAAGAGCAACCGCACCCCGCGGCGGGCGCACCTCGTGGTGCGCCGGATCGAGCCGTGGTCGGCGATGAAGTTCAGCTTCATCATCTCCCTCGTCGCCTTCGTGGTGCTGTTCGTCGCGGTGGCCGTGCTGTACGGCGTCCTGTCGTCGCTCGGCGTCTTCTCGACGATCATCGACACCGTGACCCAGCTCACCGGCAGCGGGGAGAACGGCCAGCAGCCCGTGTTCGACATCGCGAGCTGGTTCGACCCGGTGCGGATCCTCGGCTACACCGCACTGGTCGGCGCGGTGAACGTCGTGCTCATCACCGCCCTCTCGACGATCGGTGCCGTGATCTACAACCTGTCGGCCGAACTGGTCGGCGGTATCGAGGTCACGCTCACCGAGTCCGAGTGACCCGCGTACGGCTGCCGCGGGAGCGCGGTGGCCGTACGAAACGGGCCGGGAGAGCACGATCAGGTGTCCGGATGCGGTACGCTTTACCCAGTGCGAGGACCGATTCGCCACCGGCGACGGAATACGGTAACGTTCCTACCGCACGGACAGGGGGCTATAGCTCAGTCGGTTAGAGCGCTTCCCTGATAAGGAAGAGGTCTCTGGTTCAAGTCCAGATAGCCCCACTTCGAGGAACGCCCCGGACGGCACAACCCGGGGCGTTTCGCTGTTCCGGGCACCTGCGTTCGGGTACGGCAGGCGGGCTCGGGCACTCCCCTGGTGGATCCGCCGCCCTGCCGGGCGCTCCCGCCGATCGATGGCCGTCGGCCGTCACGTCCCCGGATGCGTCCCACGTATCCACAGCCGAGGCGCTGCCGGTGGACGGGCGACCGTGCGGGGCCACGGCGTTCTTCGCCGGATCCGGCCGGGGCAGCCGGCCCAACCCCGCTCCGGCCGTTCTCGCGGGCTTTCCGCGGCACGCGGGCGCTGCGGCAGGCCTGCGGTACGCGCGGGGACCCCACCAAGAACCTCGGCCGTTTGGCGGCTCCGGCTAGCCGCGCGGCGCGTACATGATGACCCCGACCCCGAGCAGGCAGATGGCCGCGCCGATCAGGTCCCAGCGGTCCGGGCGGAAGCCGTCCACCACCATCCCCCAGATCAGCGAGCCGGCGACGAACACGCCCCCGTAGGCGGCGAGGATCCGGCCGAAGTGGGGGTCGGGCTGGAAGGTCGCCACCAAGCCGTACAGGCCGAGGACGAGGAAGCCCGCACCGGCCCACCACAGGCCGCGCTGCTCCCGCACTCCCTGCCACACCAGCCAGGCCCCGCCGATCTCGGCGAGCGCGGCGAGCACGAACAGCAGGATGGAACGCGCGATGGTCATGGCCGCGACTCTAGACGGGCCGGACAGGCGTCTCGGCGGGCGGTCGCGGCTTCTCCTACGGCCTGGCGCCTCTCCTACGGCCTGGCCGCTGAAGGGCCTTGCACCGTCCAGCGGGCGGCCGCAGGCGCGTCCTCCCGCGGCCCGCAGGCGGCGCGGCGGGAGCACGGACGTCCACCTCACCGGATCGCCTCGCCCGGAACCGGGAGACCGCGCGGGCCCGGTCCGGCCGCGCTCAGCCCGCGCTCCGCGCCTTGGCGTCGCGGAGCTGCCCGGTGAGCAGCCCGGGCGCCTCGATCAGGGACGGCCCGTACCAGGAGAGATGCCGGCCGCTGACCAAGGCGGCCGGGATCCCGGGGAAGCACTCGGGCCCGTCGTCCTCGGTGAACCGGTACGGCTCATCCGGCAGGACCACGAGGTCGGGCTCGGTCTCCCGGATCCGGTCGAGCGGCATCTTCGGGTACCGCTCCGGGTGGCCGGAGAAGACGTTGGTGACGCCCAGCCGGGCGAGCACGTCCCCGGTGAAGGTGTCCCGGCCGACGACCATCCACGGCCGCCGCCACACCACGATCGCGGCCCGGCGCGCGGGGGCGAACGCGGGGGCCGGCGCCCGCCAGGCCTCGGCCGCCCGGTCGAGCCAGGCCGGCCGGGGCAGCCGGCAGGCCACGGTGAGCATGCGGTCGAGCGAGCGGAGCGCCTCGTCCACGGTCCGGATGACCGTCGTCCACACCGGGATCCCGGACTCGCGGAGCGCCGCCAGATCGGGCTCCCGGTTCTCCTCGAAGTTGGCGAGCACGATGTCGGGCCGCAGCGACCGGATCAGCTCCAGGTCGGGGTTCTTGGTCCCCCGGACCCTGGGCACGTCGAGGCCGGGCGGGTGCGTGCACCAGTTCGTGGCGCCGGCGAGCAGGCTCTCATCCGTGGCGGCGACGGCCTCGGTGAGGGAGGGAACGAGGGAGACCACGCGGCGGACGGTGTCCGGCACGGGAACGGGCAGGCCAAGGTCGTCGTACTCCACCCGATCACCGTAACCGCTGCACGGCAGGCCCGGCCTGCCCCCTGCCGGCCTTGTGGACACGAGAGGACGATCCTGTCCGGGAATCCCGGTCGGGCACAGGGCGGATGCGGGCTGGGATCCACACGATGCCGACGTCAGGGGCAGCTTGAACGACGCGTGCCGCACTACGTTGACCTCACACGGCCAGAACGCCGACGGGGTGCGATCGAGCTGGGTGTGCATAGCTGCCGCCATGGTGCCCGTGAGGTTTTGAAATCGGTTCGCTCCCGTGGTCATCCATATGCCCGATCTTGCGGGAATCCTTGTCGTGCTCATCTGACTTCCGAGACCGAAAATCGCGAAGGAAGTGCCGCGGCTGGGAGATGGTCTCTAGGGTTACGGTGAGGCGAGGGCGGAGGTGAGGAAGCCATGGGCGCGCTGGATGCCGGAAGATCATCGAATTTTTCGATGACGGTCAGTGTCAGTGGCCCGGTCACCGAAGGCGGCCGGCTGCCGTTGGCTGAACTGGCTCGAATCGCGAGCGGTCTGCAGATGACCTTGGAGCGGCTCGCCCTGGCAAGCACCGGTACGTCCATCAAGCCGGGACGCAGACCACGTGATGTCGTGGACGCCGTGCGGCTGGACTTCACCGGATTTCACGAAGGCTCAGCGGTTCTCGAGGTCTCCAGGCCGCAGGAAGAAGCAATGAACGACCTATTGCGTGAATCGCTGCGGATGCTTGGCGAGGGAATAGAATTCCTCCGCCAAGGACATCCGTTGCCGGCATATCTGACGCCTCCCGTGCTGAATGGGCTCCGCGAGCTGGCCGGTGGTATCAGCCCGCACGGCGTGAGCAGAATTCAGTTCCAGCACCCCGGCGGTGGTTTCGTCATCGATTCCGTCTTCCGCGAGGCGTTGCGCCGCACACCCGCGCAGGCAACAGAGCGAGAAGTCACCGTGGTAGGCCGGCTCCACATGGGCGACTTCTCTCCCGCGACCCTGCGGTGCCGGATAGATACCTATGCGGGAAGCATCCTCGCCGACTTCGGAAGTGATCTTCGTGATGTGATTTTGGACGCCATGGACCAATTGGTCATGGCGAGTGGACGGGCTGAGCTTCAGCCCGACGGCGTGACCGTGCGGGTCATGCACCTGGAGACCGTGAAGCGCCTGACAGGTGCGCCTATCACGCCATTGGACAGGCTGGCTCAGGAACAAGGCGTCCGCCCCATTGGCAACGTCGACGAGCTGAGGGGCGATCCGATCGATGACTTGGAGGAGTTCCTCGAAGTCATCACCGCCGCACGTCGAGGAGAAGAATGAGATACGTCTTCGTGGATACCGACGTGTTCTCCTACCTGTGGCAGGGTGTGAATGTCGAGCGATATAGACGCCATCTCGAGGGCGTCATTCCGGCGTTGAGCTTCGCCTCCGTTGGTGAGCTCTACTATGGGGCTGCAAAGAAGGGCTGGGGAGCGAAGAAGCTCCAAAGTCTGGAAGAAGCGATACGTCGCTATCTCATAGCTCCCTATCACGAGGACATCGCCCGTCTGTGGGGCACGCTGCGGGCGAGGGCGGCCGCGCAAGGGCACGCGCTAGGTGCTCCGCAGCAAGCAAACGATCTTTGGGTTTGTGCCACGGCCATCTACTACGACGCGCCCTTACTCACCGGCAACCATCGTCACTTCGCCAATTTTCCTGGGCTCTCACTCTTGGTGTGACGTCAGCCGGATGGCGGCCGCACGGCGGGCGGCGTGAGACACCTCCCCTGAGGATCGCCGCGCAGCGCGGTCACCGGAAGCGGCGCAGGCGCAGGCTGTTGCTCACCACGAAGAAGCTGGAGAACGCCATCGCCGCCCCGGCGATCATCGGGTTGAGCATGCCGGCCGCGGCGAGCGGCAGCGCCGCCACGTTGTAGGCGAACGCCCAGAACAGGTTCCCCTTGATCGTGCGGAGCGTGCGGCGGGAGAGCCGGATCGCGTCGGCGGCCGCCCGCAGGTCGCCGCGGACCAGGATCAGGTCGGCGGCCTCGATGGCCACGTCGGTCCCGCTGCCCATGGCGAGGCCGAGGTCGGCCTGGGCGAGCGCGGGCGCGTCGTTGACGCCGTCCCCGACCATGGCCACGGTCCGCCCCTCCGCCTGGAGCCGCTTGATCACATCGACCTTGTCGGCGGGGAGCACCTCGGCGATCACCTCGTCGACCCCGATCTCGGCGGCGACCGCCTTGGCGACCGCCTCCCCGTCCCCGGTGAGCAGCACCGGGGTGAGGCCGAGCTCGCGGAGCCGGGCGACGGCCTCGGCACTGGTCGGCTTCACCGTGTCGGCGACCGTGAACACCGCCCGGACCTCGCCGTCCCAGCCGGCGAGCACGGCGGTACGGCCGGCCGCCTCGGCGGCGCGCAGCGCCTCGGCGAGCCCGCCGGGGAGGTGATGCCCCCGCTCGGTGAGGAACGCGGCCCGGCCGACGGTGACCGCCCGGCCGTCCACGACGCCGTGGACGCCCAGGCCTTCGACGTTGCTGAACGCCTCAGGGGTGGGAAGCTCGCCTAGCCGTTCGGCGGCGGCGCGGGCGATCGCCTGGGCGATGGGGTGCTCGGAGGCGTGCTCGAGCGCGCCGGCGAGGCGCAGCGCCTCCTCCTCGGTGGTGCCCTCGGCGGTGGTGAGCCCGGTGAGCCGCATCCGCCCCTCGGTGACGGTGCCGGTCTTGTCCAGGACGATGGTGTCGATCCGCCGGGTGGACTCCAGCACCTCCGGTCCCCGGATCAGGATGCCGAGCTGGGCTCCGCGTCCGGTGCCGACGAGCAGCGCGGTCGGGGTGGCGAGGCCGAGCGCGCACGGGCAGGCGATGATGAGCACGGCCACGGCCGCGGTGAAGGCGGCGGTCGCCCCGGCGCCGGTGGCGAGCCAGAAGCCGAGCGTGCCGAGGGCGAGCACGATCACGATCGGCACGAACACCCCGGAGATCCGGTCGGCGAGCCGTTGCACCTCGGCCTTGCGGCTCTGCGCCTCCTCGACCAGCTTCGCCATCTGGGCGAGCTGGGTGTCCGCGCCGACCCGGGTGGCCCGGACCACCAGGCGCCCGCTCGTGTTGACCGTGGCCCCGGTCACCGGGTCGCCCGGCCGTACCTCGACCGGGACGGATTCACCGGTGAGCATGGAGACGTCGACCGCGGAGGCGCCCTCTTCGACGACCCCGTCGGTGGCGATCTTCTCCCCCGGGCGGACCACGAACCGGTCGCCCACCTTGAGGTGGGCCACGGGCAGCCGGACCTCCCGGCCGTTGCGGAGCACGGCCACGTCCTTGGCCCCGAGGTCGAGGAGCGCGCGGAGCGCGGCGCCGGTGCGGCGCCGGGACCGGAGCTCGAAGTACCGTCCGGCGAGGACGAACGCGGTGACCCCGGCGGCGACCTCCAGGTAGATGTCGCCGGTGCCGCCGTCGCGGGAGACGGTGAACTCGAAGCCGTGGGTCATGCCGGGCTCGCCGGCCGTGCCGAAGAAGAGCGCCCACAGCGACCAGCCCAGCGCCGCGATCGTGCCGATGGAGATCAGCGTGTCCATGGTCGTGGCGCGGTGCCGCAGGTTGGCCAGGGCGGCCTTGTGGAACGGCCAGCCGCCGTAGAGCACGACCGGGAGGGTGAGCGCGAGCGACACCCACTGCCAGTAGGGGAACTGGAGCGCCGGGACCATCGCCATCGCGATGACCGGTACGGCGAGCACGACCGAGGTGATCAGGCGGGCCCGGAGCGCGGCGAGACCGTCGGCGTCCTCGTCGCTGGGCCGCTCGGCGGAGGACAGGCGGGCGCCGTATCCGGCCTTCTCCACCTCGGCGACGAGCAGCTCGGGGTCGAAGCCCTCGGGGATGGTGACCGTGGCCTTCTCGGTGGCGTAGTTGACCGTGGCGATCACGCCGTCGAGCTTGTTGAGCTTGCGCTCGATCCGGTTCGCACAGGACGCGCAGGTCATGCCGGTGATCGAGAGTTCCACGGTGGCGCCGGTCGCTCGTGGGTCCCGGTGGGTGAGCGAGGCCATCACCACTCCTTTCTCGGGTCGAGCCCGCGTTGCCGTGGGCCGCCGGCCCCGGTGCGCAGTGGATGCGGTGGACGTTACGTCGCCAGGGCCGGGATCTTGGTGCGGCCGGCCCCGTGCCGGCGCGGTCGATGCGCGTGCCGCCGGGCGGTGGCCCGGTGCCCGGCGGAGGGCTGCCGGCGTGGGCTCGCCGTGCAGCCTACTCGCCCGTCCCGGAGGCGGGCTCGGTCACCACCTGGTATCCGGCCTCTTCGACGGCGGCGACGATCGCGGCCGGGTCGATCGGAGCGTCGCTCTCGACCCGCATGCGGCCGGTCTCCAGGTCGACGTCGACCCGGGTGACGCCGGGGATGGCGCCGACCTCCTCCTTGACCGAGCTGACGCAGTGGCCGCAGGTCATGCCCTTGATCGTGTACGTGGCGGTCATGGCACCTCGGACTATTCCCTCTTCATCCTATATGCCGGGAAACATACCCTACCCCTCTAGGGTATATCCAGAGGTGTGCGGGCCGCCGGGCGGTGCCGCTCCGGACGGCCGGCCGGGGCCGCGGTGCGCAGGACGCCACACCGCGCAAGAGGGCTCAGGGTACGGCACGCGGCCGGTGCGGCGACATGCGCGCACGGCCGCGGCCGAGGTCGTTCCCGGCGGCACGCGCCGGTTCAGGCGAAGAAGCGGCAGCCTTTCACGCGCTGGGCACGGCGCCCGGCGGCTCCTACCCCGTGCCGTCCGGGGTGGCCGTCAGACCAGGTAGCGCAGCCACAGGTACGGCATGGAGATGGCGATGGTGGCGAAGGCCACCACGGCACCGTACCGGGTGAACTGCCAGAAGCTGATCGGGGACTTGTTCCGCTCGGCGAGCCCCAGGATGACCACGTTGGCCGACGCCCCGATCGCGGTGGCGTTGCCGCCGAGGTCCGCGCCGAGGGCGAGCGCCCACCACAGCACATGCCCGTTGGTGCCGCCCTCGGGCATCTGCTGGACCAGGTGCTCCACGATCGGGCTCATCGCCGCCACGTACGGGATGTTGTCCACGATCGCCGACAGGCCGGCCGATCCCCAGAGCAGGACCATCGAGGTGAGGAACGGGCGGCCCGCGCCGGCGGAGGCGGCGGCCTCGGAGACCGTGCCGATGACACCGGTGTTGACCAGGGCGCCGACCATCACGAAGAGGCCGATGAAGAAGACCAGGGTCGGCCACTCCACGTCGCGGACCACGTCCTCGACCTTGACCTTGGTGATCAGCATCAGCAGCCCGGCGCCGAGGAGCGCGACCACCGACGGTTCGTAGTGGAGCACCGGGTGGAGCACGAACGCGGCCATCACCACGGAGAGCACGCCCAGGCTCTGCTTCAGCAGCACGTGGTCCCTGATGGCCGCCTTCTCATCGAGCTGCATGATCTCCGCCGCGCGCTCCGGGTCGTACGTGAACGCCTTCCGGAACAGCAGGCGGCACAGCCCGAGGAAGGCGACCATCAGCAGCACGACCAGCGGCGCGAGGTGGACGAGGAAGTCGTTGAAGGTCAGCCCGGCCCGGCTGGCGATGATGATGTTCGGCGGGTCGCCGACCAGCGTCGCCGTGCCGCCGATGTTCGACGCCAGCGCCTCCGCGATCAGGTACGGGGCGACGGGCAGGGCGAGCCGCTCGCAGACGAGGAACGTGACCGGTGCGACGAGCAGCACCGTGGTGACGTTGTCGAGCAGGGCCGACGCGCTCGCGGTGATCACTGTGAGCAGGACCATGAGCCGGAAGGGCCGGCCCTGGGCCCGTTTGGCCGCCCAGATCGCCAGGTATTCGAAGACGCCGGTCCGCCGCAGCACCCCGACGATGACCATCATGCCGAGGAGCAGGAAGATGACGTTCCAGTCGACCCCGGAACGTTCCGAGAAGAAGGCGGACTCGGCGTCCGTGCCGTGAATGAGCAGGAGGATCCCCGCGCCGAGCAGGGCGGCCTTGACCCGGTGGATCTTCTCCGTGGCGATGAGGACGTAGACGGCGAGAAAGACGAACGTCGCCAGCCAAGCGGTGATCGTCATGCAGAGAACAGCCTGTTCATGAGGGGGTGGAGGGCGACCGCGCCGAGGAGCCGGCCCTTCTCCACGATCGCCACGAGGGGGCATCGCGTGCGCGCCATGAGCGCGGCGAGCTCGAGGAGGGTGGCGTCGGGATCCGCGATGGGCAGCTCACTGGGCCGGTCCGGGAGTACCTGCCGGACCGTGCGGCGGCTCAGCGCCTCGGCGAACCGGTCCGCGTGCGCCTCGTCGATCACCCGGGCGAGCGCCGGGTCTTCCTGGCAGTACTGGGGAATGGCGAGGCGGAGGACCTGGGTGCCGGAGAGGATCGAGTAGGGCGTCCCGCGCTCGTCCAGCACGATGAGGCCGGGCAGCTTGCTTTCGATCATCAGATTCGCCGCGTCGATGACGGGCGAGTCCAGGCTGACGGCGGGGGACGGAACCATCAGGTCGCGGGCGCGCATCATCTGCTCCTACGGGGTGGGAGGTACCGGAATTCCCTTCCGGTATCACTCAGCAGAACCGCACTCCGCCGACCAGACTTCCCGGCACACCCGGTCCATCCTACAAATCGCCGCGCAACGGGAGCAAGCCTCCAACCTTGGGTTTTTCAGGGCTCGAGGCCCGCGGGTGTGCCGCGCCGTACGGCGGGCCCGGCCGGTGATCGGCGTACCCGACCCGCCGATCACCGCCGCTCACCCGGCGGAGCGGATCGATCGCCCTCCCCGGTGCGCGGCCGTAACCGGTCCTGCGGCCGGTTCCGGCCGGGCGCCCGGGCCCGTCGTGCCCCGCAGGGCCGGGAGCGTCCGCCACCCGGCTTCCGCCCATCCGGCTCCGCGCCCGCGCACGGGCTCCCGCGGCGCAGGCCACCGTCGCCACGGCGCGCCGTACCCGGGCACCGGCCGGGGTGGCATAGCGTCGGGAGGGATGGAGGTGTTCACCGTAGGGCACGGCGCGCGGCGGATCGACGAGTTCCTCGCGGTGCTGCGGGAGGCCGGGGTGACCACCCTGGCCGACGTGCGCCGGTTCCCCGGGTCGCGGCGGCACCCGCACTTCGGGCGCGAGGCGCTCGCCGCCGCGCTCGCCGAGGCGGGCATCCGCTACGAGTGGCACGGCAAGGCCCTGGGCGGGCGCCGGTCCCGGCGGCCGCGGTCCCGGCACACCGCGCTCCGGCACGCCGCGTTCGCCGGGTACGCCGACCACATGGACACGCCGGAGTTCCGTACGGCGGTGCAGGAGCTGGCGGAGCGCGCCCGTGATGAGCGGATCGCGGTGATGTGCGCGGAGACCGTCTGGTGGCACTGCCACCGCATGCTCATCGCCGACGCGCTCGCGATGCGCGGCGTGAGCGTGGTCCACCTGCTCGCCGTCGGCCGGCGTGAGCCGTACCGGCCGCACCCGGCGGTACGGCGCGGGGACGACGGATGGCCGGTGTACGACGTGCCCGACACCCTGCCCGGCCTTTAGGAAGGCAGACCCGGATGGGCGCCGGTGGGCGTCAGGCGAAGTAGACGCCGATGCGGTGGCCGGAGAGCTCGTGCACGTCGATGCCGAGGTCGTAGACCTCGGCGAGGATCTCCGGGGTCATCATCTCGGCGGTCGGACCCTGGGCGATCACCTTGCCGTTCTTCATCGCCACGATCGTGTCGGAGTGGCACGAGGCGAAGTTGATGTCGTGCACCACGATGACCACGGTCTTGCCGTAGTCGTCGGCCATGCGGCGCAGGCGGCGCATCATGTGCACCGAGTGCCGCATGTCGAGGTTGTTGAGCGGCTCGTCGAGCAGCACGTAGTCGGTGTCCTGGCAGAGCACCATCGCGACGAACGCGCGCTGCCGCTGGCCGCCGGAGAGCTGGTCGAGGTGGCGGTCGGCGAGGTCGGTGAGCTCGAAGTAGCGCATCGCCTCGTCGACGAGCCGGTGGTCCTCGGCGGTGAGCCGGCCCTGGGTGTGCGGGAACCGGCCGAAGGCGACGAGCTCCCGCACGGTGAGCCGGACCGGCATGTGGTTGTCCTGGCGGAGGATGGCGAGCCGCCGGGCGAGCCGCTCGGTGGGGGTGGTGGCGACGTCCATGCCGTCAACGGTCACGGTGCCCTCGTCGGCGGGGATCAGGCGGCTGATGATCGACAGCAGGGTGGACTTGCCCGCGCCGTTGGCGCCGATGATCGAGGTCACGCCGCCGCGGGGGATGGTGAGCGACACCCGGTCGACGACGACGTGCTCGCCGTACCGTTTGGTGACGTTCGTTATTTCGATCACCGTCGGGACTCCCGGATGAGCAGGACGATGAAGTAGATGCCGCCGATGAAGTTGACGATCACGGTGAGGGCGGTGTCCATGGTGAAGACCCGCTCGAGGATGAGCTGGCCGCCCACCAGCGTGATCACCGCGATCAGCGCGGCGGCGGGCAGCAGGGCGCCGTGCCGGAAGGTGCCGGTGAGCTGCCGGGCGAGGTTCGCCACCAGCAGGCCGAGGAAGGTGATCGGCCCCACGAGCGCGGTGGCGACCGAGACGAGCACCGCGACGATCACCAGCGCCCGGTTCACCACCGCGGCGTGGTCCACGCCGAGGCTCACCGCGTGGTCCCGGCCGAGGGCGACGACGTCGAGCCGCCGGCACAGGCGGATCGCCCAGATCGCCATCGCGCCGATGAGCAGCGCGGAGAAGCCGAGCAGCCCGGGGTCGACCTGGTTGACGCTGGCGAACAGACTGTCCTGCAGGACGACGAAGTCGTTGGGGTTGATCAGGCGGGCGGCGAGCGAGGAGAGGCTGCCGAACAGGGTGCCGAAGATCACCCCGGCGAGCACCATCACGTACAGGTCCCGCCCGCGGCGGCCGAAGAGCCACCGGTAGAGCAGGACGGCGAAGCCGACCATCGCCACCACCTGACCGGAGAAGAGCAGGCGAGGGTCGGCCGAGGCCAGCGCGAGCGCCCCGAACAGGAACACCAGCACGGTCTGGATCAGCACGAAGAGCTGATCGAAACCCATGATCGACGGGGTGAGGATGCGGTTGCCGGTCACGGTCTGGAACAGCACGCTCGACCAGGCGATCGCGACGCCGACCACGGCCATTGTGGCGATCTTGCGAGACCGGATCGCGAGCGCGAACTCCCAGTTCCCGGCGATGCCGGCGAAGGCGAAGGCGGCGACCGCGCCGAGGGCGAGCAGCGCGAGCACCGCGATCGTGCGCCGCTCGCGCCGCCGGGCCGCCGCGAACGCCTCGCCCGTGGAGCGGGCGGCGGCGCCGGTGCGCGTGGGCGCCACCGTTGATTCGGCCGTCGTGGTCATCGCACCCCCAACCGCCTGCCGCCGCGGAGGAGCAGCACGAGGAAGATCGCGCTGCCGATCACGCCGAGCACGGTGGAGACCGGGATCTCGTACGGGAAGCGGATCACCCGGCCGGCCACGTCGCAGAGCAGCACGAACAGCGCACCGGTGAGCGCGGTCGCCGGAAGGGCGTACCGCAGGTTGTCCCCGAGCGCGAGCGTCACCAGGTTGGGGACGATCAGGCTGACGAACGGGATCTCGCCGACCGTCACCACGACCACGGCGGTGATCACCGAGGCGAGCACCAGCCCGGTGTTCACCACCCGGTCGTACCGCACGCCGAGGTTGATCGCGAAGCTGCGGCCCATGCCGGCCACGGTGAACCGGTCGGCGTACAGGTAGCCGAGGAGGGTCACCGTGCCCGCGATCCACAGCAGTTCGTAGCGGCCGCGCAGCACCGCCGAGAAGTCGCCCGAGGTCCACGCGCCGAGGGTCTGCAGCAGGTCGTACCGGTACGCGACGAACGTGGTGGCGGCGCCGATCACCCCGCCGAACATGATCCCGGCGAGGGGAACGAGGATCATGTCCCGGAAGGTGAGCCGCCGCAGCAGCGTCATGAAGACGAAGGTCCCGGCCAGCGCGCAGGCCACCGCGAGCGCCATCTTGACGATCACGGCCTCTCCCCCGGCGAACAGCGTCGCCACGAGCACGCCCAAGGTCGCCGACTCGGTGGTGCCCGCGGTGGAGGGGGACACGAAGCGGTTCCCGGTGATGTGCATCATCACCAGGCCGGCCACGCTCATCGCGGTCCCGGCGAGCAGTACGGCGAGCAGCCGCGGCAGCCGGGACTCGACGAGGAGGCGCACGTCCTCCTCCCGCGCGTGCAGCAGCCCGGCCGGGGTCATATCGCCGACGCCGATGAACAGCGAGGCGGCGGCCAGGGCGGCGAGCAGCACCACCCCGGCCGCCAGGTGCCACGCGCGGAGCCGGCCGGCGGACGACGGCTTTCGCATCACGACAGGCTGTCGCCGACCGCCTTCACCATGTTCTCCACCGAGCTCAGGGCGTTCGGCGCGATGTACCAGGTGAAGGGGTCCAGGTAGATGATCTTGTTGTTCTTCGCGGCCTTGGTGCCGTTGACGAGCGCGTTGTCGAGCACCTTCTGGGCGGGCTGGCCCTCCTCCCCGATCGCCGCGTCGCGGTCGATGACGTAGAGCAGGTCGGGGTCGGTCTTGGCGATGAACTCGGCGGTGATCGCCTCACCGTGGGTGTCCACCTTGAGGTTCGGGTCGGCCGGCTTCACCCCGATCACGTCGTGGATGAGGCCGAACCGGGAGCCTGGCCCGAAGGCGCTCATCTTGCCGCCGGTGGTGAGCACGATCAGCCCGGTGCGGTCGCCGGCCTTGGCCTTGGTCTCCTGCACGGCCGCGTCGATCGCGTCGAGCCGCTGCTTGACCTCGGCCTCCTTGCCGAAGATGGCGCCGATCGCCTCCATGCGCTGCCGGAAGCTGCCGAGGAAGTCGGAGAAGTCGATGCTGAGGTCGACGGTGCGGGCGATCTTCGTCAGCTCTCCGTACGCGGCGGCGGACCGGGCGGCGACGATGATCAGGTCAGGGCTGAGCGAGTTGACCTTCTCGTAGTCCGGCTCGAACAGCGAGCCGACCTTGGGGTACTCGTCGCCCGCGTACTTGGCGAGGTTGTCCGGGAGGTTCTCCACCGAGGGCACCCCGGCCACCTTGACGCCGAGCTCGTCGAGGGTGGCGAGCACGCCCACGTCGAACACGATCACCTTCTGCGGGTTCTTGGGCACGCTCGTGCTGCCCTGAGCGTGGGCGACGGTCACCTGCTCCGCGGACTGCTGCGGGGTCGCGGCGGTGTCCCTCGAACCGGAGCGCTCACCGCCGCACGCGGCGAGGACCAGCAGTGCTGGCACCAGCATCAATGCGAACAAACGGCGTACTAGGGGCTGGGAACGCACAGAACCTCCAAGGGCGAACCGAGGTTAGGTAAGGCAAACCTAATATGCGTCCGATCCGCTCTGTCACCCACCCCCACTCTTCACGCCAAGTGCAACCCATGGACCGCTGTGCGCAGAGGTCGTCGTGATGTGGTGCTCCGGGGGTGTCCCGCAGGCCGCCGTGCCGAATGTGCCGGCACGGCTCCGCGGAGACCGGTCGAGGATCGCCAGGAGCGAAGGGCGCGCTCCAGGGCCTGTGCTCACGGCTGCCGGGAGCGCGGTGCCGCCGTCGCCCGGACGGTGGCGAGGACACCGAGAGGACGGCGGTCAGGCGGAGCATGGACCGGAGGTCCGGACGCCGGGAATTCGCTGAGACGTGACGGCGCTCGTGGCTCGGCGTGGCGAAGAGGCGTGAGATTTCCGCGGATCACTTTGTGGCCGACCCATTTCGGTTTTCGTCTCCGGTGGATAATGCCCAGGGCATTGTCACGGTCTGTCGATTTGGTCAGTGAATGCTGCCTTGGTCGCGATGATCGGATCCGCTTATCGTCCTTGTAGGGCATTCGTGGCAGACGAGGGGGCGAATAGTGGAAACCGAAGCTTCTTCCGGCCGGGACACGTCATTTTTGAAGAATTTCCTTCGGGTGCTGACCGGCCGCGAACTGCGGGAGCTGCGCGAGGAGAGACGCAGATTCCTCGACGACAAGAACGCGCTGCTGGCCGAGCTCAGGAGCGTCGTCGACGAAGCGAATCGCGTGACAACAGCGCTGAGAGAGACGGCTGATGAGGCCGTGAATGAAATCAAGAAGGCGGTCGAGGAAATCCAGCAGGAAACCGATTCCGCCCCCAGCATGGGCGAGCGCCTCTCTCACGAGCTGCTTCAGCACTGGAAGCAGGAAAGGAACTGGAACACGAGCGCCATCATGAGCCTCGAGGCGCTGGCCGTGAACGGGAAAACGGATCTCGCCCAGTGGGCTGCAGCCGAGCTCCGAAATGGCGGCACGATCAGTCTCGGCAGGGACGCCAAGAAGCGGCTCATTTTGCTGTCGGAAGGAAAGGTGACCCCCGGCGCAGGGGCAAGACGGTGAGCCCGTCGAACGGCCGGACTCCTCCGGCATCGGCTGGCGGAGGCAACGGGACCGGGCTGACGCACGGCCAGCCGCCGGCGTTGGACTTCTCCTCGAACCCGTCTGGGCCGGAGTCCGTGAACCCGGCTGTGTTGCCGGAGTCCTCGAACGGCGTCACGGCACCCTCACCCGAGCACGGGGAGTCACCCGCACCGGCGGTGGAGATCCGACCGTCGCAGTGAGACGCGACCGGTCCGTCGCCGGGGCCGTGAACGCGACCGATGCACCGTTCCAAGGCGGTGGCGCTGCCCCGAAGACCGCCGCGGTCGGCTGACACATGGACAAGAGGGGCGGCTTTGACTCCGGGTCCGGGGCGGCGGCTCCGGCGGGTTCTGACCCGGCCATGGCGCGGGCGGTGGCGGAGCTCGCCGGTGCATGAGCTGCGGTCCACCCGGCCTGCACTCCGCGCATGGACCGCGGTTCACATCTGCGGAGATTGTGTGTGGAGGGCGCCGCCGCGTTCGCCGGGCGCGGGGCCGTACCCGGCGGCGGGGCTCCGGCGGACGGGGTGATCGGCTTCCCGCGTCCGCCAGAGCCGCTCGCCGCTGAACGGCATCGCCCCCACATCAGAGCCCGACGCGGTCGAGGTCACTTGGGGAACCTGAACGATCTGAGAATGTCGTCGACCTGGGCTCTGCGCTCGGCCGGCAACTCATCGATCAAAATGGTGAGCCGGGTCACCGGAAGCACCAGGATCTCGGTCTCGACCGTCGTGCCGCTCTTGCAATAGCTCTTGGCCTTCCGATAGTAGGCTTTGCGGTCCCCGATACGGTACAGGCCGGACTTGAGCATTCGCCCGGGCCGTGCGAGCGGGTCGGACTCCCCGCACGGGCCATAAGGGTTCCGAGTACCGGTGATCTCGTCTGGGTCGCTGATGTCTTCCAGCCGGAATTCTCCGGCATCGTCCTGCCAGGGCCAGATCGCCATGCCGTATTGATGGCAGAACCAGTACTCGTCGTCCTCCTTGTCTTTAGGACGCAGGCAGAAGGCGTTGATGTCATGCGTGTTGTTAGGGAAGTACATCCAGTCGTCCGGCAGGACGAACGAATAGCCTTGCACCATCGTCACCCTTCGGCCGGCACGCGCAGAGGGCGTCGGGGACGCGGTGACCGGAGAAGCCGGCGCGGTTATCGAGGCCTCCGCAGGGATCGCGGTCGGCTGACCCGCGGCTGCTGGGCTCTGCACGGCACCGGCGACGGGTGATGCCGGGGGTTGCCTGCGCGCGGCCGCCTGCTGATCGGTATCTCGACCGGCTCCGAATACGGTGACCGCACCGATCAACGCCGCGCATGCCACCGTCACGGCGACCGCCAGGCCCAGGCTCCGCCATGGCCGCCGCCGACCGGGAACGATCCAATCCGTCTCCTCCGGCGCGGGCATCACCCAGGTCTGGTCGAGAAGGCGGGTGACCTCCTCCTCCGCACTCCCGGATGCCTCTGCGTCCGGGCGCCAGATCCGGCTCACGGACTCGAGGAGGTGGGCCGCGTCGGGCCGCTCGCCGGGATCCTTCGCCAGCGCCTTCGCCACGAGATCCTTTAGAGGCTCCGGCACTCCTTCGAGGTCGGGAGCGTCGGTCAACACGCGCATGGCGATGACCTCCGGCCGCCCTCTGCCAAAGGCCGTCCGGCCCGTGGCCGCGTACAGCACGAGCAGGCCCCACCCGTAGACATCGGCAGGCGGCCCTACCTCGGCACCGCGATACTCTTCCGGGCTGATCCAGCCGGGTGATCCGACGAGCACTCCAGTACGGGTAAGGCTGGTCTCGTCCACCAGGCGAGCGATGCCCATATCGACGAGACGCGGGCCGCTCGGGGAGAGGATGACGTTGGACGGCTTCAGATCGCGATGCACGACTCCGGCGGCATGCGTCGCCTTTATCGCCTCGGCAAGGCCCGCCGCGAGCGCCAGCAACTGATCGCCGGTGAGCGGCCCCGCCGCTGTGACGTGCTGTTCCAGCGTCGGCCCGGGGACGTACTCCGTCGCGAGCCATGGCCGCTTCGCATCGACGTCCGCGTCGAGCAAGCGCACCGTGCAGGTGCCCGCAACGCGTCGCAGGACCACGACCTCACGGGCGAAGCGGGCGCGGAACTCACTGTCGTGCGCCAGCTCGGGGTGCACCAGCTTGACGGCCGCACGGCGGCCACGGGCATCGATACCTGCGTACACGACGCCCATGCCGCCCGCGCCGAGGCGGTGCGTGATGCGGAACGGACCGACGCGACGCGGCAGGTCATCCGCGTCTTGCACTGCGGAGTAAGGACCGACGCCCATGGCTTACGTAACTTCGATTACTTGGCGCTACCGGATTTGTTAATCGTCCCTGGTATTCGTATTTTCTGCCGAATGATCCAACGATGAGGTTCATATCCGATTCGGCGACACGGTGCCCGATGATCAGGCTGTCCAGTGCGCGAATATAGGCGGAATATGCCGTGAATGTTCGATCATTCTTACATATAACCTGGTACTTTCGGAATTCGTATGCGTGGCCAACGTTGTTAAAGCGCAATTCGCGCTGGTCAACGGAGATTCCGTGCATATCAGCACAGTAGGTTCCACCTAATGAAAATCCCAAGGGGAAGGTATGCTCCGGGATATCGAGGTTGATTTCCCGCCCCACCCCGACTCCGTAGGCGATGATCACCCCACGCGCTGCGCAGTCCGGCGAATCCGGTGGGCGAACGCAGGTCTCGCCACCGCTCGCGCCAGCCTCTTTCGTGACCGTCCAGCCGGGTGGGTGCAGGAAGAGCCACCCGTCGGCGCTCCGGGCTCGCACCGCGTACCGCGTGGCATCGCTCGCCGGGGTGGTCCCGCTAGCGGACGCCGTGACGGTCGATGACGGCGTCGACACGGGCGAGGTGGATACCGCCGGTGGGGCGGACAGAGCGGTCCCGCGCACCTGAGGCTGCGCCCGAGGCCCGGCCTCTGTCGCGACCGGCCCACCCGGCAGCCCGGTGACGGCCAAGGCGCCCGCGCCGAGCACGGCCATGCCCAGCATTGCGGCCAGTGCCGGCACCACGAGCCGGCGGCGTGCGGGTGCGGGGACTCGCCATTCCGGTTCGTCCGTCGCGGGCATGACCCACGTGCGTTCCAAGAAACGGGTGACATCCTCGGCCTCCGCTTCCACGGCCCGCCATGCGCGCCGGCACCCCTCCCGGATGGCGGCGAGATCCGGACGGCGCTCCGGTTCCTTGGCCAATGCGCTGCGGACCAGCTCATCCAGAGGGGCGGGAACGCCGCTGACCTCGGGGACCTCGGTGAGCACCCGTGTCGCGAGGACCTCCGGGCGTCCGGTGCCGAAGGGCGGCCGCCCGGTGGCGGCGTACAGCACGAGCAACGCCCAGCCGTACACGTCGGCGGCCGGTCCCACCTCGTCCCCCCGATACTCCTCCGGGCTGATCCAGCCGGGAGAACCGACCACCATCCCGGTGCGGGTGAGGCTCGTCTGGTCCAGCGCCCTGGCTATGCCCAAGTCGATCAGCCGCGGCCCGATGGGCGAGAGGATGAGGTTGGACGGCTTCAGGTCCCGATGCACCACATTGACGTCGTGCAGCGAGCCGATGGCCTCGGCGAGCGCCGCCGCGAAGCCGATCACTTCCTGCTCGCCGAGCGGGCCCTGTTTGGCGATCCGCTGGGTGAGCGTCGGTCCCGGGACGTACTCGGTGGCCAGCCACGGCTCGGCGGCATCGGGGTCCGCGGCGAGCATGCGGGCCACGAACTCGCCCTGCACACGCCCGAGCAGAGCGATCTCCCGCCGGAACCGTTCCCGAAACTCACGATCACGCGCCAGCTCAGGGTGGACCCGCTTGACCGCGACCCGGCGCCCCTGGTCGTCCACCGCCGCGAAAACGGTACCCATGCCGCCGACGCCGAGACGGTGCACGAGCCTGTAGGGGCCGATGACGCGCGGATCGTCCTCACGCAACGGCGTGGGTTCTTGATCAGCCATGGGCACACCCCTACGGCCGACCTGGACAACCGACGCCCATGTCCGCGTTGGTGCAGCGGTAGGCCCAGATGCGGATGTCCGGCCTTCTCCCCAACTTCGCTTGTCGTGATCTAGTGGACTTAGCGTAGCAGCAGCACTCGTGAACTAACAACACACATCTGTTGGGTGCAAACCAGAGTCTCTCGGGTGAGGAGGGGTGAGATCCGGAGTAGGTCGTCGTCCACCGGGCTGAGCGCGATCGGCTCGACATGCTGCGCAGCTACAAGAACAGCACCCCGGCTCGATTACCGGAACGGGGGTGACCATCGGGGCGGCCGACCGCAACCACAACCTGCCGATCGATACCGGCATCTTCCCTACTTCGACGGCGAGACATACGGGTATACCGGCTCGCCGTGAACCCCCTGGTCCGCCCGGCTCGTCTGTAACGGGTGAACCGGGTGGTGGCGCGCGGGGCCCGCGGGCTCCGCGCCGTCGTGGCCGGCGGTGGGCCGGCCTCGCGGTGCGTCGGTCGGCCCGCCCGGCCTGGCGGTCGCCGCTCCGGCCGGGGGCCGGGGTGAGCCGGACGCTCCGGCGGGCTGCGCGCTCGCAGGGATTCCTTATAAGAAAGCGGTCACGTGCGAGCAGCGGTCACGCGCCGGGTGCCGCCGATGGCTCGGGGACGGTGGCGGTGTTCCGCGGCGTACGGCACGGCACGGCGGCGAGGGGGCCGGCGGTGGGCGACCGGCGGCCGCGGCGACGGGTCCGGCGGGTGGCCGGCCGCTGCGACGGAGGCCGGGTCAGGTGGCGCAGGTGAAGCCGGGCCGGGCGGGGGACACCGTCCGGCGGACGCCACCCGGCGGCATGGAGGCCGGCCTCGCGGGGGCGCCGTAGGCGGGGGCGGAGACCGGTTGGGTGCGTACGACCGCGGGCGGCACCGCGGACTCGGGAGGCGGAGGAGCGGTGAAACTCGCCCAGACCGCCTTGCCCGTGGGGAGCGGGCTCCACCCCCAGCGTTCGCTGATCCCGGCGACCACCTGCAGGCCCCGGCCGGTCTCGGCGGTGCGGTCGAGCGACCGGGGACGGGGCGGTTCGCTGCTCGGGTCGAGGACCATGCAGAGCAGGGAGCGGGACACCCCGAACATCAGCAGGCGGATCGGGGTCAGGTGGGCGGTATTGCGCAGCCCATGGTTGATCGCGTTGGCCACGAGCTCGCAGACCACGAGCTCGACATCGTCCCGGACGTCCGGCATGTCCCAGCGGCGCAGCACGTCGACGACGAATCGCCGGGCCGTCCGCGGGGCGAGGATGTCGGTGCCGAGCTCGCAAACGGCGACGCGCACGTCGCCCCGTTGGCCGTGCGAGGTCCACGGCCAGGGCGTTTTGCCGGAAAAAACCTGTTTGAGGGTGGTCAGCCAGCGTTTGTGCCCATCGGGGGTTAATTCAGGATTTGAGACATGGGCTGTCCGATCAGCGGTCATGGGGGAGCCCTAAGGACGGTGCGTCGCCGGAAGCAGGGGATGAGAGGGTGCAAGTAAATATTGCTACCGCTGGTACCTCTGTGCAACTTCAGATGCACGTGCAGCTATGCGTGGTCGTTAGTGAAATTTTGACTAAATTGACGGATGGGGCACTTCGGGTGCCTGTGAAGCGGCGAAGATGCTGTTCTGTAGGGTGTTGCGGTGATTAGCCCGTTTTAGCTAGTCCGGCGGCACCGGTGTAATCCGGCCGTACGGCAGGGCGGGCCGCCACCCGGATCACGGCCGGTGAGCGGGGTTCCGCCGGGCCATAACCAGCGGGAAGACGCGTGTCCGAAATCTCATCAAGCGTCACTTCAGCACATCGGATTCCCAGGGTTAACATGGGCGGGACCTGGGCATTCTGTCCTCGGCATGCTGCCGGATGAGCCGGAGATCGCGCCGATGGAGGATGTCGGCAATCGGCGATTCGGCTCGTCCGATATGCCGGCCACCGGAGCCGGACGGGGAAGCCTTGCTAGGCTGCTGAGACGTGAGACTGGGCGCTGTCTCACGAGAGTGAGACCGTCGAGAAGTGGGGTCAGACCGTGAAGAAGCTGCTCGTTCTGGCGTTGGTCGCCCTCGGTGGGCTGCTGATCTGGCGCAAGGTGCAGGCCGACCGTGCCGAGCTCGACCTGTGGACCGAGGCCACCGGCAGCGAGAACTGACCATCAGGGATGGTGCTGGATCGTGGTAAGGGTACGGGGATGGCACCCGTGACACTCGCCTGCCTCGACCTGGCAGGCACCACGATCGGTGACATCGACATGGTGGAGCGGGCGTTCGCCGAGGCGATCGCCACGCAGGGCATCGTTCCCGGGACCAGTGCGTATGCACGGGCCATGGTGCATGTGCACAGGTCCCGGGGCTGTCCCAAGATCGAGGTGTTCCGGGGGATCTTCCCCGGGAACGAGGCCCAGGCGCAGGCGGCGAACCTCGCGTTCGAGCGGTCCTTCGAGAGCGCGCTCGAGCGAACCGGGCTGGTCTCCCTCCCTGGGACGGTCGAGGCGCTCGAGAAGCTCCGCGACAACGGGATCAAGATCGCCCTGATCAGCGGTTTCAGCCGGAACACGCTGAGCCGGGTGCTCAGCAACCTGAGCTGGGCCGACATGCTCGACCTCGCGCTCTGCCCGGAGGACGCCGGACGCGGACGCCCCTACCCCGACATGGTCCTCACCGCCGTTCTCCGGCTCGGTATCGACGACGTACGGCAGGTCGCCGTGGTCGGCGACTCGGAGAGCGACATGCTCTGCGGCCGCCGGGCCGGCGCCTCGCTCGTCGTCGGCGTGCTCACCGGCGTCCACAGCCGGGAGCGTCTCATCAGCGGCGGGGCGACCCACATTCTGGACTCCTTCGCCGACTTCCCCGCGCTGGTGCTCGACAGCGAGCCCGACACCCCGGAGACGGTGACCTCGGCGCGCTGATCCGCCGGCATCCGGATTCGCCGGCCATCGGAGTATCGATTGGCGCCGGGGCACGGGCTGTTGCTACCGTGGAGGCCCGAGGGCTGGCGATCTACGTGTTGCGTGGCAGCGCTCACCCAGGGGCCTTAGCTCAGCTGGCAGAGCGCCTGCTTTGCAAGCAGGAGGTCAGGGGTTCGACTCCCCTAGGCTCCACCGCAGTCAGAGGCCGCTTCCCCGCCGGGAGCGGCCTCTCCGCTTTCAGCGGATGTCGGTATGGCCGCCACCGCTTCCGCAAACGGGTGACGAGCTCTTCTCCGATCGCGGCCGGCCATCCCGCATGCCGACGGGGTACGGATCGGACCGGCGGACATGCGAGCGTGCGGCTCGACGGTCGGCCGTTGAAAGCGAAAAGCGCGGTGCCCGCGGGCACCGCGCCTTCCTCTGGGTCAGGTCACGAGGCCGGGCAGGGCGGGGGCGTGAAATCCAGGACCCTGCCACTGACATTGTGAGAGGTGATCATCAGCCTCACCCGCATCAGGTCACGCGCCGTCAAGGGGGAGCTCTCCAAGCGGTGCGAGACGGTGACCGTGCTCGGCCCGGTGGTCTCGAACGACCCGGGCACGGTGAGCTCGCCCTCGTTGAAATCCCATCGGTACTCGACGCGGACCGGACCGTTCACCTGGACGGGAGAGCTGAAGGTGATCGCGGGCCCGTATCCGGGAGTGCCGCAGGCGGACAGATCGATCGACCTCTGGATGTTGAGGATCGTGATCTGCAACGGCTGGCACTCCACCTGCGTCTGCGCCGTGGCGGACACGGCCGGGTTCGGCGAGCTGATCTCGATCCACCGCTGCACCGGGCCGCTGGCGGTCACCTCCACGCTGTGGGAGACGTTCTTGGTCAGCGGGTCGCCCTCGGCGAAGGTCAGCGTCTCGGTCGGTCCCTGAAAGTCCGGGCCCATCCAGCGGTACTGCACGGTGGTGCCGCCGGGCTCGATCCGGTTGACGCTCACGGTGCCGGTGAAGACGCGGGTGATCGGGCAGGCACCCGTGTAGTCCTCCGGCGCCGTCGCCGATGCCGCCGTCTCGACCGGAGGCGCGGGCGGCTCCGGCTCCTCGCACGTCACCTGATAGGCGTTGTGCGCCGAGCGGCCATAGCGCGGGGAGACGATCTCCAAGGCCACCCAGCCCTTGTGACTCTCGTTCGGCTTGAAGGTGTAGGAGATCCTCTTGTCGCGGATGACCTTGACCGTGCCCTTGCCGACGACCCTGCCGTTGTGCACCCACCGGTACTTCACCACGGTCGGGCGGAAGGTCTTGATCAGGCCCTAGGCCGTGACGCCGCGGGACGGCGGGCACACACCGGTGTAGTCGGGCACGTGGACGTACGCCTTGACGAAGTCCGGCTTCTTCCCATGTCCCGGCTTGCCCGGCTTGAGCCGCACAGGGAGCTGGCAGGACACCGCGAAGTACGTCTTCCCGGTGGTCACCTTGCGCGGCGACAACAGCTGGAGCGCCATCCAGCCCATGGCGCTCTTCTTGAAGGTCACCTTCTTCACAAAGGTGACGGTCTTGATGCCGTTGCCCTTGACGGTCGTGGTCTTGACCGCGCTCTTGGCACCGTTGCTGAGCACCCAGCGGTAGGCGACGGTGGTCTTACCGCGAACCTTCAGCCGCACCTTCGCCGAGAAGGTGAGCGTGGCCGGACAGCGGCCGACATACCGTTGCGGTGACACCGTGGGCGTCTTCACCGACACCGCCGGTTTGGCCGGAGCGGTACCCGCCGCCAGAGCGGTACCTGCCACCGGGGCGGTACCCGCCGCCAGGGCCGTACTCGCCACCGGGGCGGTACCCGCCGCTGCGGGAGTGGCCAGGAGCCCCGATGCCAAGGCGGTGAGCGCGGTCACGCCGGCGGCGGCGAGCCGGGCTAAGCCTGTGGAGATCATGGGGGAAGCTCCATTCACAAAGGAGTTCTGTGGAATCCACGGGATGACTTTGGAACGGTCGAGGATGTGGCTCGGCGTTCCGGACGGTCAGGATTCGTCGCGCCGGTTGCCCATTGAGTCGGCCGGCAGGGGCATGCATCGTCCGCCACCGCGACCGGCCCCACTCCGCTCCGCGGTGGAACGCCTTTCCGCTGGAAGTCCAAGACGATCATGGGGTTGCAGCAGACCTCCGGGCTTCCTCGCACGATCGACGCGACAACGGTACACCCACCGCTCCATTTAGGAAGGACTAAGACCTCATTTCGGGACGGAGGACGCTGGCCGGTAGGTGTCTTTCCTTCTTTACTTACCGGAGTCAGGATTCGACATCACCGGCTTTTCCACAGGTCAGAGGCCGTTCCGCTCGTGCGCAGCCGCTTGATTCCAGCATTGCCCGTTTTCAGCAGAAATAGGAGCAGGCCGCCCGGGCAGGGGCGTACGCGCGCCGGTGGACACGGTGGGGCCGGAACACCCGGCGTCTCGTACGGTCGCCCTGATCGGTGGCCGTGGCGGAAAGCGGACAAACGGCCGTGCCGGCGAGGATTTCCCGCGAGGGGAATCGTCGGCCCTTCAGAGGGAGGGGATCGTCGCCTCCTCGGTGGTACGCGGGCGAACGTGGCCCGGCCGTCACGAGCGGGGAAGTGAGGCACGCATCCTGTGGATGGCCCGTAAGACGTCATCACGGTTCTTGGCCGACGTCACCCATGCGGGCAGCCGGGCCAGCATGCTCAGCGAACCCGGTACGGCACGCCGCTCCCTCAGCCGTGCCGCGACCCAGGACTCCAGCAGATCCAGGTGCTGGACGTTGTAGGCCCACAGGACATGGCCGCGGCAGCCGGCTTGCAGCCAGAGCGGAAGCCGGAAGAAGGGGTCGACCGGGCCACCGAACAGGAACTCGGAGAAGAACTCGTCCTTGCCGAACCCGCATGCCCGGCAGCGGAGCCGCCGGCGGCCGCTCAAGGCGCTGCTGAGCTCCGGTACGCGATCGGCGGCATCGAGATCCCGTAGCACGAGCGCGCACCCACCGCAGGCGGGGCAACGCACCAGGACGGTGTGGGTCAGCTGCCAGACGTGGATCCGCGGATCCCGGAACCGGCCGCCGGCCTCGCCGCCGACACTCACTCGATCATTATCCGGTGCTCGTGACCGGGAGAGCGGTCTTCCGCATGGATGCGTGCGATCATGCGGCGACGCGACCTGCCGGCATCTCGTGCGCGGCAGATCGTGACGGCTGATCATCCGGCTTTTCCTAGTCGGGCACCGCCTGGCGCCGGACGAGCACCCGAGCGACGGCATGCGCGCCTCAGGTCAGGACGGCCACGGCCGGTCCGAGACGTTGTCCAGCAAAGCGATCCCCGGATTGCAGTCGCCGGCGATGATCCGGCGACCTGCCGGGCCTGTCTCGACCAGGATGAACGCCGTGGTGGGCAGGGACTGCAATGTCGTGGGTTCCACCATGTATTCGTAGACCCGTGACATGGTCCGCCCGACGGTCTCCGAGTCTGCGGTCGCCCACTTGCGGGTTTCCTGCCAGCTCCGTGACCATGATTCGCTGGTCGAATGGTGACCGCCGCCGCTCTTCGTCGTGCCGTCGGGTCCTCTGCTGGTCGACCAGCTGCTGCCCCAGCTCTCCCCTTCTTGATGCTGTACGCCCCACGACTCCGCGCCACCGGTGACGAGCGTGCGACCGACCTGCTCGGTGATCTGGCTGAGCGTGAACCTGAACCCACGCCCGATGTAGTCCGCGGCCGTCGTGGCTTCTTGGTGGTTGCGCAGGCACATCAGGAACGTGGCGCTGTCCGTCCCGCCCATGAGCTGCTGCAGCTCACCCCGGAGATGCTCGATCAGCAGCACTAACCGGACATCGGCCCTGCGGGCGTACTTGGTGATCGCCTCCAAGGTCTGGAGGCCGAGATGGTCGGCGCCGGCGACCACGACGACTCCCTGGGGCTCGCGGTTGGACAGCGCGCGCACGAGCTCCTGTGCCAGCACGTGATCGGTGAACTCCTTGCGGCGTCGGTTGTTGTCGAAGGTGGCCACTATGGTCAGTCCGCGCAGGTTCCACGGCGAGTCGTACCCGGTGCCCGGCTCCGTGCCGTCTGACGCCATCCGCCGCGCCCCGCCGTCCACCGCGAGGAGATGCAGGGTGTTGCTCAAGAAGCGAAGTTCTTTCAGGGTGAATTCCGATTGGCCGAGGGTGCCGGCATAGGCCGACAGCCGTTCGACCTCCGCGCTGTGCAGCGGACCGCCGCCGGAAGGCTCGTAGGCCCCCTGCAGTACGGCCAGGCCGGCGGCGATGCGGGTGAAGGAAAGGGGACCGGACAGTCGCTGGAGCACCGCGTTGAGCAGGTCGGCATGGAGTGCCCGGGCGTCCGCGTGGTTCGTGGACTGCCGCAGGCCGTGCACCGCCTCGGCGAGCAGTTCGGCGCACTCGTCCGTGCTCGCGGTGGCGAGCAGGTCAATGCGGTGCAGTTCGTTCGGTAGCGCGATCCGGTTGACGGGGATTCCCCGTACCGCGGTGAGAGCCGCCAATCCTCCGCCGACGTCGTGCTCGGTGAAATCGAGCAGGACCAAGTCCTGACGGGCGCCGAGCAAGGAACCGCCTGCCGTGGCCAGCAGGCTCGCCCAGCCTTCAGGGGTTCCGCCGAACACGTCGACCCTGGAGGGTGCCGAAACGAGCCGGATGGGATACCAAGAAACGGCGGTCTCCCATCGCCGCCGCTCGGCCTCGTCATACGCCGCAACGGCCTGTTTCCAGTTCTGTACGGCAACCTGGTACTGCGCGAACGCTGCATCACGCACTTTCCGGTATTCGTGCTGCAGCTGGTCGATCCGCTGCTTGTTCAGGTTCGGCCGAATGAACCACTGGAAGCCGAACCATGCGGCGACAGGGAGCAGGATGAACATCAGCGGCGGAAGGGTCGCGCACGCGAGCATGGTGATCATGTAGCGGATCCGGTCCTTCCGCTTCGCCTCCGCCTCCTGTTGCGCCTGCAACAGGTCGACCAGCTCCTCGGGCAACGGAGGCTCTTGCCACACCGGCTCTTGGTCAAGGTAAGGGTTTGCCCGGATCGGTTCCGGCTCGCGGAACTCGAACCCCCATCGCTCATCAGGCACGAACAGCCGGTCCGCCAGCTGCATGTTCAACTCAGCCACCTACTCCCGCGGCCCGACGACTCCGCTTCATTCGGTTCCGGACACCTTTTCTGATGAATAAGGACTATCCGCTTTTCTGGGCAGGCTGCGTTTCACCGCTCTCGATTAGTGACTCAGGACGTACGGCAGAAGCCGGCTGTCCTGTCTGGAATGCTTGGTTGACCCCGCTTATCAACTCTTGAAAATACTGACCATTTAGGTTCACGTCTACTGTAAGTGCGCCCGGTGGGGGAGCCGCCTCACATGCGGGAAGTCAGCGGTTCGGCTCCCTTGGCTTCGACTACATATCACCGCTTTTGGCCTTTTTGTCGTCAATCGAGCCATTGCGGGTTTCGAGGGCGAGGCTTCCGGCCGGGCGCGTGTCCGGCTCTGTGGCGCGCTTATCGTTGTCCCTGGATGTGGCCGCGCCACAGGGGTGTGCGCCGGCCGTACCGATCGAGAGCCGAGGAGCCAGGAGAGTGCCTGCCATGAGCGGTGAGCCCTGGCCGGCGCCTGGTGCTCGGTGGCCCTCTCGCCGGCACCCGGTGGACCGGCGCGTGCCGGCGGCCGCCCCGCTGATCGCCGTGCTCCTTTCCCTGATCGCCGTCGTGTTCGGCGCGGTGTCACCGGCGTCCGCGACCGCCGTACCGGCCTCCCCATCGGCCGTTGCTCCGGTGCCGGGACGAGCGCCGGCCGCCGCCGCGGCGACACCGGCCACCGCTCCCCACGCCTCCCCGCCCGCATCCCCGGCACGGGAGCCCGCCGCCGCCGTCTCTCCGCCCGCATCCGCGGCAGGGGAGCCGGCCGTCGCCTCCGTCTCCGTATCCACGGCAGGGGAGCCGGCCGTCGCCTCCGCGCCACCGGCCGCGGCGGCCGCCGCACCCCAACCCCGCGAGGCTCGATCAGGAACGGTCTCCCCCGCCGACCAGGCGCAGCGGGTCGCGGTGATCGGCGTGCCCGGCCTCCGGTGGGGCGACCTCGACCCCGAGCGCACCCCCAACCTCTGGCAGCTCGCCACCGAGGGCGCGGTCGCCTCGCTCTCCACCCGGACCATCCCGCCCGAGGGGACGTCGGTGAACTGCCCGGTCGCCGGGTGGCTGACGGTCTCCGCCGGGCAGCGGGCCGCCGCGCCGGGCCCGGGCTGCCCACCCGCCCCGGAGCCGGTCCGCGCCGCCGACGGGTCGGCCACCGTCCCCGGGTGGTCCGAGCTGGCCGCCCTGCAGCGGTCGAGCGCCTACCAGGCGAGCATCGGCCTGCTCGGCCAGGCGATCACCGCGGCCGGGGGCCGGGTCGCCGCCGTCGGCCCCGGGGCGGCGCTCGCCGCCGCCGACCAGAACGGCCGGGTCGCCACGTACGCGCGCACCCCGGGCGAGCTGCCCGACCTCACCCCGTACGCCGCGGTCTTCGCCGAGGCCGGGGAGATCGCCAGAGCGTGGTGGCGCGCGGGTCAGGGCCGCGCGGTCGAGCTCGACGACGCGGCCCGCGCCACCGCGGTCCGCGCCGCCGACCGGACCGTGGGCGAGCTACTGCGACACCTCCCACCCGAGACCCTCGTCCTCGTCGCAGGCCTCTCCGACGCCGGATCCCTGGCGCACCTCCACGTCGCCATCGCCCTCGGCCCCGGCCGGGGCGAGCCGTACTGGCGGAGCACGCTCACCGCGGCCTCCACCCGCCAGGACGCCCTGGTCACGATCACCGACGTGACCGCGACCGTCACCCACGTGCTCGGCCTCCCCACCCCGGAGGGCGCGGTGGGCCGGCCGTGGCGCCCCGCCGGACCGGCCCCGGAGGACCCGGTCGCCGAGCTCGCCGCCGCCGACCTGGCCGGCCAGGTGCTCCGGGAGATCAGGCCGTCGTTCTACACCGCCCTCGTGATCGTCCAGCTCGCCTTCTACGGCATCGCCGCGGCCGTGGTCCGCCGGTTCCGGCGGATGCTCACCGCGGTCCAGGTGGTCGCCGTGGTGAGCGGGGCGGTCCCGGTCGCGACGTTCCTCGCCCAGCTCGTGCCGTGGTGGAGCGCCGGGCGCCCGATGCTCGCCCTCAACGCGGTGATCCTCGGCTTCGCCGTCCTGATCGCCGGGCTGGCGTTCGCCGGGCCGTGGCGGCGGCACGTGCTCGGCCCGCTCACCGTGGTCGCCGGGGTGAGCTCGCTCACCCTGCTCATCGACGTGATGACCGGCTCCCACCTGCAGGTGAACGCGGTCACCGGGTACGAACCGGTGACCGGGGGCCGGTTCTACGGGTTCGGCAACATCGCGTTCGCGGTGTTCGCGACCGGCACGATCCTGTTCCTCGCCGGGCTGTGGCGGCTGCGCTGCGGCCTGCTGCGGCCGGTGGTCCTCGGCTACGCCCTCTTCGCGATCGTCGTGGACGGCTGGCCGGGCTGGGGGGCGGACTTCGGCGGGGTGCCGTCGTTCGTGCTCGGCGTGGCCGTGTTCGCCTTGCTGGCCTTCGGGCTGCGGATCTCCCCCGGCCGGCTGGGTCTCATCGCGCTCGGCGGCGCGGTCCTGATCGCCGCGCTCAGCGTCGCGGACTGGCTGCGGCCCGCCGACCGGCGCACCCACCTCGGGGCGTTCGTCGACCAGGTGCTCGCCGGGGAGGGCTGGCCGATCGTCACCCGCAAGCTCTCCGCGATGCTCAACACGCTCGGCAACGTGTGGCTGACCCTGCTCGCCCTGGTCGCGGTCGCGTTCCTCTTCCTCGTGCTCCACAAGCCGTCCCGGTGGGGCGCGTCCGCGCTCTCCCAGGCGTACGGCAGGGCGCCCGAGCTGCGCGCCGGGCTGTTCGGCGCGCTCGCCACCGCGATCTGCGGGTTCGTGCTCAACGACTCGGGGATCGCGATCCCCGCGATGGCCCTGACGGTGGCCGTGCCGCTCACGCTCGCGGCCGCGGTGCGCGCGCTCCGGCTCGGGCCGCCCACCACAGCAGACCGATCGTCAGCGGAATCAGCGCGCACGGCACCGCCCACTCCCTGACCACGCTCACCAGCCAGCCGAGGTCCGCGGGCTGGCCGTGCTGCCGGGCCGGGAGGTACCCGAGCGAGAGCGCGGTGAGGTGGGCGACCAGGAACGCCTCGAGCGCCGAGGCGGGGACGAGCGCGAGCAGCGCGAACGCCAGCCCGGCGTACCAGGGCAGCACGTACGGCGCGGCGAACAGCCAGGCGGCGGTGAGCGCGAGCGCCACCGCCGCGCCCTCCCGGTACGGCACGGCCGCCGGTGTGCCCGCCACCGCCGTGGCCGGCGGGAGCGCGGAGCCTGCGGGGTCACCCGGTCCTTCCGCGCCGGAGCTCCGGTCCACCGGGCGGGAAGGCTCGGCGGCCCCGGCCGCGCCCAGGGGGCCCGCCGCTTCAGCCGCGCCCGATGGGCCCACCGCTCCGGCCGGGCCGGAGGCCCGCGCCGCGCGATCCCGGGCGAGCAGGCGGCGCAGCAGGAGCCCGGCGAGCGACGCGAGCAGCGCCAGGGAGCCTGCTTGGATCCACGGCCGGTAGGCCCCCGGACCGAAGAGGGCCTGCAGGGCCCGCTGCACCAGCTTCCACGGCGTGGCGAGCGAGATCGACCGGCTCGCGTTCAGCACCTGGTCGAGCGCGTGCGGCCCGGCGAGCCGGTAGGCGACCAGCACCGTCGCGGTGGCGGTGACCACCACGAGGGCGAGCCGGGCCGGGCGGCGCCGCAGCTCCCAGGCGAGCCCGGGGGCGACCAGCCCGGCGGTGACCTTCACCGCGACGCCCAGCCCGAGCGGCACGCCCGCGCAGGCGACGAGCCCGGCGACGGCGAACGCGATCGCGAGCGTGTCGAGGTGCATGCCGGCGGCGAGCTGGTAGATGAGCAGCGGGTTGGCGATCCACAGCAGCGCGGCGCGGCGCTGCCGTCCCCGGTCCCCGCGGGTGGCGTGGTGGAGGAACAGCCCGGTGGCGATGAACGCGGCGGCGTTGGCGAGCGCGAGCACGAACACGGTGAGCCGCACCGACTCACCGCCGATGTGGCCGGCGAGGGTCTGCAGGGCGGTCGCCACCGGGCCGTAGACGCTCGGGGTGTTCCGCCACTCCTCGACCGCCCCGGTGACCGGGTCGCCGGGCAGGTCGGCGGGCACGGTCACGTACGGGTCGTGGCCGAGCACGGCGATCCGGCCGTAGGCGGCGTAGTTGAGGTGGTCGGCCGAGCCCGACGGCGGCAGGAACGCGAGCACCGCGGCGGCCGCGCACCCGGCGGCCACCAGGGTGCGCGCCCCGGGCAGCCGCTCGGCCGCGAGCAGCCCGGTGGCGAGGCCGGCCGCGCCGAGGACGATTGCCGCGGCGGCGAGCGCGATGACGAGGTGGCCGTCCGGGGCGAGGCCGAGCGAGTACGGCGGGTGCCAGGCGGGCCCGGGGAGCGCGGGGACCATGGCCGACGGCCCGAGCAGGCCGATGGTGATGGTGCACAGGATGGACAGCCAGGAGGCGGCGACGGCGAACCGCGCCGCCGCCGTGCCGTTCAGAGGCCGGACGCCGGATCGCCCGAACGGCCAGGCCGGCCTCGCCGTCTCCGCAGCCACCCGGAAATTTCACCACATCGCCGGTGCCGCCCGATCCGTCTGACGTCCGGGCCCGGGTCAGCGGCGGAGCGCGCGGATCGTCCGCACGCCCTGCGCGATCACGGGCTCGCGGGCGGCGAGGGCGAGCGCGACGTCACGGAACTGCTTGGCCCGGTGGAGCTGCGACCGCCAGTCGGTGCCGGTCGCCCGGTGGGCCATGTCGACCTCGACCTCGAGGACGCGGAAACCGGCCCGGAGCAGGTCGATGGTCATGCCGGTCTCCACGCCGAACCCGAAGGCGAGGGGCAGCGCCGCCTCGAAGGCGGCGCGGGTGAGGCAGCGCTGGCCGTTGAGCGGCTGCCTCGCCTCCCACCCGGTGAGCCGCTTGATGCCGTCCCGGGCGAGCCGGACCACCATGCCGTGGCCGCCGAGCTTCACCCGGGTGGTGAAGTTCGCGATGGTCATGTCGGCGGCGCCGGAGCGGACCGGGGTGATGAGCGCGTGCGCGGCCGCCGCGGTGTCGCCGAGGTCGGCGTCGAGGAAGAGGAGGTGCCTGGGCTGCTCCCCGTCGAGCAGCCGGACGGCTTCGGCACCGGTCTCCATGGCCGCCGCCTTGCCCCGGTTGCGGCTGTGCCGTACCACGCGGGCCCCGGCCTCCGCGGCCACCCGGGCGGTCTCGTCGGCCGACCCGTCGTCGACGACCACGACGAGATCGACGCCGGGGAGCTTCGCCGCGGCGGTCACGGTGGCGCCGATCCGCTCGGCCTCGTCCTTGGCCGGGATCACTACCGCGGTGTCCGGGGTGATGCGTTCGTTCATGAGCGGTCAGCCCTTGTGCTCGGTGGTGAGCAGGTCGTCCGGCACCGCGTCGTGCACGGTGAAGACCGAGTCCAGGCCGGTGACCTGGAGGATCTTCCGTACCGCGGACCGCGGGGCCGCCACCTCCAGATCGCCACCGCGCTCGCGCAGCCGCTTGAGCGCGGAGAGCAGGACGTTCACGCCGGTGGAGTCGCAGAACTCCACCTCGGACATGTCTATCACCACTCGCTGGGGCGAGGTGCTGATAAGCCGCGCGAATTCCGCTTGTAGCTGAGGCGCGGTATATAGGTCGATTTCGCCGGATACGGCCACTATGGCCGTTCCGCCGCTGGATCGCGTCGCGACTTTGAGCTCCACGAGGCGACACTAGCGCCGCACCGGCTCCCGGGTCACGCTTCGCCGGAGCCCACACAATAGTTGCCGCGTTTCTCCGCGATTCTGTAGGCAAGCGAACGCCGAGTACGCAAAGCTTGACGCTGAGCGATACCGGCCTGGCCGGAAGGAGGGCCCGGAACCTCCGCGTCTTGGCCATCGCTTCACGAAGGAGGGCGGGCGCCGAGCACAATGGGCCCGGAAAAGATGAGCAGCGGCATTCCTGAAGACCCAAGTCGGCAGCGGGTCCGCGAGCACCTGGAGATCATCCAGAGCCGCGGCGCGAAGGCGTCGATCTGGCGCGAGACGATCGAACCGTTGCGTCAGTTGATCAATCGTGAGGGCCACGTCCCGGTCACGACCCGGCTCACCCCCGAGGATCTCGACTTCCTCGCCGAGGCGCGGGATGACGTGCTCACCCTCACCGAACTTGTCCTCCGCCTCCTCGAGCTGCACCAGCCGCGGGACGCGGGCGGCATCACCACCGACCCGTCCCGGCCGATCCTGCGGTGCCGGAGCTGCATGTGGCGGTGGCCCTGCCCCACGTTCCGGGCGATGAGCGAGGCGTTCGCGCCGCGGGAACGGCCGGAGCGGATCAACCGCTACCCGATCGGTACGGCATGGCAGGCGCAGCGCGGCCTGCACCGGGCCGGCGAGGGAGCCGCCGGGCCCCGGGTGCCGGGCATCCCCGAGCCGGCGGGGGGCGGGGAGGCGGCCGGGCACGACGTCCCGGGCGAGCCCTGAGCGGTCGCGCCCTCCGGCCCGGTCGCGTACGGTGGCGGTATGGCCCGTATCGCGCTCACCGTCCTGGGGATCTTCCTCGCCCTGTGGCTCGTGTTCGGCTTCGTGCTGCCGACGCTGTTCGCGATCTTCAAGTTCCTGCTGTTCGCCGCGGTCCTCGCGTTCCTCGGGTTCGTGGCGGTCACCCTCGTCGGCAAGGTGTCCGGCAGATCGTGAACCCGGCACGCCCCGGCGGTCACGTCACCGGCTGAGCCGATCGGTCACGTGACCGCCTGAGCCGATCCATCACGTCAGCGGCCGAGCCGATCCCGGGCGCCCGCCGCACCGGGCGCCCGTACCGGGCCGGACGGGCGGGCGACGATAGGGCCGATTCCGGTCACCGGTTTCCCCGGGTTTCGGTACGGCCCGCCGCGCCCGGCGGGTGCTCGGCCGTGTGCGGCCCGGTCCCGTTCTTCGACTCCCAGGAGGCGGTGATCCGCGCCCAGACCGTGGTCTGCCGGTCCTCGTGACGCACCCCCCACCGCTCCGCCACGTAGTCCACGATGCTCAGCCCGCGGCCGCCGAGCGAGGAGAGCGTCAGGCACCCCGCACGCGGCTCGGTCGCCGCCCCACCGTCGCTCACCTGCACCTCGACGTGGCTCTCGGAGCAGCTCCACGCCACCCGGAGCTTGCCCGAGGGGAGCGGATGGGCATGCCGGAGGGCGTTGCTCAGCAGCTCGCTCAGCACGAGAACGACGTCATCGACCGCGGAGGAGACCAGCCCCGCGGCCTGCAGCTCGGCACTGAGGCGCTGGCGGGCGATGGCGACGCTCGACGGCGCGTACGGCAGCATCACAACGCGCGACGCAATCACCTCCCCGCATCCGTTTCCCGGAGGAAACCAGCCCCCCAGTACGGCCGAAATGCCCCGTGAAGTCACCAGAGAAACCGAAGCATCGATCACAGATTGCTGACATTCGACTATTGATCAGTGGTCATCGGGGCCTTCTGCTTACCCTGCCCCGAATCGGGCACCGCACACGGCAGCACCACCCGCATGCGCGTACCCCCTCCGGGACGGGGGTGGGCCGTCACCTCCCCTCCTTGAGCCCGGGCCAGGCTCCGCACGATGTAGAGGCCGAGGCCCACACCGCCGAACCTGCGCCGGTTGCCGCTGTCCGCTTGTACGAACCGTTCGAAGATACGCTCCCGGTCCGCGGGCGCGATGCCCACCCCCTCATCTTCGACCACGACCACCACGCGGTCGCCCTCGGCCCAGGCCGCGACGCGGATCAGGCCCCCGTCCGGCGAGTACTTGAACGCGTTCTCCAGGAGCTGGCCGAGCAGGATCTCGGTGGCGAGGGCGTCCCCGTGGACCAGCGGGAGGCCGGGCTGGACGTCCACCTCGATCCGGTGCCGGTCGGAGAGCGCCGGCAGGCCGAGCGTGGCCGCGCGGATCCGCTCGCCCAGGTCGAACGGCTCGGTCGTGATGGTGAGCGCGCCCGTGCCGGCCCACGCGCCGAGCAGCAGGTGGTCCATGAGCCGCCCGAGCGCGTTGGCGCGTTCCGCGATCGTGCGCACCGCCGACCGCCGCTCCGCGTCGGAGAGGGCGTCCCACCGGCGGTCGAGCGTGCTGGCGAACCCGCGCACGATCGTGATCGGGGTGCGCAGCTCGTGGCCGGTGACGGCGAGGAACAGGTCCTTGGCCTCCTCCAGCTCCTTCGCCCGGGTCACGTCCCGGAAGTCGACCACGGCCTCGCCGGTCTCCGGGATCTCGTTGCACAGCACGTCGAGCCAGCGGCCGGACGGCAGCCGGAAGGTCAGCTTCTCCCCCGGCGCGGGCAGCGGGAACGGCGGCGGCTTCCCGATCACCTCGGCCGCGGTGAGCCCGGTCAGCTCCGCGGCGGCCGCGTTCCACCGCACCACCCGGGACTCGCCGTCGAGCACCGCGATCCCGTCCGCGCACGCGTCGAAGACGGCGCGCTCGTGCGCGCGCTGCCGTACCGCCTCCTGGTAGGCCATGGCGTTGCCCACCGCGATCCCCACGTGCCCGGCGAGCAGCTCGAGCAGCTCCAGCTCCACGTGGCTCGCCCGGTGTCTCGCGAACAGGGCGTACAGCGCGCCGTACGGCCGGCCGCCGACCGCGGCGAGGCCCACCGCGATGGTGTGCACCCCGGGGACGTACGCCCGGAGCGGCTCCTCGCACCCGTCGCCGACGCCGGTCTCGAGCAGCACCGGCCGGCCGGTGCGGAGCAGCTTGCCGACCAGGCTCGTGGCCAGCTCCGCCGTGCTGCCCCGGGCCTCCTCGGGGAGCCGGTGCAGGCCGACGAGCCGCAGCCGGTCCCCCTCGATCGACGCGAACGCCCCGGCGTCGGCGCCGGTGAGCTCGGTGAGGCTCGCCGCGATGCGGTCGAGCACGATCGGCAGGTCGAGGTCGGCGTTGATGTCCGCGACCACGTCGGTGAGCCGCCGGACCAGCCTGGCCCGGCGGGCCGCCCCGCCCTGGGCGGCGTCGTCGTCCTCGACCGAGTGGTAGACGCTCACGTACCCCAGGAGCGCCCCGGTGGGGGAGCGCAGCGCGCTCGTGTCCACCCGCACGTCGAGGAGCCGGCCGTCCCGGTGGTAGCGCCTGCTGCGCAGGGAGACGCGCCCACCGGTGCGGACCCGTTCGAGCACCGCGTTGTGCTCGGCCATCAGCTCCCTGGGCACGATCGGCGCCCGCTTGCCGACGAGCTCCTCGGCCTGCCAGCCGAAGAGCCGCTCGGCCGCCGCGTTCCAGCTCACCACCGCCAGATCGCGGTCGAAGGCGACGATGGCGTCCGGGGCGCTGGCGACGACCGCGCCGGCGACGCCGTCCGCATCCCCGTCGGTCACCCAGGAGCCGTCCACGTCACCCATCGTGCCCGCTATCCACTTTCGATTCCGTGGTTTTCCGCGGGCCGGGCACGCTCCGATACGCTTCCTCCACGCAGTGAGAGGAGAAGTGGCACGCCAATGTCCTCTGGGGACCTCGAAGCTCTCCTCCGGGTGACCGCACCGGGGTACAAGGGCGAGCCCGCTCCGGACATCGCCCTCGGGACCACCGACGGCCCGGTCGGCCGCCTTGTGCTCGCGGTGACCGCACGCGGTGTGGTGGCGTGCAGCTATGAGGACGAGGACACGGTCTACGCGCGGATCCACAAATCGCTGGGCGGGTCCATCGGTTCCGACCCGCGGCGGATCGACCCGGTGCGGCGGGAGCTCGACGCGTACTTCGAAGGCCGGCTCCGCGCCTTCTCCACCCCGGCCGATCTCCAGCTCGCGGCGCCGTTCGTGCGGACCGTGCTCCAGATGATGCTCTCCGTGCCGTACGGCACGACCACGACCTATCGGGACATCGCGGCGCGCATCGGCCGGCCGCAGGCGGTGCGGGCGGTGAGCAGCGCGCTCAGCGCGAACCCGGTCTGCCTGTTCGTGCCGTGCCACCGGGCGGTGGAGTCCGCCGAGTCGCTGGGCGGGTACGCGGGGGGCGCCGAGGCCAAGGGGTACCTGCTCCGGCTCGAAGGCGCGCTCGCCTGATCCCGCCGGCGTACGGCCCGGCCGATCGATGCCCGCGGTCATGGCCGATGAGCCTGGTCCGGTGGTCACCGGCCGGTGAGCGCCGGGTCCCGCCGCTCCGCCTCGGCCATACGCCGCCGCCGGACGATCGGCCCGGCGAGCAGGGTGCCGGCGGCCGAGATCACGAACGCGGCGAGCGCGGCGTTCAGCCATGGCGGGCTGGTGAACCCGATGGCCGAGCGCGCCGCGGCCCAGATCGCGTCCCACCAGCCGACGGTCGGCGTGGCCGTCACGAGCCAGTAGGCGGCGAAGCCGAGCAGCCACGGCACGAGCATGAGCCAGCGCGCGGGGGCGTCCTCCGCGGTGTTCCAGCGGGACGCGCCGCCGAGCACGAAGTAGTCCACCGCGAGCACCGCGAACATCGGCACGAAGACCGCGCCGATCACGCTGAGGAAGGCGCCGTAGGCGGTCACGTCGGCCACGAGCGCGATGAGGATGGTCACCACCCCGACCGCCACCGAGATCACCCGCCGGTCGAGGCGGGGCCGGAGGTTCTGGATCGACATGGTGGTCGAGTAGACGTTCGCGAACGACTGGTCCACCTCGCGCAGCACCAGGATCCCGAAGAACAGCCCGCCGAGCGGGGCGGCGACGAAGGGGTCCCAGACCCGGTCCGGGTCGTTGCCCACGATGGCGAGCGCGGCGATCCCCAGCGCGAGGCAGGCGACCTGGGCGATCGTGTACCCGCCCACCACCCCGGTGAACGCCGCCGCGCTCGACCGGGAGTGCCGGGTGAAGTCGGCGGCGAGCGGCACCCAGGAGACCGACAGGGCGATCACATAGTCGACGGCCGGGGCGAACGCGTGCCACGACCCTTCGCCGAGCGAGGGCACCCGGGCGAAGAGCACCACCGAGAGCCAGACCATCGACACGATCACGCCCGCCGTCACGTACCGCCGCAGCAGCCGCAGCGAGCCGAGCGGCCGGATGGTGAGCGCGATCGTCACCACCCCGGCGAGCACCACCCACAGCGCGTACGGCGTGCCCGGCCCGAAGATCGCCTGGGCTCCCCGGGCGATCACCCACAGCTCGAACGCCCCCCAGCCGAGCATCTGCACGATGTTGAGCACGGTGGGGACGTAGGAGAGGCGGGTGCCGAACAGGCCCCGGAGCAGCACCATCGCGGGCCGGCCGGTCTGGGTGCCCGGGATCGCCGACACGCCGACCATCGCGGTCCCGATCAGGCTGCCGATGACCGCGGCGAGCAGGGCCGCGGGGAAGGTGAGCGGCTCACCGCCGAGCGGGTCGAGGAGGAACAGCGCGCCGGAGAACCCGAGGAGGCTCACCCCGAGGTTGGCCCAGAACGCCCCCTGGTCGAGCAGGCCGAGGGTCTTGGGCGGCTCTTCGTCGAGGGTGAGCGGGGCTTCGGAACGGTCGGAACCGACGCGGCCAGACGTCATCGCACACTCCCTACGCCGGTATTACCCGGACAGGTTCAGGCGGTCGGCGGCGCCGTGTCAGCCGCCCTCTCAGCCCGGTCAGGCCCGAGCTCCCGCGGTTCGATCGAGTTTTGCCGACGTGATTATGCGCACTGGTCGGTGATTTGTCACGCCCGGTCAAGCCGCGCGGTAAAGAATCCGCAGGCCGCGGCGCGGACCGGGGCAGGCCCGCGCGGTGGAGAACGCCAGGTGGAACGCCGGGCCCCGTCGGCCGCGCCGGGGCCGGCGGCCGGTCCGCGCCGGTGTCAGGCCACGTACGGGGGCATCCCGGTCTCGCTCACCATCGGGCGGCCGGCCGCCGCCCATGACTGCATGCCGCCGCCCACGTTGATCGCCTGCTTGCCGATGTGGTTGAGCCACGCGGCCGCCTGCGCGGACCGGCCGCCCGCCCGGCAGATCACGTAGATCGGCTGGGCGTCGGGCACCTCCCCGATCCGGGACCGCAGGTCGCCCATGGGGATGTGCACCGCCTGCGGCGCGTGCCCGGCCCGCCATTCGTCGAGCTCCCGGACGTCGAGCAGGAAGGCGTTCTCGGGGACCTCGCTCGCGTCCACTTCGTGCACCGTCATGCGTGCCATTCTGCAGGCCGGCGCCGGGTGCTCGCCCCGGCGGGGAGCGGACGCCTGCGCCTGAGCCGGCCCCGCGGGGAGCGGACGCGTGCGGCTGAGCCGCCCTTGCCCCGAGCGGACGCGCTTCCGCGGCCGGCCGCCCTCACCGGAGCAGCCGGGACAGCCGCCGGTCGGCGAGGGGCCTGCCGCCGGTCTGACACGTCGGGCAGTACTGGAGCGCCGAGTCCGCGAACGACACCTCGCGGATCGTGTCCCCGCACGCGTGGCACGCCTCGCCGGTACGGCCGTGCACCCGCATGCGGAGCCGCGGGTGCGGTTCCGGGCGCTCGGCGGCGAGCGCCCGCGCCTCGGCGACCGCCTCGCCGAGGACGGTCACGATCGCCGAGTGGAGCGCGGCCACCTGGTCGTCGGTCAGCGAGTCGGCGAGCTTGAACGGGGAGAGCCGGGCGGCGTGCAGGATCTCGTCGGAGTACGCGTCGCCGATCCCGGAGATCAGCCGCTGATCGCGGAGCAGCCCTTTGACCTGGGTACAGCCGGCCCGGACGATCTCACGGAGCCGGGCCACGGTGAAGCCGTCCGACAGCGGATCGATCCCCAGGCCGGCGATGCCCGGCACCTCGGCCGGGTCGTGCACCACGTAGAGCGCGAGGCGCTTGCGCGGGCCCGCCTCGTGCAGCTCGAACCCCGGCGCCCTGCCCTCGGGGTCCGGCGAGAGCCGTACCCGGGCGGCGAGCGGACCCCGCCCGGACCGGGCGGGCCGGGCGCCGGTGAGGTCGTCGCGCCAGCGCAACCGGCCGCTCCGGCCGAGGTGCGCGACCAGGTGCAGGCCCTCGCACTCCAGGTCGAGGAACTTGCCGTGCCGGTGCACGCCGGTGATCGCCCGCCCCACGAGCGCCGCCGGAGGCGGGTTCACGGTCTTCAGCGCCTGGACCGCGACCACGTCGGCCCCGGCGACCGTACGGCCGCCGGCCCGCGCGCGCAGGAAGGCGGCGAGCGCCTCGACCTCGGGCAGCTCCGGCATGCCCTGCAGGTACCCGGCGCCCGCCGCGGCAATCCCGCGGCCGCCGTGGGCCGCCGGATCAGACGGGGACGTCCCAGAAGGCGAGCTCGTGGTTCATGCCCTCGATGAACAGGGCCTTGGCCCGTTCGGGGTCCGGGTTCGCCTCGTCGAGCATCACCGCGATCCGGTCCGCGAGCGCGGCGAAGTTCGGGTCGGCGTAGGTCTCCACCCACCGCCGGTACCGCGGCTCGGCGGGCGGGTTCTTGGCGAGGATCTGGCCGAGGGTGGAGTACCCCCACATGCACGGGTAGAGCGCGGCGAGACCCTCGGCGTAGTTCGCCGCCGCCTCCAGCAGGAACGAGGTGTAGGCGGCGCAGGCCGGCCCCTTCACCGCACCCTCCAGGTCCGCGCCGAACTCGGCGGAGAGCGACCGGTGCAGGTTGAGCTCGTCGTGGAAGGTCGAGTACGCCAGGTCGACCAGGTCGCCGAGGTGCTTGTCCGGCGCCTGCCAGGCGAGGCGGCAGAACACCCGCACGTAGTCGTGGAGGTACAGGTAGTCCTGCTCCAGCCACGACCGGAACACCTCCTCCGGCAGGTCACCGTTGGCGATGCCCCGGACCGTCGGGTGGGCGAGCTGGGCGTCGAGCATCGGCCGCCCAATGGCCTGCAATTCCTGCGAGATACCCATGAAACGCATTCTGCCCGGGGGCCGGAATCGCCGCTTAGGGTGGAACCGTGACGCTGACGATCGCCGAAGAACTCCTGCTGCTCGGCTACCACGACGAGACCGGCCGCCCCCAGGCCGGGAGCGTGGAGCTCGACGCCGCCGTCGCCGGCGCCCTGCTGGCCGAGCTCGCCGTCGCCGGCCGCATCGACCTCCGGGACGACATGGTCGTGGTCACCGACCGCTCCCCGGTCGGTGACGAGGAGCTCGACGCCGTCCTGGCCCGCGTCCACGGCGAGCCCAAGCCGCGCAAGGCGCAGTGGTGGGTGGAGAGACTGCGCTCCGGCGAGCTCCGCAAGCGCCTGCTGCGGCGCCTCGCCGAGCGGGGTGTGCTCAGTGAGGAGACCACCAAGCTGTTCGGCCTCATCCCCCTGCGGCGCTACCCGGAACGGGACCCGTCGGCCGAGCAGGAGATCAGGCGGCGGATCGAGAACGTGCTGACCGGGGCCGACCCGGACCCGCGGACCGCGGTCCTCATCTCGCTGCTCCACGCGGCGAGGCTCGACCGCAAGGCGTTCCCCAAGACCCACCGGAGGCGGATCAAGGAGATCGCCGAGGGAGAGTGGGCCGGCGCCGCCGTGTACCGGGCGATCGTCGCCGTCCAGGCCGCGGTGACCGCCGCGGTCGCCGCCGCGATCGCGGCCACGAGCGCCGCCGCCGGGAGCTGAGCCCTCGCATCGGCGCGGTACGGCCGGCGGCCTCGGGTCTCATCCGCCGGCACCCGCTCCGTGAGGCGACCTGCGCGGCGTGGCGGCCGGTGCCGGGCCGCCCTCCGCCGTCGCGCGGGCCGAGGCGGCTCGGAACGCCCCGGTCACCGCGCTACTTGTTGCTGAGCACGTCCTTCGGGACCGGCCGGTCCTCCTTGAGCGCGTTGAACAGCCGCAGCGCCTTCTCGGTGTCCCACTTCACCACCGCCATCCCGTTGATCGTGGGCAGGGCGCCGATCGGCACCGCGGTGGAGATCGGCTTGTCCCGCATGGCCAGGGCGAGCCGGAGCAGGTCGATCGGCCCGGTGCCCGGGTCCACGGTGACCGCGTCCGCCGCGCTGAGCGCGAGCGGCACCGAGCTGAACGGGTTGAGCAGGGTGCCCGGGCTGGCCGCCTTGCTCACCAGGGCGGCGAGGAACTGGCGCTGGCGCTGGGTGCGCTCGAGGTCGGGGATGGCGCCGGTCGCCCGGGTGCGGACGTAGCCGAGCGCCGTGCCGCCGTCCATGACCTGGCAGCCCTTCTTCAGGTTGATGCCGGCCTTGGGGTCCTTGATGTTCTGCTTCACGCAGATCTCGACCCCGCCGATGGCGTCGACGATGTCGACGAACCCGCCGAAGCCGATCTCCATGTAGTGGTCGATCCGGATCCCCGTGACCTGCTCGACGGTCTTGACCAGCAGCTCCGGGCCGCCGAACGCGTAGGCCGCGTTCAGCTTGTTCCTGCCGTGCCCGTCGATCGGCACGTACGAGTCCCGGGGCAGGCTGACCAGGGTCGGCCGGCCGTCCCGGGGGATGTGGAGCAGCATCACGGTGTCGGTCCGCCGGCCGCCGACCGAACCGGTGGCGAGCCGCTTCCGCTCGGCCGCGGTCAGCCCTTCCCGGCTGTCCGAGCCGACCAGCAGCCAGTCGGTGCCCGGCGTCTCCTCGGGCCGCCCGGGGTAGTCGGAGAACGCCTCGGTCGTGGTGAGCCGGGAGCCGATCCAGAAGTAGCCGCCCACCACGAAGACGAGCAGCAGCACGAGCGCGCAGACGAGGGTGGTGCGGATCACCTTGCCCAGGGACCGCCCACCGCCCATCCCCAGGGCGGGCCGCCCGCCGGACCCCGCACCGCCGTCCCCGCGCCCGGATCGGCGCAGCGGCCGTACCGGCTCTCGCCCGGGACGCGGCCTGCCGTATACCCTCGAGGTGATGCGCGGGATCGTGGTCGATCCGTCCCCGGGAGAGGCGCCCGCACCACGGGGCACGTTCTCACCGGAGGGATCCCTCTGTGCCCCGGCGGGGCGGCGGATCACTCGGGTCGCTTCGTCGTCCTCGGCCACCGTCGTTCCCCCGCTCGTCACTCCAACGCGTGTTCTCACGGTACGCGGGCCCTCGTCAGCTGCGTATAAGCCGCTCGGTCACACATACCGAGCCGGCCGACGGGAAACATCGAGACGAGGTCGACCGTTACCCGTGATTGGACATCCCTAGCGAAAGGATGAGTGTGTCGTCCGCTTCGGACCCATGCAGTACCGGCCCGTGCCTCGGCACGGGACCCCATGATCATATGGCGGGCGCCAGATGAGCGCCGCCATAGGCCTGCTGGCCGTTGTGATCATCACCTTCGCGACCGGCTTCTTCGTCGCCCAGGAATTCGCCTTCGTCGCGGCCAACCGCACCGTGCTGCGCGAGCAGGCGCTGCGCGGTGACCGATCCGCCGAACGCGCCCTCACCGTCACGTCGCGGCTCTCGTTCATGCTCTCGGGCGCCCAGCTCGGCATCACCGTGACCACCCTGCTGGTCGGTTTCATCGCCGAGCCCGCGATCGCCGCGGGCGTCCGCGGCCCGCTGCTCGCCATCGGGGTGCCGGAGGAGATGGTCCCCGGCGTGTCGATCACCCTGGGCATCGCGTTCGCCACCGTACTGCAGATGATCTTCGGTGAGCTGGCGCCGAAGAACCTGGGCATCGCCCGGCCCGAGCCGGTGGCGAGGTTCCTCGCCCGGCCCACGCTCGTCTACCTCAAGGTGGCCGGGCCGGTCATCCGCCTCTTCGACTCGGCGGCCAACCGGCTGATCCGCCTCGCCGGGATGGAGCCGGTCGAGGAGCTCGAGCACGGGGTCACCGCCCGGGAGCTCGCCCGGATCGTGGACGAGTCCGCGGCGGCGGGTGAGCTGCCCCGCCGGCTCGCCGACCTGCTCGACCGGGCGCTGGAGTTCGGCGACCGGACCACCGAGGACGTCATGGTGCCGCGCCCGCGCGTGGTCTCCCTCCGCGCCGACCGGCCCGTCGGCGACCTGCTCGAGGCCCTGCGCAGCCACGGCCACTCGCGGTACCCGGTGCTCGGCGAGGCCCCGGACGACGTGGTCGGCGTCACCGGGCTGACCGAGTACGTGCGGGCCGGATCGCCGCGGACCGGGGTGATCCGCGACATCACCCGGCCGGCCATGCTCGTCCCGGCCACGCTGCCGCTCCACGCGCTGCTGGAGCGGATGACGGCCGCCGGGGAGACGTTCGCCTGTGTGATCGACGAGTACGGCGGGCTCGCCGGCGTGGTCTCCATCGAGGACCTCGCCGAGGAGCTGGTCGGGGAGCTTGTCGACGAGAACGACCCCGAGCCGCTCGGCGTCGTCCGGGTCGGCGACGACGGCTGGAATGTGCCGGGCACGCTCCGGCTCGACGAGGTCGAGCGCGCCACCGGCGTCCGGCTGCCGGAGAGCGAGGACTACGAGACGATCGCCGGCCTGGTGCTCGCCCGCCTCGGCCGCATGGCCGAGGTCGGCGACGAGGTGGCGGTCGCGGTCCTCCCGGACGACGACCTGTTCGCCGAGGAGGAGCAGCGGCACGCCGCGCTCGGCGTGCTGAGCGTGCGCCGCCGGGTGCCCGAGTGGGTACGGCTCACGCTCCGGATGGGGCCGCCGCCCAACCCCGGCGACGACTCCACGGCGGAACCGGACGTGCGGTGGGCCCACGGACGGCGGCTGCCGGTCTCCCCGCCGCAGGGGAGGGGCGCCGGTCGCCCCATGGGCGGGCCGGCCGCGCCGCCTCCGGTGAACGGCGCAGCGGTCCCTGAGGGTGAGCCGGTCTCCCCGCGGGCCGCGTCCGAGGCCGGCTCGAGCGAACCACTGGGCTGGAGGGCGCGATGACCGACCTCGGCGCCATCCTGCTCGGTGTGCTCCTCCTCATCGGCAACGGCCTCTTCGTCGCCGCCGAGTTCGCGGTGGTCTCCGCCCAGCGGCACCGCATGGAGGAGCTGGCGCGCGCCGGTGGGCGGCCGGCCCGGATCGCCGCCCGGGCCGCGGTGCGCAGCAGCCGGGAGCTCTCGCTCATGCTCGCCGGCGCGCAGCTCGGGATCACGCTCTGCTCGCTCGGCCTCGGCATGGTCGCCGAGCCCGCGGTCGAGCACCTCCTCGGGCCGGTGCTCGTCTTCCTGCCCGAAGCCATCCACACCCCGGTGGCGTACCTGGTGGCGCTGGGGCTGGTGACCTTCCTGCACATGGTCGTGGGCGAGATGGCGCCCAAGTCGCTGGCGCTCACCCACCCGGAGCGCGCCGCCCTCGGGCTGGCCCTGCCGTTCCGCGGCTTCGTCTGGATCGTCCGCCCGCTCCTCGCCCTGCTGAACGGGCTGACCAACGCGACCCTCCGGCTCGTCGGGGTCCGGCCGCGGGACGAGCTCGCCGTGGCCAAGACCCCGCGGCAGCTCGCCATGCTGGTCGCCGAGTCGGGCCGGATGGGCATGCTCGACCGGCACAAGCACGACCTGCTGCTGCGCGCGTTCCGCGCCCAGACCCGGCGGGTCGAGGAGCTCATGCTCCCGGTCGACCAGGCGCCGGCCGTCCCCGCCGGGGCGAGCGCCGACCTCATCCGCGCCACGGCCGCCCGTGACGGCGGGCACCGCATGCTCGTGGTCTCACCGGACGGCGTGCTCGGCGTGCTGCACGTCAGGGACGCCCTGATCAACCCGGACCGGCCGCCGGAGACGCTCGCCACCGCGGCGCCGCGGATCCCGGCCGGGACCACCGTCCCCGACGCGGTGACCGTGCTCCAGGAGGCCCGGGCACAGCTCGGGCTGGTCACCGACGAGCGCGGCGCGGTGATCGGTGTGGTCGATCTCACCCGGCTGATCGGGGAGCTGCTCGCCGCCTGACCGCCGGACACGGCCCGGTGCGCGAGCCGCGGGGGCGCCCTCGCGGCCGGCGCGCGCCGGGCCCGGCCCCGTCCCGGGCCCGGTCCCGCCTCGGCGAACCGCGCGGTGGCCGTGCCGTTCTGGCCGACCGGCCGGATCCGGCGATCCGCGGCACCCTCGAACGGATCCCTCACGCCTCCCGCACGCCGACGAGAGATGGCTCCGGGCACCGGGCGGGGCCACCGGGCGTCTCCCCGGTCGGGGCCGTACGGCCAGCCGGGCGGCGGGCCGTACGGGGCAGGCCGGAGCCGGGCCGCGCGGGGCTGCGTGGGCCACGCAGGAGAACTCGCAGGAGAAGACGCGGTAGAGACGCGACGCCGGGAGACGACGCCGGAAACGAAAAACCCGCCGGATCGCTCCAGCGGGTGACCTGGTGGGCAAGGGGGGAGTTGAACCCCCACGTCCGAAGACACACGGACCTGAACCGTGCGCGTCTGCCATTCCGCCACTTGCCCGGGTGGAACTTCGCCGCTTGGCGGCTGCCAGCAAAGGTTAGCACGTATCTGCCCGTACTAGCGAACCCGGATACGATCCTTCTATTGGTGCGGACTTGCTCGGTGCCGTACTGAAGCGGTCGCGACCAACGAGGGAGGAAGGGAGGCATCCGGTGGGAGTCCTCCAGCGCTTCGAGCGCAGGCTCGAAGGCTTGGTTGAAGGGGCCTTTGCGCGGGCGTTCAAATCGGATCTCCAGCCGGTCGAGGTGGCCAGCGCCATCCAGCGGGAGATGGACGAGCGGGCCGCGATCGTCGCGCAGGGCCGCACGCTCGTGCCGAACGACTTCGTGGTCGAGCTGTCGATCACCGATGGTGAGCGCCTGCAGGTGTACGCGGACAGCCTCTGCCAGGAGCTCGCGAACCTCGCCCGGGAGTACGCCAAGGAGCAGGGCTACTCGTTCGTCGGGCCGGTCCGGGTGCGGTTCGAGACCGCCGACGACCTGGCGGTGGGCCTGTTCCGGATCCGGTCGGGGGTGATCCGCGGGGCCACCGTGGAGCAGGACGAGATCCGCCACCCGGTGACCGACATGCCGGTGCGCAAGGGGGTGTTCCGGGGCCGGCCGCGGCTGCTCGTCTCCACCCAGGACGACCCCACCGGCCAGCGCTCGTTCGAGCTCACCACCCCGGTCACCTTGCTCGGCCGCGGCACCGATTGCGATCTTCGGCTCGTGGACCCGGGTGTCTCGCGGCATCATGCTGAGTTAAGGATCGAGGGTGACAAGGTCGTGCTCGTCGATCTGGGCTCGACGAACGGCACCTTCGTCAACGGCCAGCCGGTCCGCAGGATCGAGATGCAGGATGGAACGAGGGTGACCCTGGGCCGGACCACCCTGGTCTTCCGGCGCGACTAAGAGGTAGACGAGCGGTCCATGTCCGAGCTAACGCTGCTGCTCATCCGGATCGCCTTCCTGGCGCTGCTATGGCTCTTCGTGATAGCGGCGGTGGGCGTGATCCGGACCGACCTGTTCGGCCCGCGTACGGCTCCCGCGCCCGGACGCAGCCCGGCCCGACAGGGAATGGCCCTGCCGAAGCTCAAGCCCAAGCGGGGTCAACCTCGTCAGCTCGTCGTGACCGCAGGTCCCCTCCAGGGCACGGTAATCGACCTCACCGACTCCCCCATCACCATCGGGAGGGCGAGCGACGCCACGCTCGTCCTCAACGACGACTACGCTTCCAGTCGGCATGCCCGGCTCTTCCCGCAGGATGGCCAGTGGATCGTGGAAGATCTCGGCTCGACCAACGGCACATACCTCGAACGCTCTAAAGTGACCCGCCCGACCCCGGTGCCTGTCGGAGTTCCGATCCGCATCGGCAAAACCGTCCTTGAATTGCGCAAATGACCATCGCACTCCGCTACGCCGCTCGCTCTGACGTCGGCCTCCTCCGTGAGGGGAACGAGGACTCGGCGTATGCCAGCGGTCGCCTGCTCGCCGTCGCCGACGGTATGGGCGGGCACGCCCACGGCGAGGTGGCGAGCTCGGTCGCCATCGCAGCCCTGTCCTCCCTCGACAGGGACACGTCCGGCAGTGACCTGGTCAGCGACATCGAGGCGGCCTTCCGGGACGCCAACCATCAGCTCCAGGAGCTGGTCAACCGGGACCCGAGCCTGAAGGGCATGGGCACCACGCTCACCGCGATGCTGTGGAACGGGTTGCGGTTCGCCCTCGCCCATGTCGGCGACTCCCGCGCCTATCTGCTGCGCAACGGTGAGCTCTACCAGATCACGCACGACCACACGCTCGTGCAGTCGCTGGTGGACGACGGGCGCATCACCCAGGAGGAGGCCGCCAACCACCCGCAGCGATCGATCCTGCTCCGCGCCCTGGACGGGACCGCGGAGGTCGACCCGGACCTGCAGGACCGGGAGGCCCAGGTCGGCGACCGGTACCTGCTCTGCTCGGACGGCCTCTCCACGGTGGTCAGCCCGGAGACCCTCCACCACACGCTCACCACGATCGAGGACCCGGAGGAGGTGGTCCGGCAGCTCATCGACCTGGCGAACCGGGGCGGTGGGCCGGACAACATCACCTGCGTGGTCGCCGATGTGATCGAGATAGACGATCCCGAACCGCCGCAGACCAAGGCGGCGATCGTCGGCGCGGCCGGCTCGGGCCGGCTGGAGGCCCTCTCCCGCGATCTCGGGCTGGGGAACGGGCTGGGGAACCGGAGCGCGGTCACCGCCCCCCAGCCGGTGATCACGGATGAGGACCTCGACGACGCGCCGGCCGGCCGGGCGGGGCGGCGGGCGCGCGGGCGCCGCACCTGGCTACGGGTGCTCGGCGGGATCACCGTCACCGCGGCCGCGCTGGGCGCCGGCGGCTACGGCGCCCAGCAGTGGATCAACAGTCAGTACTATGTCGGTGCGCAAGGCGACCGGCTCGTGGTCTACCAGGGCATCGACGCCGAGCTCGGCCCGCTGTCGTTCAAGAAGGTGGCCTACACCGAGAACGTGCGCCTCTCCTCCCTCCCCGCCGTACAGCAGAGCCAGATCCGCAGCGGGATCCAGGTCGAGGACCTGCAGGACGGCATCGAGACGCTCAAACGGTTCGCCGCCTCGGCGCAGCCGTCGACGGAGACCATCGACACGCTCTCGAGCCCGTCGGGGTCGGGTCAGTGAGCGCCATCCCATCGCCGCAGGTGCCGACGACCGCCAAGCGGCGGGTCGTCCAGCTCGGCATGCTCACCTTCGCCATGCTGGTGGTGATGGCGGCCTACGCCGGCGTCGGGCTCGGCATCAACGGCCAGGTCCCCTCCGGCATGCTGGGCTACGGCCTCGGCCTCGGCGGCCTGGTCTTCGCGGCCTACCTGGTCCTCGCCAGGTTCGCCCCGTGGGCCGACCCGCTGCTGCTCCCCCTGGTCACCCTGATCAACGGCATCGGCCTGGTGATGATCTACCGGATCGAGCAGGCCGGTCAGCCGGGGGCGAACGCCACCACCCAGCTCATGTGGACCGCGCTGGGCGTGGTGATGTTCGCGGTGACCCTGATCGTGCTGCGGGACCACCGCATCCTGCAGCGCTTCACCTACACCGCCGGGTTCGCCGGCCTGGTGCTGCTCGCCATCCCGGCCATCCTCCCCAGCAGCCTCAGCGAGGTGCAGGGTGCCAAGATCTGGATCCGGATCGGCGGGTTCTCCATCCAGCCCGGCGAGTTCGCCAAGCTCGCCTTAGTCGTCTTCTTCGCGGGCTACCTCGTCGCGAAGAAGGACGTGCTCTCCCTGGCCGGCCGCAGGCTGCTCTTCATCGACCTGCCCCGCGGCCGCGACATGGGGCCCATCCTCATCACCTGGCTGCTCAGCCTCGGCGTGCTCGTCCTGGAGAAGGACCTCGGCACCTCGCTGCTGCTGTTCGGCGCGTTCATCGCGATGCTCTACATCGCGACCCAGCGCACCTCGTGGGTGCTGATCGGGCTGCTGCTCTTCGTCGGCGGCGCCTACCTCGCCGGGCAGATCTTCAGCCACGTGGAGGCCCGGTTCGAAGGCTGGCTGCACGCCGACGACAACGAGATCTACAACCGCACGTTCGGCGGCAGCTACCAGCTCATGCAGGGCCTGTTCGGCATCGGGTCGGGCGGCATCCTCGGCACCGGGCTCGGCCGGGGCCACCCCGAGCTGATCCCGCTGTCGTTCTCGGACTTCATCTTCCCCGCGGTGGGCGAGGAGCTCGGCATCACCGGCCTGATGGCCCTGCTCATGGTGTACATGCTCATCGTCGAGCGGGGCCTGCGCACCGCGCTCGGGGCCCGGGACCCGTTCTCCAAGCTGCTCGCCGGCGGCCTCTCGTTCATCCTCGCCTGGCAGGTGTTCATCATCGTCGGGGGCGTGACCCGGCTCATCCCGCTCACCGGCCTGGTGACACCGTTCATGTCGGCGGGAGGATCCGCACTGCTCGCCAACTGGATGCTCATCGCCATGCTGGTGCGGATGTCGGACGCGGCGCGCAGGCCGCCGCCACAGGCGATCCAGAACGAGGGTGAGACACAGGTGATGCGGCGATGAACAGCACGGTCAAGCGGACCGCCGTCGCCTGCCTGTTCATGTTCCTCCTGCTCATGGGGAACGTGACCTACATCGGCGCGGTGCAGGCGGAAGGGCTGAAGAACGACCCGCGCAACGCGCGCGCCTTCTTCGCCCGGTACAACATCGACCGGGGCTGGATCACCGCCAACAACGGCAAGGTCACCCTCGCCCGGACCAAGGACACCGGCGACGCCACCTTCCGGTTCAAGCGCGAGTACCCGGGCGGGAAGGCGTTCTCGCACGTCGTCGGATACTTCGCCCCGGAGAGCGCGACCGGCATCGAGGCGGCGGCCGGCCGGTACCTCGACGGCACCCACCCTGACCTGGTCGTCCGCCGCGCGATCGACCTGGTCAGCGGCAAGCCGGCCAAGGGCGCCAACGTCGACCTCACCCTCGACGTCCAGGCGCAGCGGGTCGCGTACCGGCTGCTCAACGGCACGGGCAAGCGCGGCGCGGTGGTGGCGCTCGACCCCAAGACCGGGGCGGTGCTCGCCATGGTCTCGTCGCCGTCGTACGACGCCAACCCGCTCGCCCAGCCGAACAAGGCGAAGGTCAACGCGGCCTGGCAGAAGCTCAACAAGGACGACAACAAGCCGCTGATCAACCGGGCGATCGAGCAGACCTACCCGCCGGGTTCGACGTTCAAGGTCGTCACCTCGGCCATGTTCCTCAGCGAGGACACCTCCCGGGACGAGAACACGGTCGTCGACGCCCCGGACGCGCTGCCGCTCCCCGGGGTGGTGCAACCGCTGCGCAACTACCGCGGCGAGTCGTGCGGTGGCCAGGCCACGATGCTGCGGGCGCTCGCCATCTCGTGCAACACGCCCTTCGCCAAGATCGGCATGGACCTCGGCTACGACCGGCTGAAGGAGCAGGCGGAGCGGTTCGGCGTGGGCAAGCCGCTGGAGATCCCGCTCTACGTGCAGCCGAGCGACATCGGCCCGCAGGAGGACAAGGCCGCCCTCGCCCAGACCTCGATCGGGCAGCGGAGCAACCGGATGACCCCGCTGCAGATGGCCATGGTGGCCGCCGGGATCGCGAACAACGGCACGGTCATGAAGCCGTACCTGATCAACAAGATCGTCGCCCCGGACGGCACCGAGCTCGAGGTCACCGAGCCGGAGGAGCTCACCGAGGCGGTGAGCCCGGAGGTCGCGGCCGAGCTGACCAGGATGATGGTCGGCGTGGTGCAGCAGGGCACCGGCCGGGCCGCGCAGGTGCCCGGGATCACGGTGGCGGGCAAGACCGGAACCGCGGAGACCGGTCCGGGCCAGCCCTCGCACGCCTGGTTCATCTGCTTCGCCCCGGCCGAGGATCCCAAGGTCGCGGTAGCCGTCATCGTGGAGTCCGGTAGCGCGGGCAGCGACGCCACCGGTGGCGCGGTGGCGGCCCCGATCGCCCGCGAGGTCATACAGGCGGTGCTGGGACGGTGAACCCCGACACGGTTCTCGGCGGCCGATACCGGCTGATCTCCCGCATCGCGGCCGGCGGGATGGGGGAGGTCTGGCGGGCGCTGGACGAGTCGCTGGGCCGTGAGGTGGCGGTGAAGGTGATGCACAGCCACGTCGCCGCCGACCCGTCGTTCCGCACCCGGTTCCGCACCGAGGCCCGGATCACCGCGGCGCTCACCGACCCGGGGATCGCCCAGGTCTACGACTACGGGGAGTCGGACAGCGTCGCCTACCTGGTCATGGAGCTGGTGCACGGCGAGCCGCTCGCCGCGATCCTCTCCCGGAACGGCGCCCTCGACCCCCAGGTCACGCTCGACATCATCGAGCAGGCCGCCAAGGGCCTGTACGCGGCGCACCGCAACGGGGTCATCCACCGGGACATCAAGCCCGGCAACCTGCTCGTCACCGAGGACGGCCAGGTCAAGATCACCGATTTCGGGATCGCCCGGGCCCTGGAGGCCGCCCGGCTGACCCGGACCGGGACCGTGCTCGGCACCGCGCAGTACGTGAGCCCGGAGCAGGCGTCCGGCAGCGAGCTCACCCCGGCGAGCGACATCTACTCGCTCGGCGTCGTCGCGTACGAGTGCCTCGCCGGCCGCCCGCCGTTCACCGCGGACACCCCGGTCGCGCTGGTCCTCAAGCACATCAACACCCCGCCGCCGCCCCTGCCCGAAACGGTGCCGCAGGCGGTGCGGGATCTCGTCTCCGCCATGCTCGCCAAGGATCCGGCGGCCCGCCCGGCCGACGGCGCCGAGCTCGCCCGCCGGGTGCGCGCGCTGCGCGCCACGCTCACCGGGGAGCCGGCCCGCCGGCTGGGCGCGCTCACCGATCCCAGCGGCTTCCCCGTCGCCCGGACCGCGGGGTTACCCCCGCAGGAGCCGCGGGACCTGCCCACGACGAAACCCGAGCTTCCCGAGACCGCCGCCGCCGGCCCCGGCCCGGGGAGCGGGCGCAGGACCGGCCGCAGGCCGGTGATCATCGGGGGCGTGGTGGCGGGCTGTGCCCTCGCCGCGGTCATCGGGGTGCTCGCCCCCCGGTTCACCGAGTCCGCCGTCGAGCCGCCCCGGGAGCGGCCGGCCTCGCCGACCCCGGAGGTCTCCCCCACCCCGGTGCAACCGTCCAGGTCACCGGCGGTCCGGCCGACCCAGAGGGTGGTTCAGGTGCCGTCGGCGACACCTTTTCCTACGCCGTCGGCTACGGTTATCACGTCGGCGCCGGCGACCTGGACGCCTACCCCGTCCGCGTCACCGACCCCTAGTCTTAGTCAAACGCCACCCTCGACTCCGACTCACCAACCCACGGACACCGCGGCTCCGACGGCCTCCCCGACCGAGACGAGCCCTCCGGACGACGAGGGGACCGACGAGAAGGGGGTCGATGATTGACACCGGCGGCACCAGATGAACGGCAAGGGACAGTGCAGAACATGATTCAGCCACGACTTCTCGGCGGACGCTATCAGCTCGAAAGCGTCGTGGGGCGTGGCGGCATGGCGGAGGTGTATCGCGCCCGGGACATCCGGCTCGACCGGATCGTCGCGATCAAGACGCTCCGCTCCGACCTCGCCAGGGACCACACTTTCCAGGCGCGGTTCCGGAGGGAGGCACAGTCCGCCGCTTCACTGAACCACCCTTCGATCATCGCCGTCTACGACACCGGCGAGGACGTGGTGGACGGCACGCCGGTGCCGTACATCGTCATGGAGTACGTGGAGGGCCGGACGCTCCGTGACGTGCTCCGCACCGAGCGCAAGGTGCTGCCGGAACGGGCGCTGGAGCTGACCGACGGCATCCTCCGGGCGCTGGACTACAGCCACCGCGGCGGCATCGTGCACCGGGACATCAAGCCGGCGAACGTCATGCTCACCAACAGCGGTGAGGTCAAGGTCATGGACTTCGGCATCGCCCGGGCGATGGCCGACTCCGCCGCCACCATGACCCAGACCGCCCAGGTGATCGGAACCGCCCAGTACCTGTCCCCCGAGCAGGCCCGCGGTGAGCGCGTCGACGCGCGCAGCGACATCTACTCCACCGGTTGCGTGCTCTACGAGCTGCTGACCGGCCAGCCGCCGTTCACGGGTGACTCGCCCGTCGCCATCGCCTACCAGCACGTCCGAGAGGACCCGATCCCGCCGTCGCACATCGACCCGGAGATCCCCAAGTGGGCCGACGCCATCGTGCTCAAGGCGATGGCCAAGGACCCGTTCCAGCGTTACCAGAGCGCCGCCGAGATGCGGGCCGACATCCAGCGGGTGCTCTCCGGCCTGCCGGTCGACCCGCAGACGATGGCCCTTGCCACCAGCTACCAGCAGTACGGCGGGGCGGCCGACCGCACCCGGACGATGACCGCGACCGACGTCCCGTCGGTGCAGGCGACCCAGGCCATCCCCGACTACGAGTACGGCCCGCCGGAGCGGAACGGCCGGTACGACCGGCGGCGCGGCGGCGGGAACACCGCGCTGAAGACCGCGCTGTGGATCGTGATCCCGCTCCTGATCATCGGTGCGTTCATCGGCATCGGCTACGCGTTCCTCAGCCCCGGGTCGTCGGGCACGACCAAGGTCAAGGTGCCCCAGCTGGTGAACCAGACCAAGGAGGCCGCGGAGAAGGCGCTCACCGACCTGGGGCTCAAGGTCGCCTACGGCCCGGCCGAGTACCACGACGAGGTGCCGAAGAACTCGGTGATCCGCACCGAGCCCGCGGCCGACACCGAGGTCTCGCTGGGGGACACGGTCACGGTCATCCTCTCCAAGGGCCGGGAGCTGGTCTCGATCCCGACCGACATCATCGGCAAGACGCCGGAGGAGGCGAAGGCCGAGCTGGAGGCCCTGGGCCTCAACGTGAGCATCGTGATGAAGACCGCGCCCGGCAAGCCGCAGGGCAAGGTGTACGACACCAACCCGAAGCCCGGCCAGCGGGTGGCGAAGGACACGCTGGTCCGGCTGTACGTGCCGCGGGAGCTCGCCCAGGTGCCGAGCGTGGTCGGCATCCCCGAGGACGAGGCGCGCGCCACGCTGGAGGGGGCCGGCTTCAAGGTGAAGGTGGTCACCCGCAACAGCGACGTCCCCGTGGGGAACGTCATCGACCAGAGCCCGGCGCCCGGCACCAAGCTGCAGCCCGGCACCACGGTGACGCTGATCGTGTCGAGCGGCCCGGCGGTGCAGCAGAACCCCGATGACGGTCTGCCCACGGAGCCGCCGATGGACGACCTGCCCACGGACGACGGCGAGGACGACGGCGCCGGCATCGACCTGAACGGCGACCCGTTCGGGTGATCCGGGCCCGGCGGACGGGCCACGGCGGTGACCCCTCCGGTCGCCGCCGGAGCGCCGTCCGCCGCTCGCCGAGCGCTCGCGGCCGCCCTGGTGCGGCCGCGTTTTCATTTCATCGGCCGGCGCCTCCCGGGGCGCGGGGGTGCGGCGGCCGGCGCACGCGGGCGGGCGACGCAAGGGGACGAGACGGATCGCCGGCGGACGCGCCGCCGGGAGAACCGCGTACGGCGGCGCCGGTAGAACCGCGTCTGGCGGATGCGCCTCGCGGACCCGGGCGCGCGAGGCGGCGGGACGGCGGTATGCGCCCGGACATGGGTGAGGGCTTCCGCCACTCGGGGGCAATGGCGGAAGCCCTCACCCGGTACGTCGTTTCAAAGGGGGCGAGTGTTACACATCTCGAGCCAATTTTTCAGAAGCCGATGACCGTGCTCGGAAGCGATCGATTCAGGGTGGAACTGGACGCCCTCGATCGGCGCGGTGCGGTGCCGTACCCCCATAATCACGCCGTCCGGGGTGACCGCGCTCACCTCCAGCTCCGGGGGGACCGTCCCGGGCACGACCGCGAGCGAGTGGTACCGGGTCATGGTCACCGGGGACGGGAGCGAGCGGAACACCCCGCGGCCGTCGTGGAGGATCGGGCTGGTCCGGCCGTGCATGAGCTCGGGCGCCCGGGCCACGGTCGCGCCGTACGCCACCGCGATCGCCTGGTGGCCCAGGCACACGCCGAGCAGCGGAAGCCGGTGCTCCGCGGCGTGCCGGACCAGGGGCACGCTGATCCCGGCCGCCTCCGGGCTGCCCGGCCCCGGGGAGATGAGCACGCCGTCGAAGCCCGCGGTGTCGGTGAGGCCCACCCGGTCGCGCGGCCGTACGTCACAGTGGGCGCCGAGCCGACGGAGGTACTGGACGATCGTGTGGACGAAGCTGTCGTGGTTGTCCACCACGAGCACACGGGTCGCGGTCATACGCCTTCCGGTGGCGGGAGGAGTGCCGGACTCCCCACTATAGGAAGGGAACGCGGGACGCCGTCCCCACCGCGTACCGTCCCTGCCCCGCACCACGCCGGACAGCGGTTACGCTACTGACCGAAGACCGCAGGCCTATCAGGAGAGATCCCGTGCCCAAGTCGAAGGTTCGCAAGAAGGCCGTCTACACGCCGCCGAAGCGGGCGCAGGCGGTGAAGACGAGCCCGCGCTGGCTCGCCCCCCTCATGGTCACCTGCTGGATCGTCGGCATCCTCTGGATCGCGGTCTACTACATCGCGCCGCAGACGCCGGGCATCGAGACGCTGGGCAACTGGAACCTGCTGGTCGGTTTCGGCCTCATCATCCTGGGCGTGATCCTCTCCACGAGGTGGCGCTGAGCCGCCCAAGATGGCGGTTTCCAGAGGCCGGCTTTCCACAGCGATTATCCACAGGCTGTGAATGATCGACAGCCTGGCGTGTCACTCAAGCGGCGGTAAGCGCACGGTCACCGGAAGAGCGCCAGCGGGTACGGCGGGAGCAGCGTGACGGCGCAGATCAGCGCCGCCAGCACCGCCACCGCAACCGCGGACTGGACGAGGGTGCGGTGCCGCTCGGGCGCGTAGACGAGGCCGGCGGCCACGACGGTGCCGGTCACCAGCCCGCCGAGGTGGCCCTGCCAGCTGATGCCCGGGACCACGAACGTGATCAGCACGTTGATCCCGATCAGCCAGAGCACGCCGCGCACGTCGGTGCCGAGCCGCCGGGCGACCACGAACAGCGCGCCGAACAGGCCGTAGATCGCCCCCGAGGCGCCGAGCGCCGCCACGCCGAAGAGGTAGATCGCGACCGACCCGCCGAGGGCGGAGAGCAGGTAGAGCGCGGCGAACCGCGCCGAGCCGAGCAGGCGCTCCAGATCCGGGCCGATCACGTAGAGCGCCCACATGTTGAAGAGGATGTGCCAGAAGGACGGCGGCGGGGCGTGCAGGAACGCGCTGGTGATCAGCCGCCACCACTCGCCCTGGTACACCCCGATGGACCACATCCCGTAGGCGCTGATCACCCGCTCGGGGTCGAGCACCTCGGCCACGTACGCGAGCAGGTTGATCGCGAGCAGGGTCCAGCTCACGCGCGCCGTGGTGACCGGGGCACCGCCGAACACCGTGCGGGCCCGCCGTACCGTGCGGTTGCCCTCCTGGACGCAGTCGAGGCACTGGTAGCCGACGGCCGCCTCGCGCATGCAGTCCGGGCAGATGCTCCGGTCGCAGCGCTGGCAGCGGACGTAGGTCTCGCGATCCGGGTGGCGGTAGCAGGTCGGTACCGCCGCCCCGGGGGGATGCGGTGGGCTCGGCGGTGGCTGGGAGGTCATGGAGTCCTTCCAAGACGGGTCGCTGACGCCAGCCTATAAGCCGATGGCGCCCGGCAGGCGTTCCCTCAGGATCGCTCGATGGTGACCTCTTCGATCACCGCGTCCTGGAGCGGGCGGTCCCGGTGGTCCGTGGGGGTCCGCGCGATCGAGTCGACCACCTCGGTGCCCTCGATCACCTCGCCGAAGATCGTGTGGTTCCGGTCGAGGTGCGGCTGCGGTGCCACGGTGATGAAGAACTGCGAGCCGTTGGTGCCGCGGCCGCGCCACTTCCCGGCGTTCGCCATGGCGACCAGGTACGGCCGGTCGAACCGGTTCTTGTCGTGGATCTCGTCGTCGAACATGTACCCGGGGCCGCCGGTCCCCTGCCCGATCGGGTCCCCGCCCTGGATCATGAACCCGTCGATGACCCGGTGGAAGATCGTCCCGTTGTAGAGCGGGGTGGTCATCCGCTCCCCGGTCGCCGGGTGCCGCCACTCCCGGGTGCCCTCGGCGAGCTCGACGAAATTGCGCACCGTGTTGGGCGCCTTGTCCGGGAAGAGCTTGATGCGGATCGTGCCGTGATTGGTACGCAGATTGGCGATCAGAGTCTCGGCCACGGACGGCGCCCCCTTTGGGTGACTGGCGTTAGTTATCCGTCTCACAGGGTATCGAGCGGTCGCAACCGGAGCCGCGACCATCCAGAGGAGATGGGGGCCGGGCAGGCCCCGTCCGCAAGGGAGGCGATTTCGTCGATGCGCACGTCAATGGGGCGGGGAGGACGCCGGGAGAGCATGCTGAACCCCCAGGACCTGATGGGCCGCGTGCGGAGCGCGGCCAAGAAGGCCGGCGTCCGGATGACGCCGGTGGCCGGTACGGCACGCGATGTCGCGGCACAGCGGATCGAGGACGCGCGGCTGTGGGCGGCGCCCAAGCTCGACCAGGCGGCCCACTCGGTGGAGGAGCAGATCGCCCCGGTGGTGAGCGCGTTCCTCACCGAGCTCGCCAGGCGGCTGGAGAGCACGGCACCGAAGAAGACCCGCCGCTGGCCGCTCGCCGCCCTGTGCACCGGCGCCGCGATCGGCGCCATAGGCGTGGCCATGTACCGCGGCAACGCCAAGCGCTGGGCGGAGTCCGTACGGGACACCGTCCGGGGCGTGGAGCAGCCGACCACCGACTGGTCGCAGGAGCGGACCGGCTCGATGCAGCAGGGCGCGGAGCAGACGCGGAGGCCGTGAGCCGGAGCGCGGTGCCGCGCGGTGGCCTCGGGCCGGGGATCGGGGCCCGGGCCGGCATGACCCGGGCGACGAGCATGCACGTGTCGTCCCGGGGGTTGCTCGGCTCCAGGACGCCCATCACCGCGGCGAGCCGGTCGGCGGGCCGGGCGCGCACCGCGTCGGCGATTGCCGTGCAGAGCACGTCCAGTCCTTCGGCGAGGTCGCGGCCCGGGCGTTCGATGAGCCCGTCGGTGAACATCACCACCAGGTCGTCCGGCTCGAGCCGTACCCGGTCGCAGCAGTAGGTGACCTGCTGGGACACGCCGAGCATCATCCCGGTGTGGAACAGCGGCCTCACCGTGTCCCCGCGGACCAGCAGGATCGGCGGGTGACCGGCGTGGGCCCAGGTGAACGTCCGGTCCGTGCTCCGGTAGTGGGCGACCACGGCCGTGGCGATCACATCGGGCCGCATGCGCTGCAGCAGCCGGTTGAGCACCACGAGGATCTCGCCCGGGTCGTGCTGCGCGAACGCGAGCCCGGTGATGGCGTGGCGGAGCTTGGCCATCGCGGAGGCGGCGGGCAGGCCGTGCCCGGCGACGTCGCCGACGGCGAGCAGCACCTCTTCGTCGCTCACGTGGATCGCCTGGTACCAGTCGCCGCCGAGCGGCTCCATCTGCGCGGGCAGGTAGCGGACCGCCACCTCCAGATCGGCCTCGGGGAACGGCTCGTTCTGGACGGGCATGATGATGTGCTGCAGCTCGGCGGTGAGCTGTGACTCCTCTTCGAGCCGCTGCCGTACGTCGGCGAGCTGGTCGGCGGTGCGCTGCCAGTGGGTGATGTCCTGCAGCACGCCGTGGACCTCGATCGGCCGGCCCCGGATGTCCCGCCGCGCCTCGATGCACGCCCGGATGAGCCGCAGCCCGTCGGGGACGCGGATGCGGACCTCGAACTCGCACGGCCCGTCGGTCTCGGTGAGCATGGCGATCGCCTGGTCGAAGATCACCAGGTCGTCGGGGTGGACGATGGCGCGGTACTCCTGCAGGTCGAGCGGCCCGTCGTCCGGGTCCCGGCCGTGGATGGCGTAGAGCTGGGGCGACCAGATGATCTCGCCGCTGTACAGCCCCCAGTGGACCCAGCCGAGGTTCCCCAGGCGCTCGGTGTGCCGCAGCCGCATGGCCAGCCGCTCTTCTTCGTCGAGGCGGGTCCACGAGATCAGCAGGCCGTCGCCGATGCGGGCCACCCGGATCGCGTAGTTGGCGTGGCGGACCACGCCGTCCTCGCTCTCGCTGTGCTCGTAGCGGGCGATCTCCTCGGCCTTCCCGCTCTCCATGACCCGGAGCATGCACTCCCAGACCTCGGTGTCGCCGATCTCCGGGTTGTCCTGGCGCATGAGCCGGCCGGGCTGCGCCAGCCCGATCAGCCTGGCGGTGTTCATGGCCGTGGGGCTGGCCGCCCGCAGCTCGAAGTCGACGATCTCCCCGGACTCGTTCCGGATCGGTGTGGCCCAGACGGCGCGGTCGGCGATGGCGTCCAGGAACTCCTGGGCCAGGGTGCCGGCGCTCGTCTCCGCTGAGCGCCCGGGGAAGCCGAAGGTGGGGGCCCATGCCCCTTGGGCCGGGCGCCTGGGAACGCGATCACCTGACATGAAAGGTCCTACCTCTCCCAAGCGCCATCCGAAAGCACCGCCCACTGTTCGCTCCCATCCGCCGGTGGTGACGTGCTGGGTCACCCGATGAGACCTCATGGGAGAAATGCACCTTCTTTCCGCCGGGAGTCCTATGTCTGCCTCTGGGGCCAGCTTCGTACGGCGAAGCCCGCGGCAAAACCGCGGGACGTACAACCGCAGGTAGATAAACCGCCAGATTCCCCACACCGCCTCGCAGGCTCGGCGGAGCAGGTGCCCCGCCGATCGAACGGGTCTGGTTCGCCCCGGCGGGTCCGCGCCGCCCCGGCGGGTCCGCGCCGTCACGGCGTCCAGTGGACCCGCGCTCCGGACGGCCGCTCCGCGGACCGCCCGTCCCGAGGCCGGAACCCCGCCCGCCGCCCGCGGCTCCAGCCTGCGGAAACGGCGGGCACCCCGCGTTTGGGCCGCCGAAAAATCCGGTGAGTTTGTCGGTCGCGCTTGTTACGGTGCGATCCGTGTCGCCACGCGTGCCGTACCCCGACGAGGAGAAGCGCCGCACCGGCGTGAACCGCCGCCGCGGCCCGGTGCCCCGCGGGCACGTGCTCCTCGCCGGGCCCCTGGACCGTCCGCCCGGTTGACCCCTCCCACCGCGGCCGTACGGCCCGCGGCCGGCGCGGGCGCGCCCGGATCCGACCGGCCCGCCGCGCGGACGGCCGCGCCGTGCGGATGACGCGGTGTGCGCCGCATGGATGACCGGGGCGACTCGCGCCGGTGTGCACTAAACCCGACCACGCAACCTGTTGACCGTTCGACCACGCGGGCGATCGACCACGATGAGCAGACGTCTTCTCTCTTGCCTTCGCCGGCGCATGCGGGCACGGAACCGGCGGACGTCCGGCCTCGGCCAGGACCTCGGCATCCTCCGGGACCGGCGCTTCACCCTCATGCTCGCCGCCCGGATGTTCTCCGCGCTCGGCCTCGCGTTCGCGCCGGTGGCCCTGGCGTTCGGCGTGCTCGAGCTGCCGGGCGCGACCGCGGCGACACTGTCCCTCGTCCTCGCCGCCGAGTCGACGCCGATGGTGCTCTTCATGCTCGTCGGCGGGGTGATCGCGGACCGCATGCCCCGCGACCGGGTGATGATGGCCGGCGAGACGTTCAACGCGATCGGGTACTTCTCCCTCGGCGCGATGCTGCTCACCGGGTGGGCCCCGGTCCCCGCCCTGGCGGCGGCTGCCGCGTTCAGCGGGATCGCCAGCGCCATCGTGGTCCCCGCCATGACCGGGATCGTGCCCGACGTCGTCCCCGCCGCCCGGCTGCAGACCGCCAACGCGCTGCTGGGGCTGGTCACCAACGTCTCCCGGATCGCCGGGCTGGTGCTGAGCGGGGCCGCCGTGGCCCTGCTCGGCGGTGGCTGGGCGCTCGTCGCGAGCGGGGCCATGTTCGCCGCCGCGGCCGTGCTGATCGCGCTGCTCCGCCTCACGCCCGCCGAACGCGCGGAGAACGGCTCCGGCTCGATCATCGCTGACCTGCGCCTGGGGTGGCGCGAGTTCGCCTCCCGGCAGTGGCTGTGGGTCGTGGTCGCGCAGTTCTCCATCGTCGTGATGGCGGTGAACGCCGCCCACGGCGTCCTCGGCCCGCTCATCGCCAAGGAGCACCTGGGCGGTGCCCCTGCCTGGTCGGTGTTCCTCACCGGCGAGGCGGTCGGCATGCTCACCGGGGTGCTCATCGCCATGCGGATCCGGCCCCAGCGGCCCGTCCTGATCACCGCGCTGCTCGCCATCCCCAGCGCCCTGCCGTACCTGCTGCTCGGCGGCGGCGCCCCGCTGTGGGCCGTGGTCGCCGGGGCGTTCGTGCTGGGGGTCTCCTTCGACGTCCTCGGCGTGCTGTGGAACACCACCATGCAGCGGGAGATCCCGCCCGAGGCCCTGTCGCGGGTGAGCTCCTACGACGCGCTGGGCTCGCTGATGTTCGGCCCGATCGGGCTGCTCGTGGCCGGACCGGCCGCGCTCATGATCGGCCCACGGCCGGCGCTCATCGGGTGCGCCGTGATCATCGTCGCGGTCTCCCTCGTCGCGGTGCTCTTCCCGGGGGTGCGCGGGCTGCGCGCCCCGGCGCCCGCCCCGGCCGCGGCGGCCGATGGGAGCGTCACCGCACCGGCCCAGTGACCTGCCACCGCGGCGGTCCCCGGATGAAGGACGGCTTAGGCCCAGCCGCCTGCCGTCGGGGTGGTCCCTTGATGAAGGAGGCTCGGCCGGGCCGGTCCAGCGGCCTGCCGCAGGAGCGGTCTCCCGGTCGAGGAGGGCTCAAGCGGGGCGGTCCCCTTATGAAGGGAGGGCTCGGCCGGGCCGGCCGGCGGCCTGCGGCCGGGCGATGCCGTAAGGAGGAGGGACCGGGAGGAGGTCCCCGCCCTCGGGGCCTCCGGGCAAACCGGGCGGAACGCGTCGGGTCATCCCATGGGTAGAGTTGCTGCCCGGTACCGGGGAGGTGACATGGCGGGGGTACAGGAGCGGCTGCGACGGGTCGCGCTCGACACCCGCCCGCTGAGCTTCGCGCCCTACCGGCGGCTCCTCGTCGGCCAGGGCGTCTCCTTCATCGGCTTCCAGCTCACCGCGGTCGCGGTGAGCGGCCAGGTGTACGCGATCAGCGGCTCGTCGCTGTGGGTCGGCATGCTCGGCCCGGTGAGCCTCGTCCCGCTGGTCGTGTTCGGCCTCTGGGGCGGCGCGTTCGCCGACGCGATCGAGCGGCGCCGGCTCCTCCTCATCGGGTCGGTGATCTCCTGGTCCGCGACGGTCGCGCTGCTCCTCCACGCCTGGTCCGGGCTGAACAGCGTGCCCGTGGTGCTCGCCGCGGTGGCCGTCCAGTCGATCGGCTTCGCGATCACCTCGGCGACGCGCGGCGCGATCATCCCCCGGCTCCTGCCCACCGAGCGGGTGGCCGCGGCCAACACGCTCAACTTCATGGTGAGCAACTTCGGCACGGTGGTCGGCCCGCTCCTCGCCGGCGCCGTGCTCCACTTCGGCGGGTTCGCCCTCGCCTACCTGCTCGACGCGATCCTCTTCGGCGCCGGTTTCTACGCCGCGGTACGGCTCCCGCGCATCGAACCCCTCGGGGAGATCTCCCGGCCCGGGCTGCGCTCGGTGCTCGACGGGCTCCGGTACATCGCCACCCAGCCGATCGTGCTGATGTCCTTCGTGGTGGACATCATCGCCATGGCGCTCGCCATGCCGCGGGCGCTCTTCCCGGAGATGACCGCGGAGCGGTTCGGCGGCTCCTCCGTGGCCTTCGGCTGGCTCTCCGCCTCGATCGCCATCGGTTCGGTCACGGCCGCGCTGTTCTCCGGCTGGGTCGGCCGGGTCCGCCGCCAGGGGGTCGCGCTCACCCTCGTGATCGCGCTCTGGGGCCTGGCGGTGGCCGCCGCGGCGTTCGCCCGGCCGCTGTGGCTGGTGGTCACCCTGCTCGCCATCGCCGGCGCCGCCGACCTCGCCTCGGCGGTCTGGCGGCAGACCATCCTCCAGACGTACGCGCCCGACGAGCTGCGCGGCCGCATGCAGGGGGTGTTCATGGTCGTGGTGGCCGGCGGCCCGCGGCTCGGCGACCTGCGGGCCGGCGCGATGGCGAGCGCGTACGGGCTGGTGACCGCCTGGGCGCTCGGCGGGCTGCTCTGCACGGTGCTCGTCCTCATCGTCGGGTTCGCGGTCTCCTCGTTCCGGCGGTACGACGCGTTCGCGCGGCGGCAAGAGACCGGGTGAGCGTGGCGGGAGAACGGCCGGCCGTGGTGCAGGGGCGGGGTGAGCCCTCGTAGATCCGGGCCCTCCATCGGGCCGCCCGGGCGGCCGCGCCCTGGGGTGGGGCGACCCGCCGAGCCGGTCGAGCCGCCCGGCCAGGGCGGCCGCGTCACCCGCCACGGCGACGTCCGGCACCGCGGGATGGGAGCGCGCGGCCGGCGTGACCCGCGAATCGCATCACTCTGGTGAGAATGCGGTGAATTCCCGTGAACGGATAGCGCGGTGAACCGGGAGGCGGCAATAATTCCTTCACCAGCCGGTCGCCATCACGGAACCGGGAACTCGCGTTTATGAAAAAAATTCGGAATCTCGGAATCAGTCGATGTGCGTGGAGATCGCTATAGGGATAAAATAGACATTTCACCCCAGAGGTTCGCGGTTCGCCCGGCCCGGGCGGGGTCCCAGGGAGGGCGAGGCACGTATCACCACCGCATCAGCGGCCCGTCATTCATCATGTGGTGAATATCACAAGCAGATCTGCCGGTCGTGCCAAGCGGTCTATTCGGTAGCGCTCCGGTTCGGATCATGCACCCAACGCATACGATGTCGTTCACCTGCTGTGTCGCAGGTCACAGGGCGTGACCGCCTGATGTGGCGCATCCCACAATCCGGCTTTCCGGATGTATCATGCGTCACACGGGTCGCCGTACGGCATGTGCGCGGTGCACTTTATGCTTCCCCCATCCTTATGAGAGCGGATAGCGCACCCATCTTCGGAGAAGGGCCGTAAGCGCCCGGCAGCGCCTCTGAGACCGGGAGGTGGGCGATGAGCCTCCAAAGAGTGGCCGTCCCCAATGGTGTAGAGCAAAAAGTCGGAGCCGATGAGCTCTTCTTCTCGACCACGGACCGGCAGGGCCGTATTCGCAGCGGGAATTCGGTCTTCGCCCGGATCTCGCAATTCTCGATCGAGGAGCTCGTCGGGTCCCCGCACAACATCGTGCGCCATCCGGAAATGCCGGCCGGTGTTTTCCGGCTGATCTGGGACCGGCTGTACGCCGACCGGCCGGTGGGCACCTATGTGAAGAACCTCGCCAGGGACGGGAGCAGCTACTGGGTCTTCGCCACCGTCACCCCCCTGGGGACGGACGGCTACCTCTCGGTCCGCATGGCGCCGCGCACCCCGCTCTTCACCACCGTGCAGCGGATCTACGAGTACGTGCTCGAGGCCGAGCGGGAGGCGGCCGAGCGCGACGGGCTGAACCGGCGCGAGGTCGCCCGGCTCGGTAAGGAGCGGCTCGAGGAGATGCTGCGCCGGCTCGGGTTCCACTCCCACGATGAGTTCCTCGCCGAGGCGCTCTCCGGTGAGGTCGCCGCCCGCGGCCGCATGGCGTCGGGCACCTACGCCCGGCCCTGGGCCGAAGGGGCCATCGCCGAGGTGCTGAGCAGCTCGGGTGCGCTGGAGGAGATCCTCGCCTCCCTGGTGCAGCGGCTCGACAGCTACCGGACGCTCAGCGAGCGGCTCGAGCGGGCGTCCACCAACGTGCTCGACATCGCCCGCCGCCTCGAGCGCACAGTCGACACCGCCCAGGCCGCGTCGGCCCGCGTGGCCGACACCGCACCGGTGCTCCACAACGTCGCCCGGGTGATGGCCACGCCGGCGCGCACGGCCGTGGCCGAGCTGGAGCAGCTCGGGCCGCGGCTGCGGGAGCTGCGCGGCTACCTCACCGAGCTGCGGTTCCGCATCGCGCTGGCCAGCCTGCACAACGACATGGTCGCCGCCTTCGCCGCCGAGGTGGCCGACGGCGCCGCGCCGGCCAGCTCGCTCAGCGAGGTGCCCCACCTCTGCGACACCATGCACGACAGCGTCCTGGAGATGTCGGCCAAGATGCAGGAGGTCAACCGGACGCTGCACGACGTCGTCGCCGAGGTCAACCTGGCGAGCGAGCGGCTGCAGGACTTCTACCGGTTCCTCGGGCAGTGGCGGATTCTCGTGGTCCGGCGCGGGGCGGAGCGCACGCTCGCCGACCTGGTGCAGCCGATCGACGAGGAGTTCGCCGCGAGCTGGAGCGGCATGGACATGCTGCGCGACCTGGTCCGCGAGTTCCAGGCCGCGATCGCGCGCTTCGACGTGGACGCGGTGGAGGCGCAGCTCACCCGGATCCGGTCGGCGGCCGCCGCGTCGCGCGCGCTGGTCTGATCCCAGCCGGGTGGCCGGACGGCTGCCGGTGCCTTCGGTGGGCCGCCGAGGGCCGGTGCACGGCGTGGCGGCGTGCGCCTAGGCCGGGCCGGCCGCGGAGCGACCGGCGGTGGAGCGGGCCAGAGGCGCTCGGCGTCATGGGCGGGCCCGGGGCCCCGCCGGGCAGCGGCGGGAGGCGGGGCTGAGCCCGCTGATCAGAAGGGGAACCTCGTCGCTCGCGGCGCATCAGCGGGGAAGGCCGCCCGGCTGCAGCCGGGGCGAGCTCGCCGCGGCCACCGTCTCGAGCAGGCGGGGGGCCAGCGCCGCGGCCTGCGCCCGGATCTCCGGGATCGCCGTGGTCTCGTACCGGAGGCCGCGCAGGGGCGGGCCGAGGGTGAAGATCCGGTCGCTGGGCCGCCCCGTGGCGTCGAGCACCGCGCCGTCCTCATCGGCGTCCACGCCCAGGTGGAGCCGGTCGGGGCGGGCCAGGCCGGCGGCGAACAGCCGGCGGTAGAGCGGGTTCCCGGAGAGCGGGCTGGACGGGCCGCTGGCGTTGACGATCCGGTCCACGACGAGGTCGCGGGTGCGGCCGTTCGCGCCCGTCACCCGGGCGGTCAGCAGCTCACCCTCGGCGGTGACGCCGGTGAGCGTGCCCCGCAGCACGTGGAGCCGGCCGCTGCTCCGGAGCTCGGCGATCCGCGCTGCGGCGGCCGGGGGCAGCCGATGGCGGTGCACCTCCCAGTAGCGCGCCACCGAGCGGAGGAACCGCCGCTGGTCGTCGTGGCCGAGCCGGGCCCACAGCCGGGGGATGTGCGGGCGCAGGCCGTCCACCACCGCCTGCCACTCGCCGCCGTTGTCACGGACCGCGCGGCGTACGGCGCGCACCAGCTCGGCGAGCCGGAGCGGGCCGTCGGGCAGGTCCGTCGGGACCGGCGCCGGCGGGGGACATCGATGCGGCCGGGGCAGCAGGCCGTGCCGGGAGATCGCGTGGACGACCGCGTCGGAGCGGGCCCGGGTGGCGGTGAGCGCGACGTCGATCATGGTCAGCCCGGTGCCGATCACGAGCACCGCGCGGCCGCCGCGGATCCGGCCGAGCGCCCCAGGCTCCCACGGGTCGGCGATGTAGCGGTGCCCCGCCGCCGCGGCCACCGGCCAGTCCGCGGTGGGCAGGTTGCCGGTGGCGAGCACCACGGCGTCGGCGTCGACCCCGGTGCCGTCGGAGAGCGCCACCCGCACCGGCCCGCGCGGTCCCGGCACGTGCAGCTCGGACGCCGTGCCGGTCACCCGGGCCAGCCGCCCGTACGGCCACGCCTCGGCGACCGCGGTGTCGAGGACATGGCACAGGTAGCGGCCGTACACCTGGCGGGGCAGGAAGTCGGAGCCGGCGACCTCCAGCCCGATGGTCCGGGCCCAGCGGAGCAGGTGGCCCGGGTCGTCCGGGAAGGCGCTCATCTTGTCCGCGCACGCGTTGAGCAGGTGCAGGGGGTCATCGGTGGCGTAGGCCTGACCGACCCCGTGCCTGCCGTACCGGTCGATCACCACGACCCGCATCGGGACGCCGTGGGATCGGCTGAGGCGGAGCAGGTGCACCGCCGTCAACGTACCGCTCGCCCCGCCCCCGACGATCGCGATCACGGGGACGTCCGTTTCGCCGCGTAGCTTGGCCACGACTCCACGCTAATCCATAATTCCTACCGTTCATATAGGTAAAGCTGAGAAATCTCCGCGGGCCGGCCGGGTCCATCGCCATGGGGCTCGCCGGCGCCATCCGGCCGGCGTGGCCCGGGGGTGGTGCCCGGCCCGGGCGTGGGCACGGTCGGGGACGCCGCCGTCACCCCGCAGGGCCTCGGCCGGCGCGAGCTGACGGCCGGGACGAGCGCGGGCGGCCGCAACCCCGCCCACCGGCCGGGACCGTGGCCGGCCCCACGCGCCGGGGGCGGACCTCGGCGGCCAGGGCGGAACACGGACGGCCGGTCGCCCGGGCCGGGGTCCGGCGGGTCAGGTGAGCAGGGCGTGCGCGACGCCGATCAGGGCGCCGCCCGCGATGAGCCAGGCGTGGTGGATCCGGGTCCGCCACAGCAGCCCGAGGGCGGCCACGGCGACGGCGAGCGTGAGCGGGTCCACGACGGCCTGGCGGGCCAGCTCGGCGGAGACCCCGGCCATCAAGGCGAGCGAGGCGGCGTTGACCCCGTCGAGCAGGGCGCCGGTCCAGGCGCGGGACCGCAGCCGGTCCGTGAGCCGGGTGAGCAGCCCGACGAAGACGAACGACGGCAGGAAGATCGCCACCGTGGCGAGGAAGGCCCCGAGCGGGCCGGCGACGAGGTAGCCGACGAAGGTCGCGGTGGTGAACAGCGGGCCCGGGGTGACCTGGCCGATGGCGACGGCGTCGAGCAGCTGCCGCTCGGTGATCCAGCCGAGCCGGTCCACGAAGTCACCGTCGAGGAAGGCGAGCAGCACGTAGCCGCTGCCGTACAGCACCGCGCCGATCTTGAGCATGGTGAGGAAGAGCTGGGCGAGATCGGCGCCGTCGGCGGCGGGGAACCCCGGCCGGGCGGTGAGGAGCAGCGGCGCGCTCACCAGGGCGTGCCGCCCGCCCGGAGACGGCGGATGACGGATCAGATGGGCGAGCCCGGCGACGGCGCCGCCGCCGAACAGCAGCACCAGCTCGTTCACCCCGAGCAGGTAGCCGGCGAGCACGCCGGCCGCCAGCACGCCGAGCCAGACGCCCTTGATGACCGTGCGCACCAGGCCGGCCAGGGCGTGCGCGATGATCGCGACGACCACCGGGGTCACCCCGTACAGCACGCCCGCCACCGCCGGCGTGCCGCCGTACCGGACGTACGCCCAGGCGAGCGCGGTCACGATCAGCGCCGCGGGCAGGATGAAGCACACCCCGGCGGTGATCAGCCCGCGCCAGCGGCCCCGATCGAAGCCGAGGTGGATCGCCAGCTCGGTGGAGTTCGGGCCGGGGATCAGGTTCGTGGCCCCGATGAGGTCGGCGAAGCGCTGGTCGGTGACCCAGCCGCGGCGCCGGACCACCTCGTCGCGCATCATCGCGATGTGCGCGGCCGGCCCGCCGAAGGCGATGGTGCCGAGGCGCAGGAAGACCAGCGCCACTTCCTTGATCGTCCCGTTCCTCCTCCGCATCGCGGCGCGCCGGTGCGCGGGCCGCGGCCGTCTCCGCGGTCCGGCCGTTCGATGGCGGCCGGTCCCCCGGGCCGGGTCCGGCTCGCCCACGCCCTCACCGTAGCCCGGCGCGCCGAACCGGGACCGGCGATCGGCCGGATGCGCCGGGCGCGCACCCGTAAAACGCCATGGCGACCGGCACCATGTTCGGTGGTCACCGGCCGACAGCGGCCAGGCGATGCCTTTGCCACCGATCCGGGCCTGGGGCCGGCACCGGCCGTGATGCCTCGTCGCCGCGCTGCGATGCGCCACTCCCCGCCGGTGACGGGGTCACTTGCCGATGCCCGCGGTCAGCCCGCTGAGCAGCTGGCGGCGGCCCACCGCGTACAGGATCAGGATCGGGAGCGTGGTGAGCACCACCGAGGCGAGCACGGCAGGCACGTTCACGCTGTACTGCCCCTGGAACGTCCACAGCGCCAGCGGCAGCGTGCGCTTGTCCGGGCTCTGGGTGAGGATCAGCGGCAGCAGGAACCCGTTCCAGATCGTCAGCGCGTTGTAGATCGTCACCGTCACCACGGCCGGCCGGGTGAGCGGCAGGGCCAGGCGCCAGAGCATCTTCATCTCACCCGCGCCGTCGATCCGCATCGACTCGAACAGCTCCTTGGGCACGTCGCGGATGAAGTTGGAGAGCACCAGCACCGAGAGCGGGATCGCGAAGGCGATCGACGGCAGGATGAGCGCGGTGAGCGAGTCGTACAGCCGCAGCTTGATGATGATCAGATAGATGGGGATGACGGCCGCCTGCAGCGGGATGGCCAGCCCCATGAGGAAGAGCGAGTTCACCAGCCGGAGGAAGCGGCTGGCCGCGCCGGCCCGGACGATCGCGTACGCCGCCATGAACGAGAACGCGACCGCGGGGACCACCGCGCCGACCGCGACGATGACGCTGTTGCGGAAGTAGCGCGGGAAGTCGGACTCGATCACCAGCCGGTAGTTGTCCAGGACCGGCTCGGTGGGCGGCAGCAGCGGGTTGGTCGCGTAGTAGTTGGCCTGCGTCTTGAAGCTGGTGATCACGATCCAGTAGATCGGCACGATCACCACGAGCAGCCACAGCCAGGCGACCGCGCCGCCGATCCAGTTGGGCCGCTCCCCCACGCCCTGGCGGCGCGACCGGGGGCGGGAGGCGGTTCTCGGGGCGGGCTTGCTCGTCGCGATCATGAGGCCCCTTCGAGCTGGCTGGCACCCGGGTCCCGGCCGCCGATCCGGCGCAGCAGCAGCGCCAGGACCAGGCCCAACAGGACGAGGACGACGGCGATCGCGCTGGCCGGCCCCATGAGGTTGGCCTGGAAGCCGCGCTTGTACATCTCCAGGGCGAGCACCCGGGTGGCGTCACCCGGCCCGCCCTCGGTCAGCACGAAGATCAGGTCGAAGAACGTCAGCGAGCCGACGACCATGAGCGTGGACGAGGTGATGATCGTGTACTTGAGCTGCGGCAGCGTGATGCTGAAGAACTTCCGGATCCGGCCCGCCCCGTCGATCTCGGCCGCCTCGTACAGGGAGCGCGGGATCTGCCGCACGCCGCCCTGGTAGATCAGCGCGTGGAACGGGATGAACTGCCAGGACACCGTGAAGATCACCACGCCGAAGGCGAGCACGGGCTCGCCGAGCCAGTCCTGCACGAGCAGGTCGACGCCGAGCCCGGCGCCGAGCCCGAAGTTCGGGTCGAGCAGCGCCTTGTAGGTGATGGCGATCGCCGCCGAGCTGAGCAGCAGCGGGATGAAGTACAGCACGGCCAGCACCTCGCGGTAGCGCTGGTGCCCGGCGAGGAACACCCCGATGAGGATGCTGGCCGGCGTCTGCACCAGCCAGGAGAACGCCATCACCAGGAAGGTCACCCACAGCGCGTGCGGCAGGCCGGGGTCGGTGAGCACCTCCCGCCAGCTCGTCAGCCCCGTCCACCGGATCTCGCCCAGCCCGTCCCAGGACGTGAAGCTGAGCGCCAGGACCCCGATCAGCGGGACCACGCCGAAGGCGACGAACACCGCGAGGGCCGGCAGTGCGAGCCAGCCGAGGCCGCCGCCGGCCGATCCCCGGCCGGCGGCGGCCTGCGGCGTCAGGGTGGAGCGCGCGATCCTGCTCACTTGCCGATGACCGCGTTCATGTTGTCCACGAACTGCTGCGGCGAGATCGACAGCTGGAACAGCTTGGCGATGTTGTCCAGCAGCACCTCGGCCGCGGTGGGGCTGAGCGCCTGGTCCCAGGACTGAGCGAACGACTTGGCGTTGCTCGCGATGCCGTACACGAAGTTGAGGAACTCGGCGTCCTTGGAGTTCGCGAAGAACTTGTCGACGCCCTTGACGATCGGCACGCCGCCGGTCTCGACCCAGCCCTTCTGCTCCTCCTCGTCGAGCACGCCGGTGGCGAAGAACTTCTTGGCGATCTCCTTCTGCTCGGGGGTCGCCGCGGAGGAGATCGACAGGTACTGGCCGGGGTTGCCCACCGTGTTGCTCGGGTCGCCCTTGCCCCCTTCGACCGGCGGGAAGTTCATGAAGCCGAGCGCGCCGCTGGAGACGAAGTCACCGCCTTCGGCCGCCTGGATGCCGTACGACCAGCTCCCGTGGAGCATCATCGCGGCCTTGCCGGTGTACAGCAGCGCCTGGTCGGCGTTGGAGTCCGCGGTGATCGAGGAGAAGCCCTTGACGAACCCGCCCGCCTTGATGAGCTCCTGGATCTTGGTGAGGGCATCGAGAGCCGCCGGGTGCGACCAGGCGTCCTTCTCGCCGTCGAACACCGCCTGGAACACCTCGGGGCCGCCGATCCGGTCGAAGAGGAACTCCAGCCACATCATGCTGGTCCACCGGGACTGCCCGCCGAGGGAGAACGGGGCGATGCCGTGGGCGTTGAACTTCGGCACCAGCGCCATGATGTCGCCCCACGACTGCGGCGGCTCCACGCCGACCTTCTCGAAGACCCGCTTGTTGTAGAAGAGGACGATCGGCTGCACCGTCTCGCACGGCATCGCGTAGATCCGGCCGTCGATCGTCGCCGCGCCGAACGAGGACGGGAAGAGCCGGTCCTTGACCTCGGGGTGCTCCTCGAACCAGGAGGTGAGGTCCTCCACCTGGCCCGCCTGCACGTAGCTGCGGAGCGTCCCGCCGCCCCAGCCCCAGATGATGGTCGGGGCCTGGCCCGCGCCGATGGCCGTCTTGATCTTCGTCTTGTAGGCGTCGTTCTGGAAGGTGGTCGGCTCGATCTGCCCGCCCGGGTTGGCCTTGTTGAACCGCTCGACGGCGCCCATGCGCACGCCCTCCTGCGGCTGGCCCGACAGGAACCAGTAGGTGGCCTTGGCACCGCCCCCTCCGCCACCCGGGCTGCTGCCCGTCCCGGTGGGGCCGGAGGTGCCGCAGGCGGCCAAGGTAGCGCCGAGCGGAAGGCCGATGGAGAGGCCGAGGAACGAACGGCGGGTGAAGGTCCTGGACTCCACGCTGGTCTCCGTACGTGTGTGCCGGGTCCGGTCCGGTGTGGTGCGGCGGAAGTGACCGGCGGTGGCGGCCGCGGCACCTCGCCGCCACCGGCCGATCCTCCGCGGGTCAGCAGGCGAAACATTTCGGCGTGCTGCCGTGTGGCACGCAATCTAGGTAGTGGCGGCAGCGCTGTCAAGGGTCTGCAATCTTTGTCTAGATCCCGGTCTGGGGGCGGGGAAAGCGCTGATCATTCGGTGCTGATCAGGCATTTCGCCATGGGAGAAGCCCTCTGGATGCCGGTCTTGCGGGTCCCGAAAAGCAGCCGAAAATTTTCGCCAGGGACGGCCGTATCCGCGCAGGCCCCGGCCGTACCGGGCCGCGCCCGGACCGTCCGGCCACGGGGCGTGCGCGGCCGGTGGGCCGCCCCGCGAAACCCGGTGAAAGATTCACGGCCCGGCCGCCCGTCCCGCGCCGGCCGCCACGGCGGTAACCTCCCTGCTCGTGACCGACGGCGACAAGACCAGGGTGCGGCCGCCCGCCTGGGCGTGGGCGCTCGCCCTGGTGGTCATCGCGGCGGCGACCGCGCCTCTCATCCACCACTGGCTCACCAACCCCGAGGACCAGCGCCTGGTGGATTTGGAGGTCTACCGCGCGGGCGGGGCCGCGCTCCTGCTCGGCCGGCCGCTCTACGAGGTGATCACCCCGGCGCCGCAGCTGCTGCCGTTCACCTACCCGCCGATCGCGGCCATGCTCGCCATGCCGTTCGCGATGCTGCCCTGGGCGGTCGCCCAGTGGGTGTGGACCCTCGGCATCGTCGCCGTGCTCGCCGTCACCGTCGCGGTTTGCTTCCGGCCCCTGGTCGCCGCGGCCACCGCGGCCCCGGCCGGGCCCCCGTGGTGGCGCCGGCTCATGCGGAGCGGGGCGGCCGTACCCCTGCTCATCGCGCTGCTCACCGCCGCGTGCGCCTACCTCATGCCGATCCGCGACCAGTTCCGGTTCGGGCAGGTCGGCGTGTTCCTCATGGCGCTGTGCGTGCTCGACTGCACGGTGCGCCGGCCGTGGTGGCCGCGCGGCATGCTCATCGGCCTCGCCACCGCGATCAAGCTCACCCCCGGGGTCTTCCTCATCTACCTCGCGATCACCGGCTTCCCCCGGCGGGACGGCGACCCCGAGCAGCGCCGGGCCCTCTACATGGCGGTGTTCACCGCGGCCCTGCTCACCCTGCTGCCGTTCCTGCTCGTCTTCGACGACGCCCGGGACTACTGGTTCCGCGCCCTGCTCGACTCCGGCCGCGTCGGCGCCAACAACGCCACCACCAACCAGTCGCTGCGCGGCATGCTGCTCCGGCTGTACTGGCCCGCCCCGCTCACCACCGCGCTCTGGCTCGCCGCCGTCGCCGTGATCGGCTGGTACGGCTTCCGCCGGGCCCGCCGCGCCTACCGCGCCGGAGACCCCATGACCGGGATCGCGCTCACCGGGCTCATGGCCGTGCTGCTCTCCCCGGTGGCGTGGATCCACCACCTCGCCTGGCTGGTCGTGGCGCTCGCCGCGCTCGCCGGGACCGGCCGCGACCCGCGCCGGCTGCTCGCCGCCGCGGCCGTCTGGCTCTACTTCACGGTGCCCATCCCCTGGTGGGGCGTGTCGATCAAGGCGCTGGAGATCCCGGTGCTCAGCCCGGTGGTCGGCAAGCTCGTGCAGAACGGGTTCGGCCTCGGCGCCGTCGCCCTCGTCTGGGTGCTCGGCTCCGGCGTGCTCGACCGGCCGGCGCGCCGCCCCGCCGTACGCCCAAAGGCCCGGACGGAGGCCGCCGGGGAGAACGGGCCCGTGGGCACGGTCGAGGGCGGGGACCGGCGCAAGGCGGGGCGGTGAGGGCTGTCCGCAGCGGTAAAGGCTGTCCGCGGCGGAAGTATGGAGTGGACGGACCGGACACCCTCCACTCACCAGCTCAGATACCCTTTCCCCATGGCGAAGCTCGCATATCTGGGGCCTCAGGGGACATTCTGTGAAGCCGCCCTGCGCCGCCTGCAGCCGGACGCCGAACGCATGCCCTGCCCCAACGTGGGCGCCGCGCTCGACGCGGTACGCAACGGCGAGGCCGACGGGGCCGTTGTCCCCATGGAGAACTCGGTGGAAGGCGCGATCACCGAGACCCTCGACGAGCTCGCCTGGGGGGCGCCGCTGCTCATCACCGGGGAGTACCTGCTGCCGGTCGAGTTCTCCCTCCTGGCCCGGCCGGGGACCGAACTCGGGCAGATCAAGCGCATCCTCACCCACCCCGCCGCGCACACCCAGTGCCGCGGGTTCATCGAGAAGGAGCTCCCCGGCGCCGTCGTGATCGCCGCGTCGTCCACCGCGGCGGCCGCGCAGGAGGTCGCGTCCCCCGCCTCGCCGTACGACGCCGCGATCAGCCCGGCGATCGCCGGCGAGTACTACGGCCTGGTCGAGCTCGCCAGCAACATCGGCGACCGGAAGGACACCGTGACCCGGTTCGTCCAGGTGAGCCCGCCCGGCCGGCTGCCCGAGCCCACCGGCGCCGACCGCACCTCGCTCGTCGCCTTCCTCCGCGACGACCACCCGGGCGCCCTCCTGGAGATGCTGAGCGAGTTCGCGGTGCGCGGGGTCAACCTCTCCCGCATCGAGTCCCGGCCCACCGGTGACGGCATCGGCCGGTACTTCTTCCACTTCGACTGTGAGGGCCACATCGCCGACGCCCGGGTCGGCGAGGCGATCTCCGGCCTGTACCGGCTCTGCTCCGGGGTGCGCTTCCTCGGCAGCTACCCGCGGGCCGACCGGGTCGCTCCGAAGATCAAGCCCGGCACCACCGACACCGACTTCGAGACGGCCGCGGAATGGCTCGCCCGCATCCGCGCCGGCCAGGTGTGAGGCCCGCGGCCCGGATGTGAGCCCCGCGCCGGGGTGTGAGCTCCCCGGCCCCGGGATGAGGTCTGCGGTCTGGGTGTGTTTCACGGCCTTGGTGCGCGGCCGCGGCCCGGGCTCGCGGGTCGCGGCCGGAGTGTGTGGGTCGCAGCCGGAGTGTGCGGGGCGCGGCCCGGGGTCGCGGGCAGCGCGGCGCACGCGCGGGGATCGGCGCACTGAGGGGATGCCGTCGGCGGCGAGCTCCGGCAGTTGCGCACGCGCGGGGCTCGGGCTCAGGTTCGTGGATCTTCGCGCGACCCGGTGCGCGGCTCGCCGGGGAACGTCACTCGGGAGTGCGGTTCTTCACGCGGGCCGAGGATCTCCGACCGGGCGCGGCCGGTTGGATCACGGCCCGGTGACCCTTTCCACGGGTGACGGCGTGGGCCGTACGGCTCCGGTAGCCTTTGATCCGTGATTGACCTGCGTACCCTTCGCGAGGACCCGGACAGACTGCGGGCGTCGCAGCGCGCTCGCGGCGAGGACGAAACGGTCGTCGACCGGCTGCTCTCGCTCGACGAGCGCCGCCGCACCGCGCTCACCCGTTTCGAGTCGCTCCGTGCCGAGCAGAAGCGGCTCGGCAAGTCGGTGTCGCGGGCCTCGGGGGACGAACGGCAGGCGCTGCTCGATCGGGCCAAGGAGCTCGCCGCGGAGGTGAAGGCCGCCGAGGCCGAGGCGGAGGCGCTCGGTCAAGAGCTCGACGAGCTGCTCATGACCGTGCCGAACATCGTCGAGGAGGGCGCGCCCCAGGGCGGCGAGGACGACTTCGTCGTGCTGGAGCACGTCGGCGAGCCGCCCACCTTCGACTTCACGCCCCGCGACCACGTCGAGCTCGGCGAACTCCTCGGCGCCATCGACATCGACCGGGGCGCCAAGGTCTCGGGGGCCCGGTTCTACTACCTGACCGGCGCAGGCGCGCGGCTCGTGCACGGCCTGCTCACCATGGCCATGCACCAGGCCATCGAGGCCGGCTTCACCCCGGTGATCCCGCCGGTGCTGGTGAAGCCCGAGGCGATGGCGGGAACCGGCTTCCTCGGCGCGCACTCGGCCGAGGTCTACCGGCTCGAGGCCGACGACCTCTACCTGGTCGGCACCAGCGAGGTCTCCCTCGCCGCCTACCACGCCGACGAGATCCTCGACGCCGCCGCGCTGCCGCTGCGCTACGCCGGCTGGTCGTCGTGCTTCCGGCGCGAGGCCGGGTCGTACGGCAAGGACACCCGGGGCATCATCCGCGTCCACCAGTTCGACAAAGTGGAGATGTTCTCCTTCTGCCGGCCCGAGGACGCCCACGAGGAGCACCTCCGGCTGCTCGGCTGGCAGAAGCAGATGCTCGACAAGATCGAGGTTCCGTACCGGGTCGTGGACATCGCGACCGGCGACCTCGGCACCTCGGCGGCGCGGAAGTACGACTGCGAGGCCTGGCTGCCGTCCCAGGGCCGGTACCGGGAGCTCACCTCCACGTCGAACTGCACGGACTTCCAGGCCCGGCGGCTGCGCGTCCGCTACCGCGACGAGGACGGCACCACCCGGCACGTGGCCACCCTCAACGGGACCCTGGCCACCACCCGGTGGATCGTCGCCATCCTAGAGAACCACCAGCAGCGCGACGGCTCGGTCGTGGTGCCCAAGGCCCTGCGCCCGTACGTGGGGCTCGACGTGCTCGAGCCGGTCTCCCGCTGACCAGGGCGCTCGTCCGCTGACCCGGTCGGCCCCTGCGGTTCCGCTGACCGGCCGGGTTGATCGGCCGCCGGGCGCCGATCGGCCGGGTGGCCATCCTCCCGGCCGTACCGGGAGGTTCACCTCACGCGCCCTGCTCCGCCGGCGGCCGGCCCTGCTCCGCCGGCGGCCGGGATGCTCCGCTGACCGGGGAATGAGCCGGTGGCGTGGTCGCCGCGCCGGGGCGCAGCTTGGGTGCGGATGAGGTCGTGCGCCGATGGCGGCCCGCTGCCCTGGGGAACCGCCCGCGCGGTGCCGTGCGGCCAGGCGCGCGGTGGTCATATGCGGAGGGCCGTCCCGGCCGGGGCGTCGTTCCGGGGCGTCGCCCGTCGCCGCAGCGGTGCGTCGCGTTCACGCGATACGCCGGCGGCCGGCCGGAGCGTACGCGGAGCCCTGCGGCCGGTGCCATCCTCCGGTCGTCCCGCTCGACCGCCGTGGCATGGGCTTTCCTATGCCCAGCTTTGGCTGTCCCTCGGTGGCGGGCCCGCCGCGGGCGGTGAACACGCGAAGAGGCGGCACCCGCTGATCGCGGATCCCGCCTCATCTGGCTGTTGCGAGGTCAGATGCCCCGGACGTTCGACGCCTGCGGGCCCTTCGGGCTGGAGACGATGTCGAACTCTACGCGCTGGCCGTCCTCGAGGTTGCGGTAGCCGCTCCCGATGATCGCCGAGAAGTGCACGAAGACGTCCGGCTCGCCGCCGTCAGGGGCGATGAAGCCGAAGCCCTTGTCGGGGTTGAACCACTTGACGGTCCCCTGAGCCATTCGATTCTCCTTGTGAAACTGGATTTCTGGGGACCACACCGCGCGGACCCCGGTGTCGTACAGCTCCCCGGGGTGGTGCACAGTAACACTGGTTCACTACGGGAACAGCTAATACAACTCACTGATTAAAACACGGAACCGGCCCGGGATGTTCCACCCGGCGCCGATTCCCCGGGCGGCGACCCCGTGAGGCCGGGGTACGGCCGCGGTGGGGCACACTGGTACCTGCCATGACCCTCCCCCGCCTCGTCGCCACCGACCTCGACGGGACGGCGCTGCGCTCGGACGGCACCATCTCCGCCCGGACGGCCGCCGCCTTCGCCCGCGTCGAGAAGGCCGGTGCCACGCTCGTCTTCGTCACCGGCCGCCCGCCCCGCTGGATGCACGAGGTCGCGGGAGCCGTACGCCATCACGGGCTCGCGATCTGCGCCAACGGCGCGATCACCTACGACCTGCACAACGAGGAGGTCGTCGAGGCGCACCTGATCGAGCCCGGCATCCTCGAGGAGTGCGTCCACCGGCTGCGGACCCACCTGCCCGAGCTGCGGTTCTCCGCCGAGTACGAGAACCACTTCGGGTACGAGCCCGGCTTCCGGATCGGCGTCCTCGACTCCCGGCACAACGCGGGGGCGCAGCTGAAGCTCTCCACGCTCACCAGCCGGCCGTGCGCCAAGCTGCTCGCCCAGCACCCGTACCTGCCCTCGGACGAGCTGTACCGGCGGACGCTCGACCTCGTCGGCGACCTGGTGACCCCGACGTACTCGAGCGATTCGGAGACGCGGGCGCTGATCGAGATGAGCGCGCACGGGGTGACCAAGGCGACCGCGCTCGCCGCGTTCGCCGCCGGGCACGGGATCGACGCCGCCGAGGTGGTGGCGTTCGGCGACATGCCGAACGACGTGCCCATGCTCACCTGGGCGGGCAGGTCGTACGCGGTCGCCAACGCGCACCCCGAGGTGTTGGCCGCCGTCGACCACGTCACGGCGGCCAACAACGAGGACGGGGTGGCCCTGGTGCTGGAGGAGCTGTTCCCCGAGTGAGCCCGCGAAGGTAGCCGTCAGAGGTAGGGACCGCCGCCGCCCCGGTGGTGGTCCTCCTGGTGGGACTGCTGCTGGTGCGTCCCACCACCCGGGAGCGCACGCCGCATCTGCTCGAGCTGGGCGCGAGCGGCCATCTGCTGCGCGAAGAGCGTGGTCTGAATGCCGTGGAAGAGGCCCTCCAGCCAGCCGACGAGCTGAGCGTGCGCGATGCGGAGCTCGGCCTCGGTCGGCGGGGAGTCGGGGTCGTCGCTGAACGGCAGCGAGAGCCGCTCCAGCTCCTCCACCAGCTCGGGCGCGAGCCCTTCCTGCAGCTCCTTGATCGAGCTCTCGTGGATCTCCTTGAGGCGCTTACGGCTCGCCTCGTCGAGGGGAGCGGCGCGGACCTCCTCCAGCAGCTGGCGGATCATGCTGCCGATCCGCATCACCTTGGCAGGCTGCTCGACCATGTCCGCGACGGACCGCTCTTCCCGCTCACTTTGGCGGCTGTCGCCGCCGGCGACCGACATGCCCTGCGGTCCGACGACGACGATCTGGGGGGCACCCTCGTCTGCACTCATTGATCGTTTACACTCCCGACTGGCTTCGCTGGCTCGGGCCCTGGATCACGAATTCCGGCTCACGAATTCCAAATTAGCTCACCGCACCAGCAGGATCTTTCCGACATGCTCACTCGCTTCAAGCATGCGGTGGGCGCGTGCCGCCTCCTGCAGCGGGACCTCCGCGTGCACCACCGGGCGGATCCTGCCGGCGCCGATCAACGGCCATACGTGCTCCACCACCTCACGGCAGATCACGGCCTTCTCCGCCACCGGGCGGGCCCGCAGGCCGCTGGCGTGCACCGATGCGCGCTTGGCGAGCAGCGTGCCGAGGTTCAGCTCGCCCCTGGTGCCGCCCTGGAGCCCGATGACGACGAGCCGGCCGCCGGTGGCGAGGGCCGCGATGTTCCGCGGGAGATATGCGGCCCCGATTATGTCGAGAATCACATCGGCCTGGCCCGCGAATCGCTCGGCGAAATCCTCCACCCGGTAGTTGACGCCGTCGTCCGCGCCGAGCTCGAAACAGCGCTGCAGTTTCTCCGCCGACCCGGCGGTCACCAGCACCCGGGCGCCCCGGGCCTTGGCGAGCTGGATCGCGAACGTGCCGATGCCGCTCCCGCCGCCGTGGACCAGCAGGGTCTCGCCCTCCCGCAGCCCGGCGGTCATGAACACGTTCGACCAGACCGTGCAGGCGACCTCGGGGAACGCCGCCGCCTCGGTGAGCGAGACACCGTCCGGGATCGGCATCACCTGCTGGTACGGCACGGCCACCCGCTCCGCGTAGCCGCCGCCGGCGAGCAGGGCGCAGACCCGGTCGCCGACCGAGAACCCCTCGACGTTCTCCCCGATCTCCGCGATCACGCCCGAGCATTCCAGCCCGGGAATCTCCGAGGCGCCCGGTGGCGGCGGATAAAGGCCCTGCCGCTGCAGCACGTCGGCCCGGTTCACCGCCGACGCGGCGACCTCGATGACGACCTCACCCGGGGCGGGGTGCGGATCCGGCATTTCCTGCCAGGTCAATACCTCCGGGCCCCCGTGTTCCGGAATCACGATCGCGCGCATGGGTCTTAACGTAGCGCGCACCGAACCTGGCGGTTGACCGCATTCACCGCATTCCGCCACGCTAATCTGCTCGGTGATTGCTGACCGATAACCCGTCCCGAGGGGGTACCCGGTGGCGAGGCGAGATCGTGAAGATCCCCATCTCGAAGACCAGCTCGCGTGGTTAGACGCGATCAAGGAAATGCCGGACGAGGTGGAGATCACGATCACCTCCCCTTTCTCCGCGCCTGCCCCGTCCCCTCAGGACACCCAGGAAATCGCCTCGCCGTACCCGAAAGATCCTTGGCAGTTCGTCCCTAAAGACCCGCTTTCCGGGTCGCTGTTCCGCGGCACCGCCGATACCCCGTACGGCACGGTACCGGCAAGCGGCGAGGCCCGTGAGGGCACCGCGGAGAGCGGCATTCCGGGTGCGGCGGACCGTGCGGGCGCCGGCGGTGCGGCCCCGGCCGGGGAACCGGTTCCGGGCCCCGGGCCGGGCGGTGATGCGGGGTATCCGGATGCGGGTGTGGGCAGCGCCCTCGGGCCTGCCGCCGGCGGTGCGGCCGGCCTTGCTTCCGGCCCCGTGGCGGGCTCTGTTTCGGGCCCGGCGGCCGGTCCTGCTTCCGGTCCCGCGGCCGGTCCTGCTTCGGGCCCGGCGGCCGGCGCGGAGAGCGCGACGCCGCCTCGGGCCGGCGCGCCCGCGGGTGACCCGGCGACCGGGCCGGTCACCGGGCTGTCCGGGGACCGTGTGCTCGGTGAGCCGGGCGGCGCGGCGGTCCCGAGCGGCTCCGCGGCTGAGCAGCGGCATGAGCGAGGCGCTGAACCCGGTGATCCGGCCGGATCGGTGGACGAGGGCTCGCCGGGCGGTACGGCGGAGCGCGGCGCTGACGCGCTGAGCGGTCCGCTGAGCGGGGCCGCGGCCGGCCCGGGCGCCGGGCCGTTGAGCGATGAGGCCGGCGGCGCCGGTGGGACGGGCACCGGTGACACCGGGATCGGAACCGGCGGCACCGACCGGACGGGCACCGGGGGTACCGAGTGGACCGGCGGCGGAACCGGCGTCCGCGGCGGCGCTGAGCAGATCGGCACCGGAATCGGTGCCGGCCGTGACGCTGATCAGATCGGCGCCGGGACCGGGGTCGGCGGTGGTGCCGATCCGATCGGTGCCGGTGGCACGGATGAGCCAGTGTCCGGGGCGCGGTCGCTGCTCGACGCCGCCCTGCCGTTGCCGCCGAAGCCTCCCGAGCGGTCCTTCTCCTGGTTCAGCGGCCCGGTGCAGCCTGCCGAGGAGGGCGGCCGGCGCGAGCCCGGCCAGGAGCGGAAGGATGAGCCCGTGACGGGGGCGGCGGAGGGTCTGGCGGTGCCGCGGGACGGCGGCGCCCCCGGTGCTGCGCCTGCTCCGGCCGGGGCAGCAGGGGTGGAGCAGACCGCGGAGCCAGTTTCGGCGGACGAGCCGACCCGGGCCTGGTTCACCTCCGGCACCTTCGCCGAGACCATGCCGGTCGAACCTCCGGCCGAGGCCGCCTCCGGCTCGGCGGGCACCCCGGCGGAGTTCCCGGCGGCCGCGCCCGCCATGCCGCCGATCACCGGGCCCGGCACGCCGCCCGCCACCGGGACGGTGGGAAGCTCGGTGGGCTCCGATGGTCCCGGCGTGAGTCAGCCGTCCTCGTCGGTCCCGCCGGGCGACCCCGCCGAGCCGTATGCCCCGGGTGCGCAGACCGGGGCCGCCGCCGAGCGGGAGCCGTACCAGACTGGGCGGCGCGCGGCCTCCTCCGGCGTGCCGCTTTCCGGGAGCGGCCGGCCGAGCGCGGAGAGCCTCGACCCGGACACCCTGCTCAAGGGCCGGAAGAAGGGCCCGAGCCGCGGGTGGCGCCGGGCGGTGTACACGATGTCCGGCGGGCTGATCAACCCGGGTGAGCCACCGGACGTCCGGCGGCGCCATGAGCTCATCGCCCGTGCCCGCACCCCCGTCGCCGGTGGGCACCATCGCGTCGCCGTGCTCAGCCTGAAGGGCGGGGTCGGCAAGACCACCACGACCGTCGGGCTCGGCGCCACGCTCGCGCAGGTGCGCGGCGACCGGGTGATCGCCGTCGACGCCAACCCCGACCGCGGCACGCTCTCCGACAAGGTCGAGCTGGAGACCTCGGCGACCGTGCGGGACCTGCTGAACGAGCGGGCACAGGTGAAGAGGTATGCCGACATCCGGGCGTTCACCTCGCAGACCCCGTCGCGGCTGGAGATCCTCGCCTCCGACCGGGACCCCTCGGTGTCCGAGGCGTTCAGCGGGGAGGACTACCAGGCCGTCGCCGAGGTGCTGGAGAACTTCTACTCGATCTGCATCACCGACTGCGGCACCGGCCTGCTGCACTCGGCCATGTCCGGGGTGCTCCGGCTCGCCGACCAGATCGTGCTGGTGAGCTCGCCGTCCGTCGACGGGGCGAGGGCGGCGTCGGCGACCCTGGACTGGCTGGAGGCCCACGGGTACGGCGATCTGGTGCGGGCCGCCACGGTGGTGCTCTGCAACGTGCGGCCGCGGTCCAAGTCGAAGGTGGATCTCAAGAAGCTGCAGGAGCACTTCGCCGCGCGGTGCCGGGCCGTCGTCCGCGTGCCGTACGACCCGCACCTGGAGGAAGGGGCGGAGATCGACCTGGAGCGGTTGCAGCAGGCGACGCGGGATGCCTACCTTGAACTCGCCGCCTGTGTGGGCGACGGCTTCGCCGGTCCGCGGTCGCAGCGCGGCCTCTCCCCGGCCCTGCAGCCGTCGTGACCGGTGAGTATGAGACGGATCGTCCTGGTGAGCCCGGAGGTTACGGGTTTGCGGATGGGATGAGTCCGGATTATGGTCGCGGCACCGCCGGTGTGGTGCCACACTATGGTGCGTGGAACGCCCCTCACGGGCGGTACGTGTCAAGGAGAGCTCGCCTAGTGGACGATGGCGGCGGTCTTGAAAACCGCTAGGCCGGGTGACCGGCCTCGTGGGTTCGAATCCCACGCTCTCCGCTCTGCTCAACGAAACGGCGTCTGACCAGCGGTTTCGCACCGGTCAGGCGCCGTTGATCGTTTCCGGGGCATGCAGCCATGCGCCACCGTGGGCACCCCTCGGCCGCTGGTCGCGGGATATTCGCGGGATGGATCATGGCGTGTATCCCCAGGTCACCCGGCGGAAACGAACAGGGTCCCGGGATGACCGGGACCCTGTTCCGATATCGCATGCCCTCACATTCTCAGGGCGTCCTCGATCCTTTGGCTGGCGATCTCTGCGCCGCCGTCGATGCACTTGGCGTAGACCCTCAAAAGCACGTCCACCCCGTGCCCCGCGCGTTCGGCTACCTCTGGAGCTGATACGCCGGCGTTGAGCCATAGGGAGACGGCTGCGTGCCGTAGGTCGTAGGGCCGTGCCGCGAGCGGGGAGGCGACCTGTTCCGGGGGCAGGGCCAAGATCCTGGCCTGTTGCCATGCCTCGCAATAGGTCGCGATGGAGACCACACCGCCCCGCGATGTGCGGAACAGGCGCCCGTCATCATGGACGCCGAACTCGTCGACGTGCTCGCGCAAGATTGCGACAAGCTCGGGAGGGATGGGGACAGTGCGGCCTTCACCCTGGGCGCGGTGTTTCAGACCGCGGTCATCGTGCGCTTCTCCGGTGTCAGTCCATCGCCTGTTGGCCTGTGGCTTGGACCTGGAGATGATCAATCGACCCCAGCCTGACTCTGGCAGATGGCAGTCCTGTAGGCGGAGGCCGAGTGCTTCGGCGGGCCGAAGGCCGGCGAAGTAAAGGCAGGCGAAAAAGGCCCGCAGATGCCGGCCACGGTCCGGACGTCCTACGTACGTCACGGCGGTGAGCAGTTCCCGGGCTTGCGTGGGGTTGACGACGACCCGCCGGTCGACGACCTCGCGGACTTTCGGAGGTCTCCACGCCTTCACCTTGTCCAGCGGGTTAGAGGGCAGCTCTTCTAGATCCACGGCGTACTGAAGGACGTTGTAGAAGACCGCCCGTTTGCGGGCGATCGTGGTCGGTGCCGCGGGTGTGCCATCGAGCCGGAGCGTCAGCGCGTCGAGGCCAAGCCGTACATTCCGCACCTTCCCCAGCTCGGCCAGGGGCAGCGAGTGCCGTTCAAGCCAAGCCACTGCAGCCGCTACGTCTGCGGGACGGGGCAGGTGCCGCGCTACCGGGGGTAGGACATATTGCCGCAGCGCTTTCCTCAAGAGCGCGAGATCCGGCTTGCCGGGAGCGTCCTCGTCGACGAGTGCAGGTGTCACCGTTGCGAGAGCATCGGTGAGGCTGTCCCGGGTCTTCGCTGCGGCGTGGGGCCATTTCATGTCAACGTAGGCCACGACGAAGGAGAACCAGGTCACGGCCTGCTTGACCTTGACCATCGAGACCGGGAGCCCTGTTTCCACGTCGAAGGGCTCGCCCCGCTTGGCCGCCTGCCGCAGTTCCGAGAGGAAGTGCTCGGCCAGCGCCTTCGTCCGCCGTGATCGAGACCGTTGACGCCCGGCCACTGTCCAGCGGACCTCGTATGAGGGCGTCTTGCTCGACTTGTTCCGGCGGATTCCCCAGAACTTGACATCGGTAGAGGTGTTCATGCCACCTCGCGGAGGGACTCCAGCCAGGCCATCAGGTCGCTGCGCCAGATGCGGAGTTCGCCGTTGGGGAGTTTGATGCACCGGGGTGCGCAGCCGAGCTCGCGCCAGCGGTAGAAGGTGCGGCGGGAGACGCCGCCGAGCTCGGCGAGTACCTCGGGCACGGTCAGGAGCCGGTCGTTGCGCGTCATCGGGCATCACCCCCCACCGCTGACGGCATAGGCACGCCCGTGATGGCGGCGGCGAGGAGGGCGTCCCCGGCGGAGAGGCCTTGGCCGGCGTACTGCCAGTGCGCGATGACGAGGACGGTGTCCTCGTCGAAGAGCGGGAGCCGTCCCACGCTGATCTGCTCGTCGCGCTTGTGCGCGGCCCGCGCCTCGCGGAGGGCACCGAGGGTGGTGGAGTAGCGGCGGGACTTGGTGGCAAAGTGGCCGCGGAATCCGAGCATGTGCGCCCACTGGGTCAGCCGGAGGCAGGCCAGCTCATCGAGGGCGCCGAGGCGGAGGCATTCGGCGATCAGCCGCCGGGCGTGGTCGCGGACCGGCAGGGCGGCCAAATCGGCGGTGGGCAGGATGCGCTGGTCGAGGGTGCCGACGCATTCGGCGGCCTTGGTGGCGTACTTGGTGGCGTACTTGGCGATGTAACCGGCGACGGCTTGTGCGGTCAGCTCGCCGTCCATGCTGATCGGGCGGATGTCGAGCTGGTCGCCCCACCGCAGAACCCGTTCGGGCTGGCCGTCGAGGGCGGGGATGGTGGCGGTGACGGCGGAGGCGGCGTGCCGTACGGCCTCACCGAGCAGGTCCAGGGTGGCCCACGCGGGGGGTGGTGAGGTGGGGCCGTCCGGACCGTCGAGGCGGATGACGGCGTGGAAGTGGACGACGCCGCGCCGCTGGTATTCGGCGACCTTGGCGAAGGACACCATGAGCTGGTCGCGCATGGCGCGCGGGGCAAGGCCGCCGAGCTTTGCCAGGTGCCGGCGGAGGGCCAGGGTGAAGCGCCGCCACAGTTCGGGGGCGAGGGCGTTGAACAGCACTGAGCCGGTGTAGTCGTAGCAGTCCGGGCACAGCGGCTCACCAAGGCGCGCATCGTCGGAGCCGTGGCGGGCGGTGCAGGACATGACGCGCCCGTGCGGGCAGGTGGCGGCGTCGCGGCGCGGGTGGCAGGGCAGGACGGTGCCGTTGTTCTCCCGGCGGGTGTGCACCGGCCCGAAGGACGGGGCGGTGAGGGTGACGAACAGGCACGGGTGCGACGTGACCGTTTCGGGGACGCCTTTGCCGCCGATGAGTCCGGCGCGGATTAGGTGGTAGGTGTCGGCGCGGTAGGTCTCGGCGCAGGAAGGGCAGCGGGAGGCGCGCCGGGTCTTGCACGGGACGCGCAGCACGCCGTCGGGTTCGGTGCTGGTGCTGTAGCGGTGGAGGAGCCGGCCGGTGGCGCGGTCGTAGTGCTCGACGGTGCCGCGCAGGTGGACCGGCCGGCGGCAGCCGCCGGTACGGCGGATTTGGGCGGCCCACCGGGCGTATTGCGGGTCGTGGAGCCGGGTGATGAGTCCGGCCAGGGCGTGGGCGGTTGGCATGATGGGGTGGTCCCTTCCGTGCTGTTGGGTGCGGTGTGGGATGGCCCCCGACGTGACGGACGTCTTGGCGGATGTGTGGTCACGTCGGGGGCGCTGCGATCACCAGGGGTCGGCAGTCAGCAGAGGCCGAGGCCCTGGCAGTGCGGGCAGGTGTCGCCGTAGCTATCGAGGCCAGTGCCGCCGCAGTGGCAGCACTGCCACCGCCGAGGCGGGATCAGGGCGAGTTCGGTCATCGGGCCCACCTGCATTCGGCGCGCTGGGGGGCGGTGTCGACGATGACGCGCCAGGTGTGCGGGCGTCGGCGGATCGGGGTGATGGGCGAGATTCGGCCGACCGGCAGGATCGTGCGGATCTTGCTGAGGGTGTAGGCGATTTCGGCGTTGGTTCCTTCGATGTGGATGCGCATGGTCGTGACTCCTTTCATGGGGCGTCGGGTGTGCTGCGCAGGGTGCGCAGCAGGTCGGAGGCGAGCTGGTTGGACACGCCCAGGTGGGCGCGGAGCTGGTCGCGGGTGATGGGTTTGCCGTGCTTGGCGCGGTGTTCGTCGGCCACGCGCCGGGCGAAGTCGACCAGCGCCGGGGACGGTCCCCGAGTGCCGTCCTTGCCGTGCTGACCGGCCCGGACGAGCGCCGGGGCCGGGGACGATGTGCCACCGGTCGGGGACGACGCCTCACTGGTCGGGGACGAGGCCGGGACGGTCGCGGACCCGGGGTCGGTGACCGGTGAGGACGCCGGGACGGCGGAGGGGACGAGGCGTGGACCAGAGGCGCGGCGCTCCAGCATGGAGACCGCGATGAGGAAGGCCCCGGCGGGGGTTCCGGCGGTCAGCCGGCCCCACAGGGTCGGTTCGGCCTGGTGGAGGTTTGCGGCCAGGGACAGGGCGATGCCGGCGACGAGGACGATGGTCGGCCAGGAGACCAGGCCGCGCTGGGTGCGTCCGGTTTTCTTGTCCCGCTGGCGTTCCCGGGCGGCCATGACGCAGGTCAGGTCGACGCAGACGGCCACGGCCCAGGACATCCACCCGGTTTGGCCGCTTTCTGCGGCGGTGTCGCGGATGTGGGTGAAGCTGCCTGCTCCGGCGATGGCGGCCAGGACGACGACCGGGCCGGTGTCGGCCAGCCGTACGGCCAGGCGGGACAAGATGCTGTTCACGTAGGGTTTCCCTCCTTTCTGCGGTGGTGTGGTCAGGCGGCGATCTGGGGGTTTTCGCTCGCGGGGGCAAGGTCGTGGCCGAGGCCGGAGGTGGCGACCTGCGCCCATGAGGGGGTGAGGTGGGCGTAGGCGGTGGCGACCTGTTCGGCCACTGCGGTGGAGACGTAGCCGGAGCGGGCGCGGTACCAGCGGCCGTCGCTGCCGGTCACGACCGCGACGCCGGGCAGCTCGGGCGGGATGGACCGGGCGGCGACCAGGGCGTCGGGGTCGAGGTCGCCGAGGGTCATCACCGCGGTTTCCGGATCGTTGACGCGGTGGCAGACCCTGCCGCCGATCTGGGCGCGCAGCGCGGTCACGCCGGGGCCGAGGTCGGAGCCGATTCGCTGGCCGGACAGCACCAGGTGTATGCCGAAGGCGCGGCCGAGCTGGGCGATCCGCAGCAGGGCGGTAGCCGTACGGGTGACCTGGTCTTTTTCCGCCTTGTCGGCGGTCAGGAACAGTTCGGCGATCTCGTCGACCATCACCACGACCGGGATCGGCCGTGAGGCGTCCGGCAGTTGCCAGATGTCGCGGACCGCAAGCCAGCGGCAGGCCAGCATCCGGGCGCCCATGACCCCGATCAGGTCGGCCAGAAGATCCAGGCACTCCCCGCGTGTGGTGGCGAGCGCGGTCAACCTCGGCGTGTACGGCGACAGCTCCACCCCGCCTTTGAGGTCGAAGCCGACCAGGGCGACCGGTTGCGGGGCCAGGCCGACGATGAGCGCGTTGATCAGGTTCGACTTGCCCGATTGGGTCGCGCCCGCGTTCATCCAGTGCGGGATGAGCCGGAAATCCATCCGCCACGGGGCGCCGGTCTCCAGCACCCCCACCACCGGGCGGAGCAGGTCCTCGGCCCGCCACCCGTCCGGAGGCTCAACCGGAGCGACGGCGGGGATGACGTGTGCCAAAGGGTCGCGGTTGATCCCCTGCAGGGTGACCCGGCCGGGCCGGGAGCCGACCACGCGCACCGCCTCGATGCGCCAGGCGTGCGCGAGCCGGTCGCATACCTTGGCGTAGTCCTCGGGGATCTGCCCGTCGAGCAGGTGGAAGGTGACGCGGAAGCCGTGCCGCGTGGGCCGGGGCAGGCCCATCCACGGCTTGGTGTCGACGGCGACCCGTTGAAGGCGCCGCTTGACGCGGACTACCCCGGTCGAGGAGACCAGGCCCGGCACGGTGGTGAACCACCAGCGGTTGCGCTTTTTGGTCAGACCGCAGCCGGAGGCCACGTGCCGCCAGGACCAGCGCAGCCATACTGCTTTGCACGGGAAGCCGAACAGGTACCAGTACGAGACCGGCGCCCACTGCCGCCAGCAGACCAGCACGAGCACCAAGGCAACGGCGAGCAGAACGGGCCGAGGCACAGGCGGCAAGGGCATCAGCCCACCCCCGCTCCGGCCGACCCCGCCGGAATGATGGACCGCGCTCGGTAGGCGATGCCCCACCTGCCGGCCTGCTCCCAGATGGAGGCGGCCAGACCGACCGGGACCACCTCGTCCCCCGGAGCGATCTGCGGTTCGGGGGTGACGTAGACCTTGACCAGCTCCATTCGGCCGGCTTCGTCCTCGACCAGGAGCGTGACCTCGTAGATCGGGTTGCCGTCGCGGTCCCGCTTGATCTCGCCGGTCTCCTTGCTTACCAGGCGGGGCCGGGGTGCCTTCGCGCACGAGATGCGCAGCATGGAGACATCGACGGGGATGGGAATGGTGCGCATGATCGACTCCTTTCTGACGCGTACCACTTGGCATCCATGGTGTTCTTAGCATTCCAAGTTGTCAAGGACTGCTAGGGCTACTTGGTTGGCGCGAGGGCCGAGGTGTGCTGAACTTGTATGCGGAGAGGGAGACAAAGGATGATCGAGAAGACCGGTCGGCCTGCTTACATGCAGATCGCCGACGAGCTACGCCGGCAGATCCGCAGCGGGTCGCTGCCGCCGGGTACGGCTCTGCCCTCGATCACCCAGCTCTGCCGCCGCTACGACGTCTCGGCGAGCGTCGTCAAAGCCGCGATCAGCGTGCTCCGCACCGAAGGGCTGATCGTCGGACAGCAAGGAAAAGGCGTGTTCGTCCGCGACCCAGGAAGCGCGGCCGGGCGGGAGGTCGCCGAGACTTCGGAGATCATGGAGCAGCTCGTCGAGATCCGCGCCACGCTCCGGGATCTGAGGGAGCGGGTGGCTGATCTTGAGTCCGCAGTCTTCCAAGAGCCGAAGCGATCTGGTGAACGCGGCAAGTGATCTCTTCGAGTTCGGCGCGGATCGACTGCAGGTCAGCGATGATCCGCCGGGTGATTTCGTCGTTTATGTTCACGACGCTCCTTGATGAGGCGATTCGGTGCTTCCTCACTTCGGGATACCGCTAGTTCACCGTGATCCGGGCCTTTTCTGTATCACGCACCCTTAACTAAGCTTCTTCACACCGTCTCATCATCGGTTTACACGAACGTTTTCACACGCACGACCCCGAGCCCCGCCCTGAAAAGGGCAAACGCGAAAGGATGCGATGAAGTCGACCCAGCGGCCCGGCTGGATACCCTCCCGGCTTCGGGAACACCGTGAAGCGCACGGACTGACCCTTGAGGCTGCGGGTGATCTGCTTCGGGAGACGGCGCGCCGTCATGGCTTGGCCGTGCCGGCAGCCAACTTCCAAACCCTGTGGGGTCACGAGAACGGCTCGATATACCCCGGACCGCATTACCGGCGCGCCTACTGCCTGATGTATCGCGCCACCGAGCCCCAGCTTGGATTTCGGCCGCCCTTACCCGGCGAAACGGAAAAGGCGGAAATTATGATTTCCGATCTGCCCGCTCCCAGCGATCCCGCGGCCGATGAGGCCGCCGCTAAGGTCATCGAGGAGGCGGTGGCCAAGGCATCCGTGGGCGGCATCCAGCCCGACAACCCACAGCAAGTCGCCTTGCGCAACCGCATCGTCGACGCCTGGCGCAGGCGGCACGGCGGCGGCAGCCCGAGGCCGATCCTGACCCTGGTCGGCGGCTACGCCGGATCGGGCAAGACGGAGTTCTCCCGCTTCCTGTCCGACATCACCGGATGGGCGTTCCTGGACAAGGACTCCCTCACCCGGTCGATGACGGAGCGCCTGCTCGTCTCGCTCGGTGGCGATCCTAACGACCGGCACAGTGAGCTGTACCTGACGGAGGTCCGCCCGCTGGAGTACCGGTTCCTGATGGAAGCCGCATGGGACAACCTCAACGCGGGCACCTCGGCCATCTTGTCCGCCCCGTTCATCGCCGAGCTCAACGATGAGGCGTGGTTCAAGCGGTTGGAGAACCGGTGCGCGGCCAAGGGCATCGACCTCGCCGCGATCTGGGTTCGCTGCGATGCCGAGTCCATGCGCGAGTACATCGAGTTCCGAGGGGCCGCCCGAGACGCCTGGAAGCTCGCCAACTGGGAGACATACCTTGCGGGGCTCGATCTCGAGGAAAGCCCGCCCACGGTGCACATCACCGTGGACAACCGGCTGGGTTCGGCGATCACCCTTGCCGACCAGACTCGACAGACGCTCAAGCGGATTCTGTCGTGAGCGCCCCGCCCGTCGGTGTTGGTTTGTACGGCCCGCCCTGCAGCGGCAAGAGCACCATCACCACCGCCCTGCACCAGCTCGACCCCCGATTCCGGCTGCTGCGCAAACTCAAGGTCGGCACCGGCCGAGCCGACGAGTACGACATGGTCACCGCCGAGCAGCTCGACCAGCTGCGCCGCGCCGGCCGCCTTCTGGTCCAGACCTACCGCTACGGGAACATCTACGCCGTCGACCGGCGCCAGATCGAGGACATGAGCTCCGCCGGGCACGCGCCGGTCGTGCATATGGGGAACATCGCCGACTTGCGTCGTCTGGTCGGCCGTACCCCGGACGCATGGCTGCGCGTGCTGCTGTGGGTGCCCCGCGAGGTGACCGAGCGGCGATCCAAAGACCGCGGTGACACCGACACTGCCGAGCGCCTGAGGGCATGGGATGAGACCCTTGCCGACCTGACCGCCAACACCGACGAGGCGTTCTTTCACCTGCGGCTGTGCACCGATCGCCTGGACGCCGAGGCCGCCGCGAAGGAGATCATCACCGCCTTCCACGCGCTCACGAAGGCGGCTGAGCCTCGTACAGCGGGAGGCCGCCAGGAAGACGCGCCGGCACGCCGCAAGGAATGAGATCCGTACGCCACCAGGTGCCGCACCCGACACACCGGGCACCACTCGGAATGTCCTCACCGGGCGGAGACCAGCAGACCTCATGATGAGCGCACCTCGCCACGGCCGCCCCTCGAGCACTGACGGCGCGCCGGATGCTGGGGAAGCCCTTCCCTGGTCATCGTGCTTGCCCTAGAAGGATCTTCATCCACAGCTGTTCTGCCTCGGCGGCGCGAGTCCATTCGCTCTCGTGCACCAGCACCTCGTCTGAGCGGTAGAAACGCCGGATGAACCGCAAGCCGCCAGCCTGGCACAGCTCATAGACGATCGGCTGACAGTCGCAGGTGTGACCGCGGACCCGGATGCGGTCGGCACGCGGCCGGCTCTCGCGCCACTTCACCCGCGTGTAGCCCTTCTGCGGCGCCGCCGGATGAAGGCCGGGACAGCTTTCAAGAAGCTCCGCAAGGTCATCCACCCGGTCACCTCGGCCGGCCCTTCGCCCCCTGCTCAGCGGCCAGCCGCGCGGCGATCTTCGCCTGTCTCTCCAGCTCGACCACCAGGGCGGATGCGTCGTCACCGCACACCGTCTGTTCCAGCCCGGCGTTCAACTGCTCGTAGCTCAGCGACGTGCCGCGTCGCGTGGCGTACCAAGCCCCTGGACCGGCTTCACTCGCGCCGCGCCAGATCACCCAGCCCGGGTACTTGGCTGCTATCTGCTCAAGATCCATTCAGCTACCCGATCCATCCCATCAAGCAGACGCCATACCTGAGGTCAATGTAGCTAAATACGTACATACGCGCAATCGGATGCACCTATGCTGCTACGTAGCTTCGGCGCTATGACGATCGATCCCAGCGCCGACCGCCCGGTCTACAAGCAGCTCGCCGACCTGATCCGGGCGCGCATCCAGTCGGGGGAGTACCGCCCCGGTCAGCGCCTCCCAGCCGAGAACGATTTCGTCGCCGAGTACGGCATTTCGCGTGACTCGGTGCGCCGTGCCATGGCCGTACTGAGGGGAGAGGGATTGATCGTGACGGAACTGCGCGGCTCACGCGTCCGCGAGGTCGGGGAGGCCGTCACCGTCTCGATTTCACCGGGTACTCAGGTCGCCGCCCGCATGCCCACCGAGCCCGAGCGCAAGCAACTCGGGATTGCCGAAGGCGTCCCCATCCTGATCATCACCGAGCCGGACGGTGAGACCCGCAAGCTCCCTGCAGACCGCACCATCATCGAGGCGAGCAAAGAACAGCAGGGTTAAGACGGCGGCAGGAGCCCTCGAAAGCCTCCAGCGTCACCCACCCGGTACCACAAGGAGCGCGCGAAACCGCATTCGTCTACGTCACTCCGCCAAGCCGAGCCTAGCCGCAGCGCGGAGCCTGCCGGATGAGAACTTTCTCTACGTCGTCAAGCCGCCGCTTCGCGGCGGGAAAAGGACCCGCGGCACCCGAGAGAACGGGGAAGAGCTCAGCGCGGTCCGATGCGCCACTCAAACCCACGGTCGGCCAACTGCACGCGCCGAGCTGAGCCACCCTTGGGCCGCGAGCCCCGCCTTCGGCGGGCGTGCGGCCTCTCCGGGCCGAACCCGCCTCGGCGGGCGCGCCTCGTCCACAGGCGCGCGCAGCATTGTCGGCCTGGACATTGGGGCTCCGCCCCAAACCCCGGGGCCTCCGGCTCCGGGAAGCCCTCAAGATCATGAAGAAGCGTTCAGATTGTGCCCATGGGTGTGGGGGAGAGGCCCTGATCTTCCCGCCCGCCATCGACCCGGGCAAAGCCCAGCAGACCGGCTTCTACGGGTCAAGCCCGGCTGTGCAGGCAGGGCAACCGGCGCGCGTGGAAGGTCACGGGGGCAGGTACACGCGAAGCCGGGCTTGACCCTTCGTCACCGGCCTGCTGCCCCGGGGGCGGGTCGACGGCAGACGGGAAGATCAGAGATAGGTGCCGCACCTGGCGCGCGCATGCCGGGACCACTTGATGGCGTTCGCTTGGATCAGAGGATCATCCCCGCGTGCGTGGGGAGCACGAGTAGCTTTTCGGCTGTATAGGCGTCGATAGGGATCATCCCGGTAAATTGTGCGCAATGGTGGGTTGGTGGCGACCAGCCAGTCCGGGTTGGAGTGGACGTCGGCGTCTGTCTGCAGGTGCTGCAGGCATGTTGGTGAAGATGGCGTCGCCGGTGCGGAGCGCTTATCGGCCCTTGGGCGAGGTCGGCGCGTCGAAATTTTTGGCCACGTTGTACAACTAGATTCAACGTACGGACAACGGCCTGCTCCTCAGCCTCCCTGCCCACGGCACGCCAACCACGCAATCGTCGGTCATCCAGCTACGGGCGGCCGAAGACAAGGCGCAGCAACAGCCTACCTCGCCAGCCTCGAACGCGTCTGGGCGATCGCACGGCCGCTCGGTGATTCGAACGGCTCCGCGCACTGCTCATGATCGAAAGCAACTCTTCTTCCCGTCGTCAAGGGCGGCGCTCCGGGCCTCCACGCGGCCAATCGTCCGCTTGGCGGTCGGGTATACGGCCTGGGACCGGGGCCCTGCCGCCGACGGCTCCGGGTCGCGCTGGACGTACGCACCATCAGTGACCCTAAGGGAGGTTGCGGAACCCTTGCCGTTGCATTCATGCCGCCTTTACGATCTGCCATGCTGCGGCTGATCACCATGAGTGGTCAGGGGCGATTCGAGAGTTCATAAGGAACAGGGCCACGGTGAAAGGAGGTTGCGTTGGAAGCTCTAGGAGAGAATCGATCAATCTCGTTAGAGACCGACGAAATATCTACAATTTCCCAAGCCCTAAATCTGAAGTATGTGGCTACCGTTGATAATTTCCTGACCTTCGAGTCGATGGATACCGGAGTATTTCGTCGGCGAGAAGTCGCAATTCCTTTGAGTGTAGCATCTGCGATTCTTCAGGCCCTCAAGCGTGGAGCTCAGAGGATGGAGGACTGTGAGGGGTGGATTGATCCGCAAAGGGGATTCGCTGAATTTGAAATCCGGCAAGAGGGAATTGGTATGTTCAGGCGGGGGAATTTTGAAAAATTAAAGTTCGAGACTCGGCCCTGTATACATAGCCACGAGAATGATCCTCCATCAGTATACGACGAAGTCCGCAACATAATTTATCCAGTTATTAGGGTTACATCGAGCGATGGGACTACTTGTATTGAGATATCACCCAACTCTCCTCTTTGCACTCCGCTCCTACCTTTAGATGATGATGGCCGCCCAGCTCGGGTTCAGACTCTGAAGATCTTTCTTGCAGGACCGACTGAGAAGCTGGAGCTGCTACGAAGGTCTCGTGAGCTAGCGAATTCTTTTCTATTTGAGTTAAATGTGCGCCATGGGTCACACTATTCTCTACGTTCTAGGGTAGTGGGCCCCTCACGTCCTCGACGTGCTGTAAGGACTCATGACACAGTCAGATTTCCGAGAACGCGAGTCCCTAACAATGTTGCTACATTATTCTCTATTCCCAGTGAATTCGGAATACGTAACAATTATACATTAGCTTATTTGTCCTACTATCAGATCTTAGAGTATTATCTTCCTATTGTGCATAGGCGGGATACTATAGAAAGAGTACGCAGAATTCTACGGTCGTTAGATTTTGATGAAGAAGAAGATTTCTCTGTATTGCAGATAGTGACCTCCGTTGAGCGTTCGCATGGTGCAAGTGAGATTGATCAATTGCGAACGCTTATAGAAAAATGTGTACCTGAAAGTAAGTTGAAGGAATTTTTTTCGCTTGACCATAACGGCCATTTTGGTAAGCGTGGGCCGATATCTGGGGTTCCTGCTATCTATCCCACGAGCGGGGAGTCTTTAGCTTCTCAGGTGGCAAAGCGGATCTACAAGTTGCGCAATAGAATTGTGCACGCGAAAGATGATGCCCGCTATTCTGAATCCACGGTACTATTGCCGTTCAGTCATGAGGCAATGCAACTTTATCCCGACATAGAACTCCTGCGACTCCTGGCGATTGAGGTAATTGTAAGTAACCAATAGCTGTCACTTGCTAGCTGGACAGCTGCCGCAGGTCAGTCATGGGAACGCATGCCTTCCCGCTTCGTGGATCGATCACGTTGGGACAGCGGTGGTGACAGCGAGCTCAGCGCAACTGGCACACTATGGCGACCGTCGTAGCGCTATGCATGATACGGACCACGTGGTGGCCGATGTGCTGGAGGCCATGGAGATCCTGCACAACGGGATTGATCGTGGATTAGCGCGTTCCCCGCAGCGAGGGATATGTGCGGGATGATTTCTTATGCCAGCCCATCGCTTAGGGTTGAGCCGCAGATCAAGGCGGGGCGGATGGAGGGATCGTAGTGCTCTTGAAAACCGCTAGGCCGGGTGACCGGCCTCGTGGGTTCGAATCCCACGCTCTCCGCTCAGCCCGACGAAACGGCGTCTGACCTGCGGTTTCGCCCCGGTCAGGCGCCGTTGATCGTTTAGGGCGTGTGCAGCCGTAGGCCAGCATGGGCAATCATCGGCCGCTGGTCGCGGCATGATTCGCCTTTCAGGCGCGTCGGGCCATCTAGAGCCCGGTGCGAGGATCCATGGCGGTACAGAATTACGCGAGCCCTGAGTTCTGGCCCTAGAGAGCCGGAAAGCGCCCATCCGATTAGAGCTCGGTCGTTTTTTCGACGACGAGCGAGGGCTGCACTGTGGGCGCGATCCACTCCCCACCGTTCAGGCCTCGCCCTTGCCGGTGTCGAGGAAGTCCAGGACGTTGAACAACACCGTGCGGGTGATGGTCAGGCCGCGCAGGTCGGCCCCCTGGAGGATGAGGCCGAGGGCGAGGTCGATCGGATCGGTCTCAGTAAGGACCGAGATCTTTCTTCCGCCTCTAATCACACGCACCCGCACGAGCGGTTCCTGGTCGGCGCCGCGGAGCTCCTCGACGTTCCTCTTAATGGCGAGATAGCTGTAGCGCCGGTCGCCGAGCTTGATGTGCAGAGCGCGATCCTCTTTGCCTAGGGCGCGGCGGTTCTGGGTGAGCTCCGCCTGCTCATCGCCCACGACCAGGCATGACCGCTTGCCGAGGGGCACCAATCCTTCCCGGTCCATGTCCGGATCGGTCACCCACGCCTGCGGCAGTGTGGCCGATGACAGGTCCGCGCGTTTGGTGGTCCGACCGACCGTCACGGTCACTTCCCCGTACGGCCCGGCCTTCCCTGTCAGCGCCAGGTGGAAGTCGCGCTTCTCCTTCCGGCGCAGTCGCTTAAGGGTGAGATCGAACTCGAGGCTCATAAGGCAACACCTAGCGTGACATCACCTGAGCGGCGGCCTTCGGCCTTCCCGCCGACGCAAAGCACACCGGTCGTTGTCAGTCCTGCTGCCGACATGTCGCAGTCTCGCCGCATCACCGTGAAGGAGCACCATGCGCCCGTCGCGCCGAGATCATGACCCCGTCGCTGACACTAACGCCGCTGCCGGCCGGCTGATATGAGATCCGTCATTTTCGGGCGAGCGCTGCGCTGACCTCGTGCGAGCCGTGTCCCCGGTGACCGGGAGCCGAGGAATGATCTTCCAGCGATCCGCCCACTGGAGCCGCACTCCAGCGGCCACCGCAGCGCTACGCATGGGTCCCGGAGCCCGGGGCCTGCTCTCGCCGCCCCTGTCTTTGTCAACGTGCCGCCGCGTAGCGAGGTCACACTGGTCTCGCCTACGCCTGGGCCGACATCGAGCGGGCCGCTGCTGGTCAGGTACGTGTCAGCACGCGGGTCACGCCGGCGACGACGGCCGTGGCGAGCACCCACCCGAGCAGGATCAGCACCGATGCCACCCACTGGCCCAGGCCCTGGTGTTTGAACGCGCTCTCCTGGCCGAGGTTGATGATCGGCAACAGCACGTCGGCCGCGTACAGCACCGGGTGGTAGTGGGGATGCTCACCCGGCTTGATGGGCTCGGGACGGTGGTGGGCGAAGAAGACGCTCCCCGCGGCCAGCAGCGTGAGCATCCACAGCGCGGCTCGTCCCGGCCGGTAGCCGTAACCGACCATTCCGTCGAGCAGGTACCCGAACACCCTGGCGTACCAGGGGCGGGAGGCGCGGTAGTGGCGATGCTTGGCCAGCAGCACCCGCCGGGCAAGGTCCGCCTACCCGGCGCCCGCATCGCGTCATCTTGCGAGGGGCTTCGGCTTTCGGCCTTCGTCGAGCTCGTGCTCGCCGGTGCCGGCTATGGCCGCGCACCGTTCTGGGCGATCAGGCGGTCGGCCAGCAACCATACCGAGGTGAACGGGTTGCGGTCGGTCAGGCGCTTCCCGGCCTCGTGGTTCTCGGCGAGCCGCCGGGCGCGCCGCCGTGCGACGTCATAGTGCTGCAGGAGAGGGTCCGGGCGGAAGTCCTTGCCGTCGCGGCGGTAGCCGCAGCATGCCCCGTGCCTCTCCAGCAGTTCGCACGCCGCCCGCCGGTGCCGTGCCGGGCCTCGTGGCCACGCGGCCGACGTCGCCGTCCGGGGTCTCAGCGCATGCGGCGCATCCGGTGCCGCATGCTGGCTCGTGACGGGCGGACCGGCGTCGCTTCAGCGCGCCTGCGACGGGGGTTCGAGCCCGAGGAGGCGGATAAGGCCGCCGAACATGTCGTTGAAGAGCGGCTCGATGTCGTCGATGGCGAAGTCGAGGTGTTTGTTCACGGCCATGGTGAGCACGCCGTAGATCTGCCGCCAGCAGGTGATCATCAGGTAGACGACCCCGACGGGGAGGTCCGGGGTGATCGCGTCCCGGTAGGTCTTGAGCTGGTCGCGGAGCTCGGGGGCGATCTCCTCGTCCGCCGGGTACGTCAGCACGCCCTGCCGCCAGAGGCGGCCGAAGAGCCGGCCGTACATGCCGCCGAGCTCCTCCGAGATCAGCCGGGGGATCCTCTCGCCGGAGCCGGCGATCATGGGGTAGGTGGCGCCGAAGACCAGGTTGAACCCTTCCCGGTTGGCCACCGACCAGTCCAGCACGGCCTTGGTGCTGGCGTAGAGCTGGGCGGCGATGTCGTCCTCGTCCTGACGCTCCACCGCCTCCCGCACCTCACGCATCAGCTCTTCCGTGAGGTCTCGGTAGAGGGCCTGGATCAGGCCCTTCTTGCCGTCGTAGTAGCGGTACAGGGCGGGTGGGCTGACCCCTACCTTGCGGGCGACGGCGGTAAGCGTGAAGCCTTCGAGACCCTCGGCGGCGATCTCGCGGGCGGCGGCCATGACGTCCCGCATGAGCTGCTGGCGTAGCCTCTCCCGCCTGGTGACCCCAGCGGCATTTTCGGCCGCTTCGCTCACTCGCCCTCCCTGACCATAAACACCTCGTCTCAGCCGTCGGGGTCCACCTTATGCCGCTCTCTGACCCGTATGCCGGGAGAGGCGTATACCGATCTGGTTGAACCACTTGCGCTGAAGAGTAATTGCTGAGTTAATTGGCTTCACGGGCGCGTGACGCCCGGTACCGGAGCGCATCCGCAGGGGCCCCTTGGTGACGGCGCGGCAGGCGGCGGGGAGGCCGGCGAGCGCACCGCAGCCGCCTGGTCGAGCAGGCGATTCCTGCAGGTAGGGCCGAGGCCGACCGGTGGACGGCCATCGGCGGCGAGCCCGGCGTTCACCGGCGCGCGGATCCACTCGCTACGCCTGGTGGCGCCGTACGGGTGACCGAGATCGGGCACTTCCCCCGACCGTCGACGTGCCGATACCCGGCAAAAGACGCCGAACGTTTCATTCACTCCGCAGCGCGGTGACCGTTGCCGCTGAGGCTTGCGCAGCCTCATCCCTCGTCGAGCTCAGACCGAAAGGGGGGTCAATGGCGACCGGTTATTGGACAGTGCGTGTAAGAATTGATGACGGTTGGCTGTGGATAGGCAACGAGGCCTTCCCGTTACGCCATATATCCCACGTCGGACAGCGCACGCTCGAAGTGGACCGGCAGGCCGCCTGGCGGAGGTTCGGGAAACTCGCCGGGATCAGCCTGCTGCTCTTCGTCCCCTTGATAGCCATCGCGGGTGACGTCTTCACCATTGTGCTGCTCGCCGTGCTGACGGCGCTCCTGTGGTGGCTGCTGTCCCGGCTGCACAAGCCGGCGCTGTACGGGCTGGTCATCCACGTCGGGGGCACCCGCCGTGATGCCCTCTGGACCGCGGTGAAGAGCGAGCTCGACCACCTCGTGCGCGAGATCACCCGGGCGATCGGCCGGCCGGACGCCGTGAAGACGACTTTTTACGTCGAACACGCCGTCCAGGGGGATTACCTTCGGCGGTACGGGGCCGGAGGCCACGGCGAGCAGCAGCACTTGGGCTTGGCCGGCGGCACGGCGGGCTGATGAGCAACGGTGACCGCGAGATCCGTCATGGGCGTGCACGCATCGGCGAGCGGGTGCCCGGAGGCACCCGCGACCTCACCGGCGGCGGGCGGCGCTTCGGCGCGAACCCGCCGGCCTCGCCGGCGTCTGCGGCATCTCCGCCGCCCGCCGGGCAGGGGCCGGCGTCCGCTCCGGCAGCGCCGCGGCCCGCGAAGGGCCGGTGGCCGCCGGCGAGGGAGGCCGGCCGCTCGGACCGCTGGCCGGGTTCGGTGCGGCGCTGTCGGGCCTTCTGGGCTGCGTGGGTTTCCTGCACGGTCACTCGTGGTGATGGCCTCCCGCCGTCCTCGCCGTGACGCTGGGCGTCCTGGCGGCGATGCTCCGCTGGCTGCACTCGGGTTCTCCCTGAGCGCGGCCGGGCCCGGAAACGGCGGGTGACGCGCGGGGGCCGCCACCCGGCCATCCGGCGAATCGCCCCTTCGCCACTACCCTTCCGCCATTCACCTCGCGCGCCCCGGTCCTCCGGCGGCGGAGAACCGATCGGCGATCAAGCCGTGTTTATCCTCAGGCGCGGATTATGTGCCGAGGATTCCTGGCTTGTGCCGCAAGATCCGGTATTCCGGTCGCCGTCCGGGCCGGGGCGCGCGAGGTGATCTTCCCTGGTACGGCGGGGCGGGGGACGGCCACGGGGCGCCCGCCGGTGCGCACCCCGCGGTGCGGAACGCCCGATTTTCCGATTACCGCGACGGTCGTCTGGATATGCCGGCCGCTGCGCCCGGCCCATGGCCGGAGTAAGTTTTCCACCGTCGTAGGCGCGCAAGCCGGCCATAAGTCTCGATAACCGTCAAATAGCCTCCGCCGTTATCCCCAAGCGTTGGATAAAGCTGTGAATAAGAACGTGCCCTGTGGATAAAACCTTGGCGCATTCCGTTGCGCGGCCGCGCACCACCGCTCAGGGCCGGCTCCCCCGGCCGTCAGCCGGCCGGGGCGTCCCACCGTACCGTGCGATGACGCCCGTCCCGGCCGGTACGGCACGGCGCACGCCGAGCCGGGACAATCAAGATCACATTTGCCCCGCTGGAGATGATCAAGAAAGTGGCCGGTCCCAGCGTGCCGTGCGTTCCGGTCCGCCGCAATGCCGGGAATATGGCGGGCCGTACCGCGGCCGCCCGAGGAAATCTGCTCACGCTAGCACCGCGTCCCGGCCATCGGGAAATCACAACGGCCGACTGTAACCATTAGGACACCGAGTTCACTCTCCGCGGGGATTTGGCGGATTATGGTGATCGCCGCCTAATACCCACGGGAGAGGGGGGCAATGGCTACGGGTGAGGCGTCGCTAGGAAGTCAGTACGTCCTCCTGGACGAGATCGGCGCCGGTGCCATGGGCGCGGTCTGGCGTGCCCGGCACCGGGAGACGGGTGAGCTCGTGGCGGTGAAGCTGCTGCGGGACGGTCTCACCGGCGACCAGGAGCTCGTCATGCGCTTCGTCCAGGAGCGCAACGTCATGCGGTCCCTCCGCCACCCCAACATCGTCACGGTCCGCGACTTCGTCATCGAAGGCGACCGCCTCGCCATGGTGATGGACCTCGTCGAGGGCGGTAGCCTGCAGGCGCTGCTCCGGCGGCACGGCACACTGCCCCCGGCCGAGGCGGCGCGGATGATGGCCGAGGTCGCCGACGCGCTCGCCGCCGCGCACGCCGCCGGCGTGGTGCACCGCGACGTCAAACCGGCCAACATCCTGATCGAGCAGGCCACCGGGCGGGTCCGGCTCACCGACTTCGGCGTGGCCCGCATCGTGTACGGCCCGGGCCTCACCCAGAGCACCGCGATCATCGGCACGCCGATGTACCTGGCGCCGGAGACGGCGATGGGCGAGAAGCCCACGCCCGCGGTGGACGTGTACGCGATCGGCCTGATCCTCTACCAGCTCCTCGCCGGCCGGCCGCCGTTCATCGGCGACCACCCCGTGGCCCTGATCAAGCAGCACTCGTCCGCCGCGCCCCGGCGGCTGCCCGGGATGCCCGACGCCCTCTGGTCGCTCATCGCACGCTGCGCGGCGAAGAACCCGGCCGACCGCCCCACCGCCGCCCAGGTGGCCGCGGAGCTCCGCCGGGCGATGCCGGCGCTGGCCGGGCTGCCTCCGCTGCCCCCGGTTCCGTGGGACGCCGACCCGTCGATCACCTCCGAGCCTCTTCCGGCGTCCGCCGCCGGCCCGGCTCCCGCGGTCCAGCGGCCGGGCGGGGCGCCCGGGACCGGCCGGCCCGGCGGCATGCCCGGCGCCGCCGGGATGCCCGTTCCCCCCGGCACGGCCGACACCGCCCCCGGCGGGACCGGCGGCACGTTACCCAAGGGCGGCAAGCAGGCCGCGGGCGTTCCGGTCCCCGGCTTCATCGGGGTGCCGGGCGCGGGCGGCGGCACGGGCGCGGGTTCCGCCGGTGCCCCGGCCACCGGCTCCGGTGGTGCGGCGGGTACGGGCCCGGCCGGTGTCCTCGCCACCGGTTCCGGTGGTGTGCCGCAGGTGGGCTCCACCGGTGTCCCGGGGCTGCCGGGCGCCGCCTCGCGCTGGAGCGCCAAGAAGCGGTGGCTGCTCGCCGGGACGAGCACCGCGGCCGCCGGGGCCGTGGTGCTGTCGGTGGTCTTCTTCGCCCCGTGGCGGTCCGACGGCGAGGCGCACACCAGGGCCCTCGGCTCGGCGTCCCCGGGCGCGCTGGCCACGGCGATGGACTCCGCCTCCGCCTACCCGGACGACGGTGACCGCGACCCGGTGCCCACCCCGGCGTGGGAGGACCAGGCACGGCGGTCGCCGTCCCCGAAGGCGACCACCGCCCGGCCGTCCCCGAGCCTGACCGAGGTCCCCCGGCCCGTGGTGCCGCCGCCGACCACGCAGCCCCGGCAGACCACGGCCCCGCGGCCGCAGCAGTCGAAGACCGCCCAGCCGCGGAAGACCAGGGTCGTCCAGCCGGAGCCGAAGGCCACCACGGTCAAGGCCGATGAGCCTCCGCCGTCGCTGAACTGGCAGTGCCGGTCCTGGTTCGACACGGGCCAGGGCGTGCAGATGTCCCCGTGCATGGCGATGGTGGGCGACACCTTCTACCTCCTGGGCCGGGTCCAAGGGTCCAGCGCCGCGAAGTGGGACATCCTCGTCGGCCTGTTCGACTCCGACAACGACGTCTTCGTCTCCAAGACCTTCACCTGCCTGAACGGCACCGCGCCGTACGAGTGCGGGCCGTTCACGGTCAAGGTCCCGCGCAAGGGAGTCAAGACCGACGTCCGCCAGCGCTGGCGCAAGTCGGGCACCCCCTCCTTCGGCGGCGGCGTGGAGAGCCCGTGGATCCTCTGGTGATGGGCCGGCACCGCCGCGGGTGAGCCCTCCCATTCCGGTCCGGCCTGGCGGCGCCGTTCCTCACCCGTGCCGGGAGTCCACGCCGTCCCGCCCCGGTTCGGAGGGCAGCGCCGCTCCACGCTGAGCCGGGAGGGCGACGCCGTCCCGTGCCCTGCGGAGCGAGAGCCGTACCACCACGGTCCTGGGAGACCCGCGGTCCGAGCCGGTCACCCGCGGCACGGGCACTCCGCCGCGGGCCGGGCGGGCGCACGAGGCCGCGATCAGGCGTGCCGTCGCCAGCGTGGGTATACGCCTGCTGAGAGGGTGCGGTGCACCCGCACCGTGTGGGTGATCGAACGCCGCTGACCGACCCCGGAAAGAAGCGCAGATCGAGCCCGACGCGGAGAGGGGGGAGCGGCATGCCCGAGTCCACGGACGCCAGCGTGTACTTCATCGGCAACGCCACGACGATCATCCGGTGCAACGGGTTCACCCTGCTGACCGACCCGAACTTCCTCCACCGCGGCCAGCAGGCGCGGCTCGGCTGGGGCATCCGCACCCGCCGCCGCACCGAGCCCGCGATGAGCGTGGCGGACCTGCCCCCGGTGGACCTCGTCGTGCTCTCGCACCTGCACGGCGACCACTGGGACGAGATCGCCGAGCGGGGCCTCGACCCGTACGTGCCGATCGTCACCACCCCGCACGCGGCGGACGTGCTCCGCGGCCGCGGGTTCGGCAACGCGATCGGCCTGGAGACCTGGCAGACCTACCAGGTGCACCGGAACTCGGGCGTGCTCTCCATCACCGCGGTGCCGGCGCGGCACGCGCCCGGCCCGCTGGACCGGCTGCTGCCGCCGGTCATGGGCAGCGTGCTCGACTTCTGCCGTGGCGACGACCTCGACCTGCGCCTGCACATCAGCGGGGACACGGTCCTCGACCCCTGCCTCGCCGAGATCCCGCGCCGGTTCCCGGAGATCGACGCCGCGATCGTCCACCTGGGCGGCACGCGGATCTTCCGGGTCCTGGTGTCGATGGACGGCGTGCAGGGGGCCGAGTGGCTGCAGCTGATCAAGCCGGAGGTCGCCCTGCCGGTGCACTACGACGACTACGAGGCGTTCACCTCGCCGCTCAGCGAGTTCCAGCACCATGTGCGCCGGCTCGGGCTCACCCACGCGGTGCACTACCTCATGCGCGGTGAGACCTGCCGGCTGCCGCTGCGCACCCGGCCGCGCCCGGTCGCGCGGCCCAGGTGATCCGGTACGGCACGGCCGGGAGGCCCAAGCGCCGGCCGAACGGGGACACGCTCCGGCAGATCGGGGACAAGCGCCGGCAGCGGAGGGGAAAGCGGTGGCCGGCCGGTGAAGATCACGGCGAGGCCGCGGGCACGGCGGGGCCGGCCTGCCGTACCGGGCCGGACCTCAGAGCTGGTTGAGCAGCCAGCGGGGACCGGCGACGAGCGCGCCGAGCGCGGTGACCCGTTCCCGGAGCGCGCGGTCCGCGGTGACCACGAGCACCCGCTCCCAGGGCTTGCGCTCGCGGACCGCCTGGACGATCGCGTCGTCCCCGCTGCCGTTCGCGACCACCACGCTGAGGTTCGTGCCGTGCGCCTCGGGGTCGGCGGCCACGGCGGCCGCGCCTTCGAGCACCACGACGATGCGGGGGAACCAGCGGGCCAGTTCGGGGAGGCCGTCGGGTGTCTCGCGCAGCCCTTCGGTGGCGAGCGGCTGCACCTCGTTGAGCAGCCGGTTGGCGGCGCGCGCCCGGTCCTTCCACCACAGCTCCTCGGGGCGGGAGCCGATGATGTTCGCCACGTCGAGGACGAGGACGAGCGGGCTGAGCGCGGGCCGCAGCTTCGGCCACGAGTCGGCGAACCCCGGGTGGAGCGGCTTCGAGGCGACCTCGTCGGCGGCCACCCAGCGCAGGTCGACGCTCTCGCCGTTCGCCGGGGCCGCGTCGAGCATGCCCGCCGCCTCGGCGATCACCGTCTGGAAGGACCAGCCGCCGTGGTCGTCGACGTAGATGCCCTGGACCCGGAAGAGGTCGGTGGAGAGCACCGTCTCCTCGCGTACCTCGCGCAACGCTCCGGATATCGCGTCCTCATGGCTGTCGAGCGCGCCGCCGGGCAGGGCCCAGGTGCCCCCGTGGTGGGTCCACCAGGAGCGCTTCTGCAATAAGACGTACGGCATGCCGTCGAGTGTGTGGTGGACGGCGAGCAGGCCGGTCGCCCCGTGGATGCCCCAGTGCTGATGACCACGCGCGCACAGCGCCCAACCGTCGCCGTCCTTCGCCGCCATGACCTCATCCTGCACTCATCCGGCGCCGTCATCCAGATATGGATCACCACTCGGCGAGCGGTCTATGCACCCCTGCGGCGAGGTCGTAGAGGATCGCTCCATCCGCGAGCCGGATCACCTGGATCTGCGTGGCGAGCCCGATGTCCCTGAGCCGGAGGGCGGCTTCCTGCGCCAGGGCGCTGAAGTGGTAGCGGTCGGCCGCCGGCGCCTCCGGGCCCGGGCGAATCGAGCGCACTTCGAAACGGTCCGGTGGCCAAACCGGAGGGAGCGGATCAAGGTGCAGCCAGCCAGACATGTTTCTCCTGTCGCGCTTTTCGAGATAAGGAGTCGGCCTGGAAGAAGGGTAGCCGTGGCGGTGCCGTGATGGTGCCGTTGACCGATTGTTATGTACCGGTAAGCGATCCGGCTGTGGCAAGGACGGGGTACCCGTTACGGTGAGGTGCTGTTCACTCTGATTCCCCTCGTCACAGGAGAATCAGGATGTCATATGCCGACACGCCCGCTTCCTGCCGGCCGGAGGAGCGGGCGTTTGATCTTTCTGACGGCTCGCCGCCGGCGAGGACGGCCGGCTCCGCCGGTTCGGCGGCCGAGCGCTGACGACGGCGCTGCCGGCTTCTCCCGCTCCCGGAACCATCCGGCGCGACCATCGCAGGTGGGGAGCGAGCCGACCGTCTGCGCGGCCACGACCCCTGGCACAGGAGCTCACTTCGGGTACGGCCCGCCGGATGCGATCGGGATTCGTGACCCCCGTGCGCATCGGCGGTGGCCCGGCCGGGGTCCGGCGGCAGCGGAGCCGCCTGAGCGCTGCCGTGGCCACGTGTTCCCCGGGCCAGGGCCGGTGATGGCGGCGGTGGCCCGGCGGTTCGCTGACCGCCGGCGGTGTCCGTCCCGGGACCGGTGGTGAAGGATTGAGGCCCCTGGCCGATATCGGTCAGGGGCCGTGTTGCCGTGTGCGAGCGGTGAATTGTGCCCGTTCCCGACGGTGGCTCAGCGTTCATCGCCGATGCCGGCCGGTCGCTACGGAACGTTGGCGATGGCTACCTCGATCGCATTGTTACCAACGCCCAGGGTGGCTTCCACGGTGTTGGTGGCGGTGTTGATCACGGACACGGTGGTGAGGTTGACCGCGTAGGCGCGGGTGCCGCCCAGGGTGACCGCCACTCCAAGCGGCTGGGTGCCGACTGGGACGGTGGTGATGACGCTGTTGCGCGCGACATCGATCACCGAGACGTTGTTGGCGCCGGTGTTGGCGACGTAGGCGCGGGTACCGCCGGGCGTGACCGCCACCCCGAATGGCTGTGCGCCGACGGGGATGGTGGCGATGACGGTGTTGGTGGCGGTGTCGATCACCGACACGGTGCTGTTCGCCCTATTGGTGACGAGGACGCGCGTGCCACCGGGGGTCACCGCCACCCCGAATGGCTGTGCGCCGACGGGGATGGTGGCGATGACGGTGTTGGTGGCGGTGTCGATCACCGACACGGTGTTGGAGCCGGTGTTGGCGACGTAGGCGCGGGTGCCACCGGGGGTGATCGCCACTCCCTGAGGTTCGTTTCCCACGGGGATGGTGGCGATGACGATGTTGGTGGCGGTGTCGATCACCGAGACGGTGCCGGCGCCCTGGTTGGTGACGTAGGCGCGGGTGCCACCGGGAGATACGGCCACGTCGTACGGAAGGGCGCCGACCGGGATGACGGCGATGACGCCGTTGGTGGCGGTGTCGATCACCGACACGGTGTTGGAGCCGTTGTTGGTGACGTAGACGCGAGTGCCGCCCGGGCTGGCCGCCACTCCGAGGGGTGCGTTTCCGACGGGGATGGTGGCGATGGTGGTGTTGCTGGCGACGTCGATCACCGACACGGTGTCGTCGTTCAGGTTCGTGACATAGGCCACCTGGCGTGCTTGGCGTGTCTGGTCGGCGGAGGCCGGAGCCGGCAGGGACGCGGTTGCGGTGAGGCCGGTGACGAGTGCCACCGCCGTGATCGCCGAGCGAAGCCGAGACCGCCTCACTCGTACCTGCGGCTGACCGGATATGCCGGTGCGGCGATTCGCCACTGTGGCTTTGATCCAGCGCGCGAGCATTGAGACCTCCCATCGAGATGACGGTCTTCTTTTACGCGGGCACGGTGCGGTGATCCGATGTCGGCACACCTGGTTGGCTCACCTGGCCGAAAGGTTTGGACGATTGCTGGTTGGAATTCCGGCTGATCGGCCGATTTGCGCGCTGGCAGGAATCGAAAGGAATTCATTCGGATTTATCAGGGGTAGGCCAGGCAACTCTGCGTGGCCCGCTGGCCTCGGTGGCGGTCGGATCGGTGGAGTGCGTTAAGGCCCCTGGCCGGGACGGCAGGGGCCGTGTGGTCGGTGCGGTACGGTGTTCCGCTGTCTCCGGCAGGCGGTGGCTCATCGCCTGGTGCGATGCCGGTGGGTCGCTACGGAACGTTGGCGATCGCCACGTAATCCGGATTGACACCCGCCCCCAGGGTGGCCTCCACGGTGTCGGTGGCGGTGTTGATCACCGATACGGTGCCCGAGTTGAAGTTGGCGACGTAAGCGCGGGTGCCACCGAGAGTGACCGCCACCCCGGTGGGCGAAGCGCCGGTGGGGATGGTGGTAATGACGGTGTTGGTGGCGGTGTCGATCACCGTCACGTCGCCGGAGGTCTGGTTGGTGACGTAGGCGCGGGTGCCGCCCGGGGTGACCGCCACCTCCGACGGTCCGTCCCCGGCGGGGATGGTGGCGATGACGGTGTTCGTGGCGGTGTCGATCACCGATACGTTGTCGTCGCTTCGGTTCGTGACGTACGCGCGGGTGCCGCCCGGGCTGAACGCCACTCCCCGGGGTGCGTTTCCCACCGGGATGGTGGCGATGACGGTGTTGGTGGCGGTGTCGATCACCGAGACGTTGTCGTCAAGCTGGTTGGTGACGTAGACGCGGGTGCCCCCCCGGGCTGACCTTCACCCCGATGGGCCCGTTTCCGACCGGGATGGTGGCGATGACGGTGTTGGTGGCGGTGTCGATCACCGATACGTTGTCGGAGCCCAGGTTGGTGACGTAGGCGCGGGTGCCGCCCGGGGTGATCGCCACATTGAAGGGTGTGACGCCGACCGGGATGGTGGCGATGACGCCGTTGGTCGCGGTGTCGATCACCGACACCGTGCGGGAACCCTGATTGACCACGAACACGCGGGTGCCGCCAGGGCTGGCCGCCACCCCGGTGGGTCCTAGCCCGACCGGGATCGTGGCGATGGTGGTGTTGCCGGCGACGTCGATCACCGACACGGTGTTGCCGTTCAGGTTGGTGACGTAGGCGACCTGGCGTGCTTGGCGGGTCTCGCCGGCGGAGACCGGGGTGGGCAGTGGCACGAGTACGGTGAGGCCGGTGACCAGGGCCGCGGTGATGGCCGAGCGGAGCCGGGACCGCCGCACCCGTACCTGCGGCTGCCCGGACCTGCCGGTGCGGCGTCTCGTGAGCGAACGGATGAGCATGGAGTCCTCCATCGAGCCGACGGTCTCGTTGTACGGAATCGAGGCCGTAGGAATTCGGCGGCGGCACGCCGGATTTGCTCATCCGTCCGGCGGTTTTGCTCAGCGTTGATCGGAATTCCGGCCTATCGGTCAGGGCCGTCACACAGTCCGGGGACTTTTCTGGTCGCGTCTGCCATGAGCTCGGCCGATCGGATTTCCGGTGTTCCGGATTCAGTGGTGCGTTCTGGTGTGGTCACCTGACCGGCCGGACGCCCGGTGATAGCCGTCCCGGCCTTCCTCCGGGCGGCACACGCGGACCGCCTGCAGCCGTGCCGAGATCGTTGCCGGTGAGCTCGCGTGGCGAATGATTCGGTGTCCCCGTGCCGCGTTGACCGGACGGCGACGGATCTCGATGGTCTTCTCGCCGGCGCGGAGCGGACGCCGGCCCCGGCGCGCCGGTCCGGGGCCGGGCGGCTCGATATGCGGTGGTGCGGGCCGGCGCCGGCTCCGGCGGGTGGTGAGCACGGCGCCCGGTCGCGGAGCGCCGGGTCACCCGGTGCGCCGGTCCCTCGCGGTGCCGGCGCTAGGGAACGGTGGCGATGGCCACGTCGCTCGGAACATTGCCCGCGGTCAGTGTGGCGATCACCGTGTTGGTCGCCGTGTCGATCACCGACACCGTGTCGGAGCTCTGATCGGCCACGAACACGCGGGTGCCGCCCGGCGTGACCGCCATCCCGACGGGCCCGAGCCCGACGGGGATGGTGGCGATCACCGTGTTGGTCGCCGTGTCGATCACCGACACGGTGTTGGAGCCGGAGTTGCCCACGTAGGCCCGGGTGCCGCCCGGGGTGATCACCACTGCGTTGGGCGCGTCCCCGACCGGGATGGTGTCGATGACGGTGTTGGTGGCCGTGTCGATCACCGACACGTCGTCGGAGGCCGCGTTGGTGACGTAGACCCGGGTACCGCGGGGACTGATCGCGATCCCGCTGGGCGTGGTGCCGACCGGGATGGTGGCGATGACGGTGTTGGTGGCCGTGTCGATGACCGACACGTTGCCCGTGAACGCATTGGAGGCGTAGACACGGGTGCCGCACGGGGAGACGACGAGGTCGAACGATCCGATCCCGATCGGGACGGTGGCGATGACGGTGTTGGTCACGGTGTCGATGACCGACACGTCGTTGGAGAACGTGTTGCTGACGTAGGCGCGCCTGCCATCGAAGCTGATGGCCACATCGGCCGGTGACGTCCCGACCGGGATGGTGGCGATCACGGTGTTGGTGGCGGTGTCGATCACCGACACCGTGCCGGCGTTCTGATTGGCCACGTAGACCCGGGTGCCGCCGGGACTCGCGTCCAGCCCGTTGGGCGCGGCCCCGACCGGGATGGTGGCGATGGTGGCGTAGGTGGCCACGTCGATCGCCGACACGGTGTTGTCCAGCCGGTTCGCGACGTAGGCGACCTGGCGCCCTTGCCGGGCCTCGCCCGCGGTGGCCGGGGCCGGCACGGGGGCGAGGGCGGCAAGACCGGTGGCGAGCGCCACCGCGGTGACGGCCGAGCGGAACCGGGCCCACCGCATCCGCCGGCCGCGCCCGCGGGTGCGGCCGTGTGCCCTCGCGGTTGTGCTCCAGCGAGTGAGCATGAGACCTCCCATCGAGATGACGGTCTCCTTGTACGCGAGCGGCTCACGGCACCGTCGTATCGGCGCGCCGGATTTGCTCACCTGGAAACCGCTCCAGTGCATTCGTTGGCTGGAATCCCGGCCTACCGGTTGATCGCCGTCAACCGGAAAAGCGCGCATTGATAACCCGTGCGCGTCGCGGAACCAACGTCACCGGTTTATCGGCCGAATTGTGGATAAGCCGGGTGATGGCGGTGCAGAACGGGCCCCTGACCGGTGTGATCAGGGGCCGTTCCGCTGCAGGTGCGAGCGGCACCGGAGCCGGCCGATGCGGGACGCGCCGGTCTCCCCACGGGTACGGCGTACCGCTGGGCCCGGCGGGTCGCTAGGGAACCTCGGCGATGGCGATCTCGAACGGGCCATCCGGCAGGCTCAGGGTGGCGATCACGGTGTTGGTGGCGGTGTCGATCACGGACATGGAGTCGACGTTGCAGACGTAGGCGCGGGTGCCGCCCGCGGTGACGGCCACCCCGAAGGGCTGCGTGCCGACCGGGACGGTGGCGATGACCGTGTTGGTGGTGATATCGACCACCGACACGGTGTCGTTGCCCTGGTTGGTGAGGTAGGCCACCTGGCGCCCCTGCCGTGCGTCGCCGGCGGAGGCCGGGGCCGGCAGGGACGCGAGTACGGCGAGGCCGGTGGCGAGCGCCGTGATGACCGAGCGGAATCGCGACCACCGGACCCTGGCCTGGCCGGATGTGCCGGTACGGCGGTGCGCCGCCGTGGTCATGCTCCGCCGTGTGAGCATCGAGACCTCCTATCGAGATGTCGGTCTCGTTGTACGCGGAAATGGCGAGCGGATTTGTTTCCGGCACGCTCAATTGGCCCAGCCATCCGATGGATTTGCGGGATCGTGGCTCGTGATTCCGGCCGCTCGGCCTATCGCCGCCAATCGGTACAAGTGAGACGGATGGCGTGATCCATCTGCGGAATGGCCTTTCCCCGCTGGAACGTCAACGGGATTTCCGTACGGGGATGGAGAAAAGAAGTCGAGGCCCCGGCCGGTGCCGGCCAGGGCCCGCGTGCGAAGCGCGCGTCTCCCACCCCGCGGTGCGCGGGTTCGGTGGGCTCAGCGCCGATGTCCAAAGGTACGGCCGGCGGTGATGTGCTCCACGGGCTCTGTTCGGTCACCCGGAGCGTGAACCGCGCCGGTTTCCGTGTCCTCTCAGATCGGCGCGGCATCCGGGGACGGCAAGGGTCGTGGCCCCTGACCGCCGCGCATGCGCACCGGTCAGGGGCCTGGTCGTCGAGGATGCCTGGTCCCGGCGGTTGGGTACGGGTGCGGTACCGCTACGGAACGTTGGCGATGGCCACATGGCTCGGAGCGTCACCCACGCCCAGGGTGGCTTCCACGGTGTTGGTGGCGGTGTTGATCACAGAGACGGTGTTCGAGCCGAAGTTGGTGACGTAGGCGCGGGTACCGCCGAGGGTGAACGCCACTAGGATCGGCGTTTCTCCGACCGGGATGGTGGCGATGACGGTGTTGGTGGCGGTGTCGATCACCGACACGTTGTCGGAGCCGAAGTTGGTGACGTAGGCGCGGGTTCCGCCAGGGGTGAACGCCACCTCCCAGGGATTAGTGCCGACGGGGATGGTGGCGATGACGGTGTTGGTGGCGGTGTCGATCACCGACACCGTGTTGTCACCGCTGTTGACGACGTAGGCGCGGGTGCCGCCGGGAGTGACCCCCATTCCGATGGGTTGGGTGCCGACCGGGATGGTGGTGACGACGGTGTTGGTGGCGGTGTCGATCACAGAGACGGTGTTCGAGCCGAAGTTGGCGACGTAGGCGCGGGTGCCGCCGGGGGTGACCGCCACCCCAACGGGCTCAACGCCGACCGGGATGGTGGCGATGACGGTGTTGGTGGCGGTGTCGATCACCGACACGTCGTTGGAGACCTGGTTGGTGACGTAGGCGCGGGTTCCGCCGGGAGAGACGGCCACGTCGTACGGAAGGGCGCCGACCGGGATGACGGCGATGACGCCGTTGGTGGCGGTGTCGATCACCGACACGGTGTCGCCGGTCTGGTTGACCACGTACACCCGGGTGCCGCCGGGACTGGCCGCCACCCCGGTGGGCCCGTTTTCCGACCGGGATGGTGGCGACGGTGGTGTTGCCGGCGACGTCGATCACCGAAACGGTGCCTTCGCTCTGGTTGGTGACGTAGGCGACCTGGCGTGCCTGGCGGATCTCCTCGGCCGTGGCCGTGGTGGGCGGGGATGCGAGTGCGGTGAGGCCGGTGGCGAGCGCCACCGCGGTGATCGCCGAGCGCAGCCGGGTTCGCCGCACCCGTACCTGCGTCTGAGCGGATATGCCGGCGCGGCGTATCGCCGCGGTGTTGATCCAACGTGTGAGCATGGAGACCTCCCATCGAAATGACGGTCTCCTTGTACGCGGACACGGTGAGGCGATTCGATTTACGGCACGCTCAGTTGGCTCACCCGGCCGACGGTTTTGCATGATCGTTGATCACGTACCCGAATAATCACTCAATCCAGGTGCCGATCGCTCACCTGGAATGAATCCGAATTAATGCGTATTCAGGCCTGGTGAATGCGCGTTGCCTGGCAGAAGTCGGCGGTGAGCAGCGAAAGGCCCCTGGCCGATAGGGGGCAGGGGCCGTTCCGCCGGTGCGCGGCGGCTGAGCCGCCGTCGTGCCGCCGCCGGATGGCTATGGGACGTTGGCGATGGCGACCTCGGTCGGCGTGTTCCCCACGGTCAAGGTGGCCTCCACGGCGTTCGTGGCGGTGTTGATCACGGACACGGTGTCGCTGCCCGAGTCGGTGACGTAGGCGCGGGTGCCGCCGAGGGTGACGGCCACCCCGATGGGCCCGGTTCCGACCGGGACGGTGGTGATGACGGCATTGGTGGCGGTGTTGATCACCGACACGGTGTTGGAGCCCTGGTTGGCCACGTAGGCGCGGGTGCCTCCCGGGGTGACCGCCAATTGGTTGGGCGCGGTGCCGACCGGGATGGTGGCGATCACGGTGTTGGTGATGGTGTCGATCACCGAGACCGTGTTGTCGATGGAGTTGGTGACGAGCACGCGGGTGCCTCCGGGAGACACGGCCACATCGAAGGGATCAGCGCCGACCGGGATGACGGCGATCACGCCGTTGGTGGCGGTGTTGATCGCCGACACCGTGTCGGAGCCCAGATTGGTCACGTACACCCGGGTGCCGCCCGGGCTGGCCGCCACCCCCCTGGGCCCGTTGCCGACGGGGATGGTGGCGATGGTGGTGTTGGTGGCCACGTCGATCGCCGAGACGGTGTTGTCGTCCTGGTTGGTGATGTAGGCGACTTGGCGGCCTTGCCGTGCGTCGCCGGCGGTGGCCGGGGCCGGCAGGGAGGCGAGTGCGGTGAGGCCGGTGGCTAGCGCCATCGCGGTGATGGCCGAGCCGAGCCGGGACCGCCGTACCGCCGGCCGCGCCTCACCGGATATCCCGCTGCGGCGATTCTCCGCCGCGGTCGTGAACCAACGCGTGAGCATGGAGACCTCCGATCGAGATGACGATCTCGTTGTACGCGGTAGCGGCGGCCGGATTCGGCTCCGGCGCGCTCACTTAACTCATCCGATCGGTGGCTTTGAGCGATCGTTGAGCGCGATTCCATCGGATCAGAAAGAATTTCGTTTTGTGTGTTATGCGCAGACGCAAGTGATAAACGAGCTCCGGCCGCTGTTCGGCCTGGCCGAATCGGAGATGAGAAAGGCCCCTGACCGATATCGGCCAGGGGCCTTGTCAGCGGTGCGCGTACGCCCGTTCCGGCGGGCGCGCAGCGTTCATCGCGATGAGTGGAGGGTCACGGAACGTTGGCGATGGCCACCTCGACCGGACCGCTACCCGCGCCCAGGGAGGCTTCCACGGTGTTGGTTGCGGTGTCGATCACCGACACCGTGTTGGAGGCGAAGTTGGCGACGTAGGCGCGGGTGCCGCCCAGGGTGACCGCCACCCCGAATGGCTGGGTGCCGACCGGAATGGTGGTGATGACACTGTTGCCCGCAACGTTGATCACCGAGACGTTGCCGGAGCCTTCATTGGTGACGTAGGCGCGGGTGCCGCCCGGGGTGACCGCCACCTCACTCGGCAGGCTGCCGACCGGGATGGTGGCGATGACGGTGTTGGTGGCGGTGTTGATCACCGACACGGTGTTGTCTGACCTATTGGCGACGAGGACGCGGGTGCCGCCGGGGGTGACCGCCACCCCAAGGGGCGTGTTGCCGACCGGGATGGTGGCGATGACCGTGTTGGTCGCCGTGTCGATCACCGACACGGTGTTGGAGCCGTTGTTGGTGACGTAGGCGCGGGTGCCGCCGGGGGTGACCGCCACCCCGAACGGCTGGGCGCCGACGGGGATGGTGGCGATGACGGTGTTGGTGGCGGTGTTGATCACCGACACGGTGTTGGAGCCGTTGTTGGTGACGTAGGCGCGGGTGCCGCCGGGGGTGACCGCCACATCAAAGGGCGCGGTGCCGACCGGGATGACGGCGATGACGCCATTGGTGGCGGTGTTGATCACCGACACTGTGCCGGAGGTCGAGTTGGGCACGTAGACGCGGGTGCCGCCGGGGCTGGCCGCCACCCCCCTGGGCCCGTTGCCGACGGGGATGGTGGCGATGGTGGTGTTGGTGGCGACGTCGATCGCCGACACGGTGCCTTCGGTAAGGTTGCTGACGTAGGCGACCTGGCGGGCCTGGCGTGTCTCATCGGCCGCAGCCGTGGTGGGAAGGGCGGCGAGTGCGGTGAGGCCGGTGGCGAGGGCAGCCGCCGTGATGACCGCGCGAAGCCGAGACCACCGCACCCCCACCTGAGTCTGACCGGATATATCGGTGCGGCGATTCTCCGCCGCGGCTCTTATCCAACGCATGAGCCTGGAGACCTCCCATCGAGATGACGGTCTCGTTGTACGAGGACATGGCGGCGGACTTCGATTTCGGCACACCGACTTGGCTCATCCGGCCGATAGCTTTGAGCGATTGTTGATCACAGTTCCGGCGGCTCGGACAACTCCGCTGAAAACCGTCTGTTTAAGAATGAATCCGCGATTGGTGGTACGGCCTGGTTGATTCGCGTTGGCGGGAATCGGCGGTGGGAAAGGGAAAGGCCCCTGGCCGGCAAGGGGCAGGGGCCTTTTCAGCGGTGTGCGTACGCCCGTTCCGGTGGACGTCGCTCAGCGCTCATCGCGATGAGCGGAGGGTCACGGAACGTTGGCGATGGCCACCTCGGTGGGAGTGGCCCCCACGGTGAGGGTGGCCTCCACGGTGTTGGTCGCGGTGTCGATCACGGAGACCGTGCCGTCGCCGGAGTTGGCCACGTAGGCGCGGGTGCCGCCGAGGCTGACCGCCACGCCGATGGGCGTGGTGCCGACCGTGACGGTGGTGATGAGGCTGGCGCCCGCGGTGTTGATCACCGAGACCGTGCCGTCGCCGGAGTTGGTGACGTAGGCACGGGCGCCGTTGGGGCTGAACGCCACGTCCGACGGCGTGGTGCCGACGGGGATGGTGGCGATGACGGTGTTGGTGGCGGTGTTGATCACGGAGACCGTGCCGTCGGTCTCGTTGGTGACGAGGACGCGGGTGCCGCCCGGGCTCACGCCCACGCCGGTGGGCGCGACGCCGACGGGGATGGTGGCGATGACGGTGTTGGTCGCCGTGTTGATCACCGACACGGTGTTGGAGCCGTTGTTGGTGACGTAGGCGCGGGTCCCGTCGGGGGTGACGGCCACGTCCGTCGGTGCGGTGCCGACGGGGATGGTGGCGATGACGCCGTTGGTGGCGGTGTCGATGACCGAGACGGTGCCGGCGCCGGAGTTGGCCACGTAGGCGCGGGTGCCGCCGGGGGTGACCGCCACACCGGTGGGCCCGGCGCCGACCGGGATGATCGCGATGACGCCGTTGGTGGCGGTGTTGATCACCGAGACCGTGTTGTCAGCGTTGTTGGCCACGAACACCCGGGTGCCACCGGGAGAGGCCGCCACCCCGTCGGGCGCGGCGCCGACCGGGATGGTGGCGATGGTGGTGTTGCTGGCGACATCGATCGCGGAGACGGTGTTGTCCGCGTTGTTGGTGACGTAGGCGACCTGGCGCGGCTGGCGGATCTCCTCGGCCGTGGCCGTGGTGGGCAGGGACGCGAGCCCGGTGAGGCCGGTGGCGAGCGCCGCCGCCATGATGACCGAGCGCAGCCGGGACCGCCGTACCCCTACCTGCACGTGGGATATTTCGCGGCGATTCTCCGCCGCGGTCGTGAACCAACGCGTGAGCATGAGACCTCCCATCGAGATGACGATCTCGTTGTACGCGGGCACGGCGGCGGGATTCGGTTCCGGCACACCGACTTGGCTCATCCGGCCGATAGCTTTGGGCGATTGTTGATCACAATTCCGACGGCTCAGACAACTCTGCTGAAAACCGTCCATTGGAGAATGTGTCCGCTATGGCGGTACGGCCTGGCGTATCCGCACGGGCGGGCATGGGCGGTGGGAAAGGGAAAGGCCCCTGGCCGGTATGGGCCAGGGGCCGTGTTGCCGGTATGCGAGTGATGAATTGTGCTCGTTCTTGACGGGTGTCCCAGCGCCCGCCGGCGTTGCCGCGGGTGCTCCGGAACGTCGGCGATGGCCACCTCGACCGGGACGCTACCCACGCCCAGGGTGGCTTGCACGGTGTTGGTGGCGGCATCGATCACCGACACGGTGCTGGAGAGGAGGTTTGTGACGTAGGCGCGAGTGCCCCCAGGGGTGACGGCCACATTCGAGGGGATCCGTGCCGACCGGGATGGTGGCGATGACGCCGCCTTTTGTGGTACGGCCTGGTCTACCCGAGCTGGTGACCGGCGCCGAGCGACTCGCCTCCGGAAACTGTCACCGGGGCCGGTTAGCGTGACCCGTATGGCGTGGTACGTGGCCGCACCGGTGGCCCCGGACCTGTCCCGCGACCTGGTGACCGCGTGGACCGTCCGGACCGAAGGGCGTCACCGGCTCGTTCCCGACGGCTGTGTCGACGTGCTGTGGATCGACAACGGCACCGTCTGGGTGTGCGGCCCGGAGACGTCGGCGTGGTCGTTCCGCCTCCCGCCCGGAACCCAGGCGGTCGGGGTGCGGTTCCGGCCGGGACGGGCGAGCGCAGTTTTCAAGATCGCCGCCCATGAGCTGCGCGACCGGCGGGTCGCGCTGGAGGACGTGCTCGGCTCGCGCGCCCACCGCCTGCTCGCCGAGCAGGTCGGGTACGCGGCGGACGAGGCGGCACGGCTCCGGGTGATGGAGGACCACGTCCGGCGGTGGGTGGCCGAGGCCCCGGTGGCGGATGCGGTCCCGGCGGCGGTCGTGCGGATGCTCACCCGCGACATCGGGACGAGTATCACCGCCCTGGCGGACGCGGTCGGGCTCGGGGAGCGTCAGCTGCACCGGCGCTGCCTCACCGCCTTCGGCTACGGCGCGGCGACGCTGCGCCGCATCCTGCGCTTGCAAGGGTTCCTGGAGCTCGCCCGGACCGCCGGCGACGTCACGGGTCTGGCCACGCTCGCCGCCGCGGCCGGCTACACCGACCAGCCGCACCTGTCCCGGGATTGCCGGGCCATCGCCGGGATCAGCCCGCGGGCGCTGGTGGCGGAGGCGCGCGCCGGCCGCCTCACCGGCGGCCCCTACGACCAGGTTTCCCGGAGGATCTCCTCGGCCCGCTCGGCGGGCAGGCCGCTCGCCTTGGTGAGCGGCTGAACCGGTGGCCGAGCAGCCGGCCCGCGCTCCCGGGTGCTGTTGGGTGTGACCGGGCCGCGCGCGCCTCCGGGCACGACCGCCGTCCAAGGCACCGTCGTGACACCGGGGGACGGCCGCCGAAATGCTGTCGGGTACGACCGGGGCGCGCGCGTCTCTCCGGTCACGATCGCCCACCGGGTGCCGTCGTGGCACCGGGCGGACACCGGATCCGGACGTGAGCGCCGGGATGTCCGAGCGGCACCAGGGCGCCGGGCGCACGCGGTGCGGCGCCGAACCGCAGCGTCGGCGATGCGCGTGACATCTTCTCCAGCGCGCGCAGCCGTCGACCTCGCCGATGCGGATGTCCGATCCGTACACGACACGGGTGCGGGTGAGGGGCCATGCTGGGGTCATGACCCAAGGTGTCTCTCAGGTTTCCGAGCGTTACCGCCGGCTGGCCGCCGAGTTCACCCGCCGCGTGGAGGCCGTTCCCGCCGGCCGGTGGGAGTCCCCGTCGCCGGCCGGGGTCACGGCGTACGGCCGAGGAAGGCGATCAGCTTGTCCTGCTCGGAGGCGTCCTCCGGCACGCTCACCGGAGGACCGAAGAGCTGCTCACCGCGGAGCGCGTCCCCGAAGCCGACGGCCTCCGCGTGCACCCGGCGGACCTCGTCCAGCACCAGGCGGAGCTGGTCGCGCGCCTGAAGGAGCTCGGCGCCACGCCCGCCGACATCGGCCAGGCGGCCGGCGGCCGGGACGGGCCAAGGCGTCGCCGGCCGGGCGTTCGCCCGGTCTACCTCCCGCTCTTGGAGAAGTGCTGGTAGTCCTTGGCGCCGGACCAGTAGCCGCCCCAGCCCCAGCCGATCGACTCGAAGGCCCGCACCACCCGGTCACCCGCGTTGATCACGCCGGGCTTGTGCAGCGGCCGCTTCACGTAGGCGTCCGCGTTGCGGTGCGCGTTGGAGCCGTCGGCGTACACGTACGGGTTCTCCCGCGGGTTGAGGTCGATGGCCCGGCCGTACGCGTGCTCCGACCAGCGGGTCGACCCGGTGGCCGGCCGGCAGTTGAACGCCGACGTGTTGTCGGCCTCGATCGAGTCGTAGTCGCTGCCCTTGTAGACGTCGATCGGCTCCATCCGGCGGATCGGGAAGCGGTAACCGAACAGGGTGCGGAAGACCGAGACCACGTCCTCGGCCACCGACTCGTGCACCACGAGCTCCCCGGTGTGGACCTTCCCGTCGAAGCCCCAATGGGTCATGGTGATCTTCCGCAGCTCGCCCGGCCGGACCGGGCAGCCCGGCCGCCACGAGTACGGCAGGTCCGCCCGGGTCACCTTGGTGATCGTCGCCGAGAACGTGGGCTCCGGCGCCGGCGTGGCCTGCCGCTCTGCCGTGGCCGTGGCGGTGGGTGAGGCCACCGGCGTGGCCGAGGCGGCGCCCGCCGCGGGCGAGCCGGCCGGCCCGGCGGTCCCACCCCCGCCGCCGCAGGCGGCGAGGCCCGCGATGGCGACCCCCAAGACCGCCGCTGACCTGCGTTTTCTTCTCTCCCCCATAGGCGCAGCGTACCGGCGCCCCGGGCGTGGTCACCGGCCGTCCGCCGGTGGCACGGTCTCATCGGCGCACCGGGCCGCAGGCGTGCTCATCGGGCGTTTACCAGGGCGGGTCAGGACGCCGGGCCGTGGGCGTGGTCGTGGGCCGTCCGGTGGAGGGTGGCCTGATCGGGAGACCGGGCCGTGGCATGGTCACCGGCCGTCCGGGCCGCCGCTGATGCTGTCGATGCGCCACCCGGCCGCGTGGAGCTGGGCGTGGCGCTCGGCGAGCCAGGGCGCGACCGACGCGGGGGTCAGGCGGAGGGTGGTGTGGGCGAGCACGACCTGGCCGGCGGTCCAGATCTCGCGGGCCAGGAGCCCGGGGGTGATGACGATCTCCCACGACTGCAGCCGGCCGTCCAGCTCCCGGGCGTACCGCCAGCGGGACTCCGTCCGGCGCCGGCGCGGTCCCTCGACCAGGGGCGGCCAGCGGTACCGGGCCCACAGGTGCCGCGCCCAGGTCAGGAGTGCGCGCACCGTGCGCCTCAGGCCGCCGCCGATCACGAGGCCGGGCTGCTTCGTGGTGAGCCGGTCCGCGGGAGCGGGGAGCCCGTCCGCGGGAATGGACTGCGGTGCCATGGCGAGGGGATCACTGGCGAATGACATCTGCCTCCTGCTCCAGGGGCGGAAAACGGCGTGTTGCCGATCATTCGGTGACGAACCAGGTCTGCTATATGCCCTTTGACGGCATGGTCGCGGCCGGGCGCGGGAGTGCCAAGTGCAGAAAGCTGGTCAAACGTAATGGCCAGAACGGCCAGAATGCGCGCCGCCCCGCCCGGTGGCCTCGGAAATGATCATGTTCCGGAGCTGAAGATCACTATTCGGCGGGCGGCCGTCTGAAAGAAAAGCGCGAACCCGGTGGCGCGGTTCGCGAACCCGGTGGCGCGGTTCCGGTGTCCCGCGACACGCGCTCGGGTTTTCTACGGAAATCTACGACGGGCGCTATATCCCGCAATAAGGTCCGAGACCATGGACCCGGTGCGCAATCCCTACGCGCCCGGCGCGGGCCAGCGGCCGCCCGAGCTCGCCGGGCGCGATAGAGAGCTGCGGCAGTTCGAGATCGTGCTGGAGCGCGTGGCCCGCGGCCGGCCGGAGCGGAGCATGGTGCTCACCGGGCTCCGCGGGGTCGGCAAGACCGTGCTGCTCAACACGTTCAAGTCCATGGCGATGCAGCGGCTGTGGGGGACCGGGAAGATCGAGGCCCGGCCCGACCAGTCGATCCGGCGGCCGGTCGCCGCCGCGCTGCACATGGCCATCCGGGAGCTCGCACCCCGGCACCGCGCGCCCGAGCGCATCGAGCACGTCCTCAGCGTGCTCAAGGCGTTCGCGCTGCGCGACCCCGGCAAGGGCGCCGCGAACTGGACGCCCGCGATCGACGTGCCGGCCGCGCGCGGCCGGGCCGACTCCGGGGACTTGGTGATCGACCTCACCGAGCTGTTCGTCGACGCGGCGAGCGTCGCCGCCGACCTCGGCGTCGGCATCGCGCTCTTCATCGACGAGATGCAGGACGTGCGGCCGCCGGACATCTCGGCGCTCTGCGCCGCCTGCCATGAGCTGTCGCAGAGCGGCGGGCCGCTGATCGTGGTGGGCGCGGGCCTGCCGCACCTGCCCACCGTGCTCTCGGCGAGCAAGAGCTACTCGGAACGGCTGTTCCGCTACACGCGGATCGACCGGCTCGACCGGGAGGCCGCGGACCAGGCGCTCATCGCCCCGGCCGCCCGGGAGGGCGTCGAGTTCACGCCCGGCGCGCTCGACGCGCTCTACGAGGCGGCCGACGGCTACCCGTACTTCGTCCAGGCGTACGGGAAGGTCGTCTGGGACTACGCCCCGAAGAGCCCGATCACCGCGGACGACGTCGCGGTGGCGGCCCCGGAGGCGGAGGAGGAGCTCGCCGTGGGGTTCTTCGGCAGCCGGTACGAGCGGGCCACCCCGGCCGAGCGCGACTACATGCGGGCCATGGCGCGGCTCGGCGACGACCCGGTGCCGACCGCCGCCGTGGCCGAGGTGCTCGGCCGCAAGCCGTCCAGCCTCTCCCCGGCCCGGGACAGCCTGATCAAGAAAGGGCTGATCTACAGCGCCGAGCGCGGGCTGGTCGGCTTCACCGTCCCGCACTTCGGGCGGTTCCTCCGCGCCCAGCCGGTGTAGCGGACCGATCCGGGGAGCACGGCCCGGCGGACGGGCCATCGGGTTCTCTACTGCTCTCTAGGGGCAGGGCTAGAGAGCCGTAGAGAACGCCATCCATGGCCGGGCCGTACGGCTCGGCTGGCGGTGGCCGCTGACGGGTCCCGGCGGCCGGCCGGGTCACCTCGGCCGTGATCGCGGTGGTGGCGCCGTGTGGTCGGCTCGCGTGCGAGCCCGTCACGGCCGAGGAACGTCCGGCCCTGCGGCCCGCCGCGTCATCCGTCGACGTAGCGACCGAACACCCGCTGGTACTCCGCGGCGTCCGGGGTCGACAGCAGCCGCGGCTCCTTGTCCTCCCGCCACACGTGCATCGCCGGGCACATGCTCTCCTCGAAGTCCTTCCTCCCGAGGATGTCGTCCACCTCGGCGACCTTCTCGCCGGTCCTCACCTCGTAGAGGGTGGCGCGGTACCTGCCCTGATACATGGGGATGGGCCGTCCCCTGAACCGGCACTCACCGATCCGCGGCCCCTCGTCGGCGATCTCCACACAGGCGACAAGCTGCACGCTCGTCGGGTCGTCGTGTTTCCGGTTCCAGTGCTTAGGCAGCGATTGACGGACCCGGGCCGGTGACCAGCCGGGATCACTGACCTGCGAATCGGATTCCTCGAAGATCTGGATGGGGTGCGGGGCCGGTCCCTGGTAGGCGTCGACGGTGGGGTAGTACCTCCGCTGGTACCAGCAGAGCGTCTCCAGATCGTGGGTGCTGTCCGGCGGCTCGTCACTGGCTCTGGGCACAGGGCCGAAGAAGAGGTAGCCGCCGTAACCGATCGCGGCGACGACGGCGAGTGCGAGCAGCCGGAGCACGGCGGTCTTGAGGATGCTCCCTGCCTTGGACATGCCAGTCATGCACCTTCCGACGGGCGAGCCATGGCCGGCCTCGAGCGGCCTCGTCCGCCAAGCGGCCGTTGCGGTGGTCGTCGGCGGTCGGGTCGAGGAGGCCATGGCCGGAGAAGCCGAACTCGATGGCCTTCTCCTCCTCGGACTCCCGGTGCCACGCGGCCGCCGGCGGGCTCAAGCCGCCACCACGGGACCGGGCGGGTGGTGGGATCTCCGGCTTCCGGCCGGCGCCGGATCGCTGACGGGATGCGAGCCGGTGGCCGGATCTCCGGCGGGATGCGAACCGGTGACCGGACCGCCGGCGCGGGTTCGGGCGGACCGGGCCGGTGGTGAATCTCCGGATTCAGGCCGATGGCGGGAACGCTGACCGGACGCGAGCCCGGCGGCGGGGCCACCGGCCGGGTGACGGCCGCCGGCGGAGACCTGAGCCGTTCACGGGGATCGGCACGCGTCACCGGGAGATCGGCACGCGGCTGTCGTCCGCGATCGCGGGCGCGCCGTCCGGCGGGACCACGGCGGCCTTCACCGCCGGGCGCCGGCCGCTCAGGTAGACGGCGAACACCACCTCGGAGCCGTCCTTGGCGGGGAAGGTGAAGAAGCGCCAGCACAGCTCGCGCCACATGTCGCTCGGCTCCTCCGCGGCGAGCATGGGCCGGTGCGCCCGCCACGCCGCGCTCGCCTTGAGCCGGGAGAGCGCCCGGCCGGGCGGGATGCGCCGCTGCTCGCAGGGCGCCCGGTAGCGCACCCGGTCGATCAGTTCCTCCACCTCGGGGGAGAGCAGGAGCAGCAGCGCCGCGTAACCCGCGATCCACGCCGCCACCGTGCCCGACCAGAGGGCCGGCAGGTCCGCCCCGGTGACCCGCTCCAGCGCCACCAGGACCGCCATCGCGGTGAGCACCGCGGACCGGGCGATCGAGCGCAGCCCGACCGGGGCCACGCTGACGTCCCCGAAGCAGCCGCACCCCGCGTCGGGCCGCCGCTTGCGCAGGTCCCACAGCACGTACGTGGCGATGGAGAAGAAGACCACGGGCAGCCAGCGCGCGGCGGGGTGGTCGGCGAAGACCAGGGCGGCGGCGAGCGCGAACTCCCCGGCCGCGCAGCAGATCATCGCGGGCCGGGCGAACCGCTCCGGCACGAGCACGGCGGGCCCGAGGCGGGCGAGGGCGCCCGGCGCGGAGTCGCCGGCGGCGAGCTTGGCCACGCCCCCCAGGACCAGCATCGCCACCACGATCGGCAGGGCGGCTGCGGCAGCGAACTGAAGCACGACCTACCCCAATCCCACTCGGACGTTGAAGCAGCCCTTGGTCAGCTCACCACCGAGCTCGACGTAGGCGGTGGTGGAGAGCTCGACGATCCGGCCCCGCTCGGAGGTGCCGCACTCCAGGCACCGATCGCAGAAGCGCCCGGCCACGCACCCGCAGGCGACGATCGGCAGCCGGTTCCCCCGGCGGTCGCACTCGTTCAGCACGTGCAGCACGGAGCCGAGGGAGAGGTACGGCAGGCCGGTGCAGGAGACCCCGGCGTCCTCGCACCCGGCGTCGCCGGGCTCCAGCATCGGGTAGGCCACGCCGTACTCCTCGAAGTCCCCCCAGACCGCGGTGCCCGAGATGGTGGGCTGTACTCCACGGTACGCGGGCGGGGGCGGCGGCACGGCGTTCGCCCGGTACGGGGGCTGTGACGTGGCCGGGAGGAGGGCGAGCGTGGTCCCCTCGTCGATCATCCCGATCGCGTCGAAGAGGTAGCCCGGCTCGAGCTGGGGGTGGCGGACCCGGATCCGGCCGGTGGCCCGGTAGGGGACGACGACCGACCGGGGGCGCCGGTGCGGGCCGCAGTCGAGCTCGATGGTGAGGTCCCGGTTCCCCGAGACGCTGCGGATGGTCCCGGTGATCCGGGTGATGTCCGCCCAGACCCGGTCGGCCACCGTGCCGCCGTGCAGCGCCCGGATGATGACGTTCGCCCGCAGCGGCAGCTCGGCGGGGGCGATCGGCGCCCCGCGCCACGCGGTGGCCCAGGGGGCGATCACCAGCCGGTGCTCCTCCCCGGCGTCGTCCTCCACCACGATCAGATGCGGGCTGACGTCGATGATCGAGCCGCGCACCGTGCCGTACGGCGCGACGTCACCGGGGGCGGGTTCCAGCGGCGCCACCTCGCGGCCCAGCGCGGCGGCGGCCAGCATCCGCCGGCGGTCGACGGCTCGGTACGGAGTCGCGTTTCCCACGTTTCCAGCCTCACATGCCGTAAGCGGCGGCGCGGTGTGATTTCCGTGCCGGTGGGCGGTGCGGGGGCAAAAATCCTCCTCCAAGATGAATGGCTTCTCTCCTACTTTGCGGTAGTTAATCCCGGTAGGCCAGAGGGCCGGGATAAAGACCATGCCACCGACCTGGCCGGGTCTTTGCCGTTGTCAGCAGGAAATCTGCATTTCGGTTCAGCCGGATTGCGGAGTGAGCCTGCCATTCTGGCACGAGACGCCCTGCAGGCCAGGCTGGTGATCGAATGGTCGTGAACCATGAGGAGTTCCGCGCGTACGTGCAATCCCGCGGAGCGGCCCTGCTGCGTGTCGCCAACCAGATCACCGGAAATCCGTCCGACGCCGAGGACCTGCTCCAAGCCGCTCTCGCCAAGACGTACCTCGCGTGGGAAAAGATCAAGGATCGCGCCTCGCTCGACGGATATGTGCGGCGCGCGATGGTGAACATCAACATCTCGTGGTGGCGCCGGCGCAAGCTGGAGGAATTCCCCGCCGAGCGGCTCCCGGACGTGCCGATCCAGCCCGAGGCCAGGAATCGATACGACGAGCTCGAGCAGGCGCTCGACCGGCTTCCGGCCCGGCAGCGCACCGCGATCGTGCTGCGGTACTACGAGGACATGAGCGAGATGGAGATCGCCAGGGCCCTGGGGATCAGCGTCGGCACGGTGAAGAGCTCGGTGTCCCGGGGGATGGCGAAGCTTCGTGACGATCTCCTCGTCTCGGCCGACCGGAAATCTCTCAATTAGGAACATATACGGCGCAGGCCGTGGGCCGTACGCCTGGGTCCCGCGGGGGCGTGGCAGGCTCGCCGGAGCGGCCGGCCGCGGCGGGGCGGAGTGGTCACCGGGGGTGAGTGCTCAGGTCATGAGCGGGCCGGCCGCGGCTGGGCGGAGTCTCCGGCGGGGCGTCCCCGACACGGTCTTTCGGTGAGACGCCCGCCCGTGGCCGGGCGGGCGGGGCGCCGTGCCCGGGGTCACGGGTGGGGCCGCCGGGCTGACCGATCGGCCGGGCGCGCGCGGAACGGCCTGAGCCGGCCGTTCCGCGCGGCATGCCGCTGGGCGACCGGCGGCCGGGACGTCACCGCTCGCAGGCGACCCCGTCGCCGTCCGCGTCCCGGTACCAGTCGTACTCGGGGTCGATGCCCCGCCGGTAGTCGCCGTAGCCGTACCGGATCGCCTCGGCGCAGGTGCGGAACCGCGGGTCGACGCCGGAGCCGGACGGCTGCGTGGCCGAGGCGGCCGGGGCGCCGGGCTGCGGCTGGGCCGGCTCGAACGGGTTCGCGCCGCGGATGTACCGCTCCGGCGAGCGCGGCCGGTCGGTGCCGCGGATCTCCGGCATCACGAGCGTGCCGCCACCCTGCCGTACCGAGGCGGAGTCCTGCGGCACGTGCAGGTCGACCACCAGGGGACGCTGGGCGGCCTCACCGCACGCCTCCGACCAGATCCCCAGGCGGGTGTCCTGCGCCTTCGACTGCGCACGGAGGATCGACTCCGTGTACGCGTACTTCCGGCCGAACGGCGACGCCTGCGCGTACCCCTTGGCGACCAGGTCGCGGTTGACGAAGTCGCCGGACCGCGACCAGACGTAGACGAGGTAGCGGCCGTCGTCGAACGGCAGCGGCTTCACGGTGCGCAGGTAGGCGCGCTTCCCGTCCGGAAGCAGCTCCTTCAGGCGCTTGAGCGCCTCCTCGTTCCAGCATTGCCCTCGAACGGGGGACTCGGCCTCGAGCAGGCCGATCCGCACGGTCCGGCCCTTCGCCGTCACGACGTCGATCGCGTTCGCGTCGACGACCTTCTTGACCGTCACCTCGATCGAGTTCTTGGGCACGTTCTTGGGCCTACTGGCAGCCGCCGCCGGGGATGCCCACACGGCGGGAACGGCGAGCGCTGCGGCGGCTGCGACCATGGTGAGTGCGCGGGAGAGTGGACTCACAGGTCGCTCCATGAGCTCGTGTGTCGATCGGGTTTGGTGACCTTGGCAGTTCAGCAGAAAATCCGATCATTCGCCACCGATCTTGCGCATTGCCCCCATCTCGCCACGCGCCGTGACATTTCCGGAGAGTTGCCATGAGGGCAGGGGCGCTGCGGGCGGGGCGTGAGCGCCTGGGGCCGCGAGTGCTTCCCTGGGTACGCGCCGTGTTGAGTACGCGCCGCGAGCGCTCTTCGTTGAGGACGCGCTGTGAGCTCCCTGTCCGAGTACGCGCTGCGAGCGCTCTTCCTGGAAGCACGCGCTGTGAGCGCTCGCTCTGCCCGAGTGCGCGCAGCGAGGGCTCTCCTTGGGCAGGCGGCGACTGCTCTCCCCGGCCATGCGGCGAGCCGGCCGCGGTGCCGGCGGGAGCATCGTGACGATGGCGGGCCGCTCGCCGGCCGCCCGGCTCTCTCTTAGCCCGAAGGCTTAGCCCGCAGGCCGCCATGCGGCGGACGAACCGTCTCGAGGCCGGGAACGCCCCGTCTTGCTCAGGCCGCTGCGCTCGCGAGTGACGCCCAGGGGTGGTCGCCGCGCGGATCCAAGGTCCGCCCCCGGTCCGCGGTCCTGGTGCGGCCCCGGTCCTGGTGTGGCCGTGGTTCGCTATCCGGTCACCGGCCGTGCCGGGGCGCCACCCCGGCTGTGGCGTTGGGCCGTACCACGTCGCGGATCGTCCGCAGGGCCTCCAGGAACTGGGTGAGCTGCTCAGGGGTGAGCAGGCCGGTGAACCAGGTCTCGATGTCCGCGAGGTGCTGCGGCAGCACCTGTTCCAGGCGCTTCCTGCCCGCGTCGGTGAGCACCGCGTAGAGGGAGCGGCGGTCGTTCGGGCAGGCGCGCCGCTCGACGAGGCCCTCGCGCTCCAGCCGGTCGACCACCCGGGTGATCCCGCTGGTGGACATGGACGTCTGAGCCGCGAGGTCGCTCATCCGCAGCCTGCGCTCGGGGGAGCGCGCGAGCCGGATCAAGGTCTCGAAGTCGACCTCGGACAGCCCGGCCTCGGCGAAGGTCCGGGTGGTCTTGGCCGACAGTCCCGCGTACACCTCCGCGAAGAGGCCCATCGCGGTGAGCCGAGGGTCGTCGAACAGATCCATGCTCTCAGTGTACGCGCAGATATTTGACATGGGGAATATTTCTTCGGTAGAAAGTTGTACGAGAAGAATTCCCCGCCAGCACATTCGGAGGGTGGCTATGAGCGTTCGGGAGTGGGAAGGTCTCCAGATCCCCACGGCCGGCGACTTCGTGCTCGATCAGGCCCACACCCGGGTCGGCTTCGTCGTCAGGCACATGATGGTGAGCAAGGTCCGCGGGCACTTCGGCGAGTTCGAGGGCAAGATCGTCATCGCCGAGAACCCGCTCGAGTCCAGCGTCGAGGCCGTCATCAAGGCCGCGAGCATCGACACCGGGGTCGCCGACCGCGACGCTCACCTCAGGAGCGACGACTTCCTCTCGGCCGACAAGTTCCCGGAGATCACCTTCCGGAGCAAGCGGATCGCCGAGCACTCCGGCAACGAGTTCAAGGTCGTCGGTGACCTCACCATCCGGGACGTGACCAAGGAGGTCACCCTCGACGTCGAGTTCGGCGGCGCCGCCACCAACCCGTGGGGCAAGCACATCTTCGGCTTCTCGGCCAAGACCGAGATCGACCGCGAGGACTTCGGCCTCACCTGGAACCAGGCGCTCGAGACCGGTGGCGTACTGGTCGGCAAGAAGGTCACCATCGAGATCGAGGGCGAGGCCGTCCGCGCCGAGTGAGTATCCACTGAATCCACAGCCGACGCACAGCCGTTGTCCACAGCCTGTGGACGATGGCTGTGTATGATCAACTTGACGGGGCCGGGAGCCCGGCCCCGTCATGAACCGTTCAAGATCTCCGATCGCACGCCTTATCCTGTTTTCCAGCGCTCGGCCACCGCGTCCGGGCCGGACGTACGGCTCGGCTGCCCGGGTGGTGCGCCATACCGGGGCTCCGCTTTGCCGCGTTGCACGATCGCCGGTACGCTGTGCTGAGCAAACTCCAGGAGGCTTCGCCTAGTCCGGTCTATGGCGCCGCACTGCTAATGCGGTTGGGGCTAATTCGCCCCTCCCGGGTTCAAATCCCGGAGCCTCCGCTCGGGCGAAACGCCCTCTCCTCGATCGTCAGGAGAGGGCGTTTCCGGTTTCCGGGGATCCGCCGGGACATTGACGGGCCATCCTGAGGCTCATGCCACACCCGGCCGGATGTCTCGCCCAGCAGCCGATCACCGCCCGGCAGCCACGTTGGATTCACCGTCCGGCGGGCGATCACCGCCTGGCGGCCACGTTCGATCCGTATGCGGCATCGGCCTACTGTGCACGCCGAGCCGCATGCGAGCTCCGGCAGGTGCGGCTGCGGCTCGGCCCGGCGCTGGAACCCGTAGGCCGTCATCCCCCGGTGCTCGATCTTTCTTGACGAGGGCCCACCCCGGCTCGCGGGTGTAGTAGTCGACCAGGCGGGGGTACGGGCCGGTGCCGCGCCGTACCCATAGCCGGCCGAGCCGGTGGGTGTGGTCGAGCGCCCACCACGCCATGAGCCGGCCGATCCGCTGCCCGTAGTAGCAGGGGTGCGTGAACGCGGTGGCCAGGAACAGCGACGGCTCGTTGCGTTCGGCCTCCTCCGGCCAGAGCGGTTCCGGGGTGTGGTCGTAGCCGCTCACCACCCCGGCGATACAGCCGGTGCCTTCGTCGACCGCGACCCGAACGGGGGCCGTGCCGCCGGCCTGGCCGGCGAGCGCCGCGGCCTTGGCGTGCGCGTTGTCCCAGTCCGGCATGGATCGGTCGCGCATCCACTCGGCGCGGGCGCGGATGAGTGCTTCGATCTCCGGCCGGTCGCCGGTCGCATGCTCAGCATGGGGCCTCGCCAGGGTCAAGGGCGGCGGGCGCGGCGCCGCTGAGCCATCCGTGTGCCGCCGATCCCAAGCCGCTGGGCGCGCATGGCCGATGCCGCGGCACGCCTCAGCGGGACGCTCGAGCCGGCGCACCGGGCGTGCGCGGCGGAGTTCACGGTCGCTGAGCGAGGGCGGCCAGGCGCTCCTGCTCGGCGATGGCCCGGCACAGCTCGGCGAGGTCATCGCCATCCACGGTGCGCGCGGCACCGGCGGCCTCGGCGGCCGCGGTGAACGGCCGGATCCGGGTGGCCCACCATCGGCCGGCATCGGACCGCCAGATCCGCCAACCGGGTGCCACCGCCGCGGCCTCATCGTGAGTCACGCGTCTGACCTCCCGATCGGATGCCTGTCGTCGTGCGCACACGCGCTCGCCTGCGCATGCGGCCCCATGAAATCCGCCCGATGACCGCCCGCGGCAGAGGGCGCAGAGGGAAACTCGGGGAAGGTGCCCTTCGACCTCGACCGTCGGCCATGGAAGACCTTCCCGCATGGGCGGACCGGATCCGGCGCGAGCGGCGTAACCGGGGCTGGTCCCAGAAGGAGCTGGCCAAGCGGCTCGCCGAGGTGGCCGCGAGGCTCGGCGTCCCCATGCCCGAACGCGCATCGCTCATCCGCTCGATCCGGAACTGGGAGGCGGGCCGCTGCCGGCCGCGGGACCCCTACCCGATGCTGCTGGCGCGCGTGCTCGGCCTCGGTGAGGAGGAATTGTTCGCCGGATCGTGGCAGCCGTACCGGCCGGCCCCGGGCGAGGTGCTCGACGGCCTGCTCCCCGAGGGCGACCCCGTGGGCGTGCTCCAGGCCGGGCGGCGGATCGGCCCGGGGATCGTGGCCCACCTCGCCGCCCGCGTGCACGGCCTGCGCCGCTCCGATGACGTGCTCGGCGGGGGTGACCTGATCGGCCCGGTGTTCCGGGAGCTCGGCGGCATCGTGCGGCTGTACCGGGAGGGCAGCCACGATGCGCGTACGGGCCGCGCGCTGCTCACCGTCATCGGCGAGTGCGCCCAGATCGCCGGCTGGGTCGCCAGCGACGCCGGTCGGCATGACACGGCGGCGCGGACCTACCGGCTCGGCATCAGCGCCGCGCGCCAGGCCGGCGACCGCACGCTGGAGTCCCACCTGCTCGGCTCGCTGGGCTATCAGGAGGTCAACCGCGGCCGCCTGCGCGAGGGCACCGAGCTGACCCGGAGCGCGGTGCGAGTGCTCGACCGGCGCTCGCCCGCCCGCGCCCGGGCCCTGGCCTGGGACCGGCTGGCCTGGGCGCACGCCCGGACCGGGAACGCGCAAGCGGCCATGCGCGCCCTGGGCGAGGCCGGGGACGCGCTCGCCGGCGACGACGGCGGCGAGACGCCCGCCTACCTCTATTGGGTGAACCCCGCGGAGCTGCAGATCATGGAGGCCCGGGTGTACACCGAGCTCCGCAGGCCGCTGCGTGCCGTGCCGCTGCTGACCGAGGTGCTCGACCGGTACGACTCCACGCACGCCCGTGAGCTCGGGCTCTACCTCTCCTGGCTGGCCGTCGCCCTCGTGGACGCCAACGAACCGGAGGAGGCGGCGCGCACCGCCCGGCGGATGCTCGAGGTCTCCGCCGGGGTGGCGAGCGCGCGGACCGCCGAACGTGCCCGGGTGGTCCTCCGCCGTCTGCAGCCCTACCGGGACCTGCCCGAGGTGCGGGACGTGCTCTCCGTCGCCGGGGACGCTCTTCAGGGCTGAGCCGTACGGCGAGGCTGAGCCGTGCGGCGCCGCCGGGGCGTGCCGGGACCGGGGCGGCCGGGTGCGGTCGGCCGCGGGCGGATCGCGGTGGCCGCCGTTCGGGCCGGGCCGGTGAGAAGGAGCCGGGTGCCGGCAGGAGCCTGGGCGGCGCGCTCGGCGGGCTGGCGCGGCCGGGGTATCCGAATTATGTTCTGGTCATGCGGATCTTCAAGAGCCTCGACGAGATGAAGGCGGCCAAGGGAGAGCACCTCGGGTACAGCGACTGGCGGCAGATCACCCAAGAACAGGTGAACCTGTTCGCCGACGCGACCGACGACCACCAGTGGATCCACGTCGACGTCGAACGGGCCAAGGAGGGCCCCTTCGGCGGCACGATCGCCCACGGCTACCTGTCGCTCTCGCTGCTGCCCTCGCTCGTCAAGGAGATCTACCGGGTCGAGGGCCTGCGCATGGGGATCAACTACGGGCTGAACAGGGTCCGCTTCCCGAGGCCGGTGCCGGTGGGCTCCCGGGTGCGGGCGGGTGCGGAGATCCTCGACGTGAAGGACACCCAGAACGGCACCCTCACCGCCCTCAAGGTCACCCTGTTCGTCGAGGGCGACGAGAAGCCCGCCTGTGTCGCCGAGACCCTGTCGCTGCTCGTCCCGCAGACCTGAGCGCGGCAGCCGTACCGGCTTCCCATCCCGGCACCGGGTCCAGCGGCCGGCGCGTATGAGGGTGGCCGGGGTGGGACGACGCCGATGAGCGCCGCGTTGGGGGTGTGCGTCCGCCGGCGGCGGCCCGCGCGCTGCTCCGGCTCATCGCCCATGTCACCGGGGCGTGGACACCGCCGAGGCTCCGCGGCGCGCAGTGGGCAAAACGTGGCACAAGCCGGTGTCCAGGGTCTGGTACAGTTACCACTGTCGTGAATCACCGGCGGCCGTAGCTCAATGGATAGAGCATCTGACTACGGATCAGAAGGTTAGGGGTTCGAGTCCTCTCGGCCGCGCATCTACGGAAAGGCCCGTGACCAGGGGAAACCTGGAAGCGGGCCTTTGTGCTTCCTAGATCATCCGGATCTTTTGCTAACACCGTTGCTAACAAGGGCGGCGCTGCGCGCCGCCTGGTGTTGCCCTACGCCCGTCCGGCGGCTAGGCATGCGGCCCTGGGGGTCGAGTCCTCTCGGCCGCGCCAGCTCAAAGGCCCATTCCGATCATGGAGTGGGCCTTTTGATCTTCGTACAGCGGTGAAGTACAGCAATCGCCTGACACGAACGCTCGCGAGGCCGAAGGGCCACGGGCTGAGGGCGAGCAGGCGAACGACCGCGACAGGTACGGCCCTTAGCGCAGCGCTACTACGCAAGGCGCCGACCGGCTATAGGACCGGTCCCAGGCTCAGGCGCTGCTGAGCTCCCCTGAAGCGTGTCGCCCCAGGTTCTGCCGCCAGCACGGCCACCGCCACGCCGTTCGCGAGCATCCACCGGCGCACCGGTCATGCCGGCATTGCCGGCACCGACCACCTGGAGAACCGGGAAACCGGCGCTCGTGGCCGCGAACGCAACTCGGCTTCAGGTGTTCTTGTCGTCCGGTGGAATCGGTTCGTTCTGCCGGCGGACGTACGCCAGCAGATCAGCCTCGTCGATGACCTCGTCGGCGGGCGGAGCGGTGACGACGAGGTGGAATCCCCAGCCGGTGTAGCGCGTGTCGCTGCGCTTGACCAGTGCCTTCTTGCCTTCCCCCGCGGTGTCCGTGGTGATCAAACGGGTGGGCAGGCCGGTGCGGTCGGTCCACAGCCGCCACGCGATGGTCCCCTTGCTCTTCTTCCCGATGGGCCGGCCCGTGGTCCAGGAGACGATGGCGTTCTTGGAGATCTTGCTCAGCTCCCGGTAGCTCATCGTGCCCCGATAGAGGAACCCGCCGGAGACCCGCGTGCTCGTCGAGCGCTTCAGCACGGCCGTCAGCATGGACGGGTCGTACACGTTGATCGGCTGCAGCCCGGCGTCCTGGGCCATGTCGCGGTTCATGGCGCCCAGGTGGTTCTTCGGGAACCGGATCCACTTCTTGCCGGCCGGCACCGGTCCGGGGTACTGGTCGCGGCCGACGTACACGTCCTTGCCGAGGCGGATCACCCGATGGGCGTCCGGCTTCGCGGCGGTGGAATCGGCCTTCCGAGGCAGGTCCCACCAGGTGAACCGCACGGCCACCGGGCCGGACGGGCCGAGCTGGAGCACCCCGCGGATCCTGACCCCGTTCCCGAAGGTCTTCGACCACTCGTCCAGGAAATAGCGGGTGGTCTCCACGACCCGGACGCCGTGCTTGGCTCGGAGCAGCCGCTTGACCGCGCGCACCGGGCGGGGAGCGTCCGCCTGCGCGGTGGCGGGATTCACCGTGATCATGGACGTGATCAGCACGGTGACCGCCAGGGCGGCCCATCGTCTGGTGGGCATGTGCTCCCGCCTTCCCGACCAGCGCCTACGCGCATGCACGACAACCAAGCGGCTGAGCGCGGCGACGACACTTTACTCGATAGGAATCTACCTGGTCATGGTCGCCTCAATACGGTCGACGGGGATACGGGCATTGGCCACGGTCCACTCGGACACCGGATAACAAGGGGTACTTGAGGCAATGAAGATCCTCCGATGACGACGATAACCGGCGGCCCAACCGAGCCTCTCCATCTGTTGATCTTGCTAACGCAGGTGCTAACAACAACCCTGGACGACCACGGACAGCTGTGGAACCTCCGAGGCCGGTCACCTCTTTTGAGCAGGCGTTTATGTCAGCCGTAGACGTCTGTGGACATTAGTGATCCTGCTACGGATCAGAAGGTTAGGGGTTCGAGTCCTCTCGGCCGCGCAGCTCAATGGCCCACTCCAATCACGGAGTGGGCTTTTTGGTTTTCCGGTCTCCCCCACGAAGCACGGCTGTCGTGCGGTCGGTTGGCCGCGAAGCGCGACGGCGTACCCCGCCTGGGCTGCAGCTTGCCTCCGTCCACACGAAGCCGATCGCGCGTCGCAGGCGATCCGGGCACTGCTCCGCCTTTGCAGGTCTCCGGTCAATAGGGACCCACAGAGAGGTCGGAGCCGTCCGCGGCCTGGAAGCCCTCCGTGTCACACACGGAAAGGCGGTCAGGACGACGCCCGGCGGGGGATCAGCGGCACGGCCGCGAGCAGGAGCACACCACCGGCCAGCGGGATGGCCGCGGGTCCCCATCCATCGAGGAGAATCCCGCCCATCGCCCCACCCAAGGAAGCGCCCGTGAACAACGCGGCAGTGGCGAGCGCCATCGCCTCGGCGGCGGCGCCGCGGGCGAAGCCGTACATCATCGACTGCAGCGGCGGGTTGATCGCCCAGGCGGCGAGCGCGAGCAGCACGACCACCACGCCGAGCACCGCCGATGGCACGCCCCCGGCCATCGTCAGCGCCGCGGCGGCCCACAACGTCACCCCGTAACCGGCCAGCGCCGCCACCAGCGTCCGGTAGGGCCCCCACCGGTCGGCCCCGCGCCCGCCGAGCCAGGCGGCGGCCGTGCCGGCCACGCCGTACAGGGTGAACAACGCGGTCATCTGCTGGTGGCCGACACCGCCGGCCTCGCGGAGCACCGGAAAGAGATAGGTGAGCATCATCATGCCGCCGATCCCGCTCACCACCGTGGCGGCGAGCAGCCGCGCCACCGCCGGTACGGCCAGCGGGGCGAGGCGGCGCCGCAGACCGAGCGAGGGCGGCGCCGGCACGAAGGGCACCCCGGCGGCCCCGGCCAGGGACACCGCGCCGAGCAGGGCGACGAACACCATCGTCGACCGCCACCCGTACTCCCCGCCGAGCCAGGTGCCGGCCGGGACGCCGGCGACGAGCGCCACGGTGAGCCCGCCGGTGACCAAGGCCAGGTACCGGCCACGCCGCTCCTCCGGCGCGACCTCCGCGGCGATCGCCACCGCCGCCGGGGTGCACGCCGCGGCCGCCAGCCCGGCAAGGACCCGCAGCACCAGCAGCACCCCGAACGACGAGACCACCGCCGCGGCCGCGTTGACCACGGTGAACGCGGCCAGGCCCCAGGTCAGCACCCGGCGGCGCGGCATCCCGCCGGTCAGCGCGGCGACCAGCACGGTGCCGCACCCGTAGGCGACGGCGTACGCGGTGACCAGCTGCCCCGCGGCCGCCTCGCTCACCCGCAGGCCTGCGGCGAGGGCGGGCAGGATCCCGGCGATCACCATGTCGCCGGTGCCCGCGGCGAACGACGCCCCGGCCAGCGGGAGCACCCGGAGCAGCGACGCGGCGCCGCCGGCCGCGGACCGGGTCCCGACCGCCGTCATCGGACGGCCTCGCCGTTCTCGATCGCCCGCCGGATCTCCTCGCCGTGCCGGGCCAGCCGGTCCCGCAGCCGCTGCAGCCGGCTGATGCGCTCGTCGAGGCTGCGCAGCCGGGCCTCCACCGTGGTCAGCTCCGCGGCGCAGCGCGGGGTCTCCTCGAGCGGCCGGTCGAGGCAGCCCTTCTCCAGGTAGCCGCGGATGTCCTCGGTGGTGAGGCCGATGGCGAGCAGGTCCCGGATGTTCCGGGCGTGGATCAGGTCGAGCTCGTCGTACTCCCGGTAGCCGTTTGCGGCACGGGCAGGGGCGAGCAGGCCCACCTGCTCGTAGTAGCGCAGCGCTCTGGTGCTGACCCCGGCGCGCCGGGCCAGCTCCCCGATCTGCATGGTCAGCTCCTTCAGCATGGCCGGACGGTAAGACCTTGACGCCCGTGTCAAGGTCAAGCGCCGGGGCCTCACCGCTTCGCCGTACGGCCCGCCGCCTCGCCATCCGCCCCCCGCCGGCCGGCCGTACCGCACGCCGCGTCGCCGTACCGCACGCCGCCTGGCCGTACGGCCGGCCGTGCGGGTGCTCAGTCCGCGAGCAGGGATCGCACCTGGGCGTGGACGAGCCGGCGCAGGGTGTCGTGGTCGAACGCGGCCGGGTCGAAGACCGCCTGCAGGGTGAGCCCGTCCACGTGGGCGATGAGCGAACCGGCGGTCGCCAAGGGGTCGAGGTCGGCGCGGAACCGTCCTTCCTTCTGCCCCTTGGTGATGATCTCGGCGATGGCCTTCCGCCACTCGTCGTAGACCGCGCGGAGCAGGGCGGTGGAGTCCTCGCGGGCCAGGGCCCGGTCGAGGAAGGCGAGCCAGACCCGGGCCTCGGTGTGCCGGGCGTCGTTGAGCGGCAGTGAGGCGAGGAGCGCCTGGAAGAGCAGCTCCGCCGTGTCGGGGTAGGGCGGAAGCTCGCGGAGCCGGAACGCGCTCCTGGCGACGACCTCGGTGAACGCGGCGGTCAGCAGCTCGTCCTTGTCGGCGAAGTAGTGCGCGAGCGCCCCCACGGACACGCCCGCGGCGGCTGCGGCCTTGCGCACCGTCACCGCCTCCGCGCCCTCCCTGGCGATGAGGTCGAGGACGGCCGAGACGATCTCGGCACGGCGGGCCCGATGATCCACCACTCGCGGCATGGTGCTATCGTACCGTTTTAAGACGGACGTTCGAAATAAAACGAGGGGAGCGATGACGACCGCCGCCCACCGCGCCGACCTCCGCGGGCTGATCTGGTTCTACGTGCTGGCCACCGCCGTCACCTGGGTGTGCTACATCCCGCTGGTGCTGGACGCCCACGGCCGCCTCAGCATCGACCTCGACCTGCAGAGCCTGCTCGGCCTGACCGCGATCATGGCCCCCACCCTGACCGCGTGCCTGCTCGCCGCGGTCCGCGGCGGGCGCGGGGAGCTGCGCCGCCTCCTCGGCATGGCGGTCCGTGTCCGGTTCGCGGCCCGCTGGTACCTGGTGGTGCTGCTCGTGCCGTTCGCCGTGCCGCTCGCCGCCGTCGCCGTGGAGTCCCTGACGTCCGGTACGGCTCCCGCCGCCTGGCTGGTCGCGCCGACCACGTGGACGCTCGCCACCTTCTGGATGGCCGCGGTCGGTGAGGATCTCGGCTGGCGCGGTTACGCCCTGACCCGGGCGTTGGGCCAGTGGGGGCCGGTCAAGGCGAGCGTGGTGCACGGCTCGCTGTGGGCCCTGTGGCACCTGCCGATGTTCTTCATGCCGGGGACCGCGCAGAACGACCAGGTGTTCCCGATGTTCCTCCTCCAGCTCATCGGGGCGACCATGATCTTCGTGCGGATCTTCATCGGGACCGGCGGCAGCGTGGCGGCCATGATGCTGATGCACGCCACCGCGAACCTGGCGTTCAACACGGTCCCGGTCTTCGCCACCGAGGGCGGCAACCCCACCCGAGCCGCGCTCGTCTCGGTGATCTACCTCTTGGCGGGCGTGGTGGCGCTGGCCACGCTCCCGCGCCGTACCTCCCCCACGGCGGGCGTCACCACGGTGACCGAGGCGGCCTGAGCGGGGTGCGCCCGGCGGCGCCGCCAAGCCGGATTGGGTCGGCGTGCGCGTAGGTCTTGCCGCCGGGAGCCGGACCCGCGGTCCGGGGCAGCGGGGCCTGAGGTGCGGCGCGGCGGATGCCGGGACCGCGCCCGCTCGCTTACCTCCGGGACACCGCCTCCCGTACATTCGGGGCCCCGCTCCCGGGTCGCCGCCGCGTTCGCCGTACGACCCGCGGCTCCGGTGCGGCGGCGGTGAGCCGGTGACGCGGATCAGCCGATGGTCTCCGGGCCGCCGGCCGGAGCAGGGGTCACACCGCTCGCCTCATCGGCCGCCGGTCCGGTCAGCTCGGGAGCACCGAGCGGCCGGGGCGCCTGCTCGATGGGGTCCAGCCGCTTGAGCTGCGTCTCGGTGAGCTTCAGCGAGTGGAACTTGCGCGCGGTGACCAGGACGCGCCGCTCCAGGGAGCCCACCGTGTCGTTGTACGCCTTGACCGACTGGTTGAGCGCCTTGCCGAGCCGCTCGAAGTGCTCGCCCAGCTTGGACAGCCGCTCATAGAGCTCGCGCCCGATGTCGTAGACCTGCTTGAGGTTCTCCTCCAGCGCGGCCTGGGTCCAGGCGTAGGCGATCGTGCGCAGCATGGCGATCAGGATGGTCGGCGTCACGATCATGACCCGCTTGGTGGCGGCGTACTCCTGCAGGGCCGGGTCGTGCTCCAGGGCCGGCACCAGGAAGGCGTCGCTCGGCACGAACAGCACCACGAACTCCGGCGAGGCGCCCACCCGCCGGTGGTACTCCTTGCTCGCGAGATCGTCGACGTGCTGCCGGAGCTGCCGGGCGTGATCCGCCCAGTGCTTGTCCGCCTCGGCATCGTCGCTCGCTTCGATCGCCGCGATGAACGCGGTCATCGGGACCTTCGCGTCGACGACCACATGCCGGCCGTTGGACAGGTGGATCACCAGGTCGGGCCGCTGCGCGTTGTCGTCGTCCGCGAGGTGGACCTGGGAGTCGAAGTCGCAGTGCTCGACGAGCCCGGCCAGCTCGACGGCGCGCTTGAGCTGCATCTCGCCCCACCGGCCGCGGACCTGCGGCTTCTTCAGCGCCTCGACCAGCTTGCGGGTCTCCTCCCGGGTCCGCGCGCCCTCTTCGGCCAGGGTGGCGAGCTGCTGATCGAGCTTGGCCTCCGCCGCCGCGCGGCTGGTGCTGAACTCCTGGAGCTGCCGGTCCAGCAGCGCGAGCTGCTCCTTGACCGGCTTGCTGACCGCGGCGAGCCGCTCCTCCGCCTCGGCGACCAGCTCCGTCCGGGACTTTTGCAGCATGTCGGCCGCGGTGGCGCGGAGCGTCTCCTCCAGCAGCTTGTTATTGCGCTCCCGGATCCGATCCAGCTCCTTCCGGGCGGCCTCCAGCCGGGCGGCCTGCTCCTGCAGCCCCTGCTTCTGGGCGGTCAGCTCGCTGAGCTGCTCCCGGAGCTCCTGGACCTCTTCGCGCGCCTTGTCCTCCCTGGCCGCCAGGGCGGCGATCTTCTTCTCGGCCTCCTGGAGCAGGCGGTCGCGCTCGTCCAGCCGCTGCCGCTCCGTTTCGAGAGACGCCTTCAGCCGTTCGGCCTCGGCCTCGGCGCGCTGCAGCCTCTCCTGGCCGGCCTCCAGGGCGGCCTGCAGACGGGTGACCTGCCCGGTCAGGGTCTTGAGCTCGGTCTGCGCCTTGGAGTGCTCCCGCTCCAGGCCGGAGACGCGCTCGTGGGCCTTGTCACGTTCCGAGCGCAGGCCGTCCGCTTCCGCGCGGGCCTGGCGGTACCGCTCCTGCGCGACCCTGAGGTCCGCGCGCTCGGCGGCGGTACGGCTCCGCGCCACGAGATATGCGATCGCCGCGCCGGCGAGCGCCGGCAAGAGCGCCAACAGAACGGACGACATGGGAGGCTCCCTTTCGTACCGCGCGGGTCGGGTGGTGGGACCCGCAGGGGAAGTCGCGGTCACCGGAGGATGTCGTCGCGCGGCGAGCGGCGGTCCCGAACGATGGCCGTTGCCGAGCTCAGGACCGGGCTTCGCCTGCGTGAGTCTTCCCGGCCCGGCGATCCACCGGATCACCAGGCCGGACGCTCCGCGAGCCCGCACCATCGCCCCTCTGGCGCGGTGCGGAGACCGATCCGAGGTACCGCCGCTCCCGGCGGCACCGGGTCTCGGTGCACCCGCCCGATGGTCACCCCGCCGGACCGGCGATGCCACCGGGCGGTGGTCCCGTCCGATCTCGCCGCCCGCCTCGGGCCGGGCCCGGCGGGGAGATTCGCCGTCGTGCCGGCCCGGGCCAGGTGCCCGGGCCTTGGCGGGCGGCGCCGCCCATGGGTGGGACCGCCGCCGTGGCCGCCCTCATCGCCTCACGCAGCGGTCCTCTCGATGGCCGTGACCGTGGGCGGCGGTCCGATCAGGGTCACCGTTCGCAGACGACCCCGTCGCCGTCGCGGTCCTGGTACCAGGCGTACTCGGGGTCGCGCCCCCGGTAGTAGGGGCCGTACCCGTTCCGGTTCGCCTCGGCGCAGGTGCGGAACCGCGGGTCCGTGCCGGTCCGGGCAGTCGTCTTCGGCTCGGCGGTCCCGCCCTTGGTCTTCGGCTTGGCGGTCCCGCCCTTGTCGCACCGGCCGGACCAGATGCGCAGCTTCTGCCGCTTGGCCTTGGCCTCCTCGCTGCGCATCAGCTTGATGTACTTGTCGTTCGGCTTGATCAGCATCGCCCGGGCGTAGCCGTACCGCACCAGGTACCGGTTCACGAACGTCCCGTTGTGGGACCAGACGTAGAAGAGGTACCGGCCGTACCGGTCCTTGGGGTCACGGTCACGGAGCAGGTAGACGGGCTTGCCGACCGGGAGCAACGCCTTGGTCTTCGCGGTCGCCGCGTTGTACCAGCACTGGCCCCAGTCGGGGGTGTCGATCTCCAGCAGCCGGACCTTGAGCGTCCGTCCCCTGGAGATCACGTGGATCGTGTCACCGTCCACGACCTTCTTCACCTGGGCGGTGATCGCGGCCTTCGGCACCCCCTTGGGCCGGGAGGCGGCCTCGGCCGGGGTGGCGGTCGCCACGGTGAGCGCAACGGTCGTCAGCGCAAGCAGAGCATGGGGGAGCTGTCGCACCAGTGCCTCCTGTGACTAAAGGGGCAACTGGGGTGAACTGTAGCATGATTACGATCAAGTGTGAATTGAGTTCATTTACCCAAATGGTCGTGTGGGCGGATCAGGTGACATCGGTGCAGGATGCGCCGTACAGGCAGGGCCAGGCGGATGAAACGAGAGCAGGGAGCCGCTCCCACCATGGTCACCGGTGAGAGCGGCTCCCTGCCGGGTTGGGCCCGTGCCCGGCGCCGCCGGTGACGCGGCGCCGGGCACGGGCCGATGTGACGGAGCCGGATTCAGACGGTCAGGGGTGATGAGCCCCGCGGCTCACCGCTTCGTCGAGACGGGCCGGTACTCGGTCTGCCAGTCGGGACGGCTGAAGTACGCCTTGGTCTCCCGGACCACGAGGCCGGAGAGCAGAACCAGGCCGATGAGGTTCGGCAGCGCCATGAGGCCGTTCATGATGTCCGAGAACGTCCACACGGTCTGCAGCTCGAGCACCGTGCCGACGAAGATCAGCACGATGAACACCAGCCGGTACGGCACCACCGCACCCCGGCCGAAGAGCCGGTCCATGCAGCGCTCGCCGTAGTACGCCCAACCGAGGAGGGTGGAGAAGGCGAAGAAGACCAGGCCGAGGGTGACGATGATGCCGCCCCACTCGCCGGGCAGGCCCTGGCTGAACGCGAGCGAGGTGAGCGGGGCGCCGTTCTCGCCGCTCTGCCAGGCACCGGTGACCACGATCACCAGGCCGGTCATGCCGACGACGACGATCGTGTCGATGAAGGTCTGGGTCATCGACACGAGCGCCTGCCGCACGGGCTCGTTCGTCTTGGCGGCCGCCGCCGCGATGCCGCCGGTGCCCAGGCCGGACTCGTTCGAGAAGATGCCGCGGGCCACGCCGTACCGGATCGCCAGCAGGACGGTGGCGCCGGCGAAGCCACCGGTGGCGGCGGTGCCGGTGAAGGCGTCCGTGACGATCGTGGCGATGGCGCTCGGCAGGCTCCCGATGTTGGCGATGATCACCCACAGGGCGCCCAGGATGTAGAAGATGATCATCACGGGCACGAAGGCGCTGGTGAACGCACCGATGCTCTTGATGCCGCCGAGGATGACGACGGCGGCGATCACCGTGATGATCAGGCCGGTCACCCACATGGGGACGCCCCACTGGGAGTTGATCGCATCGGCCACGCTGTTGGACTGCACCATGTTGCCGATGCCGAAGGCCGCGATCGCGCCGAAGATCGCGAAGAGGATGCCCAGGGTGGCGCCGAACTTACCGCCGATCCCATAGGTGAGGTAGAACATCGGGCCGCCGCTCTGCTCGCCCTTGGCGTCGGTACGGCGGAAGCGGACGCCGAGGAAGGCCTCGCAGTACTTGGTGGCCATGCCGACGAGGCCGGTCACCCACATCCAGAAGACCGCGCCCGGTCCGCCGAAGTGGATGGCGGTCGCGACACCCGCGATGTTGCCGACGCCGACGGTGGCCGCCAGCGCGGTGGACAGGGCCTGGTAGTGGCTGATGTCGCCCGTGCCTTCCGGCTCCTTACGACGGATGAACGCGAGCCAGAGGGCGTAGAGCAGCTTATGGAACTGCAGGCCCCGCAGCACGATCGTGAGGTACAGGCCGGTCAGCAGGAGCAGGGGGATGAGCAGGAAGGGCCCCCAGACGAAGTCCGAGATCCCGGACAGGATGTCTTCCACGCACGCTCCTATCGGTCGCTTGTGGCGAAGTAACGCTGCCTAACATCCCTCATGTCCGAATTGAAGGCGAGAGGGCGGCGCGCTTCGTAACAGAAACGATGACGAGCTTCCACCTCGGCGTCATGACCGCAGGCAGGCGCGCCGCACCGGTCGGCGGGCCGTACGCCCCGGCACGCCGGCGATCCGGCACTGATCGCGCTGCGTCTCCGGGCCGGCGCGCCGCTCGCCCCCTGGACGCCGGCCGTACGTGTCACCCGGGTGGGATGCGCGGCGCGGGGTGAGCCCTGGCCGGTCTCCGGCAGCACGCCGCTGGGCCGGCACGCCCCGGGCGCGCTGCGGGCGAGGTGCGTACGGTTCGGCGGAGTGCGCCGTCGACCGGTGGGCTGAGCCGGCCGGCGAGAGCCGCGGCACGTTCCCCCTCCCACGGCGGCCGTGCCGGAGGAACGCCTCCCCTGCCTCGTCGGGAAGGCCGGGGGTAGGCGCCCTGCGCCATGGCCGGGATCCGGCACCGGCTGGTGCGCGACCCCTCCCGGCGTGCGCGACCGTCGCGGCATGCGCGGCCACCTCTCCGCGCGGCCGCCGATTCCCGGAACATATCCTGATCGCCGCTATTCTCGCTCACCCGCTATCGATTAACATCGACGCATTTTTCTGAACCCCGGTCGCGCATATCCAATTGAGCGCATAATGGCATTGGGGGATGCGACGGGGGACAACATGCTGCGACGGTTATTCGCCGGCGAGAAGAATCGGGCCGCCTCTCACGAAGACCTCGTTCGCGCGGAGGCCGAACGGCTGCTGGGAGAGGCCAAGGCGGAGCTCGACCGTGTCGATACGAAAGCGCAGGTCCTGCTCGGTATCGCCGGCATCGGGCTGGGCGCCGTGGCGGCCGGGCTGCTGGCCGGGACCTGGTCGCCGACGGGCCTCGACGACAGGGTGGAATGGCTCTGGTGGGTGGGGGTGGGCTTGACGCTTTCGCCGTCGGAGCATTCGCCGGCGCCGTCTATCCGCAGGTGGGCGCACCGAAGCGGGACGGTTCACTCACTCACTTCATGGATATCGCCCAGTACGGCACGGCGGAAGAAGTCGTCAGAAGGCTTTCCCATCCCCGGGCCGCGAATGTCACCGAACTGGCCGGGGAACTCCTCCGGATCAGCGTGCTCGTCCGGCGCAAGTACCGGTTCGTCCGGTGGGGCTGCTGGTCGCTCTTAACGGGGGTCGTCCTGTCGCTCGGCTCGATCATCACCGGCTGGCTGCTAACCGTGTGATCGCCATGGAATGATCCGGCAGCCCGTGCCCGTCCGCTCGCCGGCGCACCCCGGCGATGAGCGGTGAAGTGGCGGGATGCGCCGCCGCGTATTGCATCCCGGCCGATGTTCCAGCCGATGGGAGAGCAGTGGTCACGTGGTCCAGAGGGGGTCGGCATGGTCTCCCGGCGCTGCCGAGGCACGCCGCTCTCGTACGGCCGCGCCATGCGAGCGGGGACATCCCGCGGTGGCGAGGACACTCCTCCGGCGAGGAGCGGTGGAAGCCGCGGATCTCCAGAGCACCCTCGATGTCCCGCCACACCCGGCGTCCCTCCATGGAAGCCGAATGGGCACGGCCGCGCGTGTGACCGCGGCCGTGCCCACACGGCTCACTGGGAACCAGGCACCCGGCTCAGCGGGCGGGTCAGAGCTCGCCGTTCTCGATCGCCTGCTTGAGGGCGGCCTGGATCTGCTGGTGCGCTGCCACGCCGTTCGTGGCGGTGAAGTCGATCAGCGAGTTGTCGGCCTCGAAGGTGAGGTACTCGGTGACCTTGGTCTGCCGCTTGCTGAGCGGCTTGAAGACGATCTTCTGGTGGGTCACCACGCCCGGGGCCGACCAGGAGTCGACCTCGTAGTAGCGCTTGCTCCGGTGGAGGCGCTGCTGCGCGTGGGTGTTGAGGGTGACGATCGTGCCCTCGTACGGCACCTCCTCAACGGCGGTGAGGTTGATGTGGCGCAGGCTGCCCTTGCGCCAGTCCTTGTGGGTGACGACCCGGGTCAGGAACGGGTTCCGGCCGATGTGGTTGCTGAAGTTCGAGTACGCGTCGAACACGTGCCGGAACGGGGCGTCGATCACGATGGAGATCGTGGCCGTGCGCTGGCTGCGCCCCGAGTCCGGCGCCGGGGGCGTGCGGTCGTAGAACTTGTAGGTGTCCCACGCGTACTGCCACTCGGCGGCGAGCCCGGGGTCGGTGTCGGCCGTGGTGGCGTGGGCCGGCCCGGAGAGGCCGATGAAGGCGAAGACGGCGGCGAATGCCGTGAGCGCTCGCAGGATCTTCTTCACGGATTACCCCAAAGGGATGATCGGCTTTTTGAAGATCTTCTACCGCACCGAACGTTCAAACTGGAAGCATTCGCCCCAACATTCACTTCTGTCCCGTGACCCGGCTCCGGGCCGGCCGTGATCAGTGCGCGGTCCGCTCCACGGGGATCCACAGCTCCGCGTCCGCCCTCGACCCGTCCGGTGAGATCCGGGCGCTGAGCATCTCCGGGCCCGGCCTGCTCTGATAGGGGTTCGACGGGAACCACTGGGTGAAGACGTCCCGCCACAGGTACTGGATCGCCAGGGGGAAGTCGCCCGAGATCTCGAAGACCGCCCACGTCCCCGCCGGCACGGGCAGCACGTCCAGGTCCTCGGGCGTGGGAGCGCCGGTGACCACGCCGTGTAGAAGTCGAACTCGGTGCCCTCCGCGCGGCCCTCGGCGAGGTCGTGGCTCACGTTGAGGATGCCGCGCGGCTCCTGGTCGGAGAGCTCCTCGATCCGCCGCCGGGTCTCCGGGTCGATGCTCTGCACGAAGGCGACGATCGCGGGGTTCATCCCCTCATGGACCAAGGGGAGACGGGCCTTCTTGCCCACGATGCGGAACCCCTCCTTCTCCACGATCCGGTATCGCATACCGCTGCTCCCTTCGACGACGAGGCGGAACGAGATGCGTGGCTGGGAGAACAGCGCGGCACCGGTCCGCCTCGCCTCGGCGGGCCCGACACCGTGCAGGGCCCGGAACGCGCGGGCGAACGCCTCACCGGAGCCATAGCCGTACCGCACCGCGATATCGAGCAGCGTCTCCTTCCCGGCGAGCACCTCGGCGCCCGCGAGGGTGAGCCGCCGCCGGCGGATGTACTCCGAGAGGGGAATGCCGGCGAGCGCGGAGAACAGCCGCCGGAAGTGGTACTCCGACATGAGGGTGATCCGCGCGAGCTCGGCCCCGTCGATCCGCTGATCGAGGTGCCGCTCGATGTAGTCGACGGCCCGGTTCAGCCGCTCCAGCATCCCGTCGCTCCTTTCCCGGCCACGAGCCCACGCTAGGTGCGGCCCGCCGTACCGGACCCGACATCTCGTGCCCGGAACGGTCGGTCGCCGCCCGCCGCGCGGCGGTCACGTCCGGCCCGCGTGATCCGGTACGGCACGGCCCGGCGCGGCCGCCCGCGAGGACCGGCGGGAGGCCCGACTACCGGGCACGGGGTTCGGCCTGGCTCTGGAACCCGGCCGGCGGGGTACCCGGTCCGGCGCGGGGAATTCCGCCCGGCGAGGCGTCCAGGCCCGATGGTGGTTTTTACGGAATTCAGCGTGATCCCGCACCGTGTCATTCGAATTCCGCCCGGTGTTTAGGCGCTTCGTTGACGTATTTCCCACGGCTTTCCCGCGGCCGATGCATCTCGGCGTCCCGGGCTCGGGATCGGCGGCGCCGCCGGCGCCGTCCGGTGCGCCGGCGCCCTGACCTGCGGTGCCGTACGGCCTCTGGATCTTGGAATCGGATATTTCGTCACAAAGGGGACTTTCCAACCGTAATGGCAGTAGATATGTCCCCAATGCTAAATCAAGACCACTATGCGCCTGTTTGCGCCTGGATCGTCCAGGAAATCACGTGAGTGCAGGAATGCGGGGCGGAAGTGTCAATGGCGACGCTTCTCGTTCCGAGTCCAGGAAATAGGCTCTGCCATTTCTTGGGCGAACGGTTCCTATTTAGGAGGACATGCAATGCCTGCATTCAAGAAGATCCTCGCTGGTCTGGCGCTGGGGACCGCCCTCACCGGTGGTGCGCTCACCCTGGGCGCCACCGCCGCCAGCGCCACCGCGCCGACCGGCAATTTCGGGCCCTGTTTCGACAACAACGTCTTCTTCAACGACTGCAACAACTTCTGGAACAACAGCAACTTCTGGACCAGCAACTGCTGGAACGACTCCTACGACGACTCGTCGGCGTTCGTCGTGAGCAACGGCACCGCGACGATCAGCTTCTTCGACGAGACCCACCGGGACAGCTACTGGTCTAACAGCGGCTGGTTCAACAACAACGGCTGGTTCAACAACACGCCCTTCTTCAACGACTGCGGCTTCGGCGGCTTCGGCGGCTGCGGCTTCGGCTTCTGACGGATCTGCCGTCCGGCCGCTCATGGCCGTAGATGATCGGAGCAGCTGAGGGAACGAGTTGATCCGGTTACGGGCTGACAGGCGAGCCTGTCACCCGGCGAGGCCCCTCCCGCGCGTCGGGAGGGGCCTTCCGCTGCCTCCGTACGGCTGTCTCCGTACGGCCGGGCCGGTTCCGGGGCGACGACTCGCGGCCGGAGCAGGACGGCAAGCCCGGAGCGGGCCCCGAGGCATGCGCCCGCCGCGGCCGGGGGTAGAGAACAGTCAGCGATCGGCCAAGGCCGCCCCGGGAGGTCGGAGACGATGCGCGCCGCGTTGACCCGGGTCCGGGAGCTCGCCGAGCGAACCCCGCCCACGCGGGACCGGTTCATCGACCTGCTCCGGGCGATCTCGATCATCGCGGTGGTCCTCGGGCACTGGCTCGTGTCCGTGGTCGGCTACGACGAGCAGGGCGAGCTCTCCGGCCGCTCGGCACTCCCCGACCTGCCGTGGGCGTTCCCGATCACCTGGGCGGTCCAGGTCATGCCGATCTTCTTCTTCGTCGGCGGCTATGCCAACGCCGCGTCGCTGACCGCGGAGCGGCGCCGGGGCGGGAACGCGGTCGAGTGGCTGATCTCCCGCAGCGGCCGGCTGGTCCGGCCCACCACCACCCTGGTGCTCGTGATCGCGGCCGGTGCGCTCGCGGCCCGGCTGTGGGACACCGACCCCTCCCGGGTCCGCCTGGTCGCCTGGTTCGCCACGATCCCGCTGTGGTTCCTGGTGGCGTACCTGACCGTGGTCGCCCTCACCCCGCCGATGTACGCCCTGCACCGCCGATACGGGCTGCTGGTCCCGCTGGTGCTGGCCGGCCTGGTCGCCCTCGGGGACGTCGCCCGGCTGACCGGGAGGCCGCTCTGGGGGTACGGCAACTACCTGTTCGGGTGGCTGGCCATCCACCAGATGGGGTTCGCCTGGTACGACGGGCGGCTGCCGGCCCGCCCCCGGGTGGCGCTGCCGCTGCTGCTCGGCGGGTTCGCCGCCCTGCTCCTGCTCACCCTGGCCGGTCCCTACCCGGTCAGCATGATCAACGTGCCGGGGGAGCGGTTGCACAACATGTCGCCGCCGAGCCTCGCGCTGATCGCGGTGGCCACCGCGCAGCTCGGCGCCGCGCTGCTGCTCCGGGAGCGGGGCGAACGCTGGCTGCGGCGCCGCACGCCGTGGCTGGTGGTGGTCGCCGTGAACACCGTGATCATGGTGATCTTCATCTGGCACATCTCGGCCGCGATCCTGCTCGCCGGCGCGCTGCACTTCGCCGGCGTCCTCCCCACCCCGGAGGTCGGCTCGCCGGCGTGGTTCGCCTGGCGCATCCCCTGGCTGATCATGCTGAGCGCGGTGCTCGCCCTGCTGATCATGGTGTTCGGGCGGTTCGAGCCGGGCGGCGCCCGGGTCACCGGCCGGGTCCGGGTCGCGCTGCCCGAGGCACCGGCCCGGGTGGTGGCCCGGCCGGCCACCCGCCTCATCCTCGTGATCGCGGGGTTCGTGAGCGTCATCTACGCCCTGCTCAGCAACAGCAGCTTCCCCGACGCCGCCCCCGCCGTGTACGGCCTGCCGGAGGACGCGCTCATCACCTATCTCGGCGGCGCCGCCATCCTCCGCCTCCTCCGCTCGGTTCCCCGGCGGGAGCAGGCCCGATCGCGGGCGGCGGCACCGGACGGCATCGGCCCGTCCCGGCCGGTGGATCGGCCGGGCGCCGGGCCCGAGACCGGCCGGCCGGAGGATTCCGGGGGCCGCGCCGCCGGGCACCCCGGCGGCGACCGCTGACGGCGCCCCTGCCGCTCCCGCCCGCGCCCGCGCCGTTCCCGGCCCCGGTCAGGACCGCGCCCGGCCTCGGCCAGGGCCGGGCCCGCGCCGCCCGGGCCTGGTCAGGTCAACGCCCCGCACCGCCCTCGGGCCTGGTCAGGCCGGTGCCCCGCGCCGTCCCCGGATCTGGCCCGGCCGCGCCCCGTGCCACGCGACCCGGTCAAGGCCGGCGCCCCTGCCGCCTGGGACCGTCAGGTCGGCAGGTAGCGCTCCCGGATGACCCGCTCCTCCGGCACGCCGGCCGTGAGCGCGGCCTGGGCGACCGCGTCGACCATGGGCGGCGGGCCGCAGACGTAGATGTCCGGCTTCTCCGCCGTCGCCGCGAGCAGCTCGGCCACCCGGTCGGCCGGGGTGCCCGCCTGCCCCTGCCACGAGGGGCCGGGCCGCCACACGCAGACCTCGTAGCGGAACCCGGGCAGTTCGGCGGCCACGGCGTCGAGCTCGGCGAGGCCGAACACGTCCGCCTCCTCGTTCACCCCGAAGAGCAGCCTGGCCGGTTGGGGCTCCTGCCACTCGGCCATGTGCCGGACCATCGACAGCAGCGGGGCCAGCCCGGTCCCGCCCGCGACGAACCAGCGGGGCCGCAGCCCGGTCTCCCGCAGGCCGAAGGCGCCCTGCGGGCCGTGCGCGGTGAGCCGTTCCCCGGGCCGGGCGCGCTCCTGCAGGTAGGTGGAGAACAGCCCACCCGGCCGGAGCCGGATGAAGAACTCCAGCCGGCCCTCCCAGTTGCCGGTGTTCGCCAGGGAGTACGCCCGCTTCGCGTCCGTCCCGGGCACCTCCAGCTCCATGAACTGCCCGGGTTCGAACTGGCAGCCGCTCCCGGCCTCCTCGTCCGGCTCGAGCTGCAGCTCCAGCCGCACGGTCTCGCGGGCGACTGTCTCCAGCGCGGTGATCACGGCCTCGCGCCGCGGTATCCCGCCGTACAGGATCCGGGAGCTCTCGTACGGCAGCGCGACCGAGAGCGGGCCCTGCGGGTAGGTGCGGCAGAGCAGCACCTCCCCCTGCTCCCGCCGCTCCGGCGGGAGAGCCATCGGGCTGCAGGGGCCGTGGTCGAAGGCGCCGCCGGTGACCGAGGCGTGGCAGGAGCCGCAGGTGCCCTGCCGGCACGAGGCGGGCAGCGCCGCCCCGGCCGCGGCCGCGGCCTCCAGCACGCTCTGCCCCGGCGCGCACGGGAACTCCAGCCGCTCCCCGTCGGCCGTCACCATGGACACCGGCCGGGCCTCGGCGGTTCCGGCCGCCGGAGCCGATTCCGCTGTGGAGGTCATGCCCGCCCCAATGCCGCCGCCAGGTCGGCCTTCGGGTCCCCGATCAGCCGCAGCCCGAACCGGTCGACGAGCGTGTCGACCAGGGCCGGGGTGAGGTACGCGGGGAGCGTCGGGCCGAGGTGGATGCCGCGGACGCCGAGCGCGAGCAGGGTGGCGAGCACCGCGGCCGCCTTCTGCTCGGTCCAGGCGAGCGCCAGAGTGAGCGGGAGGTCGTTGATCCCGCAGCCGAAGGCGTCGGCGAGCGCCATCGCGACCCGGATGGCCGAGTAGCTGTCGTTGCACTGGCCCATGTCGAGCAGCCGGGGCAGCCCGCCGATCTCCCCGAAGTCGTGCCGGTTGAACCGGTACTTGGCGCACCCCAGGGTGAGCACGACGGTGTCGTCCGGGGTGGACAGGGCGAGCTCCCGGTAGTAGTCGCGCCCCGGGGTGGGCCCGTCGCACCCGCCGATGAGGAAGAAGTGCCGGATCGCGCCCTGCCGTACCCCCTCGATGATCCGGTCGGCGTGGGTGAGCACGGTCTCCCGGCCGAACCCGACCGTGATGAACTCCTCCGGCCCGTCCTCGGCGAACCCGGGCAGCGCCTTGGCCGCCTGGATGAGCGGGGTGAAGTCCCCGTCCGCCAGGTGGCGCACCCCCGGCCAGCCCACCGGGCCGGTGGTGAAGATCCGGCGGCGGTAGCTGAGGTGCGGCTCGATGATGCAGTTCGACGTCATCAGGATCGGGCCGGGGAACGCGGCGAACTCCCGCTGCTGGTCCTGCCAGGCGCCGCCGTAGTTGCCGACCAGGTGCGGGTACGCCTTGAGCCGCGGGTAGGCGTGGGCCGGCAGCAGCTCCCCGTGGGTGTAGACGTTGATCCCGGTGTCCTTGGTCAGCTCGAGCACGGCCGCCAGGTCGCGCAGGTCGTGGCCGCTCACCAGGATCGCCTTGCCGGCGACCGGGGTGACCCGGACCGCGGTCGGCTGCGGGGCGCCGTACGTGCCGGTGTTGGCCTTGTCGAGCAGCTCGATGACCCGGAAGTTCAGCCGGCCGAGCTCGAGCGCCCGCTCCAGCAGGCCCTCGGCGTCGGTGGGCTCGCTCGCCAGGTACGCCAGGCCGCTCTCGATCCCGGCGAAGACCTCGGCGCTGTCGTGGCCGAGGACGTGGGCGTGGTGGGCGTAGGCGCAGATCCCCTTGAGCACGTAGAGGTTGAAGGCGCGCAGCCCGACGATGTCCGGGCCGACCGTGTCGATGCCGGCGTCGATGCGGGCCTCAGCCGCCTGGGCGAGCAGGCCGTCGAGGTCGGCGGCCGGCTCCCACTGCGCCGACGCGGGGGGCGGCTCGGGCTGCAGCCCGTTGGCCCGCGCCGCCTCCTCGTACCGCGCCCGGACCCGGTCCCGGACGGAGGCGGCCTCCCGGATCAGGGCGTCGAACCGGGTCGGGTTGAAGTTGACGTTGGTCAGCGTGGTGAACATCGCGTAGACGATGAACGCGGCCGCCTCGTCGTCGGGCGCGCCGAGCTCGCGGGCCTTGGCCGCGTACCGGGCGATGTCCTTGACCGCGTGGATCAGCAGGTCCTGCAGGTCCGAGGTGATCGGATCCTTACCGCAGTTGCCGAGCGGACCCGCGCAGCCGGGGGTGAGCCCCGTGCGGTCGGTCTGCTCGCATTGAAAGCACAGCACAGCCGTTCTCCCATCGTCTCGCGTACGGCGCCACGCTAGGGACGGCGTGCCGGGCTTTCCTTGACCTAAGTCAAGGTCTGGGGCCGACCGGGCAGGATGTGGCGGAATTCACGGCCGGGTCGAGCCGCTCCCGCAGCCGGGGGACGTCGCGCAGGGTGATCTGGTGGCCGCGGACGCTGATCAGCCCGTCGGCGGTGAGCTCGCGCAGGATGCGGGAGAGGGTCTCCGGCGCGATGTTGAGCCGGGAGGCGAGCACGTGCTTGCGCATCGGCAGCCGGATCGTGCACTCCCCCTCCGGCCCGGGGTCGTCCTGCACCGCGTGGAGCAGGAAGCCGACGACCCGCTGCATGCTCGACCGCAGGGAGTACGCCTCCACGTCGCGGATCAGCCGGCGCAGCCGGACCGCCATGTTGGCGAGCATCCGGCGGGCGAACGACGGGTCCCGGTCGAGCAGGTCGAGGACGGCCGAGCTGGAGACGCCGAGCAGCTCCGTGTCCACCAGCGCGGTGGCGGTGACCGGGTAGCGGATCCCGTCGAAGACGACGGCCTCGCCGAAGCTCTCCATCGTGGTGACGATCTCCACGACCTTCTCGGCGCCCTCGGCCGTCGACACGGAGAGCTGCATCTGGCCGCGCAGGACGTAGAAGAACCCGCGGACGGGGTCGTCCTGGTGGAAGAGTCCCCCTTGCGCAGCCTCGTGATGGACGATCCCGCGCGGATGACCGCGAGCTGTTCCTCCGTGAGGCCGGAGAACAGCGGCAGCCGCGGCAGGACGTCGTCCAGCGTCCTCGCCTCCACACGCCGAGGCTATCGCAGGGGTGCTCGACCTCCCCCTGCCTGGGACTCCAGGACGGGGGCGGCCCCGTGGGGCGCGGGGATGGCCTCGCCCCGGCCGGCCCGCCGCCCGCCGCGGATCGCGGTCCGGTGCGCGGGCCGGGACGCGCAACCGGGCCACCGCGGGCGGGAGGACCTGCCCCGCGGCCCCTCCCCGCGGGGAGCACGTGGCCCCGGGATCGTCGCCTCGCGAGGAGAGGGGGTGCGTCCGAGATCGCCGCCCTGGGGAGGGGTGTGCTCCCGGGAACGCCACCCGTGGGAAGGATCTGCTCCCGGGACCGCGGGCTTGGGGAGAGTGCGCTCCCGCGTGCGCGGCCGGTGGAAAGGTGCGCTTCGGACCCCGGCCGTGCGAGGGGGTGCTTCCGGGGCCCGGCCGGTGGGGAGGGGTGCTCCCGGGGCCTGGCCCGTGAGGAGGGGGACCCGGGGCCGCCGCCCGCGGGGGAAGGGCGACGGGAGCGGCCCCGGGTGCGGCACCGGGCGGGGGATGGCCCGGTCGGGCTAAGGCCGGGGGAGGTCAGATGATGGTCCGGGCGGACCAGAGCTCGGGGAAGACCACCCGGGCCAGGCTGCGCTGCAGCCAGGCCACACCGGACGATCCGCCGCTGCCGGGCTTCTCGCCCATGGTCCGCTTGACCGCCTTGAGGTGCTCGTAGCGCCAGTCGCTGAACCCCTCGGCGATCTGGGCGAGCGCGTCGCCGAGCCGCCGGAGGTCGGGAGTGTCCTCCCGGTACACGGTCACCCACGCGGCCTCCACCGCCTCGTGCGGCCGGTGTTCCTCGGTGAAGTCGCGCTCGAGGAGGTCGTGCGGGATGTCGAAGCCGCGCCGGGCGAGCAGCGCGATCGTCTCGTCCCAGATGCTCCGGGAGCGCATCTCGTCGACCAGGGCCTGATAGACCTCGGGCTGCCGCCGGAAGGGGCGGATGAGCGAGGTGGAGCGATAGCCGAGCACGAACTCCAGCCGCCGGTACATCGCGGACTGGAAGCCGGACGCCTCGCCGAGGAGGTCGCGGAACCGGTTGAAGTCGGCCGGGGTCATCCAGCTCAGCCCGTGCCAGGTCGCGTTGAGCCCGGTCAGGTGGAGCACGGCGCGGTTCAGCGGGGCGAGCGCGGCCGGAAGGTCGTCCTCGCGCAGCGCGCGGCGGGCCTCGCACAGCTCGAAGCAGATCAGCCCGAAGTAGAGCTCCATGATCTGGCTGACCATGAGGAACGACATCTCGCCCGGTTCCGAGCTGAGCGGCCGCTGCAGGGTGTGCAGGGTGCTGGCCCGCACGTACGCGTCGTACGGGCTGATCCCGGTGAAGTCGAGCGTGGGCTCGCCGCGGTTGGCGGCGGCCTTGGCCGCGCGCTGCTCGGCGGTCGTCGGGCCGAGCTCGGCGGCGGCCGGGGCGGGCGGAGGGGGGCTGATGCTCATGGCGCGTCTTCCTCGGGTTCCTCGGGGGGAGAGGACCGGTTTGCTCCGGGGTGTCACCAATGTTCCCTGAAGCGAAAGATTCCGAGAAGGCGCGATCAACGGTAATGCTGGGGTTCTTCTTAACAATCAACGCCAGTTGTGGCGTTCCGCTTAACGATCGGAAGGTGCCGTGGACGACCGGGATTGGGAGCTGCTCCGCCACCTGCAGGCCGATGCGCGGCTGTCCTTCAGCGAGCTGTCGCGCCGGGTCCACCTCTCGCCGCCCGCGGTCGCCGAGCGGGTGCGCCGGCTGGAGGAGACCGGGGTGATCCGCGGCTACCACGCCCACGTCGACCTGGCGAGGGCCGGATGGACCGTGGTGGCGCTCATCCGGATGTCCTGCTACGGCCCGCGGTGCGTGCTGCGCGACCCCGAGGTGCGGGAGTGGCCGGAGGTCTTCGAGATCCACCGGATCACCGGCGACGCCTGCTGCGTGCTGAAGGTGGCGGCGACCTCGATGGAGGGGTTCGAGCGGCTCATCGACCGGCTCGCCCCGTACGGCCGGCCGTCGAGCACGATGGTGCTCTCCACCCCCGTCGCCTGGCGGCCGGTGGTGCCGCCGCCCTCGGGCCCGTGAGCACCGGCCCGGTCCACCGAGCGCAGCGGCCCGTCCACCGATGGCATGCCCGGGGACGGCGCCGGGCCGGCCTCGCCCGGCCGGCGGGAGCCGCCCGTGCGTCCGGCGTGCCGGAGGCTGACGCCCGGCAAGGGAGCTGATACGGCGCTCCGTGGGCGGGACGATCCCGTTCCGGAGCTTTGAACCTGCATTGGGCGTGTATCGCGCGATCAACAGCGATCTGCGGCCTAGCGTCTTGCCCGTACCGCTATCACCACGGGGGGTCAGATGATCACTCAGCTAGCCGCCGCAGGAGTGACCGCGGCCCTGCTCGCCGCGGGCGCGTCCACGCCCAGCCCGACCCCGACGCCCACCCGGACCGTGGTGGTGGGCAAGGACGGGGTGCCCGAAGAGATCGTCGTGGTGCCGATCCCCATCGACTCCTCGGGCCGTGCGGAGGCCGTGTCGATCCCCATGCCGGACTTCGGCCCCACCAGCATCCAGCTGGCGGCCGACCCGCGCTCCCGCCGCCGGACGTCGGGCAACCCCGCGTTCGACGACCGGTTCTGGGACCGGCACTGGCAGGTCCGCCAACCGGCGAAGCACAAGCGGCCCAAGAAGGCCAAGGCCGTACGGAACACCGCGTCGAGCGCGCGGAAGCACGGCGCGCCGGCCGCCCAGAAGCCGAAGAAGGCCAAGCAGGCGCGGAAGAACGCCCGCGCCCGGTCCTGACGGCCGCCGGCCGCGTGCCCCGGGCACCGCGTGGGCGCACCGGGCCCGGAGCCCTGCCGCGGCAGGGCCCCGGGTCAGGCGGCGGCCGGAGCGGGGGTGAGCGCGGGCCGCGGCGCGGCAGAGGCCACCGGCCGCAGCAGCCACCGCTGGACCACCTCCCCGATGAGGGCCGCGAGGCCGGCGCTGCCCAGGCCGACCGTCCACCCGACCGGCCCGAGCGGCCGGCAGCCGAAGAAGCCGCTCACCCCGGGCGCGGTCACGATCACGCAGAGCAGGGCGAAGGACGCCAGCACGGCGAGCACCACGGTCCGGTTCGTGCCGCCACCGGAGAGGGTCTGCAGCAGCTGCGCGGTCACCAGCGCGACCAGCCCGATCGTGGCCGCCCGGCCCCGGGTGCCCGTCGCCCGCCCGGCGAGCCAGCCCATGGCCGCGGCGAGCGCGGTCACGCCCGCGCGCACGTAGATCTCCCGCATGAGCGAGGCGCCGAGCGACGCCTCCGGGCCCTCGGTGAGCAGCCGCTCCGGTTCGGTCGAGGTGGGCGGACGCAGCGCCACGGCGATGGCCGGCGCGAGATCGGTGAGCAGGTTCACCAGCAGGAGCTGGCGCGCGTTGAGCGCCGTGGCGCCGATCAGGCTGGACGCGATGGTGTAGATGATCTCCCCGAGGTTCCCGCCGACGAGGATGCTCAGCGCATCCCGGACCGACGACCACATGGCCCGGCCCTCGACGATCGCGTCGACCACGGTCTCGATCCGGTCGTCGGTGACCACGAGGTCGGCCGCGGAGCGCGCCGCGGGGGTGGCGCGCGAGCCGAGCGCGATCCCCACGTTGGCGATCCGGATCGCCGGGGCGTCGTTGGCACCGTCGCCGGTGACCGCGACCACTTCGCCGGCCCGGCGCAGGCAGGAGACGATCCGCACCTTGTGCGCCGGGGTGACCCGGGCGAAGACCGACACCTCCGGCAGGAGCTTGGTGAGCGTCTCGTCGTCGAGCTCGTCGAGCTCCGGCCCGGTCATGATGCGCCCGCCGTTCAGCGTGTTGAGCTCGACCGCGATCGCCTCGGCCGTGCTCGGGTGGTCCCCGGTGATCATCACGATCCGCACCCCGGCCCGCATGAGCCGGTCCACGCTCTCCGCGGCCGTGGCCCGGACCGGGTCGGCGAGCCCGAGGAAGCCGAGGAAGCACAGCTCGTCGATGCGCGACTCGTCGAGGTCGCTCCGGTCGGACGCCGGGCGCTGGGCGACCGCGAGCACCCGGTACCCCTGGCGGGCCAGCCGGGCGACCTCCCTGGTCAGCTCGTGCCGGACCGCGTCGTCGCACGGGACCACCTCGGTCCCCCGTAGCGCCGTGGTGCAGTGGTCGATCACGATCTCGGGCGCCCCCTTGACGCTCAGCAGGTGCCCGTGCTCGGTACGGCCGAGCACCGCGTGGTAGCCGCGCCCGGGCTCGAACGGCATCTCGTCCACCCGCTCCCACACCTGCAGCCCTTCCCGCGGGGTGATGCTGAGCCGTTCCGCGGCCTCGTGGATCGCGCGATCGGTGGGGTGGGCGAGCACACGGCCGCCGCCGGTCTTGGGGCTCGCCCGCACCGCGGCCGCGATGACCCGCCGCAGGTGGTGGGTGAGCTCCTCCACGGGCCGGCCGGCCCGGCCGTCGGAGACGTACTGCAGGCTGATCCGGCCCTCGGTCAGGGTCCCCGTCTTGTCGAAGCAGAGCACGTTGACCCGGCCCAGGGCCTCGATCGTCTTCGGGTTGCGCACCAGCGCGGCGCGCCGGGACAGCCGCCGGGCCGCGGCGAGCTCGGCGGCCGTGGCGACGAACGGCAGCCCTTCCGGGACGGCGGCCACGGTGAGGCTCACCGCCGGGACGAGCGCGGCCGCGAGGGAACGCCCGCGGAGCAGCTCGGTCACGAGCAGGAACAGCCCGGAGCCCACCGACAGCGGCAGCACCCGGCGGCTGAGCTCGCGCATGCGCAGCTCGACCCCGCTCACCCGGGGCGGTGCCGTGCCGAGCTGGGCGGCGCGCCGGGCCTCGGTCATCTCCCCCGTGGCGACGACCACGGCGAGCCCGGTGCCCGCCGCCACGGTCGTCCCCTCGTAGACCATCGAGGCGCGGTCGGCGATCGCCGCGGCGATGGTGGGCTCTGTCCGCTTGGCGATCAGCTGCGACTCGCCGGTGAGGGTCGACTCGTCGACCTCGAGGCCGACCGACTTGATCACCCGTCCGTCGGCGGGGATGGCGTCGCCGGCGCGCAGCTCCACCACGTCCCCGGGGACGAGGTCCTCCTTGCGGATCTCCACGGTCCCCTCCGGCCGGCGGACCCGCACCCGGACCGAGGTCGTCTCGGTGAGCCGGGTGAGCTCCCGGTCGGCCTGCGACTGCTGCACGCCGCCGATGAACGCGTTGATGACCATCACCCCGCTGATCATCACGGAGTCCACCGCGGAGCCGATGAGCGCGGCGATGGCCGCCCCGCTGGCGAGGGCCGGGGTGAGCGGGTTGGCCAGCTCGCCGAGCACGGTGCGGGCGAGCGACCGCGGCGCGGCGATCTCGACGGGCCGTGCCGCGGCACGGCGCCGCTCCGCCTCCTCCTCGGAGATCCCCCGGGGCGACGACCCGAGCCGGGCGAGCACCTCCGGGACGGACATGGCGTGCCAGGGGGTCGGGTCGGCGCGGAGCGGCACCGGTGTCCGGGCGAGAGCCCGGCCGGCCAGCTCCCCCCACGCCACGGCGACCAGCGCGCCCAGGGAGCTGACGAGCTGCGCCCGCCCCACCGCGCCCGACGCGGGCCCGGCGAACGAGAACAGCGCGCCGATGAGGCCGCCCGCGACGCCGATCCGGACGCCGTCGCGGCTCGCCGTCTCGGCCCGCCGCAGGCCGATGAGGAGCAGGTGGAGCCCGGGGAGCCCGCCGGCCACGTCGGCGTCCCACGGCACCGTGGCCGTGCCCGGGTCCATCACGCCGAAGCCGATGTCGGCCTGGGCGAGGGCCTCCCGGGCGCGCCGGGACACCACGAGCACGCAGTGCCCCTCCGCCTGCATCTCGAACACCCGGTGGGCGAGGTCCGCCCCGCCCGGGAGCACCTGGTCGATCGCGAGCCGGTGGGCGGTGCCGTCCTCATCGCCGGCGAGCAGCACGGTCCCCGCGGCCTTGGCCGCGGCCACGATCGGAACGGCGAGCGGGTCGATCTCCCGGGACAGGCCCACGAGCGCCACCGGGGTGTCCGCGCGGCGCACCTCGACCAGCCGCATCCCGCGCCCCCGCCACTCGGTGGCGTGCGTGCCCGGGAACCGGGCCGGGTCGGTGAGCGGCGCGGCCGACCACTCCTCGTCGATCCGGGTCGCGCCCGGGTCGGTGAAGTCCAGGAGCCGGTACAGGCGGGCGTACAGCTCGTTGAGGTCGAGCTCGTCCACGAGCGGCTCGACCCGGTCGATCGCCCAGGAGCCGGTGGTGAGCGCGTCGGAGTCGAGGACCACCGTGTCGACGCGGTCCATCCTGCGGAGCGCCTCGGCGTCGAAGACCACGGTGTCCCGCTCACCCAGCGCCCGCCGTACCGCGCCGGCGAACGCCTCCCGGGTGTATTCGGCGATCTTCGGGGTGATCGCGGTGAGGACCGCGAGCGCGCGCTCGTCCTGGCGCGCGGCGAAGCGCATGAACCCGTAGGTGAGGGCGGCGGCCGTGCTCGCCAGGTCGGCGTACCGCTCGATCGGGCCGTGCGGCAGGTGCGTGGGGCGGCGCCGGAACCGCGCCCGGACGTGGCGGTAGGAGCCGGGGACCTCCGCGAGCCGCCGCTCCAGCGCCACCCACGAGCGCTGGGCCGCCCTGGTCTCCACGTAGCGGCTGAGGGCGGCCATCGAGTGCGCCACCAGCCCGAGCGGGCGGAGGGTGAGCGTCTGGGTGACCAGGTTGGCGGTGTGGAAGAGCGCGTTCGCCGGGCCGCGCCCGATGCGCTTGTCGAGCTCCTCCCGCAGGACGGGTGTGGCGTTGAGCAGGTTGACCAGGGCGGGCACGGCCGGGGAGAGCCGGGGCGCCCGCAGCGCGATCCCGGTGAAGATCGTGCCGACGCCGGCCACCCCGGTGGCGAGCCGGATGATGGACCGGATGTGCTCCTCGACGACCCGGACGGGGGTCTCGTGCGCGTGCCGCTCCTGCTCGTCGAGCTCCCGGGCGATCTCGAGCAGCTCCTCCCGGTCGACCGCCTCGGGGTCGCACCCGACGAAGACGCAGCCGAGCCGGCCGTTGACCTCGGCGCGCTCGACCCCGGGCAGCGCGCTCAGCCGTTCCTCGAGCAGGGCCGCGGACCGCTCGGTCCCCGGGCCGCCGATCCCGCGCAGGTCGATCCGGAGCCCGCCCGGGCAGGCGATGACCCGGCGCGGCGTCACCACCAGCCCGCGGAGGGGTTCCGGGAGCACGTCCCTGAGCACCGGGGCGTACGACGCGAACAGCTGGGTGAGGAACATTCGGTCTCTCCGTGTGGACGACTGCCTGGTTCCTGGCCCTGGGGATTCACCGGGATGGCCGGTCATCCGGCACCGTGAGCCGTTGGCGGCCGGGTACGGCCGGCCGGGCGGGGCGCCGTGGCGCGGCCCGGTGCGGCGGTGCGGTCAGTCATCACCCCTCCTCGCTGGCGTGCGATGGGGGGTTGACCGGCGTGCCCGCCGGGCGCTCCGGCGGGCTCCGGCCGCGTGGCGGCGGCCGGGTTCCGTCGTCTCTACTTCTTCCCCACGAATCCCGGACGGCCAATCCCGGAAAAACAGTGCCTTGACTCACGAATCAGCGCGCTGTGCAGGCGGGCACCGCGGACGGAACGCGTGCGGGTGCGGTCACGCCGTGGGGCACCGGCGGGGACGGCCGGCCGGAGGCCTCGCCCGATCGATACGGGGCGGCCAGCCGTACGCGCCCGAGCGGTTCGGGCCGGTCGGCGGGACGGGCTCGATCGGGTACGGGCTGGTCGGCGGGACGCGCCCGACCGGGAAGGGCAGTTCAGCGGGGCGCGCCGTGGCCGCGTGGACCGCGGGGCCGAGTTCGGCCGGAGCAGGGGGATCAGCGGGAGATGCCGTGGCGCGTGGACGCGCGAGAGTGAGCGGGGCCGGAGCCCTGGGCGGTCAGTCGGAGAGGCCCTGGCCGCGCGGACCTGCGAGACGCGCCATGGTTCCGTGGACCTGCGGGAGCGAGCGGCGGCCGGAGCCCTGAGTGATCAGTCGGAGAGGACCTGGCCGGGCGGACCTGCGGGACGCGCCGTGGCCGCGTGGACCCGCGAGAGTGGGCGGCGGCCGGAACCTTGGGCGATCAGCGGGAGACGCCGATGCCGCCCTGGGTGTGGGCGCCGTACCGCTCGATCTCCTTGGCCAGGTCGAGCGGCCGGATCGTGCTCCGCCCGGCGATGATCTCGTCGGTGAGCCGGTCCGCCGGCACCACCCAGCACACCTCGAACTCGAGGCCGTCGGGGTCCTGGGCGTAGAGCGCCTTGGTGGTCGAGTGGTCGGAGGCGCCCACGAGCGCGCCCATCTCCTGAAGCTTCCGGGCGATGCGCTCGAGTTCGGCGAGCGTGTCCACCTCCCAGGCGAGGTGGTAGAGCCCGACCGTGTGCCTCCCGGCGGTGGACGGCCCCGCGTGCGGGCCGATCTCGAAGAGCGCGAGGTCGTGGTCGTTGGTCGAGCCCGGAGCCTGCAGGAACGCCGCCCCGCGCAGGGCGATGTCGCCGATGACGCGGAACCCGAGCGCCTCCTGGTAGAAGGCCACGCTCCGGGCGAGGTCCCGCACGTAGAGCACCGCGTGGTTGAGCCGCTGGACAGGCATGACCTCTCCTTGAAATTTCAATCATGGTATCCGGCGGCTTTGCGACCGGAAAACGTCGGTGGGTGGCCATAGGGTGGGCGGTGAACCGGCGACCGAGGGCCCAAGGGGGGATGAATGATCGGGGACGACGCCACCCGCCAGTACGAGGCCAACCAGGCCTTGTTCCGGGCCGTTCACGAGGTGGCTGTCCGTCATGCCGGTGCGCCGTTCGATCAGGTCGTCTCGGCGCTCACCGGCAGCCTGCCGCCGACCCCGCGGTTGCAGGCGGATGAGATCCGCCGCATCGCCGAGGAGATCAGTCTGGGGCGCGACCCGTCGGGGCTCTGACGGGCCTTACGGCGGCTCCGCCGGGGTCGCCGGCCGCGGGCGTGCCTCCGTCACCGTCTGGCGGGCGCGATCCCGCAGTGCTCGCGGAGGTACGTCTCCGCAGGCCGGGCGTGCCCGGTCCGCGCCGGTGGGCATGCCCCGGGCGGCCCGGCGGGCGTGCCCGCCGGGTGCCCCGCGGCCGTGGTGGTCCGGGTGGCCGGCCGCGGGCATGCCGAAAGCCCGGCGGGATCTCAGTCGGCCGCACCGGCCGGTTCAGTCAGACGGGAACCGGCCGGCCGTGGGCGGGCCACGGTCACACCGGCAGGCTCGGTTGGATGCCAAAGAGCCGTGCCGGTCGGCTCAGCCGGATGTCGGACGGCCGCACCGGCCGGGTTCAGCCGGACAGCAGGGCGGCCGGGTCGGCGATGACCTGCTCGATCACCTGGCCGGCCGCGCCCAGGGCGGCCGCCTCGGTGCCGAGGCGGGAGACCACCACCGGGGGCACGGTCGGACGCATCCGGCCGAGCCGGGTGGTGAGCGCCTCGGTCACCGGCTCGGCGAGCCATGGGAAGAGCGGCGCGTAGATCCCGCCGAGGACGATCGCGTCGGGGTCGAGCAGGTTCACGGCCGAGCAGAGCGCGACGCCGAGCGCCGCCCCGGCCTGCTCGCACGCGGCGAGCGCGGCCTCATCCCCGGCCTCGAGCCGGGCGAGCAGGTCGCGGACGCCCGCGGCGGGCGCCTCGGCGGTGACGTCCAGGCCCTGCGCGGTATCCGGGCCGTGCGCGGAGCCCGGGCCCTCCGTGGTACCCGGACCCTCCGCGGTACCCGGGCCTTGTGCGGTGCTCGAGCCTTGCCCGATACCCGGGCCATGCGCGGTGTTCGATCCTTGCGCGCTGCCCGAACCGTGCGCGGTGTTCGAGCCTCGTCCGATGCTCGAGCCCTGCGCGGTGCTCGGGCCGTGCGCGGAGCCCGGACGGTGCGCGTCGCCCGGTCCCGTGATGCCGGCCGCCGCCAGCAGGGCCTCCTGTCCGGCGTACCGCTCCAGGCAGCCGCGGCCGCCGCACCGGCAGGGCGGGCCCTCGGGGCGGACCACCACGTGACCGAGCTCCCCGGCGAAGCCGTGCGTCCCCCGGAACAGGCGGCCCTGGACGACCACCCCGGCGCCGATGCCGATCTCCCCGGAGACGTACACGAAGTCGGGCAGGCCGGTGCCGAACCACAGCTCGCCGAGCGCGGCGAGGTTCGCCTCGTTCTCCACCCGCACCGGGAACGGCAGGTCGAGCAGGCCGGCGACCGGGACCTCCCGCCATCCGAGGTTCGGCGCGTTGTACACCGTCCCGGTGGCGTCCACGGGTCCGGGCACGGCCAGGCCGCCGCCCACCACCCGCAGCCCCATGTCCACAGCCTCATCCACAGCCGAGAGCGCCATTGTCCGCAGAGATCCGATGACTTCCACAGGGTCGGCGCCCCGGTTGTCCACAGCCTGTGTACGGCGCAGCCGTACCGTGTGGGCGAGGTCGACCACGCGGAGGGCGAGGTAGTCGACGTTCACCTCCAGGCCGAGCGCGGCGACGCGGTCGCCGCTCACCTGGACCTCGACCCCCGGCCTGCCGCGCTCCCCGTCCCGCACCGGGCCGGCCTCGGTCACCAGCCCGGCCTCGATGAGGTCGGAGACGAGCTTGGAGACGGTCGTCTTGGTGAGCCCGGTGATCTCCGCGAGCGCCGCTCGGGTGAGCGATCCCCGGGCGCTGAGCTCGCCGAGCACGAGCGCCAGGTTCCGGGCGCGCATTGCGTCGTGCCGTATTGCCCGTTTCATCACACCTCTCCGCCGTGGGCGGGGTGATTCTCCCACCCGCCTCTTGACCCGCCGTGCTCGGCGGCCGATATTTAGTCCACAACGTGGACTAAATCGGAGGCAAGCGTCATGTACACCCCCACCCCGGAGGACCGCTTCTCGTTCGGGCTGTGGACCGTCGGCTGGCAGGCGCGCGACCCGTTCGGCGACGCCACCCGGGCCCCGCTCGACCCTGTCGAGACCGTGCACCGCCTCGCCGAGCTCGGCGCGTACGGCGTGACCTTCCACGACGACGACCTGCTCGCGGTCGAGCCGGACCGGACCAAGGCCATCGAGCGCTTCAAGAAGGCGCTGAGCGAGACCGGCCTCAAGGTCCCGATGGCGACCACCAACCTCTTCACCCACCCGATCTTCAAAGACGGCGCGTTCACCAGCAACGACCGGGACGTCCGGCGCTACGCCCTGCGGAAGGTCATGCGCAACCTCGACCTCGCCGCCGAGCTGGGCGCCAAGACCTACGTCTGCTGGGGCGGCCGGGAGGGCGCCGAGTCGGACGCCGCCAAGGACGTCCGGGCCGCGCTCGACCGGTACAAGGAGGCCCTCGACATCCTCTGCCAGTACGTCATCGACAAGGGCTACGACATCCGGTTCGCCATCGAGCCGAAGCCGAACGAGCCGCGCGGCGACATCCTGCTGCCGACCATCGGCCACGCGCTCGCCTTCATCAACGAGCTCGAGCACCCCGAGCGCGTCGGCCTCAACCCGGAGGTCGGCCACGAGCAGATGGCCGGGCTGAACTTCGTCCACGGCATCGCCCAGGCGCTCTGGCACGGCAAGCTCTTCCACATCGACCTCAACGGCCAGCACGGCCCGCGGTACGACCAGGACCTCATCTTCGGCCACGGCGACCTGATCAGCGCGTTCTTCCTCGTCGACCTGCTCGAGCACGGCGGCTACGACGGCCCGCGCCACTTCGACTACAAGCCGATGCGGACCGAGGACAAGGAGGACGTCTGGGAGTCCGCCGCCGCGAACATGCGGATGTACCTCATCCTCAAGGAGAAGTCGAAGGCGTTCCGCGCCGACCCGGAGGTTCAGGAGGCGCTCGCCGCCGCCCGGGTCCCCGACCTCTCCCAGCCGACGCTCGCCGAGGGGGAGACCATCGACGACCTCCTCAACGAGGAGTTCGACCCGGACGCCGCCGCGGAGCGCGGCTACCACTACACCCGGCTCAACCAGCTCGCCATGGAGCATCTCCTCGGCGTCCGCGGCTAAGGAGGGCGAACGTGACGCTCGTCGCCGGGGTCGACTCCTCGACCCAGAGCTGCAAGGTCGTGATCCGCGACGCGGAGACCGGTGCCCTGGTCCGGGAGGGGCGGGCCCCGCACCCGGACGGCACCGAGGTCCACCCGGACCACTGGTGGACCGCCCTCCAGGCCGCCATCGAGGAGGCGGGCGGGCTGGACGACGTCGCCGCCATCGGCGTCGCCGCCCAGCAGCACGGCATGGTCTGCCTCGACGAGAACGGCGAGGTGGTACGGCCGGCCCTGCTGTGGAACGACGTCCGGTCGGCCAAGGCCGCCTCCGACCTGGTCGCCGAGCTCGGCGGCCCGGAGCGGTGGGCGGAGGCCGTGGGCAGCGTCCCCGTGGCCTCGTTCACGGTGACCAAGCTCCGCTGGCTCGCCGAGCATGAGCCGGAGAACGCGCGGCGCACCCGCTCGGTCTGCCTCCCGCACGACTGGCTCACCTGGCGGCTCGCCGGCCGGCCGGAGGTGATCACGACGGACCGGGGGGACGCCTCGGGCACCGGGTACTGGTCCCCGATCACCGGGTCCTACCGGATGGACCTGCTCGAGCTCGCGATGGGCGCCACCCCCGAGGTGCCCCGGGTGCTCGGCCCCACCGAGCGGGCGGGCACGGCGGGCGACGCGGTGCTCGCCCCGGGCACCGGCGACAACATGGCGGCCGCGCTCGGCGTGGGCATGGGCCCAGGGGACGTGGTGATCTCCATCGGCACCTCGGGCACGGCGTTCGCGGTCTCGGACACCCCGTCCCGCGACCCGTCCGGCACGGTCGCCGGGTTCGCCGACGCCACCGGGCGGTTCCTGCCGCTCGTGTGCACGCTGAACGCGGCCCGGGTGCTCGAGGCGGCGGCCCGGATCCTCGGTGTCTCCCACGACCGGTTCAGCGAGCTCGCCCTGCAGGCGCCGCCGGGCGCCGGCGGGCTGGTGCTCGTGCCGTACCTGGAGGGGGAGCGCACCCCGAACCTGCCGGACGCGACCGGGTCCCTGCACGGGCTGCGGCTCGCCACGTCCACCCCGGCGCACCTCGCCCGGGCGGCCGTGGAGGGCATGCTCTGCGGCCTGGCCGACGCGCTCGACGCGCTCAAGATCGAGCCCCGGCGGATCCTGCTGATCGGCGGCGGCGCGCGCTCCGAGGCGGTCCGGCGCATCGCGCCCGCGGTGTTCGGCCGGCCGGTGCTCGTCCCGGAGCCGGCGGAGTACGTCGCGAACGGCGCGGCCCGCCAGGCGGCCTGGGTGCTCTCCGGGAAGCCGGAGCCGCCGGAGTGGCGGCTCGGCGAGATGGCTCGCTACGAGGCCGACCCCACCCCGGGCCTGCGCGAACGCTACCGGGAGGCCACCGCCCTGGTGGCCGGCGGCGCCGTGGCGGGGGCCTGACCGGAGGCGGGGACGGGTCCAGCGGTGGGCGGCTCTCCCGGCCGCCGCCCCGCGGGTCCGTGGCGGCCCGCCCGCCGCGGGAGCGACCGCGGGCCGCGCCGGCCGGCGGGTCCGCCCACCCTGATCCTCCCCTGATCCGGAATCCGGGATGAATACGCGGATTCCCGGATGTACGGGGCGGTCCGGGCACGGGAGGCTCGGAACATGATCCGACCGCTCTCTCCCGTGATCGCGTGCGCCGGCCTCGGCACCGCGATGATCGCGCTGCTCGCCGGTCTGGTGGGAACCGGGGCACCGGCCGACCCGGTCTCCATGACGATCAGCGATCACGTGGCGCGGGGCGGCGGCGTGCTCCGGCCGGCGCTGGCGGTGCTCGGCGCGGCCTCGCTCGTCCTGGTCGCCGGGCTGCGCGCCGCCGGGGCGCCGGTACGGGGCCGGCCGGCGGCGTGGCTGGCCGGGTGGGGCGTCGCGCTGATCACGGCCGCCGTGCTCCCGGTCCGGGCGGCCACCGGTGGGGCGGAGGCGCCCTGGGAGGCGCACCTCCATCACGGGGTGATGATCGCCGCGTTCGTAAGCGTCCCGGTCGCCGCCCTGCAGCTCGTCGGCCGGTTCGAGCGGGACGAGCGCTGGCGTGTGGCGGCCCGCCCGGTCGAGTGGCTCACGCTCCCCGCTGGACTGGGCCTCACCGCGCTCACCTACGTGATGCTCCCCGGCCAGGGCGTGATGATCGGCGTGGTCGAGGGTGCGCTGCTCGCCGTCGACACGGCGATCCTCGGGGTGCTCGCCGTACGGCTGCTGCGGCTCACCTGGGGACCGGTGCCGCGCCGGGGACGGCGGCCCGCCGGGGGTGGTGCGGTGGCCCGGCCCCGGATCAGCGCTGCGCCGCGGTGAGCATCTTGAGCGCGTGCTCGACGAGGGTGATGAGCACGACCTTGACCGAGGCGCGGCGCCGCACGTCGCAGAGGAGCACCGGCACGTCGGGGTCGAGGTCGAGCGCGATCCGGACGTCCTCGGGGTCGTGCCGCTCGGCGCCGTCGAAGCAGTTGACCGCCACGATGAAGGGCGTGCCGCGCTGCTCGAAGTAGTCGATGGAGGGGAAGCAGTCGGTCAGCCGGCGGGTGTCGGCGAGCACCACGGCGCCGAGGGCGCCGTAGGCGAGCTCGTCCCACATGAACCAGAAGCGCTCCTGCCCGGGCGTGCCGAACAGGTACACCACGAGACCCTCACGGATGGTGATGCGACCGAAGTCCATCGCCACCGTGGTGGTCGTCTTCCCCTCCACACCGTAGAGGTCGTCCACGCCGACCCCACGGTCGGTCAGCACCTCTTCGGTGCGTAACGGACGTATCTCGCTGATCGAGCCGACCAGGGTCGTCTTGCCGACGCCGAAGCCGCCGGCGACGAGGATCTTGAGAGCGACCGGCTCGTCAGAGGGCGCGAAGGCCATTGATCACTTCCTTCAGCAGGCTGGTGCTTGGCAGCGGCGCCACGTGCGCCGGGGGCCGTACCCGGATCAGGCCCAGGTCCCGGAGGTCTCCGAGCAGGACGCGGACCACGCCCACGGGCAGATCCACGTCCGCCGCGATGTCGGCCACGGAGGCGCCATGGCGCGCGATCTCGAGGATCCGCCGCTGCTCAGGACCGATGTTCGCGTCCCCCGGCGGCTCGCCGGTGGTGGTCACCATGGCGATGAGATCGAGGTGGTCACCGGAGGAGCGGGTACGGCCCCCGGTCAGCGCGTACGGCCGGACCAGGGGTCCCGCTTCCTCGTCGATCCACCACGGATCCGTCATGTGACGTCCCGTCTCATGGCGTTACCTGCCGGGGGTTCGTCGACATGTGCTGGCCGACCCGCTTGACCAGCATCGCCATCTCGTAGGCGATGTGGCCCACGTCGGCGTCGGCCTCGGCCAGTACGGCAAGGCAGGTGCCCTGGCCGGCCGCGGTCACGAACAGGAAGGCGTTCTCCATCTCGACGATGGTCTGCCGTACCTCCCCCCCGCCGAAGTGCCGGCCGGCACCGCGGGCGAGGCTCTGGAAACCGGCGGCGACCGCGGACAGGTGCTCGGCGTCCTCACGGCTCAGCCCTTGCGAGGCCCCGACGACGAGCCCGTCGTTGGAGAGGATCACCGCCTGACGGACCGCGGCGACCCTGCTGATCAGGTCGTCGAGCAGCCAGTTCAGTTCGCCGGTCGTCGTCGCTTTGCCGGTCATTCGTCACCCTTTTCGCGGTACGTGTCTGGAACGTGGTCGGCTGACGCGCTGCCGCTCGGGTCTTGGGACTCCGCACGGCCACGCTGCGCCCCCCGTTGGATGGCGGAGAACAACGCCCGCACCTGCTCCGGCGGCCGTTCGGCGATGCCCCCGGCGGGGGTGGGCGCCGACAGCGGCCGGTTCCGGAGCTGCGGGGCGAGGCTCGCCTGGCGGACCCGCCGCGGCAGGCCGTTGTACGTGCCGTTCGTGATGGACACGCGCGCCCGCTCCACGCCGCTGCGCAGGACGCCGCGCTGTGGCGCGGGGGAGTCCTGCCCCGCGGTCTCCCCGGAGCCGCCCTCGGCCCGGGCGGGCGCCGGGGCGGTTCCCGCGGGTTCGCCCGCGGGCTCGGGTGCGGCGCCGGGCCGCCCGGCCTGCGGTGCACCGGTCTCGCCCTCCGGCGCGGCCTGCGCCGGGGCCGGGATCCGCTGGTCCGGCGGCGTGGCCGAGGCGGGCTGGGCCGGCGGCGGGGTGCCGCGGTCCGGAGCGGCGGGCGTGGTCCGCACGCGGCGCGGCAGCGGGGACGGGCCACCGGGGCGGGCGGCGCCATCGAGGGCGGCGGCACCGCCGGAGCCGTCCGCCTGCGCGGGCGGCTGGTCCGGGGCGGGCGTCTGCGGCCGCGCCGGCGGCGCGAAGAGCGACGCGCCCTGCTCGGCCGGTTCCGGCCGGGCCGCCCGGTCCTCCTGTGCCGGGGGCTCCTCCTGCCCCAGCCGGTTCTCGATCCGCTCGGGGCGGCCGTGCGCCCGGCCGCGCCCCGCATCGTCCGGGACGGTGCCGGTCGCGTCCTCGTGGGCCACGAGGGTGCGCGGGATGAGCACGATCGCGGACGTCCCGCCGTACGGCGAGCCGCGGAGGACCACCTGCACCCCGTGGCGGGCGGCGAGCCGGCCGACGACGAACAGCCCGAGCCGGTCGCTGCCGGCCGGGTCGAACTCCGGCGGGTCGGCGAGCCGCCGGTTGATCTCCGCGTACTCCTCCGCGCTCAGGCCGAGGCCGCGGTCCTCGATCTCCACCACCAGGCCGTTGGCGACGATCTCGCCCCGCACGTCGACCCTGGTCGACGGCGGCGAGTAGACCGTCGCGTTCTCGAGCAGCTCCGCGAGGAGGTGGACGAGGTCGGCAACGGACTCGCCGCGAAGAGCCGCCTCGGGGATCGGCCCGAGCGTGATGCGGCGGTAGTCCTCCACCTCGGCGAGCGCTCCGCGGACCACGTCGATGAACGGGACCGGCTTGCGCCAGGTCCGGCCGGGCGGCGCCCCGGAGAGAACGATCAGGTTCTCCTCGTGGCGCCGCATGCGCGTGGTCAGGTGGTCGAGCTGGAACAGATCTTCCAGGAGCTGAGGGTCCTCGGTGCGCCGCTGCATGGCGTCCAGCAGCTTGAGCTGGCGCTGCAGCAGGCTCTGCTTGCGCCGGGCGATGTTGAGGAAGACCTGGTTGATGCCGCGGCGCAGGTGCGCCTCGCCGACGGCCGACTCGACCGCCGTCCGCTGGACCGTGCTGAAGGCGTGGGCGAGGTCCTCGATCTCCGCGGGGCCGTTGACCTTGATCGGCGGAGCCTCGGCGCACGCGTCGATCTCCTCGCCGCGCCGGAGCCGCTCCACCAGCCGCGGGAGCCGTACCTCCGCGAGGTCGAGGGCGGCGTTGCGCAGGTCGGTGAGCTCGCCGGTGAGCCGGCGGCCGAACCGGGCGGAGAAGAGGATCGTCGCGACGATGGCGACCAGGCCGAGGCCGCCCGCGATGGCGAGCCGGGTGACGATCCCGGTGGCCACCGACGTGGCCTCCTTGGTGAGCGCCTCCGAGGCGCGCGTCCGGGCCTGGTCGAGCCGGGACAGCAGGCTGTCCACGGTCCCCGCCCAGTTCTGCGCGGCGTCGGGCAGCTCGCCGCCCGCGCGCACCCGGGTGAGGATCTGGGTCTCCAGCTCGGTGAACCGGGTGAAGACCGAGGAGCTCAGCACCTCCTCGTACGGCTCCCGCATGGCGCCGGCGAGGATGGGCCGGTTCTTCTCGACCAGGAACCGGCGGGTGGCGACCCAGTCGCTGAGCCTGCTGCGCTCGGCGTCGGTGAGCACGCCGCTCACCAGCGCGCCGCGGATCAGGGTGTCCTCGCGCGCGATCATCTCGTACGCGTTCCCCATGCCCTGCATCGCGGCGGCCTGGCGGTAGATGTCGAGGTCCGGGAGGGCGACGAGCCTCTCGTAGAGCGCGAAGAGCTGGTCGAGCAGGCCGTTGTAGGCGTCCAGGGTCTGCAACCGGTCGAATCGGCCGAGCGTGACCGACTCCCGGATCGAGGGGAGGCGGTCGAGCTGGGCGAGCAGGCTGTCCACGGAGGTCAGCAGCTCGCCGCTCATCGCGTCCCGGGTCGAGGGGTCACGCGCCGCCGAGGTGAACTTCTCCATCGCCGCGGTGGTCTTGGTCTGCTGGGCGGCGAGCTCGTTCGACCCGGTCTGTCCCGAGCTGAGCAGGCGCACGGTGATGGCGCGTTCGGCCTGCAGCTCCAGCCCGAGATCGGCGGAGGTCACCCCGATGGCCTCATAGAGGGCGTTCGCCCTAAATAAGGACACCACATCACCAATGGTGACCTTTAGGACAAACCCCCACATAGCACTCAGCACGAGCAGCGGTAGGAGTAGCAGCAAGAAGATCTTGAACCGTATCGACCGGTTTCGGGAACTCATGGCCACTCCTGCAAAGTTTGGAGGCTCGTGCCGCAATTAATTAGGACATACCTCCGAAGATCGACAGAAGGCTAGCACTCTGTACTGTTCTCGCGCAGAGGACAGAGGAGGATGTCACATGATTGCAGTGATCACCGGGGCCGGTTCGGGAATCGGTGCGGCGGCGGCGTTAGAGCTGGCCAAGCGCGGATACCGGCTCGTTCTGGTCGGGCGAACTCCGGAGAAGCTAGCGGGGGTGGCCGACCGTATCGCTTCGGTAACCGAAACCCGCCCGGACACCATAACCGCCGACTTCGCCTCGCTCGACCAGGTCCGTTACCTCGCCGATCAGCTCCTCCGGCGGTATGACGACATCCATGTCCTGATCAACAACGCCGGGGTCATGACCAGCCAGCGCCGCATCACCGCGGACGGCCATGAGCTGATCATGCAGGTCAACCACCTCGCCCCCTTCCTGCTCACCAACCTCCTCTTCGACCGGCTCAAGTTCGCCTCGGCCCGGGTGATCAGCACCTCGTCGATCGCGGCGTACTCCGGGACCATCGACCCCTCCGACCTGTCGCGCGAGCGCCGCTGGTGGAACAGCTGGCTGCAGTACTTCGACTCCAAGCAGGCGAACGCCCTGTTCACGGTCTCCCTCGCCGAGCGCGGGCTCAACGCGACCTGCTTCCACCCCGGCGTGGTGCGGACCCCGTTCGCCGGCGACACCCTCACGATGAAGCTGATGCTGATGATCCCCGGCCTGGCGAAGCCGCCCGCGACGGCCGCCGCCCGGCTGGTCCACCTGGTCACCCACGACGACGGCATCAACCACCCCGGCAGGTTCTTCATGGGGAACGGGCCGGCCTGGGTGCCCCGGAGGATGAAGGACCCGGAGCTCGCCGAGGCGCTCTGGGAGGCGAGCTGCGCCGCCACGGGGCTGCGGTGACCGGATCCCGCCCCGGGTCCGGCGGATCCCGGCGCACCGGGGCGTATCGGGGCGTTTCCCCGCCCACCGGCGGCGAGCCTCCGCCCCGCTGACCGCGTACCTCACCGGTACTCCGCCACGGCGGCGGCGAGCGCCTGGGGATCGTCCACCCACAGGTGGACGCGGCGGACCTCACGGGGCGCACCGCCCCGGAGGCGTATCGGCACGGGCTCCCCAGGTGGAGCACCGTGTTGCTGCTTTCCGACCTCCACGACCGGCTCGTCGCCGTGGGCCATGGCGGTGCGGCGCCGGCCGCGCGACCTCGGCAGCGGCACGACCCGGTCGATCGCGGCCAGCGGCACGGAGAGGTCGGCGAAGCAGGAGTACCGGATGCGCAGCGTGTCCGGGCCGACGGTCACCGGCTGGACGACCAGCCCCGCCGCGAACCCGGCGAGCCACCAGCAGCCGATGAGGGAGACGGCGAGCAGGATCCAGCGCACCGTCGGCCAGGGCACCGCGAGCTCGACCCCGAGCATCTCCACGGCGGTCAGCCCGAGGACGGCGCCCAGGAACCCCATGACCGGCCGGTGGTGGGGGATGCCCTGTCCACCCGGCGGCACGCCCCGCTTGCGGAGCACGAGGAGCACGAGGGCGCGCTGGAGCATGAGCTCGTGCGCGATGAGCCGGCCCACGGGTTCGGGCAGAACCGATTCCACGGCCCGCATCGCGGCGGTGAAGCGATCGGGTTCCTCCCGGGCGAACCGGCGGTAGGCCCGCCGGATCTCCACGATCTCGATCACGATCAGCCAGAAAAGGAGCACTTCCGTGGCGATCACGACCATGGTCGCGTCGCCGATCGAGGTCACCCCGGAGAGGACGAGAACCGCCTCGACCGCGATGATCACGGGCACGAGAAATTTCGCAAGACGGACTAAGTGGCTCATCCGTCGCCGGACCGTATGGGCGGCGTCGTGCGTGCTCATCCGGTCGACGGCCGGCCCGCCCGGGTGCCTCCGCGCTCCCTGGTTTCGGACGTATACCGCCGCGAACACGGTCGTTCCCATTTCCGCTCCGCCCACCGCGCGCCGGCGATATTCCCCGGGAATGAGCCCGGGCATCGAATTGCAGGGAAATCCTTACCGTCAGCATGACAGGAAGGCATCGGGACGGTAATCCTTCATCGCCGGAATTCGGTGATATGTGGGCGGCGGAATTCCGGCTGCGGAGCACGTGAGAGATATCAGAGGCGGCACGGATGAAACATGAATGAAATTCAATGTGACGGGCCCGTGGCGGGAGCGTCGCTCACGGTGCAATGCGGTGGACCCGCTCGCCGTGCCGTGGGAGCGGGCCGCCCGGGGTTCCCATGCGCTGATGCCGGGGTCCACCGCGCCGTGGGGAGCGGCCGGCCGGGATCCCGGTGCGCCGATGCCGGGGTCGCCTCGTGCGGTGCGGAGCGGGCCGGCCGGGATCCCGGTGCGCTGGTGCCGGGCCTCGTACCCGTGTCGTGGGGAGCCGGCCGTCTGGGGGTCCTGTGCGCTGATGCCCGGGGTCCACCGCGCCGTGGGGAGCGGCCGGTCGGAGTCTCCGTGCGCCGATGCCGGGGGTCGCATCCGGGCCGTGGGCGCACGCCCGGGTCCGGCGCATGCCCGCCGCCACGCCGGGCGTGCCCGCCGGCCGGCGGGCACGCGTGCGGGCCGGGATCGCGTCCAGCGGATGCCGTGGAGGACACGCCCGCACGTCCGCCCGCCGGCCCATCGTTCAGGACCACGCCCCGCGTCGAAGGCGGACTGACATCCGTTGCGCCGCGCCAACTCACCCGGGACAAGGCTCCGTAGGACGGGCCCCGGGACGCGGCCAAGGGACGGCTCCGGGGACGCGGCCGTAGGACGGATCGTGGCCGGCTCGCCGGCCGTGGGCCCGGCGGCCCGGGCACGCCACCGTTTACGGAGCGGCCGGAGGCGTGCCCGTGCCGTACGGCCCCGGCCGGATCGGCGCCGGGCCCGGGCGACCGGCGGGCGCTCAGATGAGCACGTGGCGCTCGGGGTTGCCGGCGAAGCAGAACTGGGCGTTCCGGGTGAGCTTGTGGTCGGCGGCCTGCCAGGTGTGCGCCTTGGCGTCGGCGCCCCGGATGTAGATGAAGTTGAACCGGTCGGCGGAGTAGATCCGGATGCCCTCTTCCTTGCACCGCCGGACGAGCCGGGTGTCCTCGCCGGCGTTGACCGGCTCGAACGGCATCGCCCGCAGCAGGTCGGCCTTGGCCAGGATCGTGGCGCCCTGGATGAGGTGGGCGTACCGGTGCTCCAGGCCGGGCAGCCGGAGCACGGTGATGTCCTGGTCGGGGAAGTAGGTGTAGTGCGCGCCCTTGCCGACCATCTCGGCGTCGGTGTAGTCGAACGCCCGGATCAGGTCGGACAGGTAGTGCTCGCCGTAGATGTTGTCGTCGTCCATCTTGGCGATCAGCTCGCCCTCGGCGTGGGCGATGCCGTGGTTGAGCACCTCGCCGAGCGTCCAGTCCGGGTCGGCGGTGAGCACCTTCACCTCGGGGATGCCGGCGGCGAGGGCCTTGTCCCGGACGACCGACGGGTCCTCGCTCATGTTGTGCAGGACGAGCACCAGCTCCAGGTTGCGGTGGCGCTGCCGGGCCACCTGGCTGATCGCGTGCTCGATCTGGCCGGGCCGGTTGGTGGGGAGGACGACCGAGACGGACCGCGACCGGGGGCGGACCGGCCAGCCGAGGTCGCGGAGGATCTGGTCCACCCGGTGGGAGAAGGTGTGCTTGCTGAGCACCTCGCGCATGGCGAGGTGGCCCTGCCGGGCGCGCAGCTCCGGGCTGTTGAGGAAGTAGAGCGCGAGGTTGTAGGCCTCCTCCTGGGTGTGCGCCACCGGGATGAGATCGCCGAAGGTCTCCTCGATCGCCCGGGACCAGCCGGAGAGCACGGTGGTGGAGCAGGCGGAGAGCTCGAAGACCCGCCGGGCGCACATCGTCGGTGAGTCGATCACCGAGTTCACGTTGAGGAAGATCTTGTACATCTTGTACGCGGCGAGCATCTGCTCGTACGGCAGCTCGCCGACGATGTGCGGGCGGTACTCCTCCGGCCAGGCGTACTTGTCGGCGACGGTGGCGTTGCGGGCGAAGATGTGCAGGCCGAGCTCGCGCAGCGGGGCGAGCACGGTCTCCATCTGCTCGCGCCGCTCCGGGTGCTTGTCCCGGAAGTACATGCCGGCGAAGACGATGTCGTACGGCCGGCCCAGGCGGGTCTGGATCGGGTTGTGGATGCGCGGCTGGGCGGCGAACTGGAGCACGCCGACCCGGTCGTGCCCCAGGATCTCCCGGTACTTCGGGATCATGTCGCCGTCGCAGGTGTAGACGTAGTCGAAGAGCTTGGCCGTCTCGATGAAGTGGTCGAAGTTGGGCGGGTCCTCCTTGTTCCAGAAGACCGTGGGGATGCCCTGCTCCTTGAACCAGGCGACCAGCTCGCGCAGCTCCTTCTTGGGAGCGTTGGTCCCGGTCATCTGATAGCGCCAGCGGCCCTGGTTGCCGTGCCAGGCCGACTCGCAGAACAGTAAGTCGGGCCGCTTCTCGGCGAAGATCTCCCGCCAGTCGTGGAGGCCGAACTCGATCTGGTCCCACTCGTAGCGGAAGGCGAGGCGGGAGAAGTCGTCGAGGATCACGGCGACCCGCAGGTCGGGCCGGACCACCGGGCCGTCCGGCCACTGGAGGGTGGGGATGGTGACCTCGGGGCCCTTCGCCTCGGCGAGCTTGGCCGCCTCGGTCACCGGCAGCGGCGGCTTGGGGGCCTTGCGTACCTTGATCGCCTTGCTGAGATCGCGGGGCAGCCGGACGAACTTGCCCGGTTTGGTGGCGCCGGTGAGCGCCTGGGCGACCCGGTATGGGCGCTGGGCCTGCGTCGCCTTGAGCTTCCAGGTGGCGTACTCGGCGCGGGCCTCGGCGATGGCGAGCCGCTTCTCCAGGTCCCGGATGCGCTCCTCGTAGCGCTCGACGATCTTGCGTTCCTCGGGCAGCCAGTTCACCGGCCCGAGCCGGGTGAATCGCGGCGCGTCGGGTGTTTCGTCCGGAAGGCGAGTCTCATCCGTCTCAGCCATATCTCCCCCCTCGCGGAACGCCATCGTACGGTGTGCCACGCCCGACTCGCGTAGGTATCGGGCCAAGAGGCATGGCTCGCGAGGGTATCCGGCGAATCGTCCGCCCTGGTGGCCGCCGGGAAGCCGTCCGGCGTCCGGAGCCGTGGCGATGACCCGGCGATGACCGTGCACCCGGACCCGGTGGGGGAACCGGCGCGTCCGGGATGGCGATGAGAGTCCGGGAGCCCATCATCCGCCAGGCCAGGTGTGGCCAGGGTTCTCGCCGTGGCCGGGATCGCGGTGAGCACCGCCCGGCACGCTCGGCCGGGGGATGACCCGGCCGACATGTTCGCCCGTGACGGCGCACCGCCCGGCACGCGGCGGCCGGGGTCGGCCCCACTGCGACGCCGCCGGGCGGGATCAGCCGACCGTGCCGCCGGGGTCGGTTCAGCCCACCGTGCCGCGGCCGGCCGGCGAGAGGTTGTCGCCGCGCAGCCAGGCGGCGATCACCCGGGCGATCCGCGGGCCGGCCTTGCCGTCCCACAGCGGCGGGAGCTCCCCGGCCGGGGTGGCCGCGCCGTCGGCGAGGGCCTTGGCCGCGGCGGCCGGGAGCGAGGCCGGGGTGACGAGCCGGTTGGTCCCGTGGGTCACGGTGATCGGCCGCTCCGTGTTCGGCCGGACGGTGAGGCACGGGATGCCGAGCATGGTGGTCTCCTCCTGCACCCCGCCGGAGTCGGTCACCACGAGCGCGGCCCCGCGCACCAGGGAGAGGAAGTCCACGTACCCGAGCGGCTCGATGATCTTGAGGTTCTCCCGGTCCACCAGCCCGGCCTCGGCGAGCCGCGTACGGCCCCGCGGGTGGAGCGGCACGATCACCCGGACGTGCTCGGCCACGCCGAGGACCGCCGACACCAGCTCACGGGCGGCCTCGGGGTCGTCCACGTTGGCCGGCCGGTGCAGGGTGGCGACGGCGTAGCGGCCGTCCACGCCGAGCCGCCGCTTGATCGGCTCCGGGTCGAGCTTGGGCAGCGCGGCGAAGAGGCTGTCGATCATGGGGTTGCCGACGAAGTGGACCTTGGCCGGGTCCACCCCCTCGTTCGCCAGGTGGGAGAGCGCATCGGGCGAGGTGCAGAAGAGCAGATCCGCGAGGGCGTCGGTGACGACGCGGTTGACCTCCTCCGGCATCTCGCGGTCGAACGAGCGCAGCCCCGCCTCCACGTGCGCGAACGGGATGTGGAGTTTGGCGCAGACGAGGGCCGCGGCGAGCGTGGAGTTGACGTCGCCGTAGACGACCACGAGCGCGGGGGCGTGCTCCTGCAGCACGTCCTCCAGCCCCACCAGGAGCGCGGCCGTCTGGCGCGCGTGGGTGCCGGACCCGACCCCCAGGTTCGCGATCGGCTCGGGAAGGTTGAGGTCGGCGAAGAACACGTCCGACATGAGCGCGTCGTAGTGCTGGCCCGTGTGCACGATGGCCTGCCGCACCCCCAGCTCGGCCAGCGCGTGGACCACGGGGGCCGCCTTGACGAAGTTGGGCCGTGCGCCCAGCACGTGCAGGACGAGGGGGTTGTCCCTCATTTACCTCGCCTTTCCTCCGGACCTGGGGCAAACGCTGCCTATGGTACGGTCACGCCGTGGAATCCGAGGCCAACAACCCCGCTCCGGCGGTGTCCACGTCCTCAGGCGATCCCATGCCGACCGGTTCGCGCAGCACGTCCACATCGAAGATCGACGCCAAGAAGGCACGCGCCGACCTGGGCAGGTTCCTCCGTGGCTTCGTGAAGAACCCGGTCGTGGTCTCCCGGATCTTCGTGAGCAAGGTGAGATCCGACCCGATGCGGGTGGCCCAGGCGGCGGCGGAGGCCATGCCCGCGCCGCTGCGCCCGCTGGTGGGGCGCGTGGCCTGGCCGGTGGCCCGGTACGTGAAGGTCACCACGCGCAAGGTCGTCCGCAGGATGGCCGACGGCCCCCTGGAGAAGGCGAAGGACCTCTTCGACCAGGGCCGGATGTCAGAGGCGATCAAGGTGCTGCGGCCGCACCAGCGGTGGCCGTTCATCCGCCGCCGGATCGCCTACTACGAGGGTGAGATGGCCGCCCTCGGGCCGAACCCCATCCCGCCGCAGCCCAAGGTGACCGTGGCCGACCGGGTTCCCGGGCGGGTGCTCCACCTGGTCACGAACGCGCTGCCGTACACGCAGGCGGGGTACACGGTCCGCACCCACCGCATCGTCACCGCGCAGCGGGCGGCCGGGCTCGACCCCCACGTGGTGACGAGCTGGGGCTGGCCGATGCTCCAGGGCCACACCGACGCCGCGCCGTACGAGGATATCGACGGCATCCCGTACCACCGGCTGCTGCCGAAGGGTGAGGTGCCGTCCGAGAGCCGCGGCCGGATGATCCTCGGGGCCGCCGAGGTGACCGAGCTGGTGAAGACCCTCCGGCCCCAGGTGCTCCACGCGGCGACCGACCACCGCAACGGCTCCGTGGCGCTCGCCGTGCGGGAGCGGACGAACACCCCGTTCGTCTACGAGGTGCGCGGGTTCCTCGAGGAGACCTGGGTCTCCCGCGACCCGCGACGGGTCGGCAGCGAGCGCCACCGCATGCAGCGCGAGCGCGAGGCGCAGATCATGCGGGAGGCCGACGCCGTGGTCACGCTCGCCGAGACCATGGCGGCGGAGATCGTCGAGCGGGGCGTGCCCCGGGAGCGCATCTACCTCGCGCCCAACGCGGTGGACGACTCCCTGCTCACCGCCGAGTTCGACGGCGCCGCGCTCCGCCGGCGGTACGGCATCGGCGACGACGAGATCGTGGTCGGCTCGGTGTCGAGCATCGTCGCCTACGAGGGCTTCGCCACCCTGCTCGACGCGGCGGCGCTGCTCCGGGAGGCCGGAACCCCGGTGCGGGTGCTCCTCGTCGGCGACGGCGCCGAGCGGCCCGCGCTGCTCGAGCAGGTCGAGCGGCTCGGCCTGAAGGACCTCGCGATCCTCCCCGGGCGGGTCGCGCCCGACGAGGCGCTCCAGGCGCAGGCGGCGCTCGACATCTTCGTCTGCCCGCGCGAGGACCTGCGGGTCTGCCGGCTGGTCACCCCGCTGAAGCCGGTGGAGGCGATGGCGCTCGGCAAGCCGGTGGTGCTCAGCGACCTCCCCGCGCTCGCCGAGCTGGTGGGCTCGGGCGAGGCGGGCGTGCTCGTCCCGCCGGGCGACGCCTCGGCGCTCGCGCGGGCGATCGCCGAGCTCCGCGACGACCCGGCGCGCCGCCGCGAGATGGGCGAGGCCGGGAAGGCCGAGGTCGCGGCGAAGCGCACGTGGAGCAGCCTGGCGAAGACTTACCAGAACATCTACCGAACAGTTACGGACGGGAGATAAGCCACTAAACGAAGAGTCCGTGGCATCAAGCACCATTGGTGCTGAGTTGAGATAACCTTTGCCACCATGAAGCGTTGTTCCCACCCCCACGTCGCTCCCCAGGTCACAACGTGACCGGCTTCGACCTCACGATCATCGGACTGGGATACGTGGGCATGCCGCTGGCCAAGGAGGCCACGGCGGCCGGTCTACGGGTGGCTGGTCTGGACGTCGATCCGCACAAGATCGAGGAGCTCAAGGCCGGTCGGTCGTACATCGACGACCTGACCGACGGAGACCTCGACGCCATGCTGTCCGCGGGCTTCACGCCCACGGTGGATCCCTCGGTGCTGGCCGGGTCGAGCACGATCGTGATCTGCGTGCCCACGCCGCTCGACGAGGACCGCCGCCCGGACCTGTCGGCGGTGGTGAACGCGAGCCGGACCGTGGCCGGTCAGCTGCGGCCCGGGACGCTCGTCGTGCTGGAGTCCACCACGTGGCCGGGCACCACGGACGAGGTCGTGCGCCCGATCCTGGAGGAGTCGGGGCTGCGCGCCGGCGTGGACTTCCATCTCGCCTTCTCGCCGGAGCGGATCGACCCCGGCAACCCCAAGTACGGCGTGCGGAACACCCCCAAGGTCGTCGGCGGTTACACCGAGGCCTGCCGGGAGCGGGCATGCGCCTTCTACTCCCGGTTCATCGAGCGGGTGGTCCCGGTCAGCGGGACCCGCGAGGCCGAGATGGCCAAGCTGCTCGAGAACACCTACCGGCACGTCAACATCGCGCTCGTCAACGAGATGGCGATCTTCTGCGACGAGCTGGGCGTGAACCTATGGGAGGCGATCGAGGCCGCCGCGACCAAGCCGTTCGGCTTCCAGAAGTTCCTCCCGGGGCCGGGTGTCGGCGGTCACTGCATCCCGGTCGACCCGTCGTACCTGTCGTACACGGTGCGCAAGCTCGGCTACCCGTTCCGCTTCGTCGAGCTGGCGCAGGAGATCAACGAGCGGATGCCGTCCTACGTGGTGACCCGGGTGCAGCGCCTGCTGAACCGGGCGCGCAAGCCCGTGAACGGGTCCCACGTGGTGCTGCTCGGGGTCACCTACAAGCCGGACATCTCGGACACGCGGGAGACGCCGGCGGTGCCGGTGGCCGAGGCGCTCCTCGAGCTGGGGGCCGACCTGTCCTACTGCGACCCGTTCGTGAAGGAGTGGTCGGTCAAGGGCAGGGTGATCCCGCGCCGGGAGAGCCTCGAGGAAGCGGTCGAGGAGGCCGACGTCGCAGTGTTGCTCCAGCAGCATTCCGCGTTCGACCTGGATACTGTGGAGCGCAAGGCGCGGCTCGTGCTCGACACGCGCGGGGTGCTGACCGAGAGCGACCGCGTCGAGCGGTTGTAGGAGGGGTCCGCGCGTGCACGTGCTCGTCATGACGGTGGTCCACCACCCCGAGGACGCCCGGATCCTGCACCGGCAGATCCGCGCGCTCGTCGACGCCGGTCATGAGGTCACGTACGCAGCGCCGTTCACCGCCCGGGGCGTCACGCCCCGGCCATGGGTCACCGGGGTGGACCTGCCGCGCGCCGCGGAGCGCCGCCGCATCGCCGCGATCTGGGCGGCGCGCAGGCTCTTCAAGCGCATGCGCGGCAAGGTGGACCTGGTCCTCATCCACGATGTGGAGCTGCTCCTCGCCGTGGTCGGGGTGCGCAACCGGCCACCGGTGGTCTGGGACGTGCACGAGGACACCCCGGCCACCCTCTCCCTCAAGCCGTGGCTGCCCGCGTTCCTCCGCCCGCCGGTGCGGTTCCTCGCCCGGCTGCTCGAGGGCACGGCCGAGCGGCACCTCCACCTGCTCCTCGCCGAGTCCGCCTACGCCCAGCGGTTCAAGCGGCAGCACCTGGTGGTGCCGAACGAGACCTGGGTGCCGGACCACGTCGTCCCGCCGGGCGACGACCGGGTCGTCTACCTCGGCTGGCTCTCCGAGGCCCGGGGCGTCCACGAGGCGGTCGAGGTGGCCCGCCTCCTGCGGCCCCACCGGGTCTCCGTCGAGCTCATCGGGTACGCGGACCCGCAGAGCCGGCCGCTGCTCACCGCCGCGGTCAACGAGGGCCTGCTCGAGTGGCGGGACTTCATGCCGAACGACGAGGCGCTCAAGCGGCTCGACGGGGCCCTCGCCGGGCTCTCCCTCCTCCACGACGAGCCGAACTACCGCCACTCCATGCCCACCAAGATCGTTGAGTACATGGCCCACGGGATCCCCGTGATCACCACGCCCTCTCCCCGGGCCGTCGAGCTGGTGGAGCGCTACCGGTGCGGCACGGTCGTGCCCTGGCGGGACCCGGCCGCCGTGGTGCAGGCGATCCTGCACTACCGGGACAACCAGGAGGAGCGGGTGCACACCGGTGGCCGCGGGTACGCCGCCGCCCGGGCCTACCACCACTGGCCGAACTCGGCGCGCCGGTTCGTCGCCCAGCTCGAGGCCTGGGCGGCCGGGCGGGAGTGAACCGGCGTGTGACCGTTCGACGTGCGAGGGGCGGTGGTGTCCTAGCCGTGCGGTGGCTCACGATCTTCCTCGGGCTGGTGATCCTGGCCGGGGTGGCCGCGACCGTGATCGTCCTGCGCGAGGGGTCACCGGATCCCGGCGCCACGGCGGCGCGGTCCGCCCCGCCGCAGGCGACCGCGAAGCCCTCTCCCACGGAGAGCAGCTTCACCGATCCCTGCGGCACGTTCGAGACCGTGCAGCGCACCCCCTACCCGGTCAGCGGGTACTGGCTGGTGCCCACCTCCGACCCGTGCACCTGGCGCCGGCAGCTCGAGGCCATCCACCGCCTCGGCGGCGACACCGTGATCCGGCTCGGCTTCGGGCTCGCGCCCCGGCCGGTGAACGACCAGGGCCAGGTGCTCGAGGCCCCGGACTTCAGCGGAGACAAGAAGCCCAAGCCCGACAAGCGGTACCTCGCCTGCGTGGAGGACGGGCTCCCCTGCGTCAAGGCGGCCGAGCGGGATCTGAAGGCGGCCCACCCCGATAACCGGATCAGCTGGACGTACGTCTACCGCACCGATGAGCGCTTCGGGTCCGGGATCTTCCGGTGCCCCACCATGGAGCGCCAGATCGAGGTGGGCGGCGCGGTCTACTACCGGCTGATCGCGCCCGAGGACGGCTCGGACGACCCGTCGTGCGACTTCTCCTCCAAGGGGCGGGCCTACCACCTGATCCTCATCCGGGGTGAGACCAAGGACAGCCTCACCGAGCTGCTCGACCTCGGCGACCGGTTCGGCATCCAGGTCTTCCCGGCGCTGCCGTCCGCCCCCCGCGACCCGGTCGCCTCGACCACCGCCAACCCGCGGCACATCGGCACGCTCACCACCCTGACCCGGCGGATCCTCCAGGACTACGGCGACCGGTTCAAGGACCGGGCCTCGCTCGGCGGCGTCTACCAGCCGTTCGAGCTGCAGCTCCGCGAGTGGCCCGACCCGTCGAAGGTGCAGACGCTCCAGGTCTACGAGGAGCAGCACCGCATCGTCGAACAGGAGCTCCCCGGCAAGCCCATCCTGGTGAGCCCGTACATCGACTCCCGCCGCGAGCGGGACTTCACCGCCACCCCCGCCCAGGTGGCGGAGGGGTTCAAGGCCGTGGCCCGGACCGGGGTGGAGATCATCGCCCCGCAGGACGGCCGCGGCACCGGCAAGGTCGGCCTGTACTGGCCGAACCTGAAGAACAAGCCGGTGGACGAGCGGCTCGAGCCGGTGGTCGGCAAGAGCACCTACGCCCAGGCGTACTACGGCTCCACCCGCGACTACTACCGGGCGATGGCCCGGGCCCGCGAGGAGCTCGCCGCCGAGGGGGTCGACGTCGAGCTGTGGGCGAACGTGGAGGCGTTCGAGCCGGCCGCCACGCCCGCGACCAAGTGCGCCGCCCAGACCCGCGGCCGCACCGACAAGGCCCGGCTCGACACCCAGGTGGCCCTTGCCACGCCGTACGTGTCGAAGCTGATCTCCTACATGTGGAGCGACTTCTTCACCTGCGGCTCGCCCTCGCTCTCCGAGGAGATCGCCCAGGACTGGAACCGGCCGATCGCCGTGGAGGCGCGGCGGGTGCGGCGGGACATCCAGGACGGCCTGGAGATCCGCGGCTTCCACCTCCAGGGCGCCAAGGTCACCCTCACCTGGGCCGGCATCTCCACCCCGCGGGTGGTGGACTCCACCGCGGTGGGCTGGCACGACCCCACCCCGATCGAGGGCCTGCCGGCCGGGGTGGAGCGGGTCTGGATCCCGGTGGACTGGGGCAGCGTGCCCGGGGACGTGTGGGTGCGCGTGACCGTCACCGCGCCCGACGGGCGCAAGGCCGCCGAGTCGGTGTACTACCACAACGCCGCCTGACCACCCCCGGCGGTGCGGTAGCGTGCTTTAACATGATCCCGCGTATCGCGGTAAGCGTGGATCTGGTCGTGCTCACCGTCCGGAACCAGCAGCTCAGCGCGTTGGTCTGGCGGCGTGATCGACCCCCCTACGAGGGGAAGTGGGCCCTGTCGGGCGGGTTCATCAAACTCGACGAGGACCTGCCGGCCGCGGCGGCCCGCGTGCTCGCCGAGCGCGCCGGGCTCAAGGACGCGCCGGTCCACCTCGAGCAGCTTCAGACGTACGGGTACCCCGCCCGGGATCCCCGGCGGCGGGTGCTGAGCGTGGCCTACCTCGGCCTCGCCCCCGACCTGCCGGCCTCCACCGAGGCGCACATGAGCTGGCAGCCGGTGTCCGAGCTCACCGACATGGCGTTCGACCATCGCCGGATCATGCTCGACGGGGTGGAGCGGGCCCGCGCCAAGCTGGAGTACACCTCGCTCGGCGCCGCCTTCTGCCCGCCCGAGTTCACCGTGGCCGAGCTCCGCCGGGTCTACGAGATCGTGTGGGGCCGCCGGCTCGACCCCCGCAACTTCCACCGGAAGGTCACCAAGGCGAAGGGGTTCCTCGTGTCAACCGGCCGCACCACGACCCGGGACGGCGGCCGGCCGGCGATGCTCTACCGGCGGGGCCCCGCCGTCCTGCTCCACCCTCCGATGCTGCGGTCGTCGTGACCGGCGTGCCGTGGCGGTCGTGATCGCCACGCCGGGACCACCGGGGCCGGCCCCCGCGCTCCGGCCCGCCGGCGCCCCGCGGCCGCCCACCTCGTCCGGCGAGCGCCGGCCGGCCGCGGGCCGCGCCGCACCCGGTGGCAGGGGTCCCGCGGGCGCACACCCGTCTCCTAAGGTGGGGGCATGCCGCGTTTCCGCTCCATCCTCGAGACCATGCCCACCTACAAGCCCGGGAAGACCGTGGTGTCCCCGGAGGGCAAGTCGTACAAGCTGTCCTCGAACGAGAGCCCGTACGGGCCCCTGCCGTCGGTGGTCGAGGCGATCGCCAAGGCGGCCACCGAGATCAACCGCTACCCCGACCCGGGCGCGACCCGGCTCACCGAGGCGATCGCCGAGCGGCTCGACGTGCCGCCCGGTCACGTGGCGCTCGGCGCCGGGTCGGTGGCCGTGGCGGCGCAGATCCTCGAGGCCGTCGCCGAGCCCGGGGTGGAGGTGCTCTACGCCTGGCGCTCCTTCGAGGCGTACCCGCTGCTCGCCGACCTCGCCGGGGCCACCTCGGTCACCGTCCCGCTGCGGGACGAGACCCATGATCTCGAGGCGATGGCCGACGCGGTCACGCCCCGCACCCGCCTGATCTTCGTGTGCAACCCGAACAACCCGACCGGGACGGTGTGCCGCAAGGCCGAGATCGAGCGCTTCCTCGACCGGGTCCCCGAGGACGTGCTCGTGGTGTTCGACGAGGCGTACCGGGAGTACGTCCGGGACGCGGACGTGCCCGACGCGCTCGTCTACTACCGGGAGCGGCCGAACGTGGCGGTGCTGCGCACCTTCTCCAAGGCGTACGGCCTCGCCGGGCTGCGGGTCGGCTACCTGATCGGGCAGGAGCCGGTGGCGGCCGCGGTGCGCAAGACGCCCCCGCCGTTCTCGATCAACCACCTCGCTCAGGCGGCCGCGGTCGCCTCGCTCCAGGCCGAGGACGAGCTCATGGCCCGGGTGGAGAGCGTGATCAAGGAGCGGTCCCGGGTCCGCGAGGCGCTGATCGCCGACGGGTGGACGGTCCCGCCGACCGAGGCGAACTTCGTCTGGCTGCGCCTCGGCGAGCGGACCACGGCGTTCGCCGAGCACTGCGCCGGGTACGGCGTGGCGGTGCGGCCGTTCGCCGGGGAAGGGGTCCGGGTCTCGATCGGCGACCCGGAGGCGAACGACGCCTTCCTCGCGGCGGCGCGGTCCTTCCCCCGGTGACGTGCGCCCCGCCCGGGCCTTCCCCGGACCGTGGCGAATGCCCCAGACCGTGGCCGAGCCCGTCGCCGTTCGGGACGGGCGTCTGAACGCTCATGCACGGCCTGGGTGAGGCCTTCCTCCGTGTCTGACCCACGCGGCCGTCCGCCGGCCGCAGCGTGCGCCTGAGCGTTCGGCGATCCATGCCCCGTAGCCCTGCAGACCCTGGCCGAGCCGTCGCCGTTCGGGACGGGCGTCTGAACGCCCGTACACGGCCTTTTCCGGTGACCGGCACCCGCTCGGCCGTGACGCCCTACGCCGGCCCGTGGCGCACGCCTGAGCGCTCCTGCACGGCTCCTCACGGTTGAACGGCACCCGCCTGGCGTGGCCTGACCCTTCGCCGGCCCGTGGCCTACGCCTGAGCGCTCGCCCACGGCCATGAGCCGTACACCCGCCTCTCGCCGCCCACGGCGAGAGGCGGCGTGTCACCGGCTCAGCTTCTCCACGATCAGCCGGTAGAGCTGCCGGGGCCGTCCCGGCTGCGGGCTCCGGTTCGGCGGCAGCGGCCAGGCGAGGCCCTCGTCGACCAGCGTGCGGAGCAGGCGCCGGGCCGTGCGCGGGGTGACGCCGAGGAGTTTCCCGGTGGTCTCCGCGTCCACGACCCAGTCCCGGCTGTCCAGCTTCGCGGCGAGCCGGCTGAGGATCTCCATGCCCTTCCGCTTCGTCATGCCGTTCTGGGCGGACGCCGACCGGGGCGGTGGCACCAGCGCGCGGCCCTCCCGGTCGATGGCGAAGCCGTGCGGCTGCTTGCCGCCCTGGCTCCGGGTGAGCGCGCCCTTGGCGTGCGCCTCCGCCTCGTGGATGGTCCGCCCCAGCCCGACGCCGATCTCGGCGATCAGCCCCAGCTCCTCCCTGATCCGGGCGGCGAACGGCATCACCCGGAATCCGTCGGTGACGGCCGCGATCGAGCCCATGGTGGCCACCACGAGATAGCTGTGGCCGTCGATCGGCCACACCCCGGCGCTGATCCGGTTCGCCTCCTGGACCAGCAGCCGGTGGAGGGAGAGCCGTAACTCCTCGCGCCAGTACCGCGGCGCGGACCGCCGTACCGGCTCCCGCAGGGTCGGAACCTCGACGAGGACCACGGCGAGCTGCGACTCCTCCAGCCGGTGCCGGGCGCCGAGCAGGGCGGCCGTCTGGAGCGCGTTGCGGATGGCCGCGGTCGTCGGGCGGATCGGCACGGCGGGGAACCCCGCCGCGGTGAGCCGCTCGGCGACGGCCCGGACGCACGTCAGCGCCGCCGTGGTCACCCCCTGCCGGAGCAGCCGCTCGTGGAAGGCGGTGATCGTGCTGACGGGCCCGGGTTCCTCGCGGGTGGTCACCTCGGTCGAGGGGAGATCGAGGTCGGCGTACGCCTCCTCGATCTCCGCGCGGCTCAGCCCGTCCACGCTCACCCGGCGGGGGTCGACCCGCTCGTCCAGAGCCGCCCTGGCGATCGCCGCGGTCAGCGACGGACCGCCGAACTGCACATGCGTGGCCGGCATCGTCAGCGCGCCGGCCCGCTGGGCGATCTCATAGGGGACCGGGCTCGCGAAAAGGCACGCGTCCACGCTCGGGCCGAGCCTGAGCACCTTGTCGGCGGCCTCTCGCTCGTCCCGGTAGGCAACGGCGATCAGCCGGCAAGGTAGGGGAGCCGAGATGCTCCCCATGAGCATCACCCGCTCGACGAGATCATGCGACCCGACCACGCCGATGGTGAGCTCCGGCGTCACCGTGCCCAATCGCGACCCGCGCGGCCCCTCTTCCGTGCGCTCGACCAATGTTCGTCCCATCCAGTTGCCTCGTTGTCATGGCTTCCCTTTGGAACGATCGCTTGAAACGGCCGAAATGTAACGCGAAGATTTGCCGCAATTGCATTTGCGGGTCGCATCTGCACTTGTATTTGTAAAGTTTGTGCAGGTCAGCGCGGAAATCCGGTTAGCGGCTCACCGGTCGGCCGGAGTGGAAATTTCACGTTCCACATTCGCGCCCAGAGCCCGCATCCGTTCGGCGACCGCCGAGTGGCCCCGATCGATCAGATAACCGGACTCGATCACGGTCTCGCCCTCGGCCACCAGACCGGCCAGCACCAGTGCGATTCCGGAGCGGAGATCGTGCGCCGTCACCTGGGTTCCGCGCAGCGGCGTGGGCCCGTGCACCACCGCCCGGCTGCCCTGGACCTCGATCTTGGCGCCCATCTTGTTGAGTTCGCCGGCGAGCGCGAAACGCCCGTCGAAGATGCGCTCGTGGATGTAGCTGGTGCCGTCCGCGAGGCAGGCCACCGCCATGATCGGCGACTGCAGGTCGGTGGCGAAGCCCGGATAGGTATCGGTGATCACATTGATCGGCCGGAGCGGCTTCTCCCGGCGCACGTGGAGCACGGCGCCGTTGGTCTCGAACTCCACCCCCATCTGCTCGAGCTTCCACCGGACCACGCCGAGGTGCTGGAGCTCGGCGCCGACGAGGGTCACCTCGCCACCGGTGATCGCCGCCGCCATGGCGAACACGCCCGCGTCGAGCCGGTCGGGCATGACGGTGTGCTCCACCGCCTTGAGGTTCTCCACGCCCTCCACGGTGATGAAACCGGTGCCGCCGCCGCGGATCTTCGCGCCCATCCGGGTGAGCATCGCGATCACGTCGAGCACCTCCGGCTCGAGCGCGGCGTTCTCGATCACCGTGGTGCCCTTGGCCAGCGTGGCGGCCATGACGAGGTTCTCGGTGCCGGTGTGCGAGGGCGTGTCCAGGTAGAGCGGGGCGCCGACCAGCTTCCCCGCCTTGATGTGGATCACGCTCTCCTGCTCGTTCACCACGGCGCCGAGGCGCTTGTAGCCGTTGTAGTGGAAGTCGAGGTTCCGGCTGCCGAGGTTGCAGCCGCCGATGCCCTCGATGACCGCCTCGCCCAGCCGGTGGAGCAGGGCGGGGACGAACAGCACCGTGCCGCGGAACCGGTTGGCGATCGCCGCGGGCAGCACCGGGCTGGTGAGCCGGGAGGCGTCGATGACCAGGGTCCGCTCCGACTCGTGGAACTCCACGGTCGCGCCCACGGCCTGGGCGAGCTCCACCGCCCGGCGGACGTCTTCGATCACCGGAACATTGCGCAGCACCGTGCGACCCTCGGTCGCCAGCAGCGCCGCCCCGATCATGGGAAGTACGGCGTTCTTCGCGCCCTGAATGAAGGCGGTTCCACGCAGTACGTTGCCACCGCGCACGCGGTAACGAACCATGAATGGTCTCCTAGCTCGGGGGAAGGGGAAATTTCGGGACAGGCTGGGCTCACCGCACCGGCGGGCCGCATAACGGCTTTGGGCCGCTGGTCAGATTAGCCGCTCACCCGGGTCGATTTACCGCGATTGAGAAACGGATCACCGGGCCGAATCGCCCGGATTCCCGATCACGGCTCGAAGCGGCGCCCGGTCAGCAGCTCATACGCCTGGATGTAACGTTCCCGGGTACGCGCCACGACCTCGTCGGGGAGCGGCGGCGGGGCCGCCCCCGAGGCACGATCCCAGCCGGACTCCGGGGAGAGCAGCCAGTCCCGGACGAACTGCTTGTCGAACGAGGGCTGCGGACGGCCGGGCTTCCACTCGCCGAGCGGCCAGAACCGCGACGAGTCCGGGGTCAGCACCTCGTCGCCCAGCGTCAGCACGCCATTCTCGTCCCATCCCAATTCGATCTTGGTGTCGGCCAGGATTATGCCCCGCTCCGCCGCGATCCGCGCACCGCGCTCGTACACCGCGAGCGTGATCCGCCGCAGCTCCTCGGCGACCTCCTGCCCCACCTCGGCGACGACCTCGTCGAAGGTCATCGGCCGGTCGTGCTCGCCCTTGGGCGCCTTGGTCGACGGCGTGAAGATCGGTTCCGGCAGCCGTGACCCCTCGGTCAGCCCGGGCGGCAGCGGGACGCCGGAGATCGCGCCGTCCTTGCGGTAGTCGGTGAGCCCGGAGCCGGCGAGGTACCCCCGCGCCACGCACTCGACGGGCACCATCCGCAGCTTGCGGCAGAGCACCGCCCGGCCGGCGTACTCGGGCGGGACGTCCGTGGAGACGACGTGGTTGGGGACGATGTCCGCGAGCTGGTCGAACCACCAGAGCGACAACTGGGTGAGGATCTTCCCCTTGTCGGGGATCTCCGGCTGGAGCACGTGGTCGAACGCCGAGATCCGGTCGGACGCGACCATCAGCAGGAGGCCGTCCTCGGTCTCATAGAGATCGCGGACCTTGCCCGAATGCAGATGCTTCACCATGTCATCTTCCCAGTCGTCCGGACCCGTTCGGCCGGCGGACCCGGCGTGTGCCGCCGCGGCCGCCGGAGGGGCGCCCCGGCCGGATGCCCGTGCCGGCCCGGCCGGAGGAGGCGCCCCGTCGCGGCGGCTTTCGCCTGTCACCCTTGAGTTGACGCTTCAGGAGGCCGCGGCGTTCAACGCGATGTCGGAGCGGTAGTGCGAGCCGCGGAGGGTGATCCGGCCGATCGCCTCATAGGCCCGGGAGCGTGCCTCGGCCAGGTCCGCGCCGGTGCCCACCACGTTGAGCACCCGGCCGCCGGCGGAGACCAGCCGGCCGCTCTCGTCGCGCGCGGTGCCCGCGTGGAGGACGTACGCCCCTTCGACGTCGCTCGGGAGCCCCAGGATCGGGTCGCCCTTGACCGGGTCGGCCGGGTAGTTCTCCGCGGCGAGGACCACCGTGACCGCGGCGCCGCCGTGCCAGCGGAGCGGCCCGTGCGCGGCGAGGTCCCCGGTCGCGCAGGCGTACAGCAGGCCCCCGAGCGGGGTGGCCAGCCGGTCGAGCACCACCTGGGTCTCCGGGTCGCCGAACCGCGCGTTGAACTCGACCACCTTCGGACCGGCCGAGGTGAGCGCGAGCCCGGCGTACAGGACCCCCGTGTACGGCGTGCCGCGCTCGGCGAGCTCGGTGATCGTGGGCGTCACGATCTCCGACATCACCCGCTCGGTCAGGTCGCCGGGAATCCACGGCAGCGGGGTGTAGGCGCCCATGCCGCCGGTGTTCGGCCCCTTATTCCCATCGTAGGCACGCTTGAAATCCTGGGCCGGCTGCAGCGGCACCGCCGTGGAGCCGTCGCAGAGGGCGAAGAGCGACAGCTCGGGACCGTCGAGGAACTCCTCGATCACCACCCGCTCGCACGCCCGGGCGTGCGCGAGCGCCCGGTCCCGGTCCTCGGTCACCACGACGCCCTTGCCCGCGGCGAGGCCGTCGTCCTTGACCACGTACGGCGGGCCGAAGGCGTCGAGCGCGGCGGCGGCCTCCTGCTCGGTCGTGCAGACGAAGGACCGGGCCGTCGGCACGCCCGCGGCCGCCATGACCTCCTTGGCGAAGGCCTTCGAGCCCTCGATCATGGCCGCCCGCTCGGACGGCCCGAAGCACGGGACGCCGGCCTGCCGTACCGCGTCGGCCACCCCGGCCACGAGGGGCGCCTCCGGGCCGATCACGACGAGGTCGGCGCCGATTCGCTTCGCCAGGTTGGCGACCGCCTCCCCGTCGGTGGGCCGTACGGAGTGGAGGACGGCGTCGTCGGCGATGCCCGCGTTGCCGGGGGCACAGTGGACTTCGGAGACGGCGGGGTCACGCCGCAGCGCGCGGCACAGCGCGTGCTCGCGGCCCCCGGATCCAATGACAAGAACGCGCACCCATTCATTGTCCCTGTTCACGACGCCCGCTCCGCCCGGCCGGGCGGGCCGCCCCGCCGGGCTCTCTCGCGCGGTTCCCATCCTGACCCGGTGCGCGATGGGAGTCCCGGGCCGTGGCCGGTGGCGACGTCCCGGGACATGGCCGGTGGCGAGGGCGCGGCGTCCCGCGGGCGGCGGGGGCGGCGGATGTGCGGGCCGCTCACCCCGTCCGCCGTGGCGCGCCGGGGCGGCCGGTGGAAGCTCACCGCCGATCCGCACGGCGGGGCCGTTCTCCCGGCCGGAATTCCGGTTGTGAGGTGTCGAATCGATCGGACTCCCGCGGCCGAGTGAGCGCGCCGGGCGGACCGGGATCGGTGCCGCGCGGAGGTCATGGTGCGCGGATCCGGCCCGGCCGGCGCGGAAACGCGCCGCGAGTACGGCGGATCCGGTGGCACGAAGCGGACGAAGAGGGGATGATATATATGTTCGGCCTAGCCGAAGTCTGATTACTTTGGGTCATTTGTCGGGTGGGCGCCAAATCGTCGATTGCGGCGTAGGTACCCTTTAGAAGGCGCTGATCCGTGCTGTGGTAGGTTGACGGGGCTTTCGTGCCCGCTCGTCTCGTGGTGATTGGAGGTGGTCGGGATGAGTTCTGGTGATCCTGCCAGTACGTGCAGCACCGTCGCCGTTCCTCACCCCTCCACTTCGACCATGAGCCCGAGGGGCACCTCTCGCCCAGCATGACCGGTGATCTTTGATTTCGCGCGTGGAGCGTGCCGCTCGGGCGGAAAGGATCCGCCATGCGCTCTTCGCTGCTTTTTCCACGCATCAGGCCACGCGTTCTCCCCGCCCGGCTGACCACGCCCGCTCCTGAGCCGAGCCCCGAGCCCGCGACCGGCCACTCGGTGGTGGAGTTCGGCGCCTACATCGGCGGTGAGAAGATCACCGTGCGCAGCGTGCCCGAGGCCGTGCGGCTGGTCCGGGAGCACAACGCCGAGGGCGCGCGGGACGACGCCTTCGTCTGGGTCGGCCTGCACGAGCCGGCCGCGCCCGAGGTCGAGTGGCTCGGCGAGGTCTTCGGCCTGCACCCCCTGGCCGTCGAGGACGCCATCAAGGCCCACCAGCGGCCCAAGGTGGAGCGGTACGGCGACTCGCTCTTCGTCGTGCTCAAGACCGTGTCCTTCCGCGAGCACGACCGGGCGAGCGGCGACATCATCGACACCGGCGAGATCATGATCTTCGTCGGCCACGACTTCGTCGTGACCGTACGGCACGGCGACAACTGCCCGCTCGGCGGCGTCCGCCAGCGGCTCGAGGGCGACCCGAAGTGGCTGCGCCGCGGCCCGACCGGGGTGCTGCACGCGATCGCCGACCACGTGGTGGACAAGTACCTGCAGGTCGTCGACCTCATGCAGGCCGAGCTCGAAGAGGTCGAGGCCGCGGTGTTCGCCGAGGTCAGCTCCCGGGACATCAACCGGATCTACCAGCTCAAGCGGGAGATGCTCGAGCTGAAGCGGGCCGTGCAGCCGCTCCAGGCGCCGTTCGACTCGCTGCCGCAGCGGCGCATCATCCCCTCGGAGATGCGGGAGTACTTCCGCGACATCGGCGACCACCTGTCCCGGGTCTGCGAGCAGGTCCAGGCGTCCAACGAGCTGTCCGACTCGATCCTGCAGGCGGCCCTGGCCCGCTCCAACGCGCTCGCCAACGAGGACATGCGGAAGATCTCCTCGTGGGTGGCGATCATCTCCGTGCCCACGATGATCGCGGGCATCTACGGCATGAACTTCACCCACATGCCGGAGCTGGACACCAAGTTCGGCTATCCCGTGGTGCTCGGTGTGATGGTCATCGCCTGCACCCTGCTCCACCGGGCGTTCCGCCGCAACGGGTGGCTGTGACCGCCTCCGGCGATCATCTCCGCGTCCCCCGTCGCATCCCGATCCCCCTTCAGGAAGCAGCGATGACCCGGCGTTCCCGGTCCGGCCGGCGGCGCGGGCCGGAGCGGACCACCGTGGTCACCACCGGTGCCGTGCCGTACGGCCGGCGTCACACCGCGCCGCGCAGCCGGTGTCGCACCGTGCCGCGCAGCCGGTGTCACACCGTGCCGCGCCCGAGCACGGCGAGGCCGCCCATCGCGATCTCGGCCGCCCTCCGCCCGGCCTCCCACGCCCGCTCGGGCGGCTCCCCGCGGTCCATGCTCACCTGGACCGCCAGGTTGGCGGCGCCGCTGAGCGCGCCGATCACGGCGGCCGCCTCGGTGCGATCGAGCTCCCCCGGATAGGTCTCGTGCAGCGCGGCGGCGAGCCGCCGTTCGGTCTCGAAGAGGAGCCGCAGCCCGCGCGCCCGTAACGCGGGGACCGACGAGACCAGGCGATACCGCACCGAGGAGAGCTCCGAGGCCATGTCGGCCGGGAGCAGCGACGCCCGGAGCCCGTGCTCGACCAGGCGGAGCAGCACGTCCCGGATGGGCTCGTCCGGCCGGCGATCGGCGAGCAGCTTGAGCGCCTCGTCCGTCCGCTCCTGGTGGTCGAAGAAGAGCACGTCCTCCTTGCTGCCGAAGTAGCTGAAGAAGGTCCGCGCGGACACGTCGGCCGCCGCGGTGATCTCCGCGATCGTCGTCTCCTGGTAGCCCTGCTCGCCGAAGAGGCGCAGCGCCGCCTCGACCAGGGCGCGCCTGGTGCGCAGCTTCTTGCGCTCGCGCAGTCCGAGCGGCTCGCTCATGCTCGCCATCCTATGGGGGAACGCAGAAACTTTCATTCATTGCAAATCGACATTCAGTGCTGTTTTGTGGTGATAAGTGCTCTCGACACATCGGGCGTCCAGCTGGGGGTGGCCCATGACCGAGAGCCTGAACCACGTGGCCTGCTATCCCATCCACCGCGAGCACATCTTCGACCCCCCCGAAGCCCTGACCCGCTGGGCCGAGCAGGCCCCGATCCACCCGCTCACCTTCCCCGACGGCCACGAGGGGTGGCTGGTCACCGGGTACGCCGCCGTCCGGGAGATCCTCGCCGACCGCAGGTTCAGCGCGCGGCCCGAGCTGGTGCACTCGCCGTTCTTCGACCGGATCGAGCGGGACCCGCAGCGCCAGGAGGGGTTCTTCATCCGGATGGACCCCCCGGAGCACACCCGCTACCGGCGGCTGCTCGCCGGTGAGTTCACCGTCCGCCGGATGATGCGGCTCGAACCGCGGATCAAGGAGATCGTCACCGAGCACCTCGACCGCATGGAGCTCGCCGGCCCGCCCGTGGACCTGGTGCAGGCCTTCGCGCTCCCCATCCCGTCCTTGGTCATCTGCGAGCTGCTCGGCGTGCCGTACGCGGACCGGGAGAAGTTCCAGCGCGACTCGGCGACCATGCTCGACCTGGAGTCCACGCCCGAGCAGGTCCAGGCGGCCGTGGACGACCTGCTCGCCTACCTCGGCGACCTGGTCACCCGCAAGCGGGAGCACCCGGAAGACGACCTGCTCAGCGTGATCGCCCCCAAGCTCACCCTCGAGGAGGCCGCCGGGGTCGGGCTGCTCCTCCTCGTCGCCGGGCACGAGACGACCGCGAACATGCTCGGGCTCGGCACGCTCGCCCTGCTCTCCAACCCCGATCAGCTCGCCGTGCTCCGCGGCGACGCCGAGCTGATCGGCAACGCGGTGGAGGAGCTGCTGCGCTACCTCACCATCGTCCAGATCGGGCTGGCCCGCGCCGCGCTCGAGGACGTCGAGATCGCCGGCACCCGGATCCGGGCGGGGCAGACCGTGCTCCTCATGCTGCCCACCGCGAACCGCGACCCCGAACGGTTCCCCGGCGGGGACGCCCTCGACCTCACCCGGCCGGCCCACGGCCACCTCGCGTTCGGCCACGGGATCCACCAGTGCCTCGGCCAGCAGCTCGCCCGGCTGGAGATGCGCATCGCCTACCCGGCGCTCTTCGAACGGTTCCCCGGGCTGCGCCTCGCCGTGCCCGTGGCCGAGATCCCGCTGCGGACCAGCATGGTCGTCTACGGCGTGCACCGCCTGCCGGTCACCTGGTAGCCGTCACCGAGGAGGAGCCCGTGAAGATCAAAGCGGACACCGGCCGGTGCATCGGCGCCGGCATGTGCGTGATGACCCTGCCGGAGGTGTTCGACCAGAGCGAGGAGGACGGCACCGTGGTCGTCCTCGCCCCGGACCCGCCCGGGGAGCTGCACGCCCTGGTGCGCCGCGCGGTCACGCTCTGCCCGTCCGGCGCGCTCTCCCTGGAGGAGACGCCGGTCAGCAGCAACAGCACCGGCTGAGCGGCGCCGGCAGCGGGAACCCGCGGGACCGCCACAGCGGCCGCATCCGGTCGGGGTAGTCGGTGACGATCCCCGACACGCCCAGGTCGATCAGCCGTCCCGCCTCCGCCACGTCGTTCACCGTCCAGGCGATCACCGGCATGCCGTGCCGCCGGGCGTGCTCCATCACCTCGTGGTCGATGAGCACCCACTCGGGGGAGAGCGCGGTGGCCCCGGCGGCACGGGCCGCCTCGACCAGGCTCCCGCCGAAGTCGTCGAGGTGGATCCCGTTCATCCACTCGGGCGACATGGTCGGCTTCTCCACCAGCGCGTACCGCGGGATGCCGAGCGGCCGCACGATCTCGAGGATGCGCCAGTCGAAGGCGAGGATCGACGACCGCCGCAGCAGCCCGCGCCGGTCGAGCTCGGCCACGACGAGGTCGGTGAGCCGCCGCGGATCCGCGGAGAGGTCAGGCCGGGTCGGGTCGGTCTTCAGGTCGAGGTTGAGCCGCACGTGGCCGGCGCCGAGGGCCTCGATCAGGTCGAGCGCCGCCCCGAGCGTGGGCATCCGGAGGCCCGGCACCGGCACCTGAGTGGCGGCGAACGGATCCTCCGGGCACCGGGGCCGCCGCCGCCCCACCTCGAGCGTGTGCAGCTGGGGGAGGGTGAGCGAGATCACCGGTTTGCCGACGTAGGGGGCTCCCTCCGCCGCCGGGGCCGTGTCGGCGCTGGTCACGTCCGACACGATCAGGTCATGGCAGAGGACGAGCTCGCCGTCGGCCGACATGACGAGGTCGAACTCCAGCACGTCGACCCCGAGCTCGAGCGCGTGCATCAGCGCGGGAAGGGTGTTCTCGGGCCGCAGCCCGCGAGCCCCACGGTGGCCGTGCAGCTCCACATATCCGTACACAGAGCGTGCATGCTAGAGCCACCCGGGGAATCCGCCGTAACGTTCCAGAAAGTGCCCGGTGTCGGGCGGATGGCCGCCCGGTGAGATCCCCGCCGGCGGCGGGCCGTACCCTGCGGGACGCGCCCTGCGGACCGTCCGCGGGGGCCGTACGGCTCCGGACGCGCCGATCCGCCGCCGAGCACACTGGGACCGTGGATGGCCGGGCGCTCGCACGCCGCCGCCCAGGCGACCGCGCTCGGCAAGGTCACCGCGGCCGGCGATTACGGCGGACCGGCCGCACCTCCCCTCGGACGCGCCGAGCCCGGCCGCGGCCGAGCCGGCCGTACGTTCCGGGGCGGTATATCCGTGGCGGGCCGATCCCGCCACGGCGGGCCAGGGCGCCTCGGCGCGGCGGCCGCGCCGAGGCGAGGCGCGATCCCGGAGGCGCGCTGGTGTCAGAGGAGCGGGCGCAGCACCAGGGTCTGGTCGCGGCCCGGGCCGACGCCGATCGCGGAGATCGGTGCGCCGGTCAGCTCCTCCAGCGTCCTGACGTACGCCTGAGCGTTCGGCGGCAGATCCTCGAACGACTTGGCGTCCGAGATGTCCTCCTGCCAGCCCGGCAGCTCCTCGTAGATCGGCTTGGCGTGGTGGAACTCGGTCTGCGTCATCGGGAACTCGTCATGGCGGACGCCGTCGATGTCGTAGGCCACGCAGACCGGGATCCGCTCCAGGCCCGAGAGCACGTCGAGCTTGGTGAGGAAGAAGTCGGTGATGCCGTTGATCCGCACCGCGTACCGGGCGATGACCGCGTCGAACCAGCCGCAGCGGCGGTTGCGCCCCGTGGTGGTGCCGTACTCGCCGCCGGTCTGGCGCAGCCACTCGCCCTGCTCGTCGAGGAGCTCGGTCGGGAACGGGCCGGAGCCGACGCGCGTGGTGTACGCCTTGAGGATGCCGATGATCTTGGTGAGCCGGTTCGGCGGGATGCCGGCGCCGGTGCAGGCGCCGCCGGCCGTCGGCGAGCTCGAGGTGACGAACGGGTAGGTGCCGTGGTCGATGTCGAGCAGCGTCCCCTGGCCGCCCTCGAGCAGCACGACCTTGCCCTCGTCGAGCGCCTTGCTCAGCACCAGCGACGTGTCGGTGATGTACGGGCGCAGCCGCTCGGCGTAGCCCAGGTATTCCTCGAGGACCCTGGCGGGCTCCAGGCCGCGCCGGTTGTAGATCTTGGTGAGGACCTGGTTCTTCTCGTTGAGCGCGACCTCGATCTTCTGGCGGAGGATGCCGGGGTCGAGCAGGTCCTGGACCCGGATGCCCACCCGGGCGATCTTGTCGCTGTAGGCGGGGCCGATGCCCCGGCCCGTGGTGCCGATCCGCGCCTTGCCGAGGTAGCGCTCGGTCACCTTATCGATCGCCTTGTGGTGGGGCATGATCAGGTGGGCGTTGGCCGAGATCAGCAGACGGTCACAGCTGATGCCGCGCTCGGTCAGCGCGTCGATCTCGCTGAGCAGCACGCCCGGGTCGATGACGACGCCGTTGCCGATCACCGGAACGACGTGCGGCGACAACACCCCGGTGGGCAGCAGGTGCAGCGCGTACTTCTGGTCCTTGATGACCACCGTGTGGCCCGCGTTATTGCCGCCCTGGTAACGCACCACGTAGTCGACGTCGGCGCCGAGCAGGTCGGTGGCCTTTCCCTTGCCCTCGTCGCCCCATTGGGCGCCCACGAGAACGACAGCCGGCATAGTCCAACTCCCAGGCACAAACGAAAACCCCCGGCGCAAGCGCACAGGGGCTCTTGCAACCCGAGACTACCCGAGGGCACCGGCCGGGAACCAAGGGGAATACCTGACGAATCGCATCAGACCTGGCGAGATGTGATGCCGTACGCGCCGGTCATTCAGGGTCATCGCCACACCGGTCACCGGCGCTCCAGCCCGCACGGCCCGCCGCCGGCCACGGGCATACCCGGCATCCGTGATGAAGGTGGCACAACGCGTCGATGGGCCGCCCGTGAGCTTCCGGACGGCGCGTCCAGGGACCGCCGTGAGCTTCCGGCTCGGCGCGCCGAGGAGCCCGTGCGGAAAGTGACTCTTGGGATGCCGGCGATGTCGTGCCGGCGCCCTGGCCGTACACGCGCGATCACGTCTTTCGGGCTCATCGGTGCAGCGGCGGCCGGCGATCAAGCGGCCGCCGCACGCGCCCGTCCCGGAGCGGCCGCGCGGACCGCCCGCCCGCGCGGCCCCGGTCGGTGGTCAGCCCTCCGCCTTCTCGCTCGCCTTGCCGTTGAGGATCTCGGCGGCCGTCGGGCTGCTGTCCCGCAGGAACTGGGCACAGCGCACGGCCTCGTCCATCTCCCCGATCGCCTGGGCGGCCCGCTGGAGGGCGTACAGGCAGCGCAGGAACCCCCGGTTCGGTTCGTGTTCCCACGGGATCGGGCCGTGTCCCTTCCATCCGGCCCGGCGGAGCTGGTCGAGCCCGCGGTGGTAGCCGGTGCGCGCGAACGCGTACGACGTCACCGCGTGACCGGCGGCGAAGTACTCGTCGGCGAGCCGGGCCCAGGCCGCCGAGTAGGCGGGGAACCGAGCCGCCACGTCAGCCGCCCGTGCGCCGGACTCGAGCATCTGGCGTGCCTCGGGGTTGTCGGGCAGCAGCGTGGGCGGCGGACCGGCAAGGAGGTTCTCATGCGTTTCCATGAACCCAGTGTTACCCGCGCGGTCACGGGCGCGACATAGGGGGTCGGGCGGAAACGACCCGGCCCCGACCGGCCCCCGTTTCCGCCCGGAGGTCCCCCGCCGAGCCGGCCCGGTGGCGCCGGCTCGGCGGCTCAGTCGCTCACTTGATCCGCTTGCCGGCGGACTTGAGCTGCTCGCAGGCCTCGACCACGCGCTTGGCCATGCCGGCCTCGGCCAGCTTGCCGTACGAGCGCGGGTCGTAGACCTTCTTGTTCCCGACCTCGCCGTCGACCTTGAGCACGCCGTCGTAGTTCTTGAACATGTGGTCGGCGATCGGCCGGGTGAAGGCGTACTGCGTGTCGGTGTCGATGTTCATCTTCACCACGCCGTAGGAGATCGCCTCGTGGATCTCCTCGAGCGCCGAGCCGGAGCCGCCGTGGAAGACCAGGTCGAACGGCTTCTCCTTGCCGTACTTGGCGCCCACGGCCTCCTGGATCTCCTTGAGCACCGACGGGCGCAGCTTGACCTTGCCCGGCTTGTACACGCCGTGGACGTTGCCGAACGTGGCCGCGAGCAGGTAGCGGCCGCGCTCGCCGAGCCCGACCGCCTCGGCCGTGGCGAGGGCGTCGGCCGGCGTGGTGTACAGCTTCTCGTTGAACTCGCCGACGATGCCGTCCTCTTCACCGCCGACGACGCCGATCTCCATCTCCATGATCACGCGGGCCTCGGCGCACTTCTCCAGGAGCTCCGCCGCGATCCGGAGGTTCTCCTCCAGGGGTACGGCCGAGCCGTCCCACATGTGGGACTGGAACAGGGGGTCCTGGCCGCGCTTGACCCGCTCCCGGGAGATCTCGATCAGCGGGCGCATGAACCCGTCGAGCTTCTCCTTCGGGCAGTGGTCGGTGTGGAGGGCGATGTTGACCGGGTACTTCTCGGCGACGACGCGGGCGAACTCGGCCAGCGCCACCGCACCGGTCACCATGTCCTTCACCGCCGTGCCGGAGAAGTACTCGGCGCCGCCGGTGGACACCTGGATGATGCCGTCGCTCTCGGCCTCGGCGAAGCCCCGTAGGGCGGCGTTCAGCGTCTGCGAGGAGGTCACGTTGATCGCCGGGTAGGCGAAGCCGCCCGCCTTGGCCCGGTCGAGCATCTCGGCGTAGACCTCAGGGGTGGCGATGGGCATCGGGATTCATCTCCTTCTGGACGGTAACCGGCGTTGACCAGTATTTCAGACAGCCATGCCCGCCACCGAAGCGTGACGAGGATCAAGCCGTCCGGGCGATCTGGGAAACTTGTGACCACCCGCGTCGTCGTGAATCCTCAGCGGGCTCTCGTGCTCAGTCTTGCCTCGAAAGTGAGGGGTAGAGTCATCCCGTGGACGTGCTCTTGAACCTTCTTGACCCCAAATGGTGGCTGAGCATGCTCGGCGCCTTCGCCACCATCGGGGTCATCGCCATGATCTTCGCGGAGACCGGGCTGCTCGTGGGCTTCTTCCTGCCCGGCGACTCGCTGCTGGTCTGCGCCGGGATCTTCTGCACGGCCTCCGCGGCGCAGGCCTTCGGGATCCCACCGCTGAACCTGACCGCGCTGCTCATCGGAACCCCGCTCGCCGCGATCTGCGGTGCCCAGCTCGGGCACTACCTCGGGGCGAAAGTGGGGCGCAAACTCTTCGAACGGCCGGATTCCCGGTTCTTCAAGCAGGAGCACGTCCGGAAGGCCGAGTACTACTTCAACAAGTTCGGCCCGGCCAAGGCGGTGATCATCGCCCGGTTCATGCCGATCGTCCGCACGTTCATGAACCCGGTCGCCGGCGTCCTGGAGATGGACGCGAGAAAGTTTTTCGTGTGGAACGTGGCCGGCGGCATTTTGTGGGTCGAATCGATGGTGCTGCTCGGATACTTCCTCGGCTCCAAGGTGGAGAACATCGATCGGTTCGTCCTCCCCGGCGCCATTGTGATCATCATTCTCTCGGTGCTGCCGATCGTTCGCGAGGTGCTCAAGGAGCGCCGGGCCGCCCGGATGGCCGCGCCGCGGGGCCGGCACGCCCGGCAGCGCATTCAGTAAGAAAACGGGGCAAAACCGTAGTGAGAATTTCACGCCCCCGCTAATCTCCCCGAGTGTGGGACGCCACAGGTCTGATCGAGCGGGCGCGGCCAAGCCGCTGACCATCGGCGCGGCCGTCGTGCTGGTGCTCGCCGTGCTCGTGGTCGCGGTCCGGACGCTGATGCCGGACGGCGGCTCCGACGCGTCCGCGGCGGCGACGCCGGCGGCCGAGGCGGCCGCGTCCGAGAACCCCGCCGAACGTGTACCCACCGTGCGGCTCGTGTGCCAGGCGGAGCGCTGCCCGGTCTTCGTCCGGATCCCCGGCGGTGACGTGCTCATCGACCGGGACCTGAGCAAGGGCGAGGAGGCCTCCTACTACGAACCCGAGCTCGAGATCGTGCTCGACGACGCCGGCTCGGTACGGGTGTTCGAGAACGGGACCCCGCGCGAGGGCGGCCAGCCGGGCGAGCGCGAGGCGTTCAAGGTCAAGCGAGACCCAGATCGGTGAGGGAGTAGGCCGACCGGTACGGCAGGCCGGTCGCGCGCAGCCTCTCCTCGCCGCCGCGGTGCACGATGCTCGCGATCCCCACCACCTCGGCGCCCGCCTCCCGCAGCGCCTCGACCGCGGTGAGCACCGAGCCGCCGGTGGTGATGGTGTCCTCCACGGCGAGCACGCGCCGGCCTGCCACATCCGGCCCCTCGATCCGGCGCTGCAGGCCGTGCGCCTTGCCCGACTTGCGCACCACGAACGCGTCGAGCCGGCGGCCCCGGGCCGCCGCCGCGTGCAGCATCGCGGTCGCCACCGGGTCGGCGCCGAGCGTGAGCCCGCCGACCGCCTCGTAGTCCAGGTCCGCCGTGAGGTCGAGCATCACCCGCCCCACCAGGGGCGCGGCCTCGCCGTCGAGCGTGATGCGCCTCAGGTCGATGTACCAGTCGGCCTCCTGGCCCGAGGAGAGCACGACCCGGCCGTGCACGATCCCCTTGCTCTTGATCAGATCCAGCAGCTGCTCGCGGTCGCTCATGAGGCCAGCCTAGAGCCTGGTGCCCCCGGCTCCGCTACGTAAAGCCAGGTCAGCGGTTTAGCCATGAGGCCGGTTGCGGAATGTAGCTTGCGGCAACGGTGCGTAATCGCGAGGTCGCAATGCGGAGAAAGAACCGGCAATCCGACGAGGAGCTGCTCGACGCGGTCCGGAGGGGCGACACCTCCGCCTACGGCATGCTCTACCAGCGCCACGTCCTGCCCGCCCGGGCCCTCGCCCGGCGGCTGGTGCGGGGCGATGAAGAGGTGGAGGACGTCCTCGTCGAGACCTTCGCCGGGGTCCTGGAGATCATCCGACGCGGGGGCGGCCCCGGCTCCGCTTTCCGGCCCTTCCTGCTGGCGTCGCTCCGCCGCTACGCCGCCGCCGGTGAGGTCGATCTCACGGACCCGGACGCCTGCTACGTGGACCCGGAGCTGGCCGGGCTCGAACAGGCCCCGCTCGCCCGGGCGTACCGGTCGCTGCCCGAGCGCTGGCGGGCCGTGCTCTGGCACATCGAGGTGGAGGGCGCCACGCCCGCGGAGACGGCCCCGCTGCTCGGCATGTCCGCCCGGCGCACCGCGCGGTTCGCCCGCGAGGCCCGCGGCGCCCTCCGGGAGGCGTACCTCGCGCTCCATGAGAGCGACGCGCACGACGAGGCGTGCCGCCCGGTGCTCGCCCTGCTCCTGCGGCACGTCGAAGGGCTGCTGCCCAAGCGCGAGGCCCGCACGGTGGACCAGCACATCGCCGGGTGCATCGAGTGCCGGTCGGTCTTCCTCGAGCTCACCGACGTGACCCAAGGGCTCCGGATGATCGTCGGCCCGCTCTACGCCGGGCCGGCGGCGGAGGACTACCTCAGCGATCTCCGCAGGGTGCGGCAGGAGGCGAGGCGCGGGCCGGTGCGCGGGGTGCTCCTCCCCTTAGCGCGCCTGCTCCCCGGGTTGTGGCGGCGGCTGCCCCCGGCCCAGCGGGCGGCCGCCGCCGGTGCCGCGCTGCTGCTCTCCGCGGTCACCGTCATCCTCTCCGCCGAGCCGGTCGGCGAACGGCGGGCGGTCGGCGGCCTCGCCCTCCCCACCCTGCCGTCCCCGGACTCCGCGGTGACCGGGCAGGCCGGTGACGGGCCCGGCCGGCCGGAGCGGGGCGAGCGCGCGCGGCCGCGCGACGGGCATCGGGCCGGTGGCCCCGGCGGTGCCCCGGACGGGCTTCCGGCGGGCGAGGCGGGCTCCGGGCCCCGGCGCGGCACGGGCGCGCCCGCGGGCTCACGGGCATCGGACGCTTCCGCCCGGCCGCAGCCCGGCGCCGGCGGCCTGCCGGTGCGGCGGCCGCTCGCCGCGCGGGATCCCGGCCCGGCGCCGTCCGCCGCGGGGGTTCCCGATCCGGCGCCGGCCGGCGCGGATCACCCGGTCCGCCTGACGCGGCGGCCCGACCTCGGCATCACCGTCCAGCCGCTCGGCGCGCTCGTGCGCGGCCGATCCGGCATCGTCGCGCTCGGCGCCCGCAACACCGGCACGGCCCGCACCGAGCGGGTGGTGGCGACCGTGCTGCTCCCGCCCGGGGTCCGGTTCCGCGGCCTGGTGGCCCCGGAGCGTCCGGGGGCGGGCCGGCCCTGGTCCTGCCGGGACGCGGCACGGGCCGTGCGGTGCACCCGCCCCGGGCTCGCCGCCGGGGCATCGGCCACCGCCTTTCTGCGGGTGAAGGTGGCCGAGGGCGCGCCCCTGGGCCGCCCGGTGCGGGCATGGGCGCGCTCGGGGGAGCGGATCGCGTTCGCGACCTCCTCGTCCGGGGTGCGCGCCATGGGGGTCCCGGCCCGCTTCGCCGCGGAGGGCCGGCTCCTCACCCAGGTGATCGGCGGCGTCCTGTTCGGCCCGCCCGGGGACGCGCCCACCGGCGTCCCGGCGACCGTTCCCGGCGGCCCGGAGGCCAACGCCGAGAGCGGCGCCCGGCTCACCCTCCCGGCCCGCGGCCGGGTGCTCTGGGCCGGCCTCTACTGGTCCGCCGCCGGCCACGGCCGGCTGCAGGCCGGTGAGGTCCTGGTGCGCGCGCCGGGCGCCCGGGGCCCGGTGACCGTGCGCCCGGCGTCGGTGATCCGCCGTGACCTGCCCGGACTGTCCGGCTACCAGGCGTTCGCCGAGGTCACCGGCCTGGTCCGGGCGCACGGGAGCGGCCAGTGGGCGGTGGCCGGCGCCTCCGCCGCCCTCCGGCCGGGCGGCCCCGGCGTGCTGCGGTGGGCGCGGTGGACCCTCGTGGTGGTCGCGGCCGATCCGCGCCAGCCGTTCGGCCGGGTGATGGTGCTCGACACCGCCGAGGTCGTCGACGACCGGGGACGGCTGAACGTCCCGCTCACCGGGCTCGCGCCCGCCGCGTCCCCGGTGCGGATCGACCTCGCCGTGTGGACCGGCGAGCGGGACGGCTCGGCCGCGCTGCGGGACCGGTCACGGCGGGGTGCATCGGCCCGGGGGGACGGCCAGGGTTCTGACGTCTCGCTCGCCACCGCCCGGCCGCTGCGCGGGCTGCTCGGGCAGCGGCCGGTGCTCACCCTGACCGGTGTGCGTGACACGCTGCTGTTCGGGGTGGCCGCGGTCAGCGCGCACCACTGGTCATGACCGGGCCGGACGGAAAAGATCACCAAATCACGGCAAAATGGAAAAATGGCGACGGGTTCTGGTCGTGGGGTGGCCGCGGCAAAGCCGATTCCGCATTCGCGTGAGCGGGAACTGAATCGCCGGGAATCGTCCTCGCACGATCACCTGGTTCATTACGCTGAGGGAGCCAGGTAGGAAGGGCGGTGTCACATGGACCGGTGCGCGCTTTTCGTGGACGCCGGCTATTTGCTGGCGGATGGCGCAAGGGCCGTTCATGGGACCCGCCAGCGCGAGGCCGTCTCCTGGGACTTACCGGGCCTGGTGCGGTTTCTCGGCAAGCTCTCCCGGGACCGGACCGGCCTGCCGTTGCTGCGGTGCTATTGGTACGAGGCGACCGTCGAGGGCCGGCGGACGCCCGAGCACGACGTGCTCGCCGACATCCCCGGCATCAAGCTCCGCCTCAGCCGGATCCGCCCCGGCCGGCGCGAGGGCATGGACGCCCAGGTGCACCGCGACCTGATGACGCTCGCCCGGAACAACGCGATCTGCGACGCCGTGGTGGTGAGCGGTGACGAGGACCTCGTCCAGGTGATCTGCGACGCCCAGGACCTCGGCATCCGGGTGACGGTCGTGCAGATCGCCGGCGAGAGCGGCTGGTCGTCCGCCCGGGCGCTCCGGCAGGAGTGCGACGACCTCATCGAGGTCGGCGGCGGCCAGCTCCGGCCGTACGTCACCCTGGTGACCGCCACCGGCTCCCCGCCGAGCCCGGCGCAGGGCAACGGCCGGGCGCCCGGACCGGCCGGCAACGGCCAGGCGTACGACTCCGGGCCCGGCCAGTACCAGCCGAAGCACGGCGCGCCCAACGGGCGGTCCCCCGGGCTGCCCTCGGGGCCGCAGCCCACGCCGCCGCCTCCGGCGGGCGCCCACGCCCGGCAGCCGGACCAGCCGGCGCTCCCCGCGCCGCTCGACGGGCCGTCCTCGCCCCGGTACAGCCCCGAGCCCACCTCCGCCCCGCAGCTCGCCCAGCAGCAGCCCGCGGCCCAGCCGCAGGCCGGCCAGGGCCAGCCGCCGCAGGGGCAGCAGAACCGGCCCGCGGCCCAGCCACAGCCCCAGGCCCGGCCGCCGCAGCCCGCCCCGGGACCGGCCTCCCCGCTCAACGCGCCGATCCCGCCGCAGGCGCCGCCGTCCGCGCAGCCGGCCTCCGCGCCCGCCGCACCGTCCACCCCGCCGCCCGTCCCCGCGCCGGTCTCCGCCCGCCAGCCCGCACCGCAGACCGGGTACGACCCCGGAAACGGGTATGTGCCGACCCCGCTCGGGCCGTACACCGGGCCGCAGCCGGCCCCGGTGCAGACGCAGAGCGCCACCGGGACGATGACGCTCGCGGAGGCGGTGAAGTCGGCGCACAAGGAAGGCCACGAGTTCGGCCAGTCGGTGGCGCGGGACGCGCCCCCGCTCTGGCTCGAGGCGGTCCTCGCCCGCAAGCCGCGGATGCCCTCCGACCTCGAGGCGCGGCTGCTCCAGGGGTCCTCGCTGCCGATCGACTTCCTCCTCCACGAGGAGGTCCGCCAGGCCCTGCGCCGCGGGTTCTGGGACGCGCTCGAACGGGCGCGCGGCTAGCCGTCGCCCTGCTGCGGCGCCCCCGGCCGGCCGTACGCCGGGCCGTGGCGGCCTTGGACGGTCCGGCGCCGATGGACAGCGTCGCCGTGAGCGCCGTCCCAGCGGCGGCACGCGAACGGAGGGCTACCCGAGATCCGGCCCGCCCCGGCGGCACCCGGCCGCGCCCGCCGCCGCATCGGCACCCCCGGGAGGAGGTCACCGGAGCGCGTCGAGGCCCGCCCGGAGCCGGGCCACGCTGCCGTCGAGCGCCTCGAGCGCCTCGGTGAGCGACCGGTCCGCGCGCGTGCCGGCGAGCTCCCGGACCTTGCCGAGCTCGGCCTCCACCGCGGTGAGCCGGTCGGACAGCTCGCCCAGCACCGAGCCCAGCTCCCGCTGCTCGCGCCCGGCCAGCTCGGCGGAGAGCCGCTCCCGGAGCATCTGGGCCTGCTCGGCGAGCCGCCGGTTCACGTTGTAGAGCTCGACGAACACCGAGACCTTCGCCCGGAGCATCCACGGGTCGAACGGCTTGGTCAGGTAGTCCACCGCGCCCGCGGCGTACCCGCGGAAGGTGAGGTCGGGGGCGCTGTCCAGCCCGGTCAGGAAGATGATCGGGATGTTGCGGGTGCGCTCCCGGCGTTTGATGTGCGCCGCGGTCTCGAAGCCGTCCATTCCGGGCATGCGCACGTCGAGCAGGATGAGGGCGAAGTCGTGGGTGAGCAGCGCCTTCAGCGCCTCCTCCCCCGACCGCACCGGGTACGGGTCCACGTCGAGCGAGCTGAGGCTCGCCTCGAGCGCGATGAGGTTCTCTTCCCGATCGTCGACCAAGAGGATCTTGGCGCGATCAGGCATCCGGCGCACCCCCTTCCCGCGGTTCGGGCCGCCCGGCGGGCCCGCGCTCGGAGCGGCTCTGGGCGAGCCAGCCGCGGAGCCGATCGAGCAGGAGGTCCACGTCGACCGGCTTGGGCACGTAGTCGGACGCGCCGGAGGCGATGCTCTTCTCCCGGTCCCCGTGCATGACCTTGGCGGTCAGCGCGATGATCGGGAGGTCCGCGAACTGCGGCATCTTCCGGATCGCCGACGTCGTGGCCCACCCGTCCATCTCCGGCATCATGATGTCCATCAGCACGAGGGCGACGTCCTCGTTCCGCTCGAGCTGCTCGATGCCCTCACGCCCGTTCTCCGCGTAGACCACCGTCGCGCCGTGCCGTTCGAGCACGCTGGTGAGCGCGAACACGTTGCGGATGTCGTCGTCGATGATCAGGATCTTGGCGCCGTTGAGCGGATCCTCACCCTGCCACCGGTCCGCATCGGACGGTCGCGGGGAGTCCAGCCCGGTCAGCGCGGACGACGGCGCCGCCTCCGGCGGGACGCTCTCGGCCCGCTGCTCCGGCTCCGGGCCGCTCCCGGCCGCAGTCCCGGCGGGCGCGGCCCCGCTGTCCCAGGACGACAGCGGGCCGGTGTACACCGCCGGCAGGTAGAGGGTGAACGTGCTCCCCTCGCCGGGCGTGCTCGCCACGTGGATCTCCCCGCCGAGCAGCCGGGCGATCTGCCGGCAGATCGACAGGCCGAGCCCGGTGCCGCCGTACTTCCGGCTCGTGGTGCCGTCCGCCTGCCGGAACGCCTCGAAGATGACGTCGAGCTTGTTCGGCGCGATCCCGATGCCCGTGTCGATCACCCGGAACGCGAGCATGTCCGGCGTGTTCTTGAGCGCCTCGTCGGCGTACTGGACGTCCGCGGGCGCGCGGCCGACCTCCAGCCGGACCTCGCCCTCATGGGTGAACTTGATCGCGTTGGAGAGCAGGTTGCGGAGCACCTGCTGCAGGCGCTGCTCGTCGGTGTAGATCTCCTGCGGCGCGGACGGGTCCAGCCGGACGGTGAAGGCCAGCTCCTTGTCCTCGGCGAGCGGGGCGAAGGTGGCCTCCATGTACTCGACGAGCCGGGGCAGCGAGATCTGCTGCGGGTGGATGTCCATCCGGCCCGCCTCGACCTTGGACAGGTCGAGGATGTCGTTGATGAGCTGCAGCAGCGCGGTGCCGGCCTCGTGGATCGTCTTGGCGAACTCCACCTGCCGCGGGGTCAGGTTGCCCTCGGCGTTGTCCGCCAGCAGCTTGGCGAGCACGAGCAGGCTGTTCAGCGGCGTGCGCAGCTCGTGCGACATGTTGGCGAGGAACTCGGACTTGTAGCGCGACGAGATCGCGAGCTGTTCGGCGCGCTCCTCCAGGGCCCGCCTCGCCTGCTCGATCTGGAAGTTCTGGATCTCGATCGCCCGGTTCTGCTTGGCGAGCAGCGCGGCCTTCTCCTCCAGCTCGGCGTTGGACCGGCGCAGCTCCTCCTGCTGGCGCTGCAGCTCGTCGGAGCGCTTCTGCAGCTCGGTGGCGAGCCGCTGCGACTCCTTCAGCAGCGCCTCGGTCCGGGAGTTCGCCTTGATCGTGTTGATCGTGGGGCCGGTCGCCTCGACGAACTGGGTGAGGAAGGCCATGTGTACCTCGCTGAACGAGGTGAACGAGGCCAGCTCCAGGACGCCGAGGACCTGGTCCTCGAACTGGATCGGCAGCACCACGATCTGCGCCGGGGTCGACCGGCTCAGACCGGTCTCGACCGTGATGGAGCCGGGCGGCACGTTGTCGATGGTGATCTGCTTGGCCTCCAGGGCGGCCTGGCCGACCAGGCCCTCGCCGAGCGCGAACCGGGAGCGCGGGCTCAGCTCCGGCTGCACGCCGTACCCGGCGACGAGGTGCAGCTCACCCTCCTCCATCAGGTAGCAGGCGCCGTAGTGGGCCGACACGAGCGGGGGGACCTCGCTCATGATCAGCCGCGCGAGCTCCTTGAGGTCGCGGTGGCCCTGCATGAGCCGGGAGATCCGGGCGAGGTTGCTCTTGAGCCAGTCCTGCTCCTGGTTGGCCTGCGTGGTCTCGCGCAGGGCGGCCACCATCGTGTTGATGTTGTCCTTGAGCTGGGCGAGCTCGCCCGGGGCGTCGACCGTGATGGAGCGGGTGAGGTCGCCGCGGGCCACCGCGCTCGTCACCTCGGCGATCGCCCGCACCTGCGTGGTGAGGTTCCCGGCGAGCTCGTTCACGCTCTCCGTCAGCCGCTTCCACGTGCCCGCCACGCCGTCGACCCTGGCCTGACCGCCGAGCCGGCCCTCCGACCCGACCTCGCGGGCGACCCGGGTCACCTCGGACGCGAACGAGGAGAGCTGGTCGACCATGGTGTTGATGGTGCTCTTCAGCTCGAGGATCTCGCCCTGCGCGTCCACGTCGATCTTCCGGGTGAGATCCCCGTTGGCGACGGCCGTCGTCACCTCGGCGATGTTCCGCACCTGATAGGTCAGGTTGTTCGCCATCGAGTTGACGTTGTCCGTGAGGTCCTTCCAGACCCCGGAGACGCCCTTCACCTCGGCCCGGCCGCCGAGCCGGCCCTCGGTGCCGACCTCGCGGGCGACGCGGGTGACCTCGTCGGCGAAGGCGGAGAGCTGGTCCACCATCGTGTTGAGCGTCTCCTTGAGCTCGAAGATCTCACCCCGCGCGTCCACGGTGATCTTCTTGGTGAGGTTGCCCTGGGCGACCGCGGTGGACACGGCCGCGATCTGGCGGACCTGCACGGTCAGGTTGTTCGCCATCACGTTCACGCTGTCCGTGAGGTCCTTCCAGACTCCGGAGACGCCGCGCACCTGCGCCTGACCGCCGAGCCGGCCCTCGGTGCCGACCTCGCGCGCGACCCGGGTCACCTCCTCGGCGAAGGCGGAGAGCCGGTCCACCATGGTGTTCACGGTGTTCTTGAGCTGCAGCATCTCGCCGACCGCGTCCACGGTCACCTTGCGGCTGAGATCGCCCTGGGCGACCGCGGTGGTGACCTCGGCGATGTCGCGCACCTGAGCGGACACCCGGCTGGACATCGTGTTGACGGCCTCGGCGAGGTCGCGCCAGCTCCCCGACATCCCCTCGAGCCTCGCCCGGCCGCCGAGCCGGCCCTCGACGCCGAGGTCCTTGGTCACCCGGGTCACCTCGGAGGTGATCTGGGCGAGCTGGTCCACCATCCCGTTGATGGCCTTGTTCAGCCGCCGGATCTCGCCCCGCGCCTTGGGATCGTGCGGCATCCGGCAGGAGAGGTCGCCCTTGGCCACCGCGTCGATGACGTCCGCGGCGTTGCCGACCTGGGTGACCAGCGATTCGATGATCTCGTTGATGGCGTCGATGGGCCCGGACCAGATCCCGGAGGCCGGCCCGGGGGTGAGGCGCTCGTCGAACCGGCGCTCCGTGACGATCTCCCGATGGACGCGCATGAGCTCGGTGACCGTCCGCTCGCGCTGCTCGGCGAAGTCGTTGAGGAGGAAACCGATCTCGCTCAGCACGCCGGGCGGGGCGTCCGTCAGCCGGTGACGCAGGTCGCCGTTGCGCCAGGCCTTCAGCGCCTCGAGGAACGGCCTGAGATCGGACTCGGCGTAGACCCGCTCGGCTTCCATCGGTGTGGCCTCGGTGGGCGACATCTCAGCCTCCTTCCCCGAGGATTCGGCGCGGCGGGCGGACCTCTACGGCTCGGCTCCAGGAGGTACGGCGGGCGCGCGGAGACTCACCACCTGGATTAACGCCAGTCTGTCATGTTCTGTGAGTTGTTGTGGACATGCCCTTGACGTACGGTCAACCTCGATGTGGTAGAGAGGGCATGGTGACCATTCCACAGGCCGTTCTCGCCGCCCCCATCGCGCCCGGCGAGACGGCGTTGCCCGAGGCGAAGCGGTTCACCCGCGAGGTGCTGACCGCGTGGGCGGTCATGTCCGTGAGCGCCCGGGCCGAGCGGCTGGTCGAGGAGCTGCTCGCCGACCGGACCGGTGAGCCGGTCGAGCTCGCCTGGATCCACTGCGGGCAGAGCATCCGGCTCGAGGTGCGGGAGAAGCCGAAGGAGAGAACGCCCGCCTCCCCGGCCGGGGCGAGCGAGTGGGGGGAGGCCTACGGACCGGGGGTCCGCGCCCGGTGGGCGACGATCGACCTCCCCGAGGAGGAGCGCGCACCGGAAGCGGGTGAGGAACGGGCCGCCGAGGCGCGGCACGGGGCCGGCTGGCTCGGTTTCCTCGCCGACGCGAGCGACCTGCTCGCCGGGACGCTCGACCCGGACATGGTCCCCGCGATCATCGCCCAGGTGGTGGTCCCCCGCCTCGCCACCTGGTGCGCGGTGCACACCGCCGAGCACGCCGGTGGGCCGCTGCGGCTCGCCTACGTGTGGCACGCCGACGAGACCCAGCTCGATCGGCTCCGCCGGCGGCTCAGCGACCTCCCGGAGGCCGGTGCGGACGGCCCGGAACTCCAGCAGATCGGGGAGTGGCAGACGCTCGCCTTCCCGCTCACCGCCCGGGGGCGGCGGCTCGGCGTGATGCGCCTGGGCCGCCGGGACACCTTCCCCGAGGAGATCGTGCAGATCGCCGAGGACCTCAGCCGCCGCGCCGCGCTCTCCATGGACAACGCGCGCCTCTACGCCCGGCAGGCCGCGGCGAAGCTCGCCCTCCAGCGCAGCCTGCTGCCGCCGGAGCTCCCGGTCATCCCCGGCCTCGACTTCCACGTCATCTACGAGCCGGCCGGTGAGGACAACGAGGTCGGCGGGGACTTCTACGACCTGTTCCCGGTGGGCGACGGGGCCTGGCGGTTCGCCATCGGCGACGTGTGCGGCACCGGGCCGGAGGCGGCGGCCGTCACCGGTCTCGCCCGCCACACCCTCCGCCTGCTCGCCCGGGAGGGGTACGGCGTGGCCGCGGTGGTCGGCCGGCTCAACCAGGCGATCCTCGAGGAGGGGGAGCGGGCCCGGTTCCTCACCCTGCTCCACGGGGAGATCGCGTCCGGCGAGAACGGCGTCGACCTCACGCTGCTCTCCGCCGGGCACCCCGAGCCGCTCCGGTTACGGCCCGACGGCACCGTGGAGCCGGTCGCCACGCCCCAGACCCTGCTCGGCATCTTCCCCGAGGCCGACTACGCCGCGGAGCGGGTCCACCTCGACCCCGGCGACGTGCTGCTCGCCGTGACCGACGGGGTGACCGAGCGCCGGTCGGGCTCACGGCTGCTCGACGACGACGGCGGCCTGGCCCGGCTGCTGGCGGACTGCGCCGGCCTGTCCGCGCGGGCGGTGGCCGAGCGGATCCGCCGTGCCGTACAGGAGTTCGCGGCCGAGCCGAGCACCGACGACGTGGCGATCCTCGCGCTGCGCGTGCCCTGACGGGCACCGGCCCGTCAAGGCACGCGGACCCGGTGTTCCCAGCACCAGGCCCATCTTCCAGAGCTTCCGGCCCGCCCGCGCCCCGCGGACACGGCCTGCCCCGGAGCCGATCCGGCGCCGTGCGGCCGGTGGCGCGGACGCCCGGTGGACCACGACGCCCGGCGCAGGAACCCCGGCGATCGAATGGCCGCCCCGGCGGTGAATCAGGCGGCGCACACGTCACACGGTCACGGCGTCAGCTCGGTCACCCGCCAGGTGGTCACCCGGAACGACGCGGCGACGCGCACCGTGCCGGGGAGCCCGCGGATCCGGCCGGCGAGCGTCTCCGGGTCGGTGTGCCACGCGCTCGGCCCCATGGCCACCACGGCCTCGACCGCGTCGTGGCCGAGCGCCAGGTCCAGCTCGATGATCTCGTGCCCGGTGCGGGTGAACCGGCCGCCGAGGGCGGCCTCGAGCCGGCGCTCCTTCTCCTCGTCCACGGAGAGGAGCCCCAGCCGCTCCACCAACGGCCGCAGGTGCCCGTCCGTCGGCGTGACCACGATCAGCGTGCCGCCCGGCCGGAGGACGCGGGCGAACTCCGCGGCGTTGCGCGGGGCGAAGACGTTGAGCAGCACGTCCACGCACCGGTCGCGGACGGGCAGCCGCCGCCACACGTCGGCCACCACGGCGCCGATGCGGGGGTGCGCCCGCGCGGCCCGCTTGAGCGCGTGCTTGGAGACGTCGAGCGCGATGCCCACCGCCCGGTCGTCCAGCGCCCGCGCCAGGTAGTGGCCGGTGCCGGCGCCCGCGTCGGCCACCACGGCCGCGCCACGGCACAGCTCGGCGAGGCGGCCGGCGAGCGGCGCGTAGTGGCCGGCCCCGAGGAACGCGGCCCGGGCCGCGACCATCGCGGGTGTGTCGGCCGTGCCGGGCGGCTTCGACCCGGTGAGCATGTTGACGTACCCCTGCCGGGCCACGTCGAACGAGTGCCCCCGCTCGCACCGGACCGCGCCACCGGTCAGCGCCACCGCCGAACCGCAGACCGGGCAGATGAGGTAGCCGATGACGTCCGCGAGCACCCAACCATCTTGACGCGCCGGCCGCGGACCGCATGCGGCGGCTCCGGCGGCACCGCAGCCGGGCGGGCCGTACGCCGGGGCCGTGGTACGGGCGGGCGCGAGGGCTTACCCTCCCCGGCGCGCGCGCCACGGGGCGTCCCTCCCTGGTCAACGCACTGGCGGGGGCGGAGCCCTGGCCCGGCGCGCCACGGGGACCACGGGCCCCGGCGTGCGCCACGGGGAACCAGGCCCCGGCGTGCGCCACGGGGCCTCGGGCGCCGGCCGTGCGACGGCAGACGCACGGCTCCCAGGGAGCGGGAGCCGTGCGTGGAGCCGGGTCAGCCGACGAGGGCGGGCGTCCGCTCCTTCTCCTGCTCGTCCCCGTGCGAGAGCGTGGGCAGCCAGCCGAGCCAGCGCGGCAGGTACCAGTTCCGGTCGCCGAGCAGCCGCATGGCCGCGGGGAGCAGCACGGCGCGGACGATCGTCGCGTCGATCAGGACCGCCACGGCGAGCCCGAAGCCGAGCTCCTTGAACTGGAGCAGGGAGAGCGTGGCGAAGGTCGCGAACACCGCCACCATGATGATCGCCGCGCTCGTGACCACGGCGGCCGTGCTCGTGATCCCGGTGACCACCGCGTCCTCGGTGCGCATGCCACTGTCGTACGCCTCCCGGATCCGGCTGAGGATGAACACGTGGTAGTCCATGGAGAGGCCGAAGAGGATCACGAACAGGAAGAGCGGCACCCAGTCGGTGATCTCCCCGGTGGAGCGGAAGCCCAGCAGGCTCTCGCCGTACCCCTTCTGGAAGACCAGCACGAGCACGCCGTAGGCCGCGCCGACGGAGAGCAGGTTGAGCGCGATCGACGTGATCGCGATCACCACCGAGCGGAACGAGACCAGCAGCAGGAGGAACGCGAAGAGCAGCACGAACCCGAACACCAGCGGCAGGCTGCGGCGGAGCTGCTCGCCGAAGTCCATCCCGTTGGCCGTCATCCCGGTGACGTGCGCGCCGGGGAGGGTCTCGGGGATGACCTGCTCGCGGAGCGTGCGGATCGCCTGCTCGGAGACGGCGTCGGTGCCGGTGCCCTTGATGCCGATCGTGATCATCGCGACGGTCTTGTCGGGGTTGACCACGACGTTGATCGGCTCGTTGGTCTGGCCGGTGGCGAGCGCGCGCCGCTTGAACTCCTCGATCCGGGCGGTGAACTCGGGTGCGGTCACGTCGGCGGCCTTGACCACGACCACGGCCGGGTCGGTGCCGCTGGGGAAGGCGCTGTTGATCCGCTTGAAGGTCTCGGCGATCGAGTAGTCGCCCTGAAGGTCGTCGATGCTCTCGGGGCCGGTCTTGAGGCCGAGGGCCGGGACCGCGAGCGCGGCGAGCAGGCCGCCGGCGACGACCACCGAGAGGCCGGGGCGGCGGAGCACCGGCTTGAGGATCGCGCTCCACAGGCGGCTCTCGCCGCCGCGCACCCCGAGCACCCGGCGCCAGGTGATCCGGCCGCCGGTGGCCGCCCGGACCGTGCCGTGGATGAGCCGGGAGTCGATCTTGTCCCCGATCAGCGAGAGCAGTGCGGGGAGGACGGTGAGCGAGCCGAGGACGGCGGTGAACACCACGAGGATGGTGCCCTCGGCGAAGCCCATGAAGATCCCGCTGCCGGTGAGGAACATCCCGGCCATGGCCACCATGACCGTGATGCCGGAGATCAGCACCGCGCGGCCTGAGGTGGCCGCCGCGATCTCGATGGCCCGCCGCGGGTCGCGGCCCTTCGCCCGCTCCTCGCGCTGCCGCATGATGTAGAAGAGCGAGTAGTCGACGCCCACCGCCAGCCCGATGCAGAGCATGAGGTTGGCGGTCAGCGAGTGGACGTGCAGGAGCTGGCTGGTGAAGGCGAGCAGGCCCGTGGCCGCGAAGATCGCCGTCATCGCCAGGGCGACCGGGACCAGCGCGGCGAGCAGCGCGCCGAACGCGGCGAGCAGGATGCCGACGGTGATGGGGATCGAGAGCTGCTCGGCGCGCATGAAGTCCCGGTCGATCGCCTCGTTGATCAGCAGGTCGCTGCTCGCATCCCCGGCCTGCTCGATCCGCAGCTCCGGATGGGCCCGCTGCACGCCGGCCACCGCGTCGAGCACCGGCCGGACCCGGTCCTTCGCCGTGGCGGCGTCACCCTTCATCTCGAACCGGATCAGCGCGGTGCGCCGGTCCTGGGTGACCGGGGACGGCTCCGGGTCGTACGGCGTGCGCACGTTCTGGACCTCGCCGGTCGCCTCGACCGCGCTCTTGACGTCGAGCACCGCCTGGCGGAACCGGGGGTCGTCGGCCGTGAGCGACCCCTGCCGGGCCTGCACCAGGACGAACTCGCCGGCGACCCTCGGGAAGCCCGCCTCGTCGAGGATCCGGAGGGCTTCGCGGGAGTCGCCGTTCAACGCCTCCCACCGCTCCATCTCCGCGGTGCCGACGGCGTTGCCCGCCACTGTCGCCACGGCCACGAACACGACCCAGATCAGCAGCGCCCACCAGCGGTGCCGGGCGCTCCACCCCCCGATCGCGGCCGCGAAGTTCCTTTGACGCATGATGATCACCCCTCCACCCGGCAACGGTAGAAATCGATCAAGGGGTGCACATCGGACGCTTGGACCGTTTCGGGGGTACTGCCGCCGGGGCAGGGCCATCGTCCACCGGAGCGAGATCCGGGGGGTCATTCCCTCCTCAAGGGGTAGGGGATCTCCCTGAGGCCTCGGGGATAGGAGATCTTTCCTCCGGGCCGCGCGGCCGCGATCTCCGTTAGGCTGACAGATATGCGTCGTTTCTCCGGTGTGGCACGGTCGTGATCCCACCCGAAGCCTTCTACGCCGGCCTGAACAAGGTGCTCGCGGCCGCGGCGGGGTTCATCACCGACGCGGCGGGCCGGGTATTGCTGGTGAAGCCCAACTACCGGGACCACTGGGGCCTGCCGGGCGGGCACATCGACGAAGATGAGCACCCCGAGATCGCCTGCGCCAGAGAGCTCCAGGAGGAGCTGGGGCTCACCCTCCCCGTGGGCCGGCTGCTCGTCGTCCAGTGGGTGCCGCCGTTCGACGGCCGGCCGTACCCGCTGATCCACTTCCTCTTCGACTGCGGCACCGTGCCCGACGGCGCGGAGGTGGTCCTGCAGGAGGAGGAGCTCGAAGAGTACGGCTACTTCACCGCCGAAGAGATCAAGGACCGGGAGCTGGTGCCGGGCTTCCTGCTGGCCCGGATCACCGCCGGGGCGCGGGCACGCGCCACCGGCGGGACCTTCTACCTCGGGCCGTCGGCGGGCGCGCCGGCCTGACCCAGGGTTTCCCCGGATCCGGGGCCGGGGGACGGGCCCGCCGGCGGGCGGACGGCCCGCCCTCGCTCACGGCGCCGGGGACCGCTCGTCTTCCGCCCCCGGAGCCGCCGGGGCATCCGCGTCCGGGGACGCAGAGGCGGTCTGCGCCGGGGTCACCTTGGGGTGCACCACGATGGGCACGCTCGAACGCAGCACCCCCGAGCCGTGGATCGCGTTACCGTCGTGATCCTTCCACGTCTCCAGGTGGTAGGTGCCCGCGGGAACGCCGATCCACTTGTGGTACTGCCAGGAGTTGCAGGCGAATTGCACCGGCTCACCATTCGGGCGGAGTGCGACCCAATAATGCGCGGTCCCCTGCGGGCACTGATTGTTCGACCATAATTCGATGTCGCCCGGGGCCGTCATCGTCCACTCGCGGGAGAATAGCCGGAACGCCATTCGCTCGATTCTCATGGTGAATCCGTGTCCCGCCGGCGGCTCGGACGGAGCGGAGGTCGGCGACGCGGTCAACGTCCGCGGAGGCTCCTCATCGTCCGGCGTGAAGGTGAAATACAGGGCCAGCCCGATGGAGACGACCGCCACCGCCGCGATCGTGACCGGGAAACCGATCCTCCTCCGCCCGGATCCCGGCGGCGTGGGCGAGCCGGCCGCGCCGTCCGGCCCGGACGGCGCCTGCCCGGCGGCGTGCTCCGCGGGTACGGCGGCGTATGGAGGCCGTTCCGGGGAATTCGGTGCGTTCCCTGCGGCGTACGGCCGGGTCGCGGGCTCGGCGGCTCCGGCGGCGTCCGGACGGCCTTCGGCCGGGCGCTGCGCGGCTTCGCCGGAGACCGGCCGGTCGCCGGTGGCGTGCCCGGCGGCCTTCTGATCGTCTCCGGTGGTCCGCCCCACGGCTTCGCCCGGGCCGCGCTGGTCGTGCTCGGTGCTCTCGCCGGTGCTCCGGTGGTCCTGCCCGGGGGCCGTGCCGGTGCTCGCCTGGCTCCCGGTGGCCTGTTCCGCGGCTCCGGCGACGTGCCGCGCCTGCTCGGCCGGCGGTTCGCCGGCGGCGTCCCGCCGCTCCGCGGGAGCCGGCCGGGCGGTATCGGCCTCCTGGATATCGCGCCAGCGGGCGCGCCACGGCCCGGGATCCGCTCCGCACGCCTTCACGTAGCGCTCGACGAAGTCCCACGGCGGCAGCTCCTTGGGATTGAGCCGCCGGGAGATCGTGCTGGGGTGGTACCCCATGCGGCTCCCGATCGCCTCCAGCGACCGGTCGCCCCGCAGCCGGCGTAGGTCGTCGACGAACTCGGCGATCGGCCCCAGTCGCCGGTCGATCGGCTGATCCCTACGCCCACTCCGTGCCATGTGACCTCCGCCAGATACCGGCTCGTTCCCGGCCCGTTGCTCGGCGTTTTCCCCGCAGCCGATTCACGGGGTCAAAGGGTGCGAGGAACTGAACACATGCGCTGTTCGTGGACCGCCGGGCCCGCGACGTCATGATCTCATGTTTCGCGGAGAGAAGGACGTCCTCTGTGCAAGTCCGGGCCCTATTCGCCCGGAAACCCGGCGGTATTCGCACAGGCCCGGACTTCCATGCCTGCCTCGTCCCCGGCCGCCGTTCCGCGGCCACGTGGAAAAGCGGTCTTTGCGAGAACCCGTCATGCCGCTTTCCGGAAATCCGGAAGCCCGGGGCGGGCCGCCCGCCGGAGAACCTTGATCTCGATCGAGGTGGCCGGCCGTACGTGGGACGACGCCGCGGCGATCGCCGGAGCGGTGCGGAGCATGGGCCGCCCCTGGCCTGCCCGTTGATTCGCCCTTCGGAGCAAGCCGAAATTTTTGCTAAAGAGCACCAATCTTGGGGAGATAGCACGGTAGCGCGGTTTTTGGGGGTAGCGTAGGCCGGTCCGAACATCCGCGACGGGGGGCGGAAGGCCATGGCCGTGGTTCCGCTGAGAGCGGGCGCAGAGCACCGGCTACCGGCCGAGGTGACGAGCTTCATCGGGCGGCGGCGGGAGACCACCGAGGCCCGGCGTCTGCTCTCGGTCGCCCGGCTGGTCACCATCACCGGCGTGGGAGGGGTGGGGAAGTCCCGCCTCGCCCTCCGGGTCGCCCTCGACGTACGGCGGGCCTTCCCCGGCGGGGTGTGCTTCGTCGAGCTCGCCGATGTGGACGAGCCCGCGCTGATCGGTCAGGCGCTCGCCGACACCCACAGCATCCGGATCCCCCCGTCCCAGTCGCCGGTCGATGTGCTCATCGAGCACCTGGCGGATCGGCGGATGCTCATCGTGCTCGACAACTGCGAGCACCTCCTCGAGGACTGCGCCGTGCTCGCAGACGGGCTGCTGCGCGCCCTTCCCGACCTGCGGATCCTCGCCACCAGCCGGCAGCCGCTCGGCATCGCGAGCGAGCAGACCCTGGAGCTCGCCCCGTTGCCGGTCTCCGGGGCCGGGCCGCTGACGTGCTCCGCGGAGTCGGACGCGGTCCGGCTCTTCGCCGAGCGGGTCGCCGCCGTACGCCCGGATTTCGCGGTGACCGAGGCGAACCTGCCGGTCGTGCTGGAGATCTGCCGCCGCCTCGACGGGCTGCCCCTCGCGATCGAGCTCGCCGCCGTCCGGCTGCGCGCCCTCTCCGTTGAGCAGCTGCTGCAGCGGCTGGACGACCGCTTCCGGCTGCTCACCACGGGATCGCGCGCCGCGCCGCCCCGCCAGCGGACGCTGCGCGCGCTGATCGACTGGAGCCACGACCTGTGCACCGCGAAGGAGCGGCTGCTCTGGCAGCGCGCCTGCGTGTTCAGCGACGGCTTCACCCTGGAGACGGCCGAGGAGGTCTGCTCCGGCGACGGCATCGGCAAGGCCGAGGTCATCGACCTGATCACCGGGCTGGTGGAGAAGTCCGTGCTGATCAGGGAGGAGGGGTATCACGAGGCACGGTACCGGCTGCTCGACACGATCCGGCAGTACGGCAGGGAGCGGCTCGCCGAGTCCGGGGAGGAGGCGATCTGGCGGAGGCGGCACCGGGACCACTATCGCGACCTCGCGCGGAAGGCGTGGGAGCGGCACTTCGGGCCGGCCCAGCTCGACTGGCACGTACGGCTGCACGCCGAGGACGGCAACCTGCACAAGGCGCTGGAGTGGTCCTTCGCGGAGCCGGGCGAGGCCGAGACCGGCCTGGCCATGGCCACCCACCTCCTGCACCACTGGATCAGGTACCACCCGCGCGAGGGCCGGGGCTGGCTCGCCCAGGGTCTGGCGCTCTGCACGGCGCCGACCGTGCTCCGGGCCCGGGCCCTGTGGGGGTGCGCCTGGATGTCCCTCATGCAGGGGGACGAGGCGCCGGCCGCCGCGATGCTCGCGGAGTGCCGGGAGATCGCCGCCCGGACCGGCTCCGATTACGACCTCGCCTACGCCGACCTCTGCTCGGGCATGCTCGCCATGAGCCGGGGCGAGGCGGCCACGGCCGCCGTGCTCTACCGGAAGGCGGCGGACCGGTGCCGGCGGCTCGGCGATCACGTTGGGGTGGCGCTCGCGCTCATCCGGCTCTGCCTGGCGCGTTCGGTGCAGGGCCGCGGGGAGGAGGCCCAGGCCCTCGGCGAGGAGGCCGTGGCGGTCTGCGAGGCGCACGGGGACGTCCGGTACCGGGCGTACGCGCTGATGGTGCTCGGCATCGAGGCCTGGCGGCGGGGGGAGCTCCAGCGCGCCGCGGCGCTCCAGAAGCAGAGCCTGGAGAGCAACCGGGTCATGGACGACTACACCGGCTGCGGCATGAACCTGGAGGTCCTCACGTGGATCGCCGGGAGCGAGGAGCGGTACGCACGGGTCGCCCGCCTCCTCGGCATCCTGAAGAGCCCGCCGTGGTCGGACGACGTGTCGATGGTCGAGTTCCGGTGGCTCCGCCGGCACAGCAGGGTGTGCGAGGCCGAGGCGGTGAAGGCCCTGGGCACCAAGGCGTTCTCGGCCGAGGTCACGCGCGGCGCCCGGCTCGCCCCGGACGAGGCGGCCGGTTTCGTCCTCGAGCTGGAGGCCCCCGAGGAGCCGGTGCCCGCGGCGTCGAACGGGCAGGTGCCGCCGCTCACCCGCAGGGAGACGGAGATCGCCCGGCTCGTGTCGCGCGGCCTGAGCAACAAGGAGATCGCGTCGACGCTGGTCATCTCCCCGCGCACCGCGGAAGGGCACGTCGAGCACATCCTCGACAAGCTGGGCTTCAGCTCCCGAACCCAGATCGCCACATGGCTGAACGAGCAGACGAGGAACGGCAAGGCGTGACGGTCACCGCAGCCGGTCCGCCCTCAGCTCGAACCACATGACCTTGCCCGCGGCGGTCGTCCTGCCGCCCCACCGGCTGGAGAGGATGTCGATGAGCATCAGCCCACGGCCCCCCTCCTCCTCGAGGGTGAGGTTCTCGCTCGTGTCACAGCGGGGGATCTCGCCGCCGCTGTCCGCCACCTCGCAGCGCACGACCCCGTCCATGCGGGTGATCGTGAGCGAGATCGGGCCGGGCGTGTACCGCAGCGCGTTGGTGACGAGTTCGCTGACGAGCAGCATCGCCGTGTCCGAGAGGTGGCCCAGGCCCCAGGCGATGAGCTGGTCCCGGGTGAGCCGCCGGGCTCGGGCGGCCGCGTGCAGGTCGGCGGAGAGCCGCCACGACTCGGTCTGCACCCTGGAGCCGCCCATGATGCGGAGGACGAAGCGGCTGAACCGCCGGTAGAGCTCTGTCATGCCGAGCCACGCGGACCTGGGTTCACCGGCCGTGGTGAAGTGCTCGGCCATCTCCAGCCTGGGTGTGGTGGCGATGTGGCTCATATGGCACACCTCGCGATCCCCGGGCGGCGCGGCGCGTTCCGCGGGCCCGGCGGCCGGCCGTCACCGGCGCGCCCGGCCGCGTCGTGGGGTCTCCGCCCATGCCGTGACCGGAGTGCGAGCGAGAAGGCGGCTTCCCGGGCCTTCGTGGACGGTGGCTCATGGGACATGGGCGTCCCCTCTCTGCCATGACTCGATGACTCTTCCAGAGTGCCTGTGCGCCCACCGGAAGGGGGACCGGGAAATCCCCTAGATGTGTACCTATTCGTTCGCCTGCGTATGGGTAGTGCACGGGTCAACCGCGACGGGACACGGGTAGATCCGGCAAACGAGAGCACCGCTCTTGCCGTACGGCCCGCCGTCCCGGCGCGGAATCGATGGGCGAGGCCGGCGGGCGGCCGTCGCCCGGGGACCGGACCCGGCGAGCCGGGCCGGCCGGAGGAAAACCCGTAGGTGCCGGACCGGGCCCGCCCCGCGCCGGGGCCGGCGCGTACGGTTCCGTCCGCGACCACGACGAAGGCCCTGCCCGCGGTGCGGGCAGGGCCTTCGAGCTGGTCGGGGTGGCCGGATTTGAACCGACGACCTCTTCGTCCCGAACGAAGCGCGCTGCCAAGCTGCGCTACACCCCGGTGGGCGCGTCGCCCTGTGCCACGGCAAGTCTAGCGAACTTTGGCGGTACTTGTGCCACGCGCGCGGCCGACCGGCCGCCGGGGCACCAGAGTGAGCAGAGATGCCTCGGGCGGGCAGGCGAACCGGACCGGCGCGTACGGCGAGGTGCCGAGGCCGGCCGAGACGTGCAGCCACGCGCGGCCGTGCCGGCTGAGGCCCTTCACCCGCGCGGTGTCGAGCCCGCAGTTCGTCACCAGCGCGCCGTAGAACGGGATGCAGATCTGGCCGCCGTGGGTGTGCCCGGCGAGCAGCAGGTCGTACCCGTCGTCGGCGAAGCGCGTCAGGTTCCGCGGCTCGGGCGAGTGCATGACGCCGATCCGGAGGTCGGCGTCGGCCGGGGCCTGCCCGGCGATCTCGTCGTACCGGTCCCGGTCGATGTGGGAGTCGTGGATGCCGCCTACGTGCACGTCGAGGTCGCCGACCTTGAGCCGGGCGGTCTTGTTGTTCAGGTCCAGCCAGCCGGCGGCGGTCATCGCCGCGCCGAGCTCCTCCCAGGGCAGGTCCGGGGTGTTCCGCCGCACGTCCCCCTTGGAGGTGCGCCACAGGTAGCGGGCCGGGTTCTTGAAGTGGGGCGCGTACAGGTCGTTGGACCCGTACACGAACACGCCCGGCCGCTCCAGCAGCGGCTCCACCGCCCGCAGGTACGCCTCGACCGCGTCGGGGTGCGCGATGGTGTCGCCGGTGTTGACGATGAGATCCGGGTTGAGCAGGTCCAGGGAGCGCACCCACTTGATCAGCCTGGTGCGGCGGGGCGTGAGGTGCAGGTCGGAGATGTGCAGGATCCGGATCGGGCGCTGGCCCGGTTCGAGGACCGGCACGTCGAACCGGCGAAGGCGGAACCAGTTCCGCTCGAACACGGCGGCATAGCCGAGCCCGGCGGCGCCGAGCCCGAGCAGCGAGAGCGAAGCCGCGGCAGCTCTTCTCACACTGCACATCATGCCCGACACGGGAGAGGCCTCCCGCCAATCGCCTGTGAAGATCGGGTTGCGCTGGCGGCAAGATGGACGCATGAGTGCGTTGAAAGACAGGCTCCAGGCCGATCTGACGGCGGCGATGAAGGCGCGGGACGAGGTGCGGATGCGGACCATCCGCATGGCCCTCGCCGCCATAAACGTCGCCGAGGTCGCGGGCGAGAAGGCGCGCGAGCTCTCCGACGACGAGGTCATCAAGGTGCTGACGAAGGAGGCGAAGAAGCGGCGCGAGGCCGCCACCGCGTTCTCCGACGCCGGCCGTGCCGACCGGGCCCAGGCCGAGCTCGACGAGCTCGCCGTCCTGGAGGAGTACCTGCCCGCCCAGCTCTCCGACGAGGAGCTGAACAAGCTGATCGACGAGGCGATCGCCGAGACCGGGGCGCAGGGGCCCAAGGCCATGGGCCAGGTGATGAAGGTGCTCACCCCGCGGATCGCCGGCAGGGCCGAGGGGGCGCGGGTGGCCCAGGCGGTCCGGGCTCGCCTCTCCGGCTGACCGGCCCGCTGACGGATGAGCCGGTCCGGGCGGGACCGCGCTCATCCGCCGCGGCGGCCTCGCGGCCGCGGGCGCCGCGGCGGGCCGGCGTCACTCGAACGGGTTGTCGCCGCCGAAGAGGTCGAGCCTGTCCCCGGGGCCGCGGCCCCGCTCCCGGTCGCCTCCGCGGCCGCCGCGCTCATCCCCGCGGCCGTCCTTGTCCCGCTTCTTCGGCGGAGGCGCGCACTGCTTGCTGCACCCGCCGAACCGCGACATGTCCGGCGGCACGAACGACGACGGGGGAACGCCCTTGAGGGCCTCGAGGAAGGTCTCCTTCCAGATCGGGCCGGGGATGGTCGCCCCGTACACGGAGCCGTACCGGCGGCCGCCCATGACCTGCCCGCTCAGCGGGTAGCGCACCGGGCCGCGCGGGTCACCGAGGCTGACCGCACCGGCGAGGTCGGGGGTGTACCCCGCGAACCACGCGGTCCGCGACACGTCACCGGTGCCCGTCTTCCCGGCCGCGTCCCGGCCGATGCCGCCGACCCCGGCCATGGTGCCCTTGGTGAACACGCCCTGGAGGATGTAGGTCGTCGCGTCCGCGACCTCCGGCTCCACCACCTGCTTGCACTGCGGCTTGAACTTCGTCGACCGGCCGTACCGGTCGATGATCTCGGTGATGGCCATGGGCTTGCAGTACTTGCCCCGCGCCCCGAGCGTGGCGTAGGCGGCGGCCACGGTCACCGGGTCCATCTCGTTGAAGCCGAGGGTGAACGGCTCGAACTCCTGGAGCTTCTGCCCGTCGGCGCGCTTGATGCCGAAGTCCTTGGCGGTCTTCACCACGTCGCAGAGGCCGACCTTCTGCTCCAGGGTGAGGAAGAACGTGTTCACCGACTTCCAGGTGCCGGTCTGCAGGGTGAGGAAGCCGCCGCGGCCGCCCTCCGAGTTGTGCAGCGGGGTCCGGGTGTCGCCGACCGAGTTGCCCTGGCAGTCCTTGAAGTCGTGCGGGCTCCGCGCCACATAGGTCGGGCCGACGTTGAAGCCGTCGTTGAACTTGTAGCCCTTCTTCAGGGCGGTGACGAGCGTGAACATCTTGAAGGTCGAGCCGGCCTGGAAGCCCGTGCCGCCGCCGTGCTCGGCATCGGCGACGACGTTGATGGACATCTCCTTCTTTTTCCGGTTCGTCCCGAACTTCCGGCTGGCCGCCATCGCCTTGATGGCGCCGGTGCCCGGCTCGACGAGCGCCTCCGCGGCGACCGGGTTGTCGGTCGGGTGGACGTACTTGCGGATCGCCTTCTCGGCGGCGCGCTGCATCTTCCGGTCGAGCGTGGTCTTGATGGTGAGCCCGCCCCGGGCGAGGAAGTCCGAGCGCGCCTTCTGGGTCTTGCCGAACTGCGGGTTGTTGAGGATCTCGTTCCGTACGTAGAGGCAGAAGTACGGGAACTCGCTCTGCTCGCAGCCGCCGGGGATCGGCACGTCCTTGTAGCCGAGCTTCTGCGCCTTGGCCTTCTCGGCCTCCTCCGGCGTGATGATCTTCAGCTCGGCCATCCGGTCGAGCACCACGTTGCGCCGGGCCAGCAGGCGGTCGCGGAAGCGCTTGCCGCGGTTGGGGTCGGTCGCGTTCGGGTTCTGCACGGCTCCCGCGAGCGTGGCCGCCTCGGCGAGGTTGAGCTGGGAGGCGTGCTTGCCGAAGAACCGCTTCGCCGCCGCCTCGATGCCGTACGCGCCGGCGCCGAAGTACGCGATGTTGAGGTACCGCTCGAGGATCTCGTCCTTGGTGTACTTCTGCTCGATCGCCATCGCGTACCGGATCTCGGTGAGCTTGCGCGAGAGCGTCGGCGCGACGGCGGCGGCCTTCTCTTCCTCGGTCTCGGCCTTGTTGTAGAGAACCTGCTTGACGTACTGCTGGGTGATCGACGACCCGCCCTGGGTGACACCGCCGGAGACGATGTTCTTGATGAGCGCGCGGGCGGTGCCCTCCAGGTCCAGGGGCCCGTGTTCGTAGAACCGGTAGTCCTCGATCGCGACGATCGCCTTGCGCATGATCGGCGCGATCTTGTCGAGGGTCACCGACTCCCGGTTCTGGTAGTAGAACTGTGCGAATGGCTTGCCGTCGGCGTCCAGGAGGACGGTCTTCTCGGGCAGCGGTGGCTCGTCGAGCTCCTCGGGCGCGAGGTGGAGGGCCTCCGTGGCGGACTTGGCGGTCATGCCGACCGTGCCGACCGCGGGCAGCGCGATGCCGGCGGTCAGCACCCCCGCCACACCGGCGGCGCCGAGGAGCCGCAGTACTCCGCCTCGAACGGACGCTTTGGGTTTGCCGTTGGTTTGCACGTTTTCCAGGTTACGCCGGGTTCGTGACCGTATTCGAACTCACTGGACGACCGCAGATTACCCGGACGCGGGGGTAACTAGTCCATCCCGGCCATGTGGCCTGACATGACCATGTAAGAATTTGGTCCCCGTGGGGCCTGTCGCCTCAATCGGGTCCTTGCGTACGTTCTTCAGTGCGGCAACTGCAAAGGAGGCTCGACGCCCGCGCCCGTCGGCCGACACAACGACTGACCACCGAAGGGGAGTGGGGTCGAAACATGTGGATTACGGATTGGACCTCCCGTGCGGCCTGCCGAAATGCGGACCCCGATGCGCTGTTCGTGCAGGGAGCGGCCCAGAACCGGGCGAAGTTGATCTGCCGGGGATGCCCTGTCCGTACCGAGTGCCTTGCCGACGCCCTCGATAACCGGATCGAGTTCGGGGTCTGGGGCGGCATGACCGAACGGGAGCGCCGCGCACTGCTCCGGCGTCGGCCCGACGTCACTTCCTGGCGTGACCTGCTCGCGGCGGCCAAGGAAGAGTACGAGCGCAACCTCGAGCGTTCCAAGGAGCTCATCGCCGGCTGAGCGCCACAGCGTCGTGGCCTGCCGGCCCGGCCGATGAGATGGGAGGCTGACGGCGTGCTCAGCCTCCTCGTCCTGACCGCGAGCTCGCCATGACCACGAGCTCCTCGCCATGGCCGCGAGCGGTTGTCCGGTGAACCGGAGCGCCCGCCCGGAACGCGGGCGAGGGGGCGCGGGCATGCGCGTCACATCGCGAGCAGTTGCCCGATCTGACGCAGCCCATCCAGATCGTGCACGTCCTCGGGCATCGCCGGAACCCTGGCGACCGGGACGGTCGGGTGGGCGGCGGTGAAGTGCTCCTGCTCCCGCTGCTCACGCGCGGCGAGCTGCATCCGCTCGGCGTGCAGCCGGAGCACGGCGGCGGTGAGCTCGTGCTCGCCCCGCGCCTCCAGCTCCTCGGCGGCGGCAATGCTCCGCTCGGCGGAGAGCGCGGCCGCCGGGGACGCATGGACCCGGTTCACCACCAGCCCGGCGAGCGGCATCCGGTCTTCGGCGAGCCGTTCCACGAAGTAGGACGCCTCCCGCATCGCGTCGCGCTCCGGTGCGGCGACCACGAGGAACGCGGTGCCGGGCGCCTGCAGGAGCCGGTAGGTCTGCTCGGCGCGCTGCCGGAAACCGCCGAACACCGCGTCGAGGGCGGAGACGAACAACTGGATGTCCCGGAGCACCTGGGCGCCGATCACCTTGGTGAGGATCCCGGTCATCACGTTCAGCCCCAGGTTGAAGAGCTTGAACGCGCTCCGGCCTCCCGCCTTCGCCGGGGCGGTGAGGATCCGGATGAGCCGTCCGTCGAGGAAGCGGCCGAGCCGCTCCGGCGCGTCGAGGAAGTCGAGCGCCGACCGTGACGGCGGGGTGTCCACCACGATCAGATCCCAGTCGCCGGTACGGCTGAGCTGGCCGAGCTTCTCCATGGCCATGTACTCCTGCGTGCCGGAGAAGCTCGAGGAAAGCGACTGGTAGAAGGGGTTCGTCAGGATCTGGTGCGCCCGCTCCGGGTCCGCGTGGGCCTCGATGATCTCATCGAAGGTCCGCTTCATGTCGAGCATCATCGCGTACAGCTCGCCGCCCTTGGCGGTGTTGCCCAGCACCAGGCGCGGGGTGTTGTCCAGCTCGGTGAGGCCCATGGCCTGGGCGAGCCGCTTGGCCGGGTCCACCGTGAGCACCACCACCGACCGGCCGCGCTCGGCGGCCCGCAGGCCGAGGGCCGCCGCCGTGGTGGTCTTGCCGACTCCGCCGGCCCCGCAGCACACGATGATCCGCGTGCCGCGGTCGTCGAGGATCGCGTCGATGTCCAAGGTGGGCGCGGTCTTCACAGCTCACCCTCTCACTGCCGGAACCTGCTGAACGCCCTCACCCGGCCTCGGTCACGCGGCGCCCTGCGCGCGCAGCGCCTCGGCCAGCTCGTAGAGCCCGGCGCGGTCCACGCCGTCGGCGAGCAGCGGCAGCTCGTAGCAGGGGACGCCGGCCGACGCGAGCATCTCGCGCTCCCGCCGCTCCAGTTCGACCCGCTTCGCGTGCTCGATCACCTCTTGGGTGAGAGCCTCGGCGATCAGTGAGGCGTCGCCGCTCTCGTCGACGATCCCGGCGGCCTTGAGCCCCAGGGCCAGCTCACCGCTGTCGAACCGGTTCTCCCGGGCCGCGGCGAGCACCGGCTCGGACAGGAAGACCGGCCGGACCATGTTGATGACGATGCCGCCCACCGGCAGGCCCGCCGCCCGCAGCTCGGCGATGCCGTCGAGCGTCTCCTGGACCGGCATCTCCTCCAGCAACGCGACGAAGTGGACCGCGGTCTCGGGCGAGGCGATGACCCCGCGGACCATCTCGGCGTGGTTCTTGATCGGCCCCACCCGGGCCAGCCCGGCGACCTCGTGGGTCACGTTGAGGAACCGCACGATCCGCCCGGTGGGCGGGGCGTCCATCACCACGGCGTCGTACGCCCGCTTGCCGGACCTGTCGCGCCGCCGCACCGCCTCGCTGGTCTTGCCGGTCACCAGCACGTCCCGCAGGCCGGGGGCGATGGTGGTGGCGAAGTCGATCATGCCGATCCGGTCGAGCGCCTTGCCCATGCGCTTGAGGCCGTAGAACATCTCGAGGTACTCGAGCAGGGCCTCCTCCGGATCGATCGCCAGGGCGTACACCTCTCCCCCGCCCGGCGCGACGGCGATCTTCCGTTCCGCGTAGGGAAGCTGCGGGAGATCGAAGACCTGGGCGATGCCCTGGCGCCCCTCGACCTCGACCAGCAGGACCTTCCTCCCGCCCGCGGCGAGGGCGAGCGCGAACGCCGCGGCCACCGTCGTCTTCCCGGTGCCGCCCTTACCGGTGATGACGTGCAGCCGCACGCCCTCCCAGTCGGTGTCCCGGGCGCTGCCCGCCGCCGTCGGGTCGTTCACCATTCCTCCACGTCTCACCCGCCCTAGGGAAGGCTACCCAACGGTCAGCTCGCGATTCGCCCGCGGTTCCCCGGTCCCCGGGGGCCGGGCCGCCCGTGCCGGCCGTACCCCGCGGCGCGCCGGTCAGGCGGCGGTCAGGCGGCGGCCGGGACGGGGCGAGTCGCTACCCTGTGTACCCATGACGAAGTGGGAGTACGTCACGGTGCCATTGCTCACGCATGCCACCAAGCAGATCCTCGATAACTGGGGAGACGAGGGCTGGGAGCTCGTCGCGGTCGTTCCCGGCCCGAACCCGGAGCAGCTCGTCGCCTACATGAAGAGGCCGAAGCAATGAGCGCCCCGGAGCAGCGGCTCGCCGAGCTCGGCCTGGCCCTCCCCGAGGTCGCGGCCCCGCTCGCCGCGTACGTGCCGGCCGTCCGGTCGGACGCCTACGTCTACACCTCCGGCCAGCTCCCGCTGGTGGAGGGCAAGCTCCCCGTCACCGGCAAGGTGGGCGCCGAGGTGCCGGTGGAGGAGGCCCAGCGGCTCGCCCGCATCTGCGCCCTCAACGCCCTGGCCGCGGTCAAGTCCGTGGTCGGCGACCTGTCGTCGGTCGTGCGGATCGTCAAGGTCGTCGGCTTCGTCGCGAGCGCGCCGGGCTTCACCGGCCAGCCGCAGGTGGTCAACGGGGCGAGCGAGCTGCTCGTCGACGTGTTCGGCGAGGCGGGCAAGCACGCCCGGAGCGCGGTCGGCGTGGCGGTGCTCCCGCTGGACGCGCCCGTCGAGGTCGAGCTCATCGCCGAGGTCAGGTGACCGTCCCCGCCCGGACCGGGCCCCCGCGGCGCCTCACCGGGCGCCGCGGGTGGGGATCATGAAGGTGTCGTCCAGGGGAATGCCGCGCCACCCGCCGTCCGCTTTACCGTGGGCCCATGGCGAGGTGGGAGTACGCCGTGGTGGGCTTCGACTTGGGCACTTACCGTGGGGCCCAGCAGGTCCTCGATGACTGGGGGAGCGCCGGCTGGGAACTCGTCACAGTCATTCACCTCTACAACACGGAGTACAACTCCTCGTTTGTCGCGTTCCTGAAGCGGCGGACGGGGTGAGGGCCTCGGAGCGGCGCCTCGTGGGTCCTGCCTGATCCTCCCCAGGGTCTCTTCCGCCGGACGAGCCCGCCGAGGCCGGGCCCATCGCGGACGCCCGGCGGCCGGCCCCCGCCCAGGGCCATCCCGGCGTACGAGCAGTCCACGGGCAGGAGTAAGCTCCCCGGGACGGCTGGGATCAGAGGAGGCTGGAGTGCGTCTTCCCCTGCGGGGCGCGGCGGGGGAGCGGGCCAGGGACGTCCTGGCCGGGCGGGCGCCGGTGGTGCCCGCGCGGGACGCCGCGACCGTGGTGCTGCTCCGCGACGACCCCTTGGAGACCTTCCTGCTCCGGCGGAAGCAGACCCTTGCGTTCGCCGCGGGCGCGTACGTCTTCCCCGGAGGCGCGGTCGATCCCCGGGACGCCGACCACGCGATCGCCTGGGCGGGTCCGTCCCCCGCCGAGTGGGCGGAGGTGCTGCGGACCGATGAGCGGACCGCCCGTGGCCTGGTGTGCGCGGCGGTCCGGGAGACCTTCGAGGAGTCGGGCGTGCTCCTCGCCGGGCCGGACACCGGCTCGGTGGTCGCGGACACGAGCGGGGACGACTGGGAGGCCGACCGCCGCGCGCTCGTGGACCGCACGCTCTCGTTCGCGGAGTTCCTGGAGCGCCGCCGGCTCGTGCTCCGGTCCGACCTGCTTAAGGCGTGGGCGCACTGGATCACCCCGGAGGTCGAGCCGCGGCGGTACGACACCCGGTTCTTCGTGGCCGCCCTGCCGGCCGGGCAGCGGACCCGGGACGTGGGCGGGGAGTCCGACGGGGTGGTCTGGATGGAGCCGAAGACCGCCCTGGCCCGGGCCGCGGCGGGCGAGATGCACCTGATGCCGCCGACATTACGGACATTGACGGAGATCGCGGCCTTCGAGACGATCAGTGAGGTGCTCGCGCACGAGCGCGAGATCGTGACCATCATGCCTCCGGCCGTCGAGATCGACGGGGAGGTGGTCCTGCTCATCCCCGGCCCGGAACCCGGCTCGGAGACCGGCCCGGAGGCCGGCGGGGAGCCGGGCCCGGCGGAGGGCCGGCCTGCGGCGGAGCGGCCCTGACCGGGGCCGATCCCGGCCGGAGCGGCGCGCCGTGCCCCCTACCGGTGCGCCCCGCACCCACAGCGAGGAGACCACATGAGCGGCTTGCGGATACCGCTGGACGGCCCCGACGGGGCGGGCACGGAGCACGTGACCAACCTGCTGGCCCCCAACCCCTCGCCCTGGACGCTCGACGGCACGAACACGTGGGTGATCGGCGGCGGGGAGACGGTGCTGGTCGTCGACCCGGGCCCGGACGACGAGCAGCACCTGAAGCGGGTCGTCGAGCACCTCGGCGACCGCAGGGTGGCCGCGATCCTGCTCACCCACGGTCACCGCGATCACAGCGCGGGCGCCCCGGCGCTCGCCGAGATGGTACGGGCCCCGGTGCGGGCCCTCGACCCGAAGCACCGGCTGGGCGAGGAGGGCCTGCAGGACGGGGACGTGCTCACCGTGGACGGGCTGGAGGTCAGGGTGGTCGGCACCCCGGGGCACTCGTTCGACTCGCTCTGCTTCTGGGTGCCGGAGGACCGGGCGATGCTCACCGGGGACACGATCCTGGGCCGGGGCACCACCGTGATCGCCTCGGACGGGCACCTCGGGGACTACCTGCGCAGCCTCGACCGGCTCCGGGCGCTCGCCGAGACCGTGGAGGCGAGCGCGCTGCTCCCCGGCCACGGGCCCGTGCTGCCCGATCCGATCGCCGCGCTCGACGGGTACATCGCGCACCGGCGGAAGCGGCTGGATCAGATCCGCGAGGCGATCCGCCGGGGCGCCAAGGACGTCGCCGAGATCGTCGACATCGTGTACGCGGACGTGGACCCCTCGCTCCGGCGCGCGGCCGAGTGGTCCGTGCGCGCTCAGCTCGATTACCTCGAGGGCCGCTGACCCGGGGCGGGCCGCGGCGGTGACCCCGCCCCGGGCGTACCGGGCGACCGCTCCGCGCACCGGAGCCGGCGCGCGTCCGGGCGCCGGTCAGCGCGAGCGGTGGTGGAGCCGATCCCGGTCGAGGATGACCACGGCCTTGGCCTCGATGCGGAGCCAGCCGCGCTGCGCGAAGTCGGCGAGGGCCTTGTTCACCGTCTCCCGGGAGGCGCCGACGAGCTGCGCGAGCTCCTCCTGGGTGAGGTCGTGGTGCACCCGGACGCCGTCCTCGGTCTTCGTCCCGAACCGGTCGGCGAGGTCGAGGAGCTGCTTGGCCACCCGGCCGGGCACGTCGCTGAAGACCAGGTCGGCGATCACGTCGTTGGTACGGCGGAGCCGCTGGGCGAGGGCGCGCAGCAGGTGGACGGCGACCTCGGGCCGCCCGGTCAGCCAGGGCCGCAGATCGTCGTGGCCGAGGCCGGCGAGGCGGACGTGGGTGAGCGCGATGGCGGAGGCGGTACGCGGCCGCGGGTCGAAGAGGGACAGCTCGCCGAACATCTCCCCCGGCCCGAGCACGCTGAGCAGGTTCTCCCGGCCGTCCGACGAGGTGCGGGCGAGCTTGATCTTCCCCTCGAGGACCACGTAGAGCCGGTCGCCCTCTTCGCCTTCACTGAAGACCGTTTGCCCCTTGGACAGCTCGATCTCGGTGATGCTGGCGCGCAGTGCGGCGGCGCTCTCGGGATCGAGCGCGGAGAACAGGGGCGCCTTCATCAGGATTTCGTCGGTGCTCACGGTGTCTCCCTACCTCGCTTGCGCTCGTCACCGCCTCGGGCGCCAGCCAGAGTGACCCGTCTCCTCGCTTAGGCTTACGGCGTGTCCCGTAACCGCTCTGCGGCAGGAGAGTCCCGGCTCGCGCTCGTGCGCCGTGCCCGCAGGATCGACAGAATCCTGGCCGAAACCTACCCCGACGCCCATTGCGAGCTGGACTACAGCAGTCCTCTGGAGTTGCTGGTCGCCACGATCCTTTCAGCGCAGTGTACGGATAAAAGAGTAAATACGGTTACTCCGGTATTGTTCGCCAAGTACCGGACGGCGGCCGACTACGCCGCGGCCGACCAGGCCGAACTCGAGGAGATCATCCGGCCGACGGGCTTCTACCGCGCCAAGGCGTCCAACATCATCGCCATGGCCCAGGCGCTCTGCGAGCGCCATCATGGCGAGGTGCCCGATCGGCTGGAGGATCTGGTCCGCCTGCCCGGCGTGGGCCGGAAGACCGCCAACGTCGTGCTGGGTAACGCCTTCGGCATCCCCGGCATCACGGTGGACACGCATTTCCAGCGACTCGCGAGGAGGTTCGGCTGGACCAAGGAGACCGACCCCGTCAAGATCGAGCACGAGGTCGGTGAGCTGTTCCCCAAGTCGAGCTGGACCATGCTCTCCCACCGGCTCATCTGGCATGGACGACGCATCTGCCACGCCCGCAGGCCAGCCTGCGGAGCGTGTCCCATCGCCACGCTCTGCCCATCGTACGGTACGGGTCCGACGGACCCGGAGGAGGCTCGGAAACTGGTCAAGGCGGGCCCCTTTTCCTGAGCGTCACAAAGCTCGGCTACAACGATGGGAACAAGGCGTTCGAGCCTCGACGTTGTCCACGGCGCGATGATCGCGCCGCTGGAGGCGCACTGGAGGTGATGGCGTGGCTCCCGGGTGGTTGACGGATCTCGCGATCAAGGCCCGGCGGCAGCCGGTACCGCCGGCCCTGCGGCCACCCGCGGACGGAGCCGGCCGGTCCGCCGCGGTCCTCCTGCTCTTCGGCGAGAGCCCGGTGGGCCCGGACATCCTGCTCATCCAGCGCAGCACCAAGGATCGGGTGCACGGCGGCCAGCCCGCGTTCCCCGGTGGCGGCGTGGACCCCCAGGACGACGGCCCGGTCGCCGCCGCCCTGCGCGAGGCCGCCGAGGAGACCGGGGTCGACCCCAGCGGCGTCGAGGTCGTGGGCACCATGCCCGAGGTGTACGTCTGGCGCAGCCGGTACCGGGTCACCCCGGTGCTCGCCTGGTGGCACACCCCGAGCGCGGTGCACCCGGCCTCACCGGACGAGGTCGACGCGGTGGAGCGCGTCCCCATCGCCGAGCTCACCGACCCGGCCAACCGGTTCCTCCTCCGGTACCCCGGCGGGCTCCCCCCATCGGTCGCGTTCCGGGTGCGCGGGCTGCTCGTGTGGGGGTTCACCGCGCGGGTGCTCGACTCGGTGCTCAGCATCGGCGGGTTCGAACGGCCCTGGGATCGGACCCGGATCGAGGACATGCCGCCGGACGTGCTGATGCAGGTGACCCGGGCCTGATCACCGCCCGGAGCCCGGCCGTACAATCCGCGCGGTCCCCGGCGGCCGTCCCGATGCCCACCGGAACGCCCGCGCCGCCCGGCCCCGGGCCCTGCCGTACGCCATGGCCGAGCGGGCCGGGCGTCCCCGCGCCCGGGCCGAGTCGGCGTACCGGCCCGCATCCCCAGGGGCGGCTGGTTACCGTTGAACCGTGCGCGGTGATCTCCTGGACCTCATCTTGATCGGGCTGGTCGTGGCCTTCGCCGTGTCCGGGTACCGGCAGGGCTTCATCATCGGGGCGTTCAGCTTCATCGGGTTCGTCGGCGGAGCCCTGCTCGGGATGTTCATCGCGCCACCGCTCGCCGGGGCGATCGTGAACGGGGACATGGAGCGGGCGCTCCTCGCCATCGTGATCGTCTTCCTCACCGCCACCCTTGGGCAGTTCATCTGCTCCACGATCGGGGCGGTGGTCCGCAGCCACGTCACCTGGGAGCCGGCTCGGGTGGTCGACGCGTTCGGCGGCTCGGTGGCGAGCGGCCTGTCGGTCCTGCTCATCGCCTGGCTGTTCGGGTCGCTGATCGTCTCGATGAGCTCGCCCGTGCTCAAGGAGCAGGTGGTCGGCTCGATCGTCTGGCAGGCGGTCGACGAGGCGATCCCGGACAGCGTCCGGGCGCTGCAGAAGCCGTTCAAGGACTTCGTCGAGACCTCGGAATGGCCCCAGGTGATCACCTCGATCGGCGGGCAGAACGTGCCGCCGCCGGACGAGGGGGTGCTGCAGGGGAGCCCCGCCCTCGCCAGGGCCCGCAAGGCGATCGTCAAGATCGAGGGAACGGCGCCGAGCTGCCGCAAGCACATCGAGGGGACGGGCTTCGTCTACGCGCGGCACCGGGTGATGACCAACGCCCACGTCGTCGCCGGGGTCACCGAGGACCTCAAGGTCATCGACTCGACCGGGAAGCGGCACGCCGCCACGGTCGTGCACTACAACCCGGACAAGGACGTGGCCGTGCTGTTCGTGCCCGAGCTCCAGGTCCCCGCGCTCCGGTTCGACTTCACCGCGGAGCGGGGAGAGGACGCCATCATCGCCGGTTACCCCAAGGGCCGCGGGTTCACCCCGCTCGCCGCGCGGATCCGGACCAAGCTCCGGGCCGAGTCGGACGACATCTACAACCGGCGCAAGGTGGAGCGGGACGTCTACGTGATCCGCGGCAAGGTGCAGCCGGGCAACTCCGGTGGCCCGCTGCTCAGCACCGAGGGCCGGGTGTACGGAATGATCTTCGCGGCCGCGACCGACCAGGAGGAGACCGGGTACGCGCTCACCGCGCGGGAGATCCTGCCCGATGCCAAGAAGGCGAGCGCCGCGGTCGCCCGGGTCGGCACCCAGGAGTGCGACTAGCCGTACCCGCGGAACCCCGCGGGCGTGCCGAGGCGCGGCGAACCTTCGCGGACGGCAGGCCCGGCCGTGGGTGAATCCGGCCGTGCCGCCGGAACGTCACGATCGGAAGCCCTGATGCTCACCCGTTCGAGCCGTCCGCGGACGCCTCCGCCGTCGTGGCACGTTCCGGCTCCCCCGCCTGACGCAGGTGCTCCAGGATGACGCCGATCGCGGTCGCCGCGTCCACCTGGCCGGAGTCGATCTCGCCGGTGAGCCGGTCGCTCGCGATGGCGAGCGCCCGGAGGTCGAGGCCGTAAGGGCGGCGGGAGCCGTACGCGCTGAGCCGTGCCGAGCCGCGGGTGAGCAGGGTCGCGGCCCCCGGGAGGTTGCCCCGCTGCACATGGGTCAGCCCCACGCAGATCTGGGCGAGCCCTTGCCAGAGCTCCCGCTCCTCGGCCGGGCCGGTCTTCCAGCGCGCCTCGAACACCTCGTGGGCGTGGAACGGCCGTCCGGCCTCGAGCAACCGCTTCGCGTCCTCGATCGCCTGCAGCGGTCCCGGTGCGTAGTCATCGGGGATGCGGGGCACACCCTCGGCGCCATGAGGGAGCGGCCTGCCGTACTCGTCGCGAGGACGGAGATTACGGGGTCGGCCCGCTTCGTCACGGTCACGCATGGTCTCTCCGCAGGTCACGATGCGGCGCTGGGGCCGGCTGACTACGATCAGACGGGAGCCTCCGCATGATCACAAAATCGGCTGCCCAAGTGAAGCCGGGCCGCGGAGTGTCGGGCGATCACTCCGCGAAGTTGAGCATCTCAAAGCACATATTTACCGGAAGCCAGAAGATCACGCGAAAGCTTCCCCCAGGTAACGGTACTGGTCCCAAAGGGTGAGAGCGGGCGCGGGCCCGTGCGAGGCGGGCCTTGGGGCACGCGCGGGACGGCCCGGGCGGGCGTCCGTAACCGGGGGAGGCACGCGAGCGGGTCCGGGCTCGGGCGCCCGGGTCACAGGTCGGTGAGCCAGGAGATCAGCTCGGCGTTGAACGGCTCGGGGCGCTCCTCGTGCGGGAAGTGACCGGCGCCCTCGATCAGCCGCCAGCGGTACGGCGCGGCGACGTACCGGCTCGACCCCATGGCCGTCCGCGGCAGCAGGCAGGGGTCGAGCGCGCCGTGCACCTGCAGCGTCGGCGCCTCGATCCGGGCGCGCATCTGCTTGGCGTAGTGGAAGCCGTCCGGGCGGACCTGCGACCGGGCGAACCAGCGGTAGTACTCCAGCGCGCAGTTGGCCGCCGAAGGGATGAGCAGGGCCTTCCGGTAGACGTCGGCCACGTCCGCCGGCGGCCAGCCCGGCCCGGACCAGCTCTTCAGCAGCCGCGCCACGAGCGCACCGCCGTCGGCGGTCAGCCGCCGTTCGGGGAGGATCGGCAGCTGGAAGGCGAGGGCGTGCCGTACCGCCTTGAGCTGGCCGAGCGTGGTCCACAGGGCGGCCCGGAGGCGGAGCGGGTGCGGGGCGGAGACCACCACCAGGCGGCGCACCACCTTGGGGTCCATCACGCTCATCGTCCACGCGATCAGGCCGCCCCAGTCGTGCCCCACCACGACCGCCCCGGCCTCGCCCAGCGCGCGGATCAGCCCGGCGGCGTCGACGGCGAGGGTCGGCAGGTCATAGCCGCGGGGTGGCTTGTCGCTGGCGCCGTACCCCCGCAGATCGACGGCGACCGCGCGATAGCCCGCCTCCGCCAGCGCCACGAGCTGGTGGCGCCAGGTCCACCAGAACTGGGGGAACCCGTGCAGCAGCAGGACCAGCGGCCCCGTCCCCGCCTCGACCACGTGGAACCGGGTGCCGCCCGCGTGGACCGTGCGGTGGTGCCACGGACCTTCGATCTCGATGACGGCCTTCTCGGTTGACATCGGGTCACGGATTGTCACTGAGCACCGAAGCGGACGGTTCCGAGCGTTCCTGGCCCCGCTGGGAGGCCGAGGCGGTGCCGGCGGCGGGTTCCAGCGGAGAGGTCTCCCGGCCGGAGCCGCGGAGCCCGCGCAGCGTGCGGGTCGTGCGCTTCATCCCGGACAGGCCCTTGAGCCGCCGGTAGCCGACGAACACCAAGATCACCGCCACGACCAGATAGAAGGCGGTGACGATGACGAACGCCAGCCATGTCGCGACTCCGATGGCCACCAGCACATATGCGATCGCGAACGAGGACAGGATCAGGCACAGGTGCCCGATGAAGGCGGCCGCGCCGAAGAACCCGGCGGCCATGCCGACCCGCTTCGCGTCGAAGGTGAGCTCGGCCTTGGCCAGCTCGATCTCCGAGCGGACGAGGGTCGACAGGTGATGGCTGGCCTGGGCGATGAGCGCGCCGAGCGATTCGTCCTCGCGCATCAGTAGATCTCCTATCTGTGACTACCACACATCATGTCGTGTTCGCTTCGTGCGCGCACGCAGCCCTCGCGCCCGCGCGGCCGGCCCCGGCGGGGTCGCGGCCGCCGGGCGATCCGCCCGCGACCGCCGCGCCGAGGGCGGCCGCCGGGGTCTCCGGCCGGCCGAAACCCCTGGTCTGAGCTGCGGAAACGCGGGCCCATGCGGCCGCCGGCCGGCTCGGGGCGCGCAGGTGCCCGGTACGGCGCCTGCCGGTGAAGGGCAAGAGTTATCACATCAGGCCCGCGGCGGCCAGGTGATCACGATCACGCCACGTTCCGGCGGGTACGGCCGGCCCGCGCGGCACCGGGGTGCGGGATCGGCGCCTCCCGGCGATCGCCCCCGGCGTGGCGGGGCCGGGACGGGGAGCGCTCCGGTGCGGGCCGCGGACCGTCCCGGTCAAGGCAGAGGGCGCGGACGCCGTCACCGGCGCCCGCGCCCCTGGTTCACCGAGGCCCTCGGAGTTCACCGAGGTCTATGGGGTCGCATGGCCTGGCCGGGCCGGCCGGGCGGGTTCGCCCGTCCGGCCCGGCCCGGAATCAGTCCTCGCTGCTCTTGGCAGCCGGCAGCTTCTCGGCGATTAGCTTCATCACCGAGCTGTCGGTCAGGGTGGTGACGTCGCCGAGCTCCCGGTTCTCCGCGACGTCACGCAGCAGCCTGCGCATGATCTTCCCGGAGCGGGTCTTGGGCAGCTCCGGGACGACCAGGATCTGGCGCGGCTTGGCGATCGGGCCGAGCGTGCTGGCGACGTGGGCGCGCAGCTCGGCCGCGATGTCCTCGCTCTCCTCGGCCTCGCCGCGCAGGATCACGAACGCCACGATCGCCTGGCCGGTCACCGGGTCGGAGGCGCCCACCACCGCGGCCTCGGCGACCTTCGGGTGGCTGACCAGGGCGCTCTCCACCTCGGTGGTGGAGATGTTGTGGCCGGAGACCAGCATGACGTCGTCCACCCGGCCCAGCAGCCAGATGTCGCCGTCCTCGTCGCGCTTGGCCCCGTCGCCCGGGAAGTAGAGGCCCTCGAACCGCGACCAGTAGGTGTCGACGTACCGCTTGTCGTCACCCCAGATCGTGCGGAGCATGGACGGCCACGGCTCGCGGATCACCAGGTAGCCGCCACCGCCGTTCGGCACGGACTCGCCCTTGTCGTCGACCACGTCCGCGACGATGCCCGGCAGCGCCCGCATGGCGGCGCCCGGCTTGGCGTGGGTGATGCCCGGGAGCGGCGTGATCATGATGGCGCCGGTCTCGGTCTGCCACCAGGTGTCTACCACCGGGCAGCGGTTGCCGCCGATGTGCTCGCGGTACCAGACGTACGCCTCGGGGTTGATGGGCTCGCCCACCGACCCGAGGATCCGGAGCGACGACAGGTCGAACTTCGCCGGGATGTCGGCGCCCCACTTCATGAACGTCCGGATGGCGGTCGGGGCGGTGTACAGGATCGTGACCTTGTACTTCTGCACGATCTCCCAGAACCGGCCCCGGTGCGGGGTGTCGGGGGTCCCCTCGTAGATGACGCTGGTCGCCGCGTTGGCGAGCGGGCCGTACACGATGTAGGAGTGCCCGGTCACCCAGCCGATGTCCGCGGTGCACCAGTAGATGTCGGTCTCCGGCTTGAGGTCGAAGACCGCCCAGTGGGTCCAGGAGGTCTGGGTGAGGTAGCCGCCGGTGGTGTGCAGGATGCCCTTCGGCTTACCGGTGGTGCCGCTGGTGTAGAGGATGAACAGCGGGTCCTCGGCGTCGTGCGGCACGGCCTCGTGCTCGGCCGGCTGGCGGTCGACGATGTCGTGCCACCAGATGTCCTTGTCCGTCCAGTTGACCTCCTGGCCGGTCCGGCGCACGACGACCACGCGCTCCACACCCGGGCACTCGGCCACCGCCTCGTCCACGGTCGGCTTGAGCGGGTTCGGCTTGCCGCGCCGGTAGCCGCCGTCGGCCGTGATGACGAGCTTGGCGTTCGCGTCCTCGATCCGGTTCTTGAGCGCGGACACCGAGAAGCCGCCGAACACCACGGAGTGGATCGCGCCGATGCGGGCGCAGGCGAGCATCGCGATCGGCAGCTCGGGGATCATCGGCATGTAGATGGCGACCCGGTCGCCCTTGCGTACCCCGAGCTCCTGGAGCGCGTTCGCCGCCTTCGCCACCTCGCGCTGCAGCTCGGCGTACGTGATCGTACGGCTGTGCCCCTCGGGCTCGCCCTCCCAGTAGTAGGCGACCCGGTCACCGAGCCCGGCCTCGACGTGGCGGTCGACGCAGTTGTAGGCGACGTTGAGCTTCCCGCCGACGAACCACTTGGCGAAGGGCGCGTTCCACTCGAGCGTGGTGTGCCAGCGCTCGGCCCACGTCAGCCGCTCCGCGGCGCGCTCCCAGAAGGCCAGCCGATCCCGTTCGGCCTCTTCGTAAGCCTCCGCGGTGACGTTCGCGGCCGCTGCCAGCTCGGCCGGTGGCGCGAACCGCCGGGTCTCGGTCAGCAGGTTCGACAGCGTCTCCTGGGTCTCGCGACCTGGGGTCTCGGTGGCCACTCCGTACTCCTTCACGCGTCTCGCAGGGATGGGTCTGGCGTTCGGCCGCCTCAGCCAAGGTGTGTCAAAGTCGGACGGACTTCACTCCACCAGGACCGGGGCGTTATGTCCAATGACGTGCGTGTTGGGTCAAGTCGATCGGCCCGTTTCCTACCTCGGTGACGGCGCTGTACAGCGAAATCTAATGACGATCCCCGGGGCGTGGGCAGCCCTCCCGCAAGCCGTTTGCGCTCAACGGTGCAACCTCTTCGATGAACGACCATTCCGGGCCGATAAGGTCGCTGCCGTGAACGACCCGCTCGCCGTCATCGCCGAACTTCCGGGGGTTCCCGAAGCGGTACAGGAGGCCCGCGAGGCCGTCGACCGGCTCTACCGGCATCCGGTGCTGCGCCGGCGGAGCCCCGAGGTGTCGGCCGAGTCCGCCCTGCGCGGCGCCCGGGCCTCGGCCGCGATCGAGGGCGTGGACGTGCCGCTCGAGGAGTTGCGCCGCGGTGAGGTGACCGACCCGGTGGTGCAGGGGGCGCTGCGCGCCTCGACGGAGATCGGCCGGCTCACCTCGCTGTGGCGATCCGCCCCGCCCCAGGTCCTCGCCCGGCTGCACGCGGTCGCCGCCGTCGGGCTCACCGACGACCCCGGCCGGCCGAGGAGCACGCCCACCGACGCCGACCCGCTCGGCCTCGGCCCGGCCCCCGGACCCGAGGAGACGGCGGCGCGGCTGTCCATGCTCACCCGGCTGCTCACGGGCGACACCAAGGCCCCGGCGCTCGTCCTCGCGGCGATCGTGCACGCGGAGCTGGTCACGCTGCGGCCGTTCGGCGTGGCGGACGGCCTGGTGGCGCGGGCGGCCGCCCGGTTCACCCTGGTCGAGCGCGGGCTCGACCCCAAGTCGCTCTGCGCGGTCGAGGTGGGGCACGCCGAGCTCGGTGACGCCTATCCCGAGGCGTTGCGCTCCTATCAGACGGGCACCCCGGCCGGGCTGGCCGGGTGGATCCGGCACTGCGCGGACGCGGTCGTCCTCGGCGTCCGCGAGACCACGGCGATCTGTGAGGCCCTTTCCCGATAGGCGATCCGTGGGGTTGCCCCCGATGGGCCGGCATCGCCGTTCGATCGCGGCGTGGCCGGTGGGAGCGACGTACGGATGCGCGCGTGACCACGGCAGCCGCTGACGCCGTGGTGATGGCGGGGTCGTGGGGTCACGTTGATCGCCCAGCCGGTGCGTGGGCCAGCGGGAGCGGTGGCGTCCGGGAGTGACGCTGCAGTGGGGTCCCGGCGAGGCGTTACGTTGCGGACGCAGCCAGTGGAAGCGACGTGGCGGACGTGTGACGAGCACGCTAGCGGCGTGACGTGGTGATGGCGGGCTCCGTGGGGCGGGCACACGTGGAGCGCGTGGCCGGGAAGTGAGTGCCGATGCGTTCTATGAGCTCGCAGCGTGACACCGCAGTGGGCCGCGGGGCCTGCGAGCGTCTTGAGCGCGTTGTGCGCGTTGTGATGCCGGTGACACCAGAGAGAGCGTGCGGTCGGCGGAGTGGCGCCGTACTGGGCGCGGGGTCGGCCGCGGACATGACGTTGATCGCCCAGCCGGCGGGAGCGACCTGCGGAGGCACACGGCGAGCACGGCAGCGGGGTGACGCAATGGTGGGGTCACGGAGAGAGGTCACCTGAGTGCGCAGCCGGTGCGTGAGGCCAGCGGAAGCGGTGCCGCGCCGGAGTGACGCCGCGGTGAGCGAGTCGTCGGCGAGAACGACGTACGGAGAATGGCATTTCGGACGGGGGTAGGGGCAGGCCGAAGGCCAGCCCTTTGTCGGGCAAAGCGAACGGCGTCCCTAGAGATGAGACGCCGTCGCCCTGCACGCCCTCCCGGGTTACCAAGCGTGCACTGGTTTCCGCCGGTACGGGACCAGCCCGCCCGGCGCGCCTCCCGCGGCTGGTCGCGCGTGGGTTCCCGGTGGCCGTACACGAACCTTCGGTCCGTAATTCCGTTGTACGCCCGTATCTCGCCGTTGGAAAGAGGCCGGCGTCTGATCCTTTCAACGGGCTGTGCGGGCTCCGCGTTGTAGTGGCGTTAGGTGTGCTTTGTGGTTTATGGAACCTAATGCCCGGTTCTTGGGGTGTGGCTGGGCTGCGGAGAGGCCTCGGTCGACCGGAGAGGGGCGCTCCGGACGGTCCGTGGAGCGGGAATCACCGTCCCGCGATGAACACGAAATTACCTTGTTTTGGGATGATGCTCGACGAAAGCCTAGGGAATCGGCCAACATACGGTATGTCTCCCTAAGCGGTAGAACCGCTGGGCGTAGCCCGGCTGTTCGCGCTGACTGAACCTTCTTCGGTACGGAGCCGGCTCTACCCCCCGGGGCCGGACCGCTCGGCGACCCCCGCTCTCCCCCCGGCGGGGGTCGCTCTTTCCTGCATATCCACAGAGCGTCGTTCGGAGCCGAGGACTGACCCCGGAATCCGGGAAGGTGGTTCCCCCGACGGAGAGGGAGGCCACCGATGCAGCAGCCCTTGGCCATCACACATGATCAAGAGCTTCTCGACGATCTGCTTCGCATGGCCGTCGCGGCCGGAGTGGAGCTCGACGTCGCCCGGTCGGCCGCGCAGGCCAGGCCGTACTGGAACCACGCCCCGTTGGTGATCGTCGGTGGCGACATCGCCGGTGATCTCGCCGCCGCCGGCCTGCCGCACCGGGACCGGGTGCTCATCGTGACCCGGGAAACCGCGGACGTGGACACGTGGCGGACGTGCGTCGCGCTCGGTGCACAGGCGGTCTGGGAGCTACCCGAGGCGGAACGGATCCTCGTCGAGGAGCTGGGCGAGGCGGCGGACCCGCCCACCCGGGCGGGTGACGTGGTATGCGTCGTCGGCGGCAAGGGAGGCGCCGGGGCCACGGTGCTCGCCGCGGCACTGGCGGTGACCGCGTCCCGGGCCGGCCTGCGCACGCTGCTGATCGACGCCGACCCGCTGGGCGGCGGGATCGACGTGGTGCTGGGCCAAGAGGAGGCGACGGGGGCGAGGTGGCCGGACTTCGTGGGCCGGGAGGGCAGGGTCGGCTTCGCCGCGCTCCAGGACGCGCTTCCCACCTTCGGTGAGCTCACCGTCCTGTCCTGGCACCGGGGGGAGCCGGCCGAGATCCCCCGGCAGGCGATGCGGGCCGTGCTCGACGCCGGTCGCCGCGGGTGCGACCTGGTCGTCGTCGACCTGCCGCGCCACCTGGGAGAGGGCGGGGAGGAGGCCCTGCCCCGGGCGGCGCGGACCCTGCTCGTCGTACCGGCCGAGGTGCGCGGCGCGCTCGCCGCGGCGCAGACGCTGGCCGTGCTGCGCCGTCACACGAGCGAGCTGTACGCCGTGCTGCGCCAGGGCAGCCTCGACCCCGACGTGGTCGGCGCCTCGCTCGACATCCCCTGTGCCGGGGTCCTGCCGGAGCTGAGCGGCCTCACCGAGACCCTGGATCGCGGCGATCCTCTTCCGCTGGGCCGCGCCCCGCTCGGCGGGTTCTGTACCACCCTGCTGCGCACGCTGATGGAGGCGCGATGACGAGCCGCGCGCGTGGCGGCGCCGAGGTCATGGCCGGGGAAGGCGGGATGATGACCCGGCCGGCCGGTGATCGGACCGCGGCGCAGGCGGCCGTGCCGCCCGAGCTGGTCGAGGCGGTCAGGGTACGGCTGTCGCGGGCCGGTGCGCCGCCCACCGCCGCGCAGGTCGCCGCCGCCCTCCGCGCGGAGCGGGCGGTTCTGGGCGATGCCGAGGTGCTCGCCATCGGCCGCATCCTGCGCGCCGACCTCGTCGGCGCGGGGCCACTGGAAGGCCTGCTCGCCCTGCCCGGGGTGACGGACGTGCTGGTGAACGGGCCCCGGGAGGTGTGGATCGACGACGGGAGCGGGCTGCGCAAGACCGACGTGACCTTCTCGGGCGAGGAGGAGGTGCGGCGGCTGGCGCAGCGCCTCGCCGCCACGGCCGGGCGGCGCCTCGACGACGCCTGCCCGTACGTCGACGCTCGGCTGGCCGGCGGGATCCGCCTGCACGCCGTCCTCCCGCCGATCGCGCGGGACGGCACCTGCCTGTCGCTCCGCCTGCCGCCCCGGCGCACGTTCACGGTCGAGGAGCTCGTGCCCGGGGCCGGGGCGGAGCTCCTCCGCGCCATCGTGGCCGCCCGGATGGCGTTCCTCGTCACCGGCGGAACCGGAACGGGGAAGACCACCCTCCTGGCGAGCATGCTCTCCTGCGCCGACCCCGGGGAGCGGCTGCTCCTGGTCGAGGACTCGGCCGAGCTCAACCCACGGCATCCGCACGTCGTCCGGCTGGAGGCCAGACCGCCCAACCTCGAGGGCGCCGGAGGGATCACCCTCCGCGACCTCGTACGGCAGGCCCTCCGGATGCGGCCCGACCGGCTGGTGGTCGGGGAGGTCCGTGGCGCTGAGGTCGTGGACCTGCTGAGCGCCCTCAACACGGGCCATGAGGGCGGCTGCGGGACGCTGCACGCGAACAACCCGGCCGACGTCCCCGCCCGGCTGGAGGCGCTCGCCTGTGCGGCCGGGCTGTCCCGCGAGGCCGTGCACAGCCAGATCGCCGCCGCTCTCGACGTGGTCGTGCACCTCGTCCGGGCCCCGGGCGGCGGGCCGCGCCGGGTCGCGGAGGTGTGCCTGCTGGAACGGGATCCCTCCGGGTTCGTGACCGCCAGACCATCGGTGATCTTCACTCCCGAGGGGAGGGCGGTACCGGGCCCGGCGTTCGGCGCGCTCCGGGACAGGTGCCCGGTACCGCTGCCATGCCTGACCTGAGGATGTCCGACGGGGATGCGCCGACCGAGCGATGTCTTCCTCGGACGAGCCGACGGAGCCCTGTTCCACTCGGGGAAGAAGCCGTGTTCCACCCGGGGAGGAGATGCGCCGCGAGTGCCCGGTGTGGGTGGGCGGATCGTCATCGGTCAAGGTCCTGGTCCGGTGCGCCGGGGCACGGGTGGCGCGCGGATGCGGAGCCCGCGGATACGCGCCGGCGGCCGTCAATGGCGCCGGGCGACGGGGGACCGGACTCCGAACGGGTGATCGCCCGGACGGGGTCGCGGTGGTGGTGCGCCGGAGGACGACGGGCCGGGTGGCGGCGCGAGACCGGGCACCCGGATCGGACCGGGCCGGCGACCGGTCGCGAACCGTGCCCGTGGCCGGCGCCGGGTGGTCCGCCACCGCGGCGCCGGCGTCAGGTTCGGCGAGCCTCGTGCGAAGCCCTGGTGAGGTGTTGACGTGCTCATCCTGATCGCGCTCGCCATCGCCCTGGCCGTGTGGGTGGCGACCGGGCCGGATGCGGGCACCGTCCGGCTCGCCGCTTTGCGGAGGCCGTCGGCGAGAAGACCGTCCGGGCGGGTGCGCGGCCGGCCGGGGCCCGGCCATGCTTCCGCGCGTTCCGGGGTGCCGGCCCGCCGGGTGGGCGCCCGGTTCACCCTCAGGCCACGCAGGGCGAGGACCGCGGCGGCGTGGCGGGCGCTCTCGATCGAGCTCTGCCACGGCATCCACGCCGAGCTGGTGGCGGGACGCATGCCCGGGGAGGCGCTGGTGAACGCCATCGCCGCGGTGGAGCCGCCCGATCCGGCGGCGCTCACACCGGTGGTCGCGGCGGTGCGGGACGGCGGTGATGTGGCCGCCGCTCTGCTAAGCGCCGCCCCCGAGGAAGGCGGGGAGGGGCTCGTGCGGCTCGCCGCGTGCTGGCGGGTGAGCACCTCGGTCGGCGGCGGGCTGGCCGCGCTCGTGGATCGGCTGGCGGCGTCGCTACGGGAGGCGGAGGCCCACCGGCAGGAGGTCGCCGCACAGCTCGCCGGGCCGCGCGCCACGGCCCGCATGCTGGCGGCGCTCCCCCTGCTCGGGCTGCTGATGGCCACCGCGCTGGGCGTGAGCCCGTTGCCGTTCCTGTTGGGCAGCCCGGCCGGGCACGCCTGCCTGCTCATCGGGCTCGCCCTCGACGCGGCCGGTGTCTGGTGGACCCGCCGGTTGGCCGACCGGGCGATCGCCGCGCCGGTGACGGGGGGAGGGAGCCGATGATGACCGGGGGAGTCAGCCGATGACCCTGCTGATCGCGATGTCCGTCGCCGCGGCCGTGCTGCTCTGGCCCGTTCCCCGGTCGCCGGCCGGCCGGTTGCGGGCGCTGGTGACCGGTGGGCGGGGCGAGCGCGCGCCCGGCACGGCGGAGGGCCGGTCCGGCGGAGGTGTGATGCCGGCGCTCAAGGGCATGCCGGCGTTCACCGCACGGTGGGACAGGCTGGTGCTCGCCGCCGTGCCGGGATTGGCCGGCTTCGCGGTCATCAGCGGGGTGCCGGGGCTGTTCTTCGGTGCCCTGCTCGCCGGAGCGGCACTGGTGGCCGCCGGTCGGCGGGAGCCGGTGGAGGCGCGCCGCCGGCGCGCGCGGATCGCCGCCGACCTTCCCTTCGCGATCGACCTGCTCGTTGCCTGTCTGCGTGCGGGGCAACCGGTGGATCGCGCAGTGGAGGTGACCGCGGACGCGATCGGAGGTCCGCTGGCGGAGCGCATGTCGTGGGTGGCGGTCCAGCTGCGGCTGGGAGCAGATCCCGGTACGGCATGGGCCGGTCTCGCCGATGAGCCACCCGCCGCCCCGTTCGCGCGAACCATGATCCGAGCCGCCAAGGGCGGCGCCCCGGTCGCGGACGTTCTCGTGCGGCTAGCCGACGACGCCCGGCAGGCGGCCCGGGCCGCGTCCTCCGCGGCGGCCCGCAAGGTTGGCGTGCAGGTGGTGGCTCCCCTAGGGCTCTGCTTCCTGCCCGCGTTCGTGCTCCTCGGGATCATCCCCATGATCGCCGGACTGATCGCCCGTATCCCACTCCCTTGACCGGCGCCCTGACACCGCTCGCGCGAGCGGTGCCCTGACACCGCCCCGGCGAACGGTGCGGCCGCAGGTGATCGTGGGGCGGTAATCCACAGCTTGTGGATGGGGTGGTCCACAAGCTGTGGATTACTTGCGCCGGGGATTCGCGGTGATATCGACGGCAGTGCGGCGTTTCCGATAGGTCGCATCGACCCGATGGTCCGGCTGTCCACAGAACGCCATTCGCCTCCGGTCGGCCGGTGAGCGCTACGCCACCGTGGTCTCGGTACGCACACGCCGCCGAACGCGAGGAGGAGCAATGAGCGCAGCACAGGCCCACCAGGTCATCCATCCGCTGCCGGGCCTCTCGGCGGAACGGCCACCGGCCCATGTGGAGGAAACAAGCCGGTCCGGGGCCGCACCGGAGTCCCGGGGCGCGGACAGGCGCCGGTCAGGGCTTATCACCCTCCGCCGGGCTCGCCGCGCACCTGCGGCGCCGGCCGCAGCCGCGACGCCCGCCGCGATACACGGACGCGGGGCCATGACGCCGACGGTGCCTCCGGCATCGCTCACGACGTCTCCGGCATCGCTCACGGCATCGACCGTGTCGGCGACGGCCGTGCCCGGCGTGCACGGGGCCACGACGACCGTGTCTCCGGCGTCGCCCGAGCTCACCGCACCGGCCGCGCTGACGACGCCGCCGTCGTCTCCGATGCCGCTCTCACGACCGCCGGGCCGGATGCGCCGGCTGGTCTCGGCGGCACGAGAAAGGGTCAGGCGGATCGGCCTGCGATGGGTCCTGCTCGCCCGTGAGCGGCCCGACGCAGGCATGTCGACCGCGGAGTACGCGGTGGGCACGCTGGCGGCCTGCGGTTTCGCGGCTCTGCTGTGGAAGGTCGTCACCAGCGCCGAGGTCAAGTCCATGCTCATTGCCCTCATCCAGCGTGCCCTCAAAGTCGCCGGGTGATCCGCGAGTGCGCGCCGCACACCAGCGCGGACGGCCCGACCGCGGCTCGGTGACCGCCGAGGCGGCGGTCCTGCTGCCGGTGCTGCTGATCGTCTTGGGGGCCGCGCTCTGGGCGGTGGCGATCGTCGGGGTGCAGCTGCAGTGTGTGGACGCGGCTCGGGCCGGTGCCCGGGCCGCGGCCCGCGGCGAGGTGATCGACGAGGTGAGAAGGACGGTCCTGCGGGCGGTTCCCGCCGGGGCTCGAGTGGAGGTCATCCCCGGGACGGAGACGACCCGGGTCGAGGTCGTGGCGGTGGTCGAGCCGTTTCCCGGCGCGGTGCTCCCTCCGGTACGGGTGACGGCCGCAGCGGTGTCGGCCACCGAGCCGGGGGTTGTGCCATGAGTACGGGCCACCGAGCCGGGGGTTGTGCCATGAGCACCGATCACCGATCCGGGGCCGTGTTATGAGAACCGGAGGTCGTGCCATGAACGCGGCTTCGCGGTCCTCCGCGTGTCCCGGAACCGGCTCCGGGTCGCGGCCGCCCATCCCATGCGGTGACCACGACCGGCGATCGTCAGGTCGGCGTGTGCCGGCATCGCCCTCCCACGGCCGACCGGTCGGCCATGCCGGGGGGTGTGCCATGGCGCCCATGGGAGAACACCCGTGGACCGGCGCGGGACCGTTCGGGGACGCGCCCGGCATCCGGGCGGACCGGGGCCGGCGGCTCTCAGGAGAGCGCGGCTCCGCAACGGTGTGGATGATCACGGTCATCACCGTGATCTGGGCGGTGGCCACCGCGGTCGTCGCCGCGGGAATGGCCCGGGTCGCGAGGCATCGGGCGCAGAGTGCGGCGGACCTCAGCGCGCTCGCCGGGGCGGCCTGGGCGTTCAGCCGGCCGGCCCTGGCCTGCACGCATGCGAAGGAGATCGCGGACGCCAACGGTGTCGTGCTGGAGTCCTGCGCGATCTCCGAGGGAATCGCCGAGGTCGCGGTGTCGCTGCGGTTCACCCTGCCGATCGCCGGAGCTCGGAGCGTGAGGGCCACCGCGCGAGCCGGTCCGGTCACCGTTCAACGCTGAGCGCACGCCCATCAGGATGAGCGCTCTCCCCCCAGAACCTCGCGCTCTCCCTCAGAGCCTCAGGGAGCGCTCTCCGTCAGAGCCTCTGAATGAGCGCTCCCCTCTGAGCCGAGCAAGAACGTTCAGGAACCGAGCAGCACGTCGAGGAGCCGGATGGCACCGGTCTTGTCCAATGGCTCGTTGCCGTTTCCGCACTTGGGGGACTGGATGCACGATGGGCAGCCCCGCTCGCACTCGCAGGAGGCGATCGCCTCGCGGGTCGCGGTGAGCCAATCGGCGGCCCGGGCGAAACCCCGCTCGGCGAAGCCCGCACCCCCGTCATGACCGTCGTAGACGAACACGGTGAGCATGCCCGTGTCGGGATGGAGTTCGGTCGACACGCCGCCGATGTCCCAGCGGTCGCAGGTCGCGAAGAGCGGCAGCAGCCCGATGGAGGCGTGCTCGGCGGCGTGGGCGGCGCCGCCCAGATCGACCGGCCCGCCGTGCTCGGCCGAGCGCAACGGGGCGAGGGCGGTGTCGGGCAGGGTCCACCAGACCGCGCGGGTGCAGAGCGTGCGCGGGGGCAGATCCAGTGGCTCTTCGCCGAGGACCTCGCCCGTCTGGGTGCGCCGCTTGAGGTAGGAGACGACCTGCCGGGTCACCTCGACGGTCCCGAAGTGGAGCTCCCCCGGGCCGAAGGGCCGGGACCGGAGCGACTCGATCATCCGGATGTCGGTCACGTCCCGTGGGTAGGTCGCGTAGTCGGGGTCGGCCGGGCTCACCAGGGCCACCCCGGCCTCGAGGTCGAGGGACTCCACCTCGTAGGTCTCCCCCTGGTGGAGGTAGACGGCGCCCGGATGCACGGTGGTGTGCGCCGACGGCTCGTCCACCGTGCCGAGGAGCCGCCCGGTCCCGGACTCCACCACGTGGATCGGGTTCCCGCCCGAACCGCGGATGTCGGCGAGGTCGGCGGCGCGTTCCCGGTGGGTCCAGTACCACCCGCTCGGCCGCTGCCGCAGCATGCCGCGGCGGACCAGGTCGTCGACCACATCGCGCGCCGCCGGGCCGAAGATCTCCAGGTCGTCCTCGGTCAACGGGATCTCCGCGGCCGCGGCGCACAGGTGAGGCGCGAGCACGTAGGGGTTGTCGGGGTCGAGGACGATCGCCTCGACCGGCTGCCCGAAGACCGCCTCCGGGTGGTGGACGATGTAGGTGTCGAGCGGATCGTCACGGGCGATCAGGACCACGAGCGCGTCCTGACCGGTCCGGCCCGCCCGGCCCGCCTGCTGCCAGAGCGAGGCGCGGGTGCCCGGCCAGCCCGCGATGATCACCGCGTCGAGGCCCGAGATGTCCACGCCGAGCTCGAGGGCGTTGGTGGTCGCGAGCGCGGTCAGCTCCCCGGTGCGCAGCGCCTTCTCCAGCAGCCGCCGATCCTCGGCGAGGTAGCCGCCCCGGTACGCCGCCACGCGGTCCGCGAGCCGTCCCCCGGCCGGCCCGGCACCGTGGTCTCCGGTCGTCGTGTCTCCCGGGCCACCGGTCGTCGTGTCTCCCGGCCTACCGGTCGTCGTCCCTCCATGGCCATCGGCGGTCGTCGCGCCATCTCCCCTGGCCGATGTCCCTCTCCGGTCACCGGACGCCGCCTCTTTGTGATCGCCGACTGCCGGCGAACCGGCCGGTGTCGTGGCCGCGCCCGCGGGATCCTCGCCCACCTCGCCCACAGCCGTCGTACCGCCGGATCCGGACGCGGCCCCGGAGCCCGCCGGGCCAGGCGACCCCGCCGCGCCGGCCGATCCCACCGGGCCAGCCGTTCCGGTCGCTCCGGCCGAGAGTGCCGTGCCGTACGGCCCGGCCTCGAGGACGGCCTCCAGCTCCGTGAGATGCCGCTTCGCGGTGAGGGCCACGGTCTCCGCGCCGCGCCGGGAGCGGACGAACACCAGCGTGCGGACGCCCTCCACCACGAGATCGGTGAGCAGGTCGGCGGCCTCGGCCGTGGCGGTGCGCCGGATCGGGGCGCCCCGCTCCCCGCGCAGCTCGGTGAGCGGCGGCTCCCACAGGGCGAAGGTCATCGCTCCCCGCGGGGAGGCGTCCGCGGTCACCTCCGCCATGTCGAGGCCGGTGAGCCGCTTCCCCGCCGCACCCGGGTCGCTCGCCGTGGCCGAGGCGAGCAGGAACACCGGGCGGGAGCCGTACTTCGCGCAGACCCGGCGGAGCCGGCGGAGGATCTGCGCGACATGGGAGCCGAAGACACCCCGATAGCCGTGGCACTCGTCCACGACCACCAGCCGGAGCCTGCGCCAGAAGGAGGCCCACGATCCGTGCCGCGGCAGGATCGAGCGGTGCAGCATGTCCGGATTCGTCAGCACGTAGTTCGCGTGCCGGCGGACCCAGCTCCGCTCCTCGGGCGGGGTGTCCCCGTCATAGGTGGCCGCGCGCACCTCGGTGAGCCGCAGTTTCCGGATCGTGGCGAGCTGGTCGGCGGCGAGCGCCTTCGTCGGGGTGAGATAGAGCACGGTGCCGCCGGCGAAGATCTCGGTGATCGCCGGCACCAGGTAGGCGAGGGACTTCCCGGACGCCGTGCCAGTGGCGATGATCACGTTTTCGCCGCGACGGACGTGCTCCGCGGTGGCGAGCTGGTGCTCCCAGAGGCCGCTGATGCCCAGGTGGCGCAGCCGGCCGACCAAGGGCTCGGGAACCCAGTCCGGCCACCGCGCGTCCCCGCCTTCACGTGCGGGAACATGCTCCACATGGGTGACGAGCCCGCGGCGTGCCGGGACCGCGAGCAGGCGGCCGAGCAGCTCGCCGGCTCCCCCTTGACGTGAAGAAATGGCAGTCACTGGTTTCCAGTTTGGCATCTGTGGGGAGAGTCGCCCGGAGTCGTGATTTCGTATAGACACGGAGTCGAGGCGTGGTTGAATGCCGCGCGTCAGAGGGTGTGGTTCCGGACGCCTGGAAACCGCGTCCCTCCTCGACACTACGCACGTACGGCGCTGGAGGATCTGTGGACCTGAAGCTGGACCACCGGACAGAGGGCAACCTCACGATCGTCGATGTCGAAGGCGAGATCGACGTCTACACCGCGCCCAGGCTGCGTGAACTGCTCATCGACCTGGTCAACAAGGGCAACTTCCACCTGCTCGTCAACATGGAGAAGGTGGACTTCCTCGACTCGACCGGCCTCGGGGTGCTGGTCGGCGGGCTCAAGCGGGTGCGGGCGCACGACGGATCCCTTGAGCTCGTTTGCACCCAGGAGCGAATCCTGAAGATTTTCCGGATCACCGGTCTCACGAAAGTCTTCGGCATCTACGCCTCCGTGGACGAGGCCAAGGAAGCCCACGCGCGGGACAAGTGACGGCCGGAGAGCCGGACATGGCCACCGTCGAGCTGACGTTCAGCGCGCTGCCGGCCCACGTGCGCACGGCGCGGCTGGTCGCCGCAGCCGTCGCCCGGCGCACCGGCGTACCGGAGGCGATCCTGGACGAGGTACGGCTCGCCGTCGGGGAGGCGTGTTTACGGGCGGTGGAGGCGCACCGCCTCCGCTGCCCGGCGGAACCCGTCGTGATGAGGCTGCGTGACGACGACGGCCGGTTCGAGGTGACCGTCATCGACGCGGCATCGCGCAACGGCGTCTCACCACCGGCCGCTGAGGCGAACGGCAGCCCGCTTCCGGAGATGGGCGATCTCGGGCTCGCCGTGATCGCGGGGCTTGCCGACGACGTCGAAGTGGTGCCCCGTCCGGAGGGCATGAGCATCCGGATGAGCTGGCCGGTCTCACCCGGCGAGCCGACCGCGGCCTGAGCGAGATCGGGTGCCGCCTCAGGTGGCATCCGATCTCTCACCTGTGCCTTGTTGCATTTCGGACGTCCGAAAACCGGTGATGCGGTTGTGACGTAATCGAAGCGTTGCGTTGTCCCGCCCACCGCAAGATCCGGTCAAACGAGCTACAAAACTGGACAAAACTTTCGTCAAACCCGGCGACGGACGAAAGAAGGGGCCATAAGACCCTTCAGATCCGGGCTGCCGCTGCGTAGACTCCCCGCCACCGGCCAAGGTATTGCGGAAGCAACCGGAAGCGGCATCGCCTACCACCCGGAAGTGCGCCGCGATACCGCGAGGTTCGGCGGCGCCCCCCGGGAGGACCTGAACCTCGTATGGCCGAGGAGGACGTATGTCTGCCTTTCTGGCCGCTGCCGATGGTGCAGCGGTAGCCCTCAGCGGGTTCCATTTCACGCTCGTCATAGTGGTCGCGGTTGTGGCCCTCCTCGCCCTCGCCGTCGCCGGCGGGCTGGTCCGGGAGGTGCTTTCAGCCGGACAGGGCACCGAGCGTATGCAGAACATCGCTCGTGCCGTACAGGAGGGCGCTGCCGCGTACCTCGCGCGGCAGTTCCGGACGCTGGTCGTTTTCGTCGTCGTTATCCCGCTCTTGCTGCTCCTGCTGCCCGCCCCGTCGACCAGCGTGCAGATCGGCCGCTCCGTTTTCTTCGTCGTGGGTGCGCTGTTCTCCGCGCTCACCGGCTTCATGGGCATGTGGCTCGCGGTCCGCGGCAACCTGAGGGTCGCCGCGGCGGCGAAGGACCAGGGTGAGAAGGCGGCGTTGCGGATCGCGTTCCGCACCGGCGGTGTCGCCGGCATGTTCACCGTCGGGCTCGGTCTGCTCGGCGCCGCCATCGTGGTGCTCGTCTACAAGGGCGACGCGCCGAACGTTCTCGAGGGCTTCGGATTCGGTGCCGCGCTGCTCGCGATGTTCATGCGAGTCGGCGGTGGCATCTTCACCAAGGCCGCCGACGTCGGCGCCGACCTCGTCGGCAAGGTCGAGCAGGGCATCCCGGAGGACGACCCGCGCAACGCGGCCACCATCGCGGACAACGTGGGCGACAACGTCGGCGACTGCGCCGGCATGGCGGCCGACCTCTTCGAGTCGTACGCCGTCACCCTCGTCGCGAGCCTGATCCTCGGTAAGGCGGCCTTCGGCACCGAGGGTCTGGTCTTCCCGCTGCTCGTCCCGATGATCGGCGTGCTGACCGCGATCATCGGTATCTTCGCCGTCCGCACGCGCAGCGGCGACCGCTCGGGCATGGCGGCGATCAACCGCGGCTTCTTCATCTCCGCCGTCATCTCGGCGATCCTGGTGGCCGTCGCCGCCTTCGCCTACCTGCCGTCGAGCTTCGCCGAGCTCTCCGGGGTGAGCGAGGAGATCCGCGCGCTCACCGCCGATCCGCGGCTCATCGCGCTCGGGGCCGTGCTCATCGGCCTGGTCCTCGCCAGCCTGATCCAGCTCCTCACCGGCTACTTCACCGAGACCAACCGGCGGCCGGTGCGGGAGATCGGGGAGAGCGCCCTGACCGGCCCGGCCACCGTGATCCTCTCCGGTGTCGCCGTCGGTCTGGAGTCGGCCGTCTACTCCGCGCTGCTGATCGGCGCCGCGGTCTACGGCGCGTTCCTGCTCGGCTTCGGCAACGTGACCGTGGCCCTGTTCGCCGTCGCCCTCGCCGGTACCGGTCTGCTCACCACGGTCGGCGTGATCGTGTCCATGGACACCTTCGGCCCGGTCTCCGACAACGCCCAGGGCATCGCCGAGATGTCCGGTGACGTGGACGGCGAGGGGGCCCAGGTGCTCACCTCCCTGGACGCGGTCGGCAACACCACCAAGGCGATCACGAAGGGAATCGCCATCGCGACCGCGGTGCTCGCCGCGACCGCGCTGTTCGGCTCCTTCCGGACCGCGGTCGAGACCGAGCTCGCCGCCGCGACGCAGGGTGTGAAGGACGTGCTCGGCTCGTTCGCCTCGTTCAGCCTGTCGGTGGACGCCCCGAACGTCCTGGTCGGCCTGGTCATCGGCGCATCCGTCGTGTTCCTCTTCTCCGGCCTGGCGATCAACGCGGTCGGCCGCGCCGCCGGTCGCGTGGTGATCGAGGTCCGCGACCAGTTCCGCAACAAGCCCGGGATCATGGACGGCACGGAGAAGCCCGACTACGGCCGGGTGGTCGACATCTGCACCCGCGACTCGCTGCGTGAGCTCGCCACGCCCGGTCTGCTCGCCGTGCTCACGCCGATCGCGGTCGGCTTCGCGCTCGGGTACGCGCCCCTCGGCGCCTACCTCGCCGGTGCGATCGCGGCCGGCACGCTCATGGCGGTCTTCCTCGCCAACTCCGGTGGCGCCTGGGACAACGCCAAGAAGCTGGTCGAGGACGGCCACCACGGCGGCAAGGGGTCCGAGGCGCACGCCGCGACCGTGATCGGTGACACCGTCGGTGACCCGTTCAAGGACACGGCCGGCCCGGCGATCAACCCGCTGATCAAGGTCATGAACCTGGTCGCGCTGCTGATCGCGCCCGCCGTGGTCGCCTACGCGGACAACTTCGTGATCCGCACCGTGGTGACCGCGATCGCCGTCGTCATCGTCGTCGCCGCGATCGTCGTCTCCAAGCGCCGCTCGTCGGGCATCATCCCGGACTCCGGCGACGCCGGCGAGGTGAAGCGCGCCTCGGAGACCGTGGCCCGCTGATCGAACCCGGTCCGACGGCACCGGTACGGCACGTGCGCTGCGGTCCGCCTTGACCGGCCCGCCGGACCGGACCTGGCATCGCAAGGTCCTCCGCCTCCGGGCGGGGGACCTTGCGCGCTTTTTCCTGGTTCTTCTCCGCACGTCGTTCCCCCGTCGCCAGCGTCCCCGGCTCTCCGCCCTGTGGTTCCCCGGCGCTCCGCGGTACGCCCCCGGTTCGCGGCTGCCCCGCGATCCCCGGTCCGTGCGGTACGGCAGGCCGTGGCGCGGCGTGCCGAGGGACGCCCTGCCCCGGCCCCTTCCCGCGCGGGAGCGGTCGTTGCGCATGAACCCGCAGATCGCGGTGGCGAGCCCGGCCGACGCTCGCGTGGGAGTGGCCGTTGCGCGCGAACCCGCAGATCGCGGTTGCGGCGGGCGCTCGCGCGGGAGCGGCCCGGCGGATGCGAGAGGATGGTGCGGTGACCAGGTTGATCGTGATCCGCCACGCCGAGGCCGCGGGGGTGCTCGGCCTGCCCGACCGGGAGCGCCCGCTCACCGCCGCCGGGGAGAGCGCGGCCCGTGCGGCCGGCGCACAGATCAGGCCGCTGAAGCCGGAGCTCGTGCTGTGCTCGCCCGCCGTGCGCGCCCGCCGCACGGCCGAGCTGCTCGGCCTCGACGCCCCCATCGAGATCGAGCCGGTGATCTACCACGGGGATTCGGACGACCTCATCGACCTGCTCTGCCGTACCGACCAGGGGATCGGGACGCTGGCGCTGGTCGGGCACAACCCCGCCGTCTCCCGGCTCGTGTGGGAGCTCACCGGCCGGGAGTGCGATGCCTTCCCGCCCGGCGGGTACGCGGTGATCGATCTGAACGGTTCCTGGGCGGAGGCCGGTCCGGGCCGGGGCACGCTCGTCTCATTCCACCGCCCGCACCAGGGATAGCCACCCGGCGCCGGCCGCACCGGTCACTGGGCGCCGGCCGCGTCTCAGGGATGGTGATCAGGTCGTCGGCCGTACCAGGGACGGTCACTGGGCGCCGGCCGCGCCAGGACGGTCGGCCGCGCGCCGGTCCTCGCAAGATCACCGGGCCGTTCCGTGCTCGTCCGGGCCGGCGCCGTGGCCGGCCGCCTCGACGCCATGGCGGCGCACCCCTCATCCCTCGAAGCAGGCGCGGCAGATCCCGATCGCGGTGGAGCAGCCACCCAGAGGGATCACTTCGCGGGCTGGAGGCCGTCCTCGGCGTCGGCGGCCTCCACCTCCTCCCGGGAGATCCCCAGGAGGTAGAGGATCGAGTCGAGGTAGGGGACGTTCACCGCGGCGTCGGCCGCCTTCCGCACGGCGGGCTTGGCGTTGAACGCGACGCCGAGACCGGCGACGGCGAGCATGTCGAGGTCGTTGGCCCCGTCGCCGATCGCCACCGTCTGGCTGAGCGGCACCCCGGCCTCGGCGGCGAACCGTTCGAGCGCGCGGGCCTTCCCCGGCCGGTCGAGGATCTCGCCGACGAGCCGCCCGGTGAGCCTGCCGTCCACGACCTCCAGCGTGTTGGCGGCCGAGTAGTCGATGCCGAGCTCCGCGACGAGCCGGTCGGTGATCTGCGTGAACCCGCCGCTCACGATCGCGAAGCGGTAGCCGAGCCGCTTGAGGGTCCGGACCAGGGTGCGCGCCCCGGGGGTGAGCACGACCTCCTTGCTCACCGTGTCGAAGACATCCTCGGGCAGGCCTTCGAGCAGGGAGACCCGCTTGGTCAGCGACTCGGCGAAGTCGATCTCGCCCCGCATGGCCGACTCGGTGATCTTGGTCACCTCGTCGAGGCAGCCCGCGTGCTTGGCGAGCAGGTCGATGACCTCGTTCTGGATCAGCGTCGAGTCGACGTCCATCACGACGAGCCGCTTGGCCCGCCGGTGGAGCCCGCTGCGCTGCACGGCCACGTCGACCTTCTGGGCCGCGGCCTCGGCGGTGAGCGACGCGCGCAGCGCCTGCGGGTCGGCACCGGAGACCGCCATCTCGATGCAGGTGACGGGGTAGCTCGCCAGCCGCTCTATGCGGTCGATGTTGGCCCCGCTCGCTGCGATCCGGCCGGCGATCGCGGCCATGGCAGCGGGCTTGAGCGGCGCCCCGAGCACGGTGACATGGAGCCGGCCCCGGCGGCGCTTCTCCTTTGCCAGGGTGCCCGTGGCGATGTCCAGCTCCATGTCGAGGTCGGCGGCGACCTGTTCGACGGCCGCCCACAGGCCGCCTATGGTGCTGTCCACCTCTTCCGAGCCGCCACCCGGGTAGGTGACCAGCACCCCGAGGATGAGGCGGCCCCGGATGACGACCTGCTCCACGTCGACGACCGTGACCGGGAACCTGGCGAGCGCGGCGAAGAGCCGGGAGGTGACGCCAGGGCGGTCATGACCGGTCAGCGTGATGAGCAGCGAGCGTTGGTTCACGTTGTTTGAGGTTACTGCGCGGGCGGTCGTGGCCGTGCCACGGGTTTGCCCGCTTTCACCGTGATATCCGTGGACGAACGCCGCCGGGGCGCGCCGGGCTCCGTTCACCGTGGCCGTGGGCTCAGCGGACGAGCCTGGTCCTCGTCTTGATCCACCGGATTTCGTCGCCGGCCTTGCGCATCACGTACCGCGGGTCCTTGACGTGGTTGGGAATGAAGGAGCCCCCGAAGTACCCGTACAGGGTCCCGCGCGCCGAGCCGTTGACCCAGGCCTTGGCCCAGAGCGTGTAGCTCTTGCCCTTCTTCAGCCCGGGGAACAGGCACAGCGACCTGGTCCGCTCCCTGGTGCAGCCCTCGCGGTACCGGGAGCCCTTGGGGACGTAAATGCGGACCTTGTAGACGTTCTTCGGGAACTTGGCCGCGAAGAAGATCTTCTGACTGGTACGGCTCTGCCGGTTGGTAAGCGTGATCTTGTACGTGACGACGCGGCCGGCCCGCGCCCTGATCGGATACCGCACGCTGATCCAGCCGGGTGCGGCGGCCGCCGAGGATGCGGAGGATGCTGCGGAGGCGGCGGACGCGGCCTGCGCGGAGGTGGGGGCGAGCGCGGCCGGCGGGGTGGCCGCGGCTGCGGGGGACGCGCTGACCAGGGACGTTGCGCCGACTGTCACGGCAAAGAGCATCGATAAAGTGACCGGCGTTTTACGCATGGCCTTCAGCTTTACCCATTCGGGTAACGATTACATAAATCACCCGGTGGCCGAAGGGGACAGATAAGTGTCACCCGAATCCTCCAAAAAGTAACCATCACGTAAAGTGCCTGGTTAGTGAGAGTGAACGCATCGGTCAAACGGTCCGGATCGCCATTGACCGACGATTATTCGGGAGACTTCGAAGTTCTCCGGAACCATGCGCCGGACCTGGTGACGGGCCGTACGTCCGTCCGCGCATCCGCGGCTTGCGGAGACGCCGGCATCGCGGGGCGCCGGTGAGCGCGACGATCCGGACGGTGCCCGTCCGGGCGCCGGCGACGCACGCCCGGAGCAGGGCCCGGCCATCCGCGGTGTGAGCGACGCCGCGCAGGGGGACGATCTCCCGCCGGCGAGGAGCCCTGGATGAGTCCCATCCGGCTTCCCACCGGCGAACCAATGGGTGCGCCGCGGCGGAGGACCGCCGGCCGGGATCGGCCCATCCGGCCTCCCCCGCGCCCCGGCGGGCGAGCCGCGGCCTACCCTGAGGGCGTGCCCGACGCGACCCCTCCCGTGTCCGAGCGTGACGAGGTGCTGCACGCGGTGAGCTCGGCCGTGCTCGCCGTCACCAGCCACCTGTCGGTCCAGGAGGTGCTGCGGGTGATCGTGCGGTCGGCGCGCCGGCTCCTCGACGCCCAGTACGCGGCGCTCGGCGTGCCGGACAGCCAGGGCGCTTTCGCGGAGTTCATCGCCGAGGGGGTCACCCCGGAGCAGTGGGCGGTCCTGGGGACGACGCCGCGGCAGCACGGCATGCTCGACGCGATGCTCCGCATGGACGGGCCGGTACGGCTCGCCGACATCCGCAAGGACCCCAGGTTCGTCGGGTGGCCGCGGGGGCACCCGATCCTCAAGGACTTCCTCGGCGTGCCGATCCGCAACGGCGGTGAGGTGCTGGGGATCGTGTTCCTCTCCAACAAGCGGACGCCCGGCGGGTTCACCGAGGCCGACGAGGAGCTGCTCACGCTGTTCGCCGCGCACGCCGCGATCGCGATCACCAACGCCCGGCTGTACGAGCGGAGCCGTGAGCTCACGGTGATCGAGGAGCGGACCCGGATGGCCCGGGAGCTGCACGACGCGGTGACCCAGAAGCTCTTCTCGCTCCGGCTCACCGCGCGGGCGGCCGCCACGCTCGCCCGTACCGACCCCGCGCGGGCCGCGCAGGAGATCGAGCAGGTCGAGCGGCTGGCCGGGGAGGCGCTCGCCGAGCTGCGCGCGGTCATCGTGGAGCTGCGCCCGGCCGAGCTCGACCGCCACGGCCTGGTGGAGACCCTGCGCAAGCAGGTCGCCCTGCTCGACCGCGTCCACCCGGTGTCGTTCGCCTTCCACTTCGACGGCGACCCACCCCACGGCCTGCCGCCGGCGGTCGAGGTCGCGGTGCTGCGGGTGGCCCAGGAGGCGCTGCACAACGCGGTGCGCCACGCGAACGCCACCCGCATCGAGGTACGGCTGTCGCACCGCAGGCCGGTGCTGACCCTTCAGGTGTGTGACGACGGGCGCGGTTTCGACCCGGGACGGGTGCCCGGCCTCGGCCTCGCCTCGATCCGCGATCGCGCCGAGGCGGTGGGCGGGACGCTCACCGTGACCACCTCCCCCGGGCGCGGCACGGTCGTTCACTTGGAGGTGCCCACGTGATCCGCGTGCTGATCGCCGACGACCACCCGGTCGTCCGGCAGGGCCTGCGCACGTTCCTCGAGGTGCACGACGACATCACGGTGGTGGGGGAGGCCGCCGACGGCCTGGAGACCATCGAGCTGGCCCGCTCGCTCACCCCGGACGTGCTGCTGCTCGACCTCAAGATGCCGGTGCGGGACGGGCTCGACGTGCTCGCCGAGCTGCACGGCCTCGGCGTGCGGGTGATCGTGCTCACCTCGGTGACCGGCCGCGGCGAGGTGCTGCCGGCGATGCGGGCCGGCGCCGCGGGCTTCCTGTACAAGGACGTGGACCCGGAGGCCCTCGTCCAGGCGATCCGGGCGGTCCACGAGGGGCAGGTGCTGCTCGCCCCGGAGGCCGCGGAGGCCGTGCTGGGCGGCCCGGCCGCGCCGCCCGGCGAGCCGGAGATCGCGCTCACCGCCCGGGAGCGCGAGGTGCTGCGGCTGATCGCGGCCGGCCGGTCGAACCGGGAGATCGCCCGCGAGCTCTCCGTGGCGGAGAAGACCGTGAAGACCCACGTCTCCAACGTGCTCATGAAGCTCGGGGTGCAGGACCGCACCCAGGCCGCCCTCTACGCGGTACGGCGTGGCCTGGTGTGACCGCCCCGGCGGCCGTGGGGCGTGGCGTGCGGACGCCGGTGCACGTGGTGGGGCGATGAGCATGCGGCGTACCGCCCGTGCGGCCGGTGGTGGTCCTGGGACATGCCGGGTGCTTGGCCGGTGGGCCGTGGCGCACGTGCGGGGTGCCTTGTTGAGGCCGTGGTCGTGTGGCGGCGGGCGCCGGTCCGTGGGGTCGGCCGTGGTGGGCGGCAATGGTGTGCGTGTGGTGGGGTGATGGCCTGCGGCCAACCCGGTGGCGGTCGGCGGTGGTTGTAGGGCGGCACGCCGGGCTTGGCGGGTCATGGGCCCGTGGCGCACAGCCGGTGCGTGGGCCATGGACGCGCGGCGGACGCCGGCGTGCCGAAGGTCGACGGGAGGGGGCGCCGGCCGGGCCGTTCCGGTGGGCGCGTACGGTGGACGGGGCCGCGGCGGTGCGGGCGGGCCGCCGGACCGGTGCGCCGAGGCGGCCGGTGAGCCCGGAGTTGCCCCAGGAGACGCACGTGCCGGACAGTGGTGAAGCGCCACCCCACTTCTCCACCAGAGGTGGTGGGGCCTGTCATATGTTGTCTTCAGCGAAAAACCGACTGAGGGGAGGGGCCCAGACATGGGCGGTCAGGTGCTTCTGCTTCAGGACGTGACCGTCCGCAGGGACGGCGCCGCTCTGCTGCGCGGCATCGATTGGAGCGTCCTGGAGGGTGAGCGCTGGGTCGTGATCGGCCCCAACGGTGCCGGCAAGACCACGCTGCTTCAGGTCGCCGGGGCCCTGCTCTTCCCCTCGGAGGGGACGGTCGAGATCCTCGGGGAGGTGCTGGGGCGGACCAACGTCTTCGAGCTCCGGCCGAGGATCGGGCTGGCCAGCGCCGCGCTCGCCGAGCGGATCCCCCCGGACGAGAAGGTCATCGACGTCGTGCTCACCGCCTCCTATGCGATCTTCGGGCGGTGGAAGGAGGAGTACGACTCCAGCGACGTGTCCCGCGCGGTCGGTTTGATCGACCAGCTGGGCTGCGCCCACCTCATCCGGCGGCGGTTCGCCACCCTCTCGGAGGGTGAGCGCAAGCGCGTGCAGATCGCCCGGGCGCTCATGCCCGACCCCGAGCTGCTCCTCCTCGACGAGCCCGCCGCGGGGCTCGACATCGCGGCGCGGGAGGATCTGGTGCGCCGGCTGGGCGTGCTGGCCCAGGACCCCAAGGCGCCCACGACCGTGCTGGTCACGCACCACGTCGAGGAGATCCCGGTCGGGTTCACCCACGTGCTGCTGCTGCGCCAGGGATCGGTGGTGGCCCAGGGCCCGCTGGAGGCCGTGCTCACCCCCCAGAATCTCTCCGAGACGTTCGGGATGCCGCTCACCCTGGAGCGCTCGCGGGAAGGGCGCTGGTTCGCCCGCCCGCTGTGAGGTGACGAGCCCGCCCTGATGCGCCCACCCCGGATGGCGGGACCCTCCGGAAGGTGAATTCCGCCCTGCCTCTACGATCGGGCGAGAGCCGTAGGAGGGAGTAGAGAGCGGTGTCGCCGCTGGAGGCGTTCTTCGTCTTCTTGGCCGGGGTGGGCGCCGGCGGCATCAACACGGTCGTGGGGTCGGGCTCGCTCATCACCTTCCCGACCCTGCTCGCGGTGGGCCTGCCGCCGGTGGTCGCGAACGTCTCCAACAACATCGGGCTGGTCCCGGGCGGCGTCACCGGCGTGGTGGGCTACCGCCCGGAGCTCAAGGGCCAGCGGGAGCGGCTGCTCCGGCTGGGGAGCGCCTCCGTGCTCGGCTCGCTCGCCGGCGGGCTGCTGCTGCTCTGGCTCCCCGAGTCCGCCTTCCGGTTCATCGTGCCCGTGCTCATCGGGCTCGCCTGCGTGCTGGTCATCGTGCAGCCGCGGCTCAACCAGTGGCTGCTGCGGCTGCGCGTCCACCCGCACGGCGGGCCGTGGCTGTGGCTGGGCGTGCTCGCCGCGGGCGTGTACGGCGGGTACTTCGGCGCGGCGCAAGGGGTCGTGCTCATCGGGCTGCTCGGCAGCTTCCTCGACGACGACCTGCAGCGGATCAACGCGGCCAAGAACGTGCTCGCCCTGCTCGCGAACACGACGGCGGCCCTGCTCTTCGTGCTCATCGCGCCGGTCGACTGGATGGCCGTGCTGATGGTGGCGCTCGGCACGTCCGTGGGCGGCTACCTCGGCGCGCGGATCGGCCGCCGGCTGCCCACCCCGATCCTGCGGGCCTTCATCGTCATCGTCGGGATCGCCGCGATCGTGAAGCTGATCGCATGAGAGGGTATGTCCCTTCTCATGAAGGGTGACCGGGTGGAGATCGTCATCGATGCGGGAGGCACTCCCCGCACGTACGAGGTGGTCGCGAGGAAGGCGGGGCGCCGCATCGAGATCACCACCGGACGCGGTGTGGTGGAGGTCACCGAGGTCACCAGGACCGGGGCACCGGTCCGGAGCGCGAGGTTCATGGCGAGCCGCATCCTCGCCCTGGTCGAGCATCCGGCCGGGGACCGGGAGCGTCGCGGGGACCGCTCCTGACCCGGGGCGCGCACGTCTTCATCCGGGGGCGTCGTAGCGGGGCCGGGGCGTCGTACCGGGATGGCGCACCTGGCCCTGGACACCGTGGGCGAACGGCGTCGCGCCACGTGCCGGTCGCCGATCCGCCGCATGGCGGCCTGAAACGCCGCGGGCTCGGGCGGCGGGCGCGCTCGACGGCCCTGCCAGGGGGCCGTTGTGCGATCTTCTCTCCGGACGCCCGGGCGTCACATGGCCGGGCGGACCTGGACCACGCCGTCGTGCCGTAACCGGGTCTCGAACGCGGGCTGGGGCGAGGTGGCCGGGCCGTGCACGACGGAGCCGTCGCTGACGCGGAACGTGCTGCCGTGCCACGGGCAGACGATGCACGGCTCGCCCTCCTCGACGGTGACGCGGCCCTGGTGGAGCGGGCCCGCGAGGTGGGAGCACCCGTCGGCGAGCACGTGCACGGTGTCGCCGAGGCGGAGGACGACGAGGTCGATGTAGCCGAGCTGGCGCCGGACGGGGCGCCCGTCGGGGAGGTCCTTGAGCAGACAGAGGTCGTGCCAGCCGAGCAGGGTGAGGTGGCCGACCGACTCGGCGTGGTTCGCCCCGGCCGCCTGCCGGTAGGCGAGGTGCCCGCCGAGGAACCCGCCGATGCTCACCGCGCCGAGCCCCGCGAACGCGAGCACGCGGCCCGTCCGCTCCCGGCCGCCGAGCCGCATGAGGAGCGAGCCGGTGTAGAGGGCGGCGGCGGCGAGGTTGCTGAGGGCGTGGAAGACCCCGACCCGCTGCTGCTCCAGGTGGAGCGTGGACCAGTCGGTGATCCCGGCGGCCGCCGTGGGGAGGGCGGTGCCGAGGCCGGTGGCGATCAGCGCGCGCGAGGCGCGGGGATCGGCCTTGGTGACGTCGAGCACGGCGGTGGAGACCCAGCACCCAAGGCTCACCATGGCGAGCGCGGGGTGGAGCGGGTGGCCGAACGGGACGCCGTGCAGCATGTCGCGCAGCCGTCCAGGGCCGAGCCTCGTCCGGAGCGTCTTGCTGATCGCCCGGATGGGTGCGTCGAGGGTGGTGGTGCGCTCGAGGCCTCTGAGGAACTCCGGGGACGGAACCATGCGCGTCAGCCGGTGCGTCCGTGGCGGTCTGGTCTTCTCGTCCATCTCACGTCCCCCTCTTGCGAACACCTACCCGGACACACCCTAAGTGAACATTGTCCGTTATGTAACGCTATGAGGGGGTTACGAGGTGGCCGGAAGCCATCGAGGCCCGCCGGCCCGGGGGCGGGCTGTCCCCTCATCGCGGTCACGCGGTGAAGAGACGGCCCGCCTCCTCCACTTCGCGGATCAGATCGAAACGCGGATCGCGGTAGCGGCGGGCTCCGAACCCGATGCGCTCCACCGTCCAGTTCAGCCGCAATGCCCACCAGTCCTGATCGACGCAGAGGACCCGGTCGGCGTGATCCAGGCCGCCCTTGATCAGGGTGAGCAGCTCGTTGACGCGGGCAGGCAACTTCCCTACCATGGCGCCCTCCCGCTACTCGCGAGAATCCTTTTCACTACCGATCGTGACTCAGTGCAGCTATCACCGCAATACTCTGCGCAAGGCGAATTGAAAGGATCTTCTAGGCTTGCGGTGCAAATTTCACCGCAACGGAAAGGCCGCGGAGGGATAGCCTTTGGGCATGGGCCTTCCTGACTGGGCGGTGAAGGAGGTCGGCGAGCATGCCGGACCGCAGCAGCCCCACTGTTCGGCGGCGGCGGCTCGGGCAGGAACTGCGCCGGTTACGGGAGCAGGCCGAACTCACCGGTGATCAGGTGGCGGCCCGGCTGGGGTGGTCGGCGGCGAAGCTGAGCCGGATCGAGACCGCGCGGACCGTGCCACGCAGAAGCGATGTTGAGGCGCTTCTGATGATCTACATGGTAGATTCGGAGCAACGCCACGAGCTGCTCGCCTTGCACCGGGACGCCAGCCGAAAGGGCTGGTGGGAGAAGTACCGCGACACCCTGCCCGAGGAGTACACCACCTTCCTGGGGCTCGAGGCGGAGGCCACGGTGGCACGGCACTGGGAACCCCAGATCGTGCCGGGTCTGTTCCAGACCGAGGCCTACGTGCACGCGCTGATGGAGAGCAGCCAGCGGAGCACGCTCCAGGCTCCGGGAGACCTTCGAGACCGGATCCAGGTCAGGATGGCCAGGCAGGAGGCCATCCTCTCAGCGGAGCGCCCTCAGACGCTCTCCGTTGTGGTGGAAGAGTCCGTCCTGCTGCGCAGGTTCGGCGACAGCGCGGTGATGCGGGAGCAGCTCCAGCGCCTCATCGAGGTGAGCGAGCTGCCCAACGTCGACCTGCGCGTCCTGCCGCTGGACGCGGACCATTGCATAAACACCGGGGCGTTCATCCACCTCACGCTGCCGGAGTACCACGATGTGGTGTATCTGGAGGCACTGCTCGGAGGCCGGCTGCTTGAGGATGAGCAGATCGTCTACCGCTACGAGGTCGCCTTCGACTATCTGAAGGGCCGGGCCCTCGATGCGGACGCGTCCCGGAAGCTCATAGCGAAGACCATCGGCCGCTGGAAGTGAGCGGCCGGGTGAAGCCGCCTCGGAGCGCGAGTGATGATCTCCGGGGGGAGTGACATAGACATGCACGAAAGTGATCTATCCCAGCTCTCCTGGCGGAAGAGCAGCCGGAGCGCGATGAACGGCGCCTGTGTCGAGGTCGCCGTGCTCCCGGACGGCCGGGTCGGGGTTCGCGACAGCAAGAACCGGAGCGGACCCGTCCTCGTCTTCACCCCGGCCGAGTGGAGAGCGTTCATCGGCGGGGTGAAGGACGGCGAGTTCGACCTCTGACCCGGCGCACCCCGTCAGCACCCCGTCCGCCGTGCCACGGCCGGCCGTGGCACGGCGCGCCGGGGGAGGGCTCGTGAGAACAAAGAGGCGTACGGCTTGCGCCCGGGCGGGCGCAAGCCGTACGCGCGTCTCCGGCGCGCTCAGGAGACGCCCAGACCCTTCGCCACGGCCTGGCCGAGGTCCTTGTGGACGTTGGTCCAGTACTCGACGATGCGCTTCTTCATCTCGCCGGTGACCTCGGGGGCGGAGGCGTGGGTGACGATGTTGCTGACCAGGTGCTCCCGGTCGGTCTCGGAGAGCACGTTCTCCCACAGCGCCCGCGGCTGGACGAAGTCGTCGTCCTCCCGGTGCTTGGTGTAGGCGCTACGGATGATCTCGCCGGAGATGTGGTAGCTCTCGCCCTCGTAGAGCGAGGGGTCCGCCACCGGGCCGCCGTAGCTGTTCGGCGCGTAGACCGGGTCGGTCGGGTTCTTGTAGCGCATCGGCCCGTCGAAGTTGTAGCTGTGCACCGGCACCTTCGGCTGGTTGACCGGGAGCTGGTTGTAGTTGGGGCCGATGCGGTAGCGGTGGGTGTCCGGGTAGGAGAACAGCCGGGCCTGCAGCATCTTGTCGGGCGACGGGCCGACGCCCGGGACCATGTTGGACGGCTCGAACGCGGCCTGCTCGACCTCGGCGAAGTAGTTCTCCGGGTTCCGGGTGAGGATGATCCGGCCGATCGTGATCTCGGGGTAGTCCGAGTGCGGCCAGACCTTGGTGAGGTCGAACGGGTTGAAGCGGTAGTCGGCGGCCTCCTCGAAGGGCATGATCTGCACGTTCACCTTCCAGGAGGGGTGGTCGCCGCGCTTGATCGCGTTGTAGAGGTCCCGGATGTGGAAGTCCGGGTCCTCGGAGACCATCGCCTTGGCCTCGGCGTCGGTGAAGTTCTCGATGCCCTGCTCGGTCTTGAAGTGGTACTTCACCCAGTACTTCTCACCGGCCGCGTTGTACCAGAGGAAGGTGTGCGAGCCGTACCCGTGCATGTTGCGCCAGGTGCGCGGGGTGCCGCGGTCGGTGAAGAGGAAGGTCACCTGGTGCGCCGACTCCGGGGAGAGCGTCCAGAAGTCCCACTGCATGTTGTGGTCGCGCAGGTGGTTGTCGGCGCGCCGCTTCTGGGAGTGGATGAAGTCGGAGAACTTCTGCGGGTCGCGGATGAAGAAGATCGGCGTGTTGTTGCCGACGATGTCGTAGTTGCCGTCCTCGGTGTAGAACTTCAGCGCGAAGCCGCGGGGGTCCCGGACCGTGTCGGCGCTGCCCAGCTCACCGGCGACCGTGGAGAACCGGACGAAGAGCTCGGTCTCCTTGCCCTTCTGGAACAGCTTGGCCTTGGTGAACTGGCTGACGTCCTCCGTGATCTGCAGGATGCCGTACGCGCCCCCGCCCTTGGCGTGCACCACCCGCTCGGGGACCCGCTCGCGGTTGAAGTGCGCCATCTTCTGGATCAGGTAGTGATCCTGAAGCAGCAGGGGGCCGTTCGGGCCCACGGAGAGCGAGAACTCGTCGCTCGGCGCGGGAATGCCGGCGTCGGTGGTCGTGGTGGGTCGGTCGGTCATCGGCGCGCTCTCATCCCTGGGTCGTCGGATGTTCGTGGTCATGTGCTGACGGGACGCGGGCGCGGACCGTGCCCTCCACCTTGGGACGGCACTTGGGGCACCAGCCCCAGTAGATGACGTCCGCTTCATCGATCAGGTAGCCGGCGTCGCGGACCGGATCGAGACACGGTGCCTTGCCCACGGCGCAGTCGACGTCCGTGACCTCTCCGCACTCCCGGCAGACGAGGTGGTGGTGGTTGTCGCCCACCCGGGTCTCGTACCGGGCGGGGCTGCCGGCCGGTTCGATCCGGCGGAGCAGTCCGGCCTGGTGCAGGGCGTTGAGCGAGTCGTAGACGGCCTGGAGGGAGACCTGGCCGACACGCTGGCACACCCCCCGGTGGATCGACTCCACGTCGAGGTGGTTGCCCTCGCGGACGGTCTGCAGGATGGCCAGGCGCGCGGCCGTCACCCGCAGTCCCGCCTGCCGAAGCCGTTGGACGTCGTGCACGGTGGCCATACTAGCTCCTAAATTTGAACAACTCAATGAAAAGAATATCTCCGATCTTTTGGGGTCCGTTTCCCCGAGCTCGGCCGATGATGGCATCCTCATCAGTCGTGATCCGAAAGCCCCTCGCCCTGGCCGCGCTGTACGCCCTCCTCCTCACGGGCTGCTCCGCCGCGGAGGGCGAGCGCGTTCCCGGCGCCTCCGCCGAGCCCGCGGCCACCGGCGCCGCCGAGCCCACCCCGTCCCCCTCCCCGAAGCCGGTGCGCCGGCCGTACACGATCTCCTTCGCCGGGGACGTGCACTTCGAGGGCGTGCTTCGGGCGCGGCTCGACCGGAACCCCCGCACCGCCCTCGGCCCCATCGCCGCGGTGCTCCGCAAGGCCGACATCACCGCCCTCAACCTCGAGACCGCGATCACCACGGGCGGTACGCCGGCGCCCAAGCAGTTCACGTTCCGCGCTCCTCCGACGGCCTTCACCGCCCTCAAGGCGGCCGGGGTGGACGTGGTCACCATGGCCAACAACCACGGGATGGACTACATGGAGAGCGGCCTGCGGGACACGCTCGCCGCGATCAGGAAGTCCAGGTTCCCCGTGATCGGCATCGGCCGGAACGAGGCGGAGGCCTACCGCCCGTTCCGGAAGACGGTGAACGGCAACCGGGTGGCCATCATCGGCGCGACCCAGGTGCTCGACACCAATCTCATCGAAGCGTGGACCGCGAAGGGTGCCAAGGGCGGGCTCGCCTCGGCCAAGGAGGAGGCGCGGCTCATCCGTGCGGTGCGCGAGGCCCGGCGCAACTCCGACACGGTCATCGTGTTCCTGCACTGGGGCGCCGAGCTGGTCGAATGCCCGACCCCCGTCCAGCGGCAGCTCGCGGTCAAGCTCGTCCGGGCGGGCGCCGACGTGATCGTGGGCGGCCACGCGCACATCCTGCTCGGCGGCGGGTACCTCGGCCGCGCATACGTCCACTACGGCCTGGGCAACTTCGCCTTCTACAACTGGGGGCCGAAGACCGGGATGACCGGCGTGCTCACCCTCACCATCAACGGCCGCCGGATCCTCAAGGACGAGTGGACGCCGGCGCGGATCGAGGGCGGCGTGCCCATCCCGCTGACCGGGGCGGCCAAGCAGCAGGCGCTGCGGTCCTACCACGCGCTGCGCGGCTGCACCGGGCTCTCCGCCAAGCCGCGGGCGACGGCAACCGGATCGTCTCAGAGCTGAACCGCCGCCGCGGAAGGGGCGGAGCGGGCAAGATGGACAGCGTGTCCAGGCAGCAGTCTCCGCGGACTCCCGGTGACCCGCTGCGACGCCGCCCGGCCCAGCGCCGGAGCGCCCGGCGGGTGGAGCGGATGCTCGACGCCTGCGCCGAGCTGCTCGACGAGGGAGGCTACGACGCGCTGACCACCACCAGGGTCGCCGAGCGGGCCGGAGTGGCGATCGGCTCGGTGTACCAGTTCTTCCCGGACAAGCGGGCCCTGAGCCAGGCCCTCACCAAGCGCAACGTGGAACGGTTCGCCGCCCGGGTCGGCCGCCGGTTCATGACCGAGGAGTTCGCCGGGTGGTGGGACGCGGTGGACGCCATCATCGACGAGTACGTCGAGATGCACCGCACGGTCCCGGGCTTCCGCTCCCTCCACTTCCGCGAGGTGTTCGATCTCAACCTGCTGGAGTCGGTGGCGGACACGAACATGGTGATCGCCGGCCGGCTCCGGGAACTGCTCCTCGCCGAGTTCGGGATCGCCGACAGCGAGGAGCTCGACCGGGCCATGCTCGTCGCGGTCGAGGCCGGGGACGCCGTCCTCAAGCTCGCCTTCCGCCACGATCCGGACGGCGACCCCGAGTTCGTCGCCGAGGCGAAGCGGCTCATCCGCGGCTACCTCTCCGGCCAGCTCCAGGCGGCGCGGCGTACGGCCGGCCGTACCGACGCCACCGCGGGCGCGTGACGCCCGGGCCGTACGGCGTGCGGCGGGCGGTGGCGGTCACCGCCCCGGGGAGGTGGCCCGGTGACGATCGCCCGGTGACGTGAGCCGGGTCGGCACCTCGGTCGGCGCCGCGGTCGGCATGACGAACGTGTTCCAGATCGCCGGGGCGAACGTCCGCCCGGTGTCCTGCCACGGCCGGGTGTCCCTGGGCGGCCGGAGCGGCAGCTCACCGGAGGCCGCGGCCCGATCCCGGGTGGAGCGGCCGTAGGCGCAGCCCGTGGCCGCGACCGGGCGCACCGTGGACAGCTCCATCATCCGCAGCTTGGCCTGCAGCCGGGCGAGCTCCTGGCGCGCCTCGTGCAGCGCCTCGACCTGGGCGGAGATGTAGCCGGCGACCCCGGGGACGACAGCGGAGAGCACGGTCGCTGAGGCGAGAGCGCAGATCATCCGCCTTGACATGGCATACGGCTCCTCCACGAGCGGCTCACGTGGGGGCAATATGCCCGGTCGGTCACGAGTGGACACGTTGTGTGATTGAGCTTGTGTGAAACGTAGCCATGCCAATGCCGAGGATTGTCCCGACAGAACCGATTCAGGGCGCGTAGCCTCGGTCTGTGGCACACGTGACCAGTGAGCAGCTCAACCGGCTGCTCGACCAGGCCCTGCTCCAGGGCGATCACGACGCCCTCGCCGGGCGGCTCGACGCGCTCGCCCGGGAGTACGAGTCCGGCGAGATGTCGCGGGCGGCCGTCCTCGTGCTCGCCGCGGAGCAATGGCGCCTGGCCGGACGGCCGGAGATCGCGCTCGAGCGCTATCAGCAGGCCGCCGAGGACGGCGGTGACGTTGTGATCGACCCGCGTGCCGGGATCGCCGACACGCTCTTCGAACTGGGGCGCGCCGACGAGGCGAGGCGGGCGCTCGCCGAGCTGTGGGACGAGGGCGGCTGGACCCCGGACACCGCGCTGGCCGTGGCCGAGACGCTCGTGGCGTACGGTGATCTCCCCGCCGCTCACGAGTGGGCCACGGCGGGGGTGCGCGCGTGTCAGGGGCCCACCGCCACCCGGGACGCCCTGCTCCGCCTCCGGTACCGGATCCGCGTCGACCTCGGCATGCCGGAGGATCAGCTCGACGCCATGCTCGACGGCGCGGGCTGAGCGGCCGGAGTCGGCGCCCTCGGTGCGGGCGGCGTGCGGGCGGCTCGGGCCGGCCGCGCGATCCTCTGCCGTGCGATCCGGAAGCGGCCGAGGGATCGGCGCGCCGGCCGCGACGCGGGCTCGAGCGCCGCACGGTGAACGGGAACCGTACCGGGATCCCGGAACCCGGGGCCGGCGCGGTGAGACAGCAGGGGCGCGGGCCGCGGGCGCGGAACGGTGGGCGGAACCGTACCGGGATCCCGGAACCCGGGGCCGGCGCGGTGAGACAGCAGGGGCGCGGGCTCGAGCGCCGCATGGTGGGCGGACCCGTACCGGGATCCCGGAACCCGGGGAACGGCGCGGCGAAACAGAGAAGGGGCCGGCTGCGGCCCCTTCGGTCTTCTCCGGCCCCGGCCGCTACGGCAGCAGGCCCTTGCCGGTGTTCGCGAGGCGCGTCACCGCGCCGGTGGTGGCGAGGGCGGGGGCGGTGATGTCACCGGGCATGTCCACGATCCGCGGCAGCGGCTGCGTCTGGTGCTGGACCCGCGACTGCTGGGGCTTGCCCTGGAGCGCCGGCGTGCCGGCGCGCTCGGCCTTGCGGTGCGGCACCCCGTTCAGGGCCTTCCCCTTGACCTTCTTCGCCTCCGCCTTGACGTGTCCCTGCTTCTTCCCCGGCACGAGGCCGTGCTTCTTGTGTCCCGGTACGAGGTCCTTCTTGTGCACCGGCAGGTGGCCCTGCTTCTTGTGCGGGGCGGGCGCGGCGGGGTGGGCCTGGAGCCGCGACGGCCGCTCCGCGGTGGACGCCGTGGCGGGCTTGGCGTGGTGGCCGGGGTGGCCCATCTTCCCGGACGGGTGGGCCTTGGCCGCGTCCTTCACCGGACCGGCCTTCTTGCCGGGCACCGCCTTGCCCGTGTTCGTGCCGGGCGCCGCCTTGCCCGTCTTCACACCGGCCCGGGGCTTGGCGACCGTGCCCTCCCCGGTCGCGGGCCGCGGGACGGCCTGGGCCGGACGCCGCCCGTCGGCGGCGGGGGCCTGCTGGGCCGCCGGGCGGTTCTCATCCGCGCTCCCCGGCTGCGGCGCGACCGCACCGGCGTCCGTCCCCCTGCGCTGGGCGGCCGGCGCGCACCGCGGTTCCGGGGCGGCGGCCTTGATGGGCGCGATGTCCAGCAGGGGCACCGACGGCACCATGGGCGGCTGGGGAACGGTACCGGAGGCCGAGGGGTCGGCCTGCGCGGAGAGCGGGAGGCGCGCCGGAGCCTGCTGGGTGATCGGCGTGAGCGCGCCGAGCGGCTTGGCGTCGGGAAGCAGCGACCTGGCGTCGGGCAGCACCGGGGGGCCGCCCTTCCCGCCGGGCAGCGGCGGGAGGAGGTCCTTGGTGCCGGGCAGCGCCCGCGCCTTGCCCTGGGGGCCGAGGAGCTGATCCAGGGCCGCCGAGCCGGACCGCCCCGGCAGCGACGGGATGCCCCGCGCCGCCGCGGCCCCGGCGGTGTCGGCGATGCTCAGCAGGCCGACCGGCGGGGCGAGGGATACCTGCCTCGCCATGTGCGTGCGGGCGGGCGCGTCGCACCCGGTGGTGGCCGTGACATCCCTCGCCAGCGCCGGGCCGGTCGAGAGCCAGCTGACCCCCGCGGTGACGGCTGCTATCGCGAGGCAGCGCCCCCGAATCCTTTGTGATGCCTTGGACATCCACGTCCCCCTGACTGCTCTCAGTAGTCCGACGAACGCCGAACGTAGCAGCGGGGGAAAAGCGCGGGGCGCGCTTGCCGCAATGGTGGTGAGATCCTTACCGAGCGGGCCGGATGGTCAGCGCATCCCTTGCCGAATCCAGATCAACGATCACCTCATCGCCGTCCCGGATGTTGCCCGCGAGCAGCTCCTTGGCGAGCTGGTCCCCGATCGCCGTCTGGATCAGCCGGCGCAGCGGGCGGGCGCCGTACATCGGGTCATACCCGGTCAGCGCGAGCCACTCCCGGGCGGCGGGCGTCACGGTGAGCGTGAGCCGCCGCTCGGAGAGCCGGCGGGCGAGCCGCGCGACCTGCAGGTCCACGATCTTGGTCAGTTCCTCGGTGCCGAGCGGGTCGAAGATGATGATGTCGTCGAGCCGGTTGAGGAACTCCGGCTTGAACGCCGCCCGCACGGCGTTCATCACGGCCTCGTGCTTGGCCGCCTGATCCAGCTGCGGATCGACGAGGTACTGCGAGCCGAGGTTCGAGGTCAGGATCAGGATCGTGTTCCGGAAGTCGACCGTGCGGCCCTGACCGTCGGTGAGCCGGCCGTCGTCGAGGACCTGGAGCAGGATGTCGAAGACCTCCGGGTGGGCCTTCTCGATCTCGTCGAGCAGCACCACCGTGTACGGCCGGCGGCGGACGGCCTCGGTGAGCTGACCGCCCTCCTCGTACCCGACGTAGCCGGGCGGCGCACCGACCAGCCGGGCCACGGTGTGCTTCTCGCTGTACTCGCTCATGTCGATGCGCGTCATGGCGCGCTCGTCGTCGAAGAGGAACTCCGCGAGCGCCTTGGCCAGCTCGGTCTTGCCGACGCCGGTCGGGCCGAGGAACATGAACGAACCGGTCGGCCGATCGGGGTCGGAGATGCCGGCCCGGGCCCGCCGTACCGCGTCCGAGACGGCCTGGACGGCCCGGTGCTGGCCGATCAGGCGCTTGCCCAGCTCGTCCTCCATCCGGAGCAGCTTGGCGCTCTCGCCCTCCAGCAGCCGGCCGGCCGGGATGCCGGTCCACGCCGAGACCACCTCGGCGATCTCGTCCGGGCCGACCTCCTCCTTCACCATCGGCGCGGTCTCCGCCGCCTCGGCGATCTTGGAGGCCTCGCTGAGCTCCTTCTCCAGCCGCGGGATCTCGCCGTACATGAGGCGGGAGGCGGTCTCGAAGTCGCCGTCGCGCTGGGCGCGCTCGGCCGCGCTCCTGGCCTCGTCGAGCTGCTTCTTCAGCTCGCCGACCTTGTTCAGCCCGGCCTTCTCCCGCTCCCACCGGCTGATCAGCGCGTTGAGCTCCTCCTGCTTGTTGGCGAGCTCCTCGCGGAGCTTCTCGAGCCGCTCCCGGCTCGCCGCGTCGGTCTCCTTGGCGAGCGCGAGCTCCTCCATCTTGAGCCGGTCCACGCTCCGCTGGAGCTGGTCGATCTCCACCGGCCGGGAGTCGATCTCCATGCGCAGCCGGGACATCGCCTCGTCGACGAGGTCGATCGCCTTGTCGGGCAGGAACCGCGCCGTGATGTACCGGTCGGAGAGCGTGGCCGCGGCCACGAGGGCGCTGTCGGAGATCTGGACCTGGTGGTGCGCCTCGTAGCGGCCCTTGAGCCCGCGCAGGATCGCGATGGTGTCCTCGACGGACGGCTCGCCGACGTAGATCTGCTGGAACCTGCGCTCCAGGGCCGGGTCCTTCTCGATGCGCTCCCGGTACTCGTCGAGCGTGGTGGCGCCGATCATCCGCAGCTCACCGCGGGCGAGCATGGGCTTGAGCATGTTGCCGGCGTCCATCGCGCCCTCGGCCGCGCCGGCGCCGACCACCGTGTGCAGCTCGTCGATGAACGTGATGATCTGGCCGTCGCTCGCCTTGATCTCGTTGAGCACGGCCTTGAGCCGCTCCTCGAACTCGCCGCGGTACTTGGCGCCGGCGACCATCGCGCCGAGGTCGAGCGCGACCAGGCGCTTGTTCTTCAGGGTCTCCGGCACGTCCCCGGCGACGATCCGCTGGGCGAGGCCCTCGACCACGGCCGTCTTGCCGACGCCCGGCTCCCCGATCAGCACCGGGTTGTTCTTGGTGCGGCGGGAGAGCACCTGGATCACCCGGCGGATCTCGGCGTCCCGCCCGATGACCGGGTCGAGCTTGCCGGCCCGCGCCCGCTCGGTGAGGTCGACGCCGTACTTCTCCAGCGCCTGGTAGGTGTCCTCCGGGGTCTCGCTGGTGACCCGGGCGTGCCCGCGCACCTTCTCGAACGCCTCGAGCAGCGCGTCGGCCGTGGCGCCCTCCTGCCGGAGGAGCTCGGCCACCTGGCCGCCGTCCGAGGCGAGCCCGACCATGAGGTGCTCGGTCGAGACGTACTCGTCCTCGAGCCGCTTGGCCCGCTCGGCCGCGGTGTTGAGCACGGAGATGAGCTGGCGGGAGGTCGACGGAGCGCTCACCGTGGCCCCGCGCGCCTTGGGCAGCCGGCCGAGGAGCTCCTCGTTGCGGGCGCGCAGCCGCCTCCAGTCCGCGCCCACCGCCTCCAGCAGCGGCACCGCGATGCCACCCGTCTGGGCGAGCAGCGCCGCCAGCAGGTGGGCGGGCATCACCTCGGGGTTACCGTCGGCGGTGGCCCGCCGCACGGCCGCGGAGAGTGCCTCTTGGCTTTTCTGGGTGAGCTTGTATTCCATAGGGTCCGGTTCGCCTCGTTCCCGATGTCAGGCTGGTGGCAGTTCGTAGCGGACCAATGCCCGCAGCATGGCGACTTCACCCCGGAGCCGGTTGATCTCCTCACGCAGGCGCATGTTCTCCGTCTCGAGCTCGAGGATGCGCTTGATCCCGGCGAGATTGATCCCGTGCTCCTGCGAGAGCCGCTGGACCTCGCGGAGCAGCAGGATGTCCCGAGCGGAGTACAGGCGTCCGCGGCCTGCCGAGCGCCCGGGGCTGACCAGGCCCAGCCGGTCGTACTGGCGCAGGGTCTGCGGGTGCAGCCCCGCGAGCTGGGCGGCTACCGAAATGACGTAGACGGGAGTGTCATCAGTCAGCTCAAAGGGGTTCGCATCCATCGGCTCACTCGCTTCGGGCCTGCTTGATCAGCTCCTCACGGGGGTCGGGCCCCTCGGTGGCGATCCGGAACTCCTCGAGGGCCGCGCGGGCCTTGTCGTTGAGCCGCTGCGGCACCACCACCTGGATCGTGACGAGGAGGTCGCCCCTCGTGCCGTCTTTCCTCGGGACCCCACGGCCCCGGACCCGGAAGGTGCGCCCGTTCGGCGTGCACTCCGGAATGCGCAGCGTGACCGGCATGCCCTTGAGCGTCGGTACCTTGATCTCGGCGCCGAGGGCCGCCTCGGCGAACGTGACCGGTACGGTGACCGTCAGGTTCTCCCCGCTGCGGCCGAACACCGGGTGCTGTTTCACGTGAACCAGCACATACAGGTCGCCGGCGGGCCCACCGTGCTCGCCGGGCGCGCCCTTGCCCTTGATCCGGATGCGCTGGCCGTCCGCGACCCCCGCCGGGATGCGGGCGTGGATGGTGCGGGTGCTCCTGCCCCGCCCGCTGCCCTGGCAGACCACGCACGGGTCGTCGACGATGAGGCCACGCCCACGGCAGTGGCGGCACGGCTCCGAGAACGCGAAGCTGCCGAGGTTGCGGCTCGCCGTCCCGGTGCCCTCGCACATCGGGCAGACCCGCGGGGTGGTGCCCGACTTCGCTCCGGTGCCGCTGCAGGCGCTGCACGCCGACGAGCTGGTCAACCGCAGGGGGATGGTGGTCCCCTCGACCGCCTCGCTGAAGGAGAGCGTGACCTCGGTCTCGATGTCCTGGCCCCGCCGGGGCCGGGTCGTGGTGCGGGTCGAGCGGCCGAAGAGGCCGCCGAACAGGTCGCCGATGCGGTCACCGGCGACCGTCCCGGAGAACAGGTCACCGAAGTCGAAGGTGAAGCCACCGCGCTGGCCGCCCGCCCCGGCGAAACCGCCGAGCCCCGAGCCGAACAGGGAACGGGCCTCGTCGTACTCCTTCCGGCGCTTGGGGTCGGAGAGCACGTCGTAGGCCTCGGAGATCTCCTTGAACCTCTCCTCGGCCTCCTTGTTGCCCTTGTTGGCGTCGGGGTGGTACTTCCGGGCGAGCTTGCGGTACGCCTTCTTGATCTCCTCGGCCGACGCGGATTCGGGCACACCAAGGACGGCGTAGTAGTCCTTCTCCAGGTAGTCCTTGGTGCTCATCTATCGCTTCCTTCACACGACAGGGGAGGGTGGGGTGTCTCCCCCGATCTTCCCGGATCGGGGGAGACACCCCGGTGGTCAGTTCTGCTCACCCGAGGGCGCGCCGGGCTCCGTGTCCGCGGGTGAGGCCGCCGCGTCGCCGGGCTCCGCCGCGTCCGGCCGCCCGGCCTCGCCGCCCTCCGGAGCTCCGGATGGCGCCTCGGGGGCCGGCTCCGGCGGGGGCTCGGCCACCGCGACCCGGGCGGGGCGCAGGATCCGCTCGCCGTACCGGTATCCGAGCTGCAGGATCTCGACGCACGTGGGCTCGGTCACGTCCGGCGAGTAGCTGTGGGCCAGCGCCTCGTGCACGGTCGGGTCGAAGGGCTCGCCCTTCTTCCCGTACGCGCTCAGGCCCAGCTTGGTGAGGGTGGACTCCAGCAGCTCGGCCACCTTGGCGAAGCCGCCGACGAGCTCGCCGTGCTCACGCGCCCTGCCGATGTCGTCGAGCACGGGCAGGAGCTCGTAGAGCACGCCGCCGACGGCCTGCTCCCGGACCAGCGCCTTGTCCCGCTCGACTCGCTTGCGGTAGTTGCTGAACTCCGCCTGGACGCGCTGGAGGTCCGCTGTCCGCTCCGCGAGAAGATCCGCGATCTGCGCATCGGCCGGAGCCGACGCAGCCTGCGCGCCGCCGCCGGGCTGCTCGTCCTTCTTCTCCTGCCCCTGCTCCGCGGCGGTCTTCCGGGCCTGCCCGGTCTCCGGATCGATCTTCCGCTTATCGCGGATGACCGGCCCCTGCTCGGAGCCGTTCTCGCTCGAGGTCACTTGCTGCCGCCCTCCCGGTCCTCGTCCACGATCTCAGCCTCGACCACGTCCTCGTCCTTGTTCTGGGAGCCCGAGGTCTGGCCGCCCGAGGCCGCCGCGGTCTGCTCACCGGCGGACTGGGCGTTGGCGTAGATCGCCGAGCCCATCTTCTGGCTGACGGTGGCGAGCTTCTCGGCCGCGTTGCGGATGGCGGTGACGTCGCTGCCCTCCAGGGCCTTCTTCAGGTCGGAGAGCGCGGCGTTCACCTCGTTCTTGACGTCGGCCGGGACCTTGTCCTCGTTCTCCCGGAGGAACTTCTCGGTCTGGTAGGCGAGGGCGTCGGCGTTGTTGCGCGTCTCGGCCTCTTCACGCCGCTTGCGGTCCTCCTCGGCGTACTGCTCGGCCTCGCGCATCATCCGCTCGATCTCCTCCTTCGGCAGGGCGGAGCCGCCGGTGATGGTCATCGACTGCTCCTTGCCGGTGCCGAGGTCCTTGGCCGAGACGTTGACGATGCCGTTGGCGTCGATGTCGAAGGTGACCTCGATCTGCGGGATGCCGCGCGGCGCCGGCGGGATGCCGGTCAGCTCGAAGGTCGCGAGTTTCTTGTTGTAGGCCGCGATCTCGCGCTCGCCCTGGTAGACCTGGATCTGCACCGACGGCTGGTTGTCCTCGGCCGTGGTGAAGATCTCCGAGCGCTTGGTCGGGATCGTGGTGTTCCGCTCGATGATCTTGGTGAAGATGCCGCCCTTGGTCTCGATGCCGAGGCTGAGCGGCGTGACGTCGAGCAGCAGGACGTCCTTGACCTCGCCCTTGAGCACACCGGCCTGAAGCGCGGCGCCGACCGCCACGACCTCGTCCGGGTTGACGCCCTTGTTCGGCTCCTTCCCGGTCAGCTCACGGACCAGGTCGCTCACCGCGGGCATCCGGGTCGAGCCGCCGACCAGCACCACGTGGTCGATGTCGGAGACCTTGATCCCGGCGTCCTTGATCACCTGGAAGAACGGGCCCTTGCAGCGCTCGAGCAGGTCGGCGGTGAGCCGCTGGAACTCGGCGCGGGTGAGCTTCTCCTCCAGGTGCAGCGGCCCCTCGGCGGAGGCGGTGATGTAGGGCAGGTTGATCGTGGTCTCCGTCTGCCCGGACAGTTCGATCTTGGCCTTCTCGGCCGCCTCGCGGAGCCGCTGGAGGGCCATCTTGTCCTTGGACAGGTCGATGCCGTGCGCGTTCTTGAACCGGCGCACCAGCTCGTCGACGATCCGCTGGTCCCAGTCGTCGCCACCGAGGTGGTTGTCACCGCTGGTGGCCTTCACCTCGACGAAGCCGTGGCCGTCCTCCTGGCCGACGTCGAGCAGCGACACGTCGAAGGTGCCACCGCCGAGGTCGAAGACGAGGATCGTCTGGTCCTTCTCCTTGTCGAGGCCGTACGCGAGGGCCGCGGAGGTGGGCTCGTTGATGATCCGGAGCACGTTGAGCCCGGCGATCTGCCCGGCCTCCTTCGTGGCCTGCCGCTGCGCGTCGTTGAAGTAGGCGGGCACGGTGATCACCGCGTCGGTGATCTTCTCGCCCAGGTACGCCTCCGCGTCCTGCTTGAGCTTCTGCAGGATGAAGGCGCTGATCTGCTGCGGCGTGAACTTCTTGCCGTCGATGTCGATCTTCCAGTCGGTGCCCATGTGGCGCTTGACCGACCGGATGGTGCGCTCGACGTTGGTCACCGCCTGGCGCTTGGCGACCTCGCCGACGAGGATCTCTCCGTTCTTGGCGAAGGCGACCACCGACGGGGTGGTCCGGGAGCCCTGCGCGTTCGCGATGACCGTGGGCTCACCGCCCTCGAGAACCGCGACGACGGAGTTGGTCGTTCCCAGGTCGATACCTACCGCACGTCCCATGAGTCTGTCCCTGTGAAGAAAGTTGAGTCCAGCCGACTCAATATTGGCGGGCTTGAGTCTGCCATGTCAAACCAACTTGAGCCTACTCGACTCAACCCTGCCGGGCGCGCATACATTCCCGGCGATCTCGCGGATGCGCGGCCCGGCCGTGGGCTGAGGCGTCCCGGTCCTCGGGCGGGGATGCGACCGCGCCGGGGCCGTACGGGCTCCGGCGGCCGGAGCGGAGCGGCCGGCCGGCGGCCGGTGCGGGCGACCGGCCGGCAGTGATGAGAGGCGACGGCCGGCGACGGTGCGGGCGAACGGCCGGAATTGCTGACCGGCGGCAGGCCGGCGCCGGTGAAAGGCACTCGGCCGCCGTGGGGCCCGGACGGACGGGGAGCGAACGCGACGGGCGCGGGGATCACTCGCGCGCCCCGTCGGCCACCTGCCGACCGCCGAGCGGGGCGCGCAGCCTCACCTCGGTCGACTTCCGTACGGCGAGCATGATGCAGGCCGCGTCGGGTGAGCGCCGGTCGGCGCCCTCGTAGAGGGTGATGGTCACCTTGTCCCGGGACTCGGCCACCTCCACCCGGTCGAGCACATGGCACGGCTCCACGCCCGACCACCACACGACCGTGAGCGTCCGGCCGTCGGGGGACGCGGTCACCTCGGTCCAGGGGACCTTGCGGGGCGCGACCGTGTTCCCGGCCGGGGTGACCGGGGACGGGCTCGGCTCCGGAGGCGGGCTCGCCAGGGGCGAGAGGGTGTGGACCACCACGGAGTCCGGCGGCGCCGGCGAGGCCGCCGACGACCGCGCCGACGGGTCCGGCGAGCCCTGCCCGCACGCGGCCGCCAAGGAGAGCAGAGGGATCATCCAGAGCCTTCGCATACCTGTGTGACGGCTCCGGCGCCCGGGCGGTTCAGCGCGGCCCGCACTGGCTCCACGGCGGGGTGCACCCGTGCTCCGTGACGGGCGCCGTGCTCCGCGGCGGGTGCACCCGTGCTTCACGGCGGTGCGTCTTCGCTCCACGGCGCTTCGTGCTCCGCGGCGGGTGCGCGCCGCGCGGCCGCGGCGGGTCACAGTGATCCCTGCCCGCCGGGCCGGCCGGTGGCCGGCCGCGGCGAGCGGCGTTGCCGCCCGCACCGCGCCCGTGCACCCGGATCCGAAGGTGCCCGGCATGGCGGCCTCGTGTGGCCCCTCGCGCGCCCGCGGTATGGGCCCCGCGCCGCCGTACGGACGGAGTCCGATGATCGTGACCGGCCACCGGCCCGGGATCGGTAAGCTGCGGAGAGATCCCCGGAAGGACGCCCAGCGGCGAGGTAGAGCGATGATCGCGATTCTCGGGACCGGCAAGATGGGCGAGGCCCTGCTCTCCGGGCTGCTGCGCGCCGGTCGGTCGCCCGATGAGATCGTGGCGACCGCGCGCCGGCCGGAGCGGGCCGAGGCGCTGCGGAAGCGGTACGGCGTGCGGATGCTCGGCAACGCCGAGGCCGCCAGGGAGGCGGAGACCATCATCCTGGCGGTCAAGCCGCAGGACATGGACCGCCTGCTCTCCGAGATCGCCTCCTGCGACCTCGCCGACAAGCTCGTCATCTCCGTGGCCGCCGGCATCACCACGGCGTTCATCCAGGCCCGGCTGGGCGAGGTGCCCGTGGTCCGGGTCATGTCGAACACGCCGGTCCTCGTCGACGAGGCCATGAGCGTGATCTCGCCCGGCGCGCACGCCACCGAGGAGCACCTCAAGCGCACCGAGGAGCTGCTCAGCCCGGTCGGCAAGGTGGTGCGGATCCCCGAATCGCTGCAGGACGCGGCCACCGCCCTCTCCGGAAGCGGCCCGGCGTACTTCTTCTACCTGGTCGAGGCCATGGTCGACGCGGGCATCCTGCTCGGCATGCCGCGCGCCGCCGCCCTCGAGATGGTCACCCAGGCGATGGTCGGCGCGGCGATCATGCTGCGGGACTCCGGGGAGCACCCGGTCAGCCTGCGCGAGGCGGTGACCTCGCCCGGCGGCACGACGATCGCGGCCATCGCCGAGCTGGAGCGCCACCGGGTGCGGGCCGCGTTCCTCGACGCCATCGAGGCGGCCTGCAACCGCAGCCGGGAGCTCGCCTCCGGCCGCTGACCTCGGCTCACGTCCGCTCGGGCGCGCCGGGCCACCGCCCGAGCCCGCTTCCGTGCCGCGACCACCGGGCATCCGGCGGGCCGCCCACCGCCGGCGCGGGCCCCGGATGCGTGCCCGTTCACCTGCCGGTCACCCGGGCTCCGCTCGGGCGCCCGCCCGCGTGTCCCGTGACGTTCGCGCGGATCCCGTCCGCCCCTGCGCCGGTCCCGCGCGTACGGCTCTGGCCGACCTCGTGCGCAAGGCACCCCGGAGCGCCCGCCCGCGCCGGCCGTACGGCATCGGCCGGGGCGCCGGCCCGGTGGGGGAAGGCCGGCGCTTACGCGGGGATGACGGGCGGATGAATAGCCGCGGACACCGTGCGGTACGTTCGCGGCATGAGCAAGGCGGTGCGGATCGTCTGGGACGATGCCCTGACGTCCTACGACTTCGGCCCCGGGCACCCCATGGCCCCCGTGCGCGTCGCGCTGACCATGGGACTCGCCCGTGAACTGGGGCTCCTGTCCGGTGTCGACGTGGCCGGCTGCCGGCCCGCCACCGACGAGGAGCTGCTCATGGTGCACAGCCGTGACTACGTCGCCGCGGTCAAGGAGGCCTCCGCGACCGGGCGGCCGGCTCTCGCGCACGGCATCGGCACCGAGGACAACCCCGCTTTCCTCGGCGTCCACGAGGCGTCGGCGCTGATCGCGGGGGCCTCGCTCGCCGCGGCGCGGGCCGTGTGGTCGGGCGAGGCCGAGCACGCGATCAACGTGGCGGGCGGGCTGCACCACGCGATGCCGGGCATGGCGAGCGGCTTCTGCATCTACAACGACGTGGCCCTCGCGATCCAATGGCTGCTCGACCAGGGGGCCTCCCGGGTCGCCTACGTGGACGTGGACGTGCACCACGGGGACGGCGTGCAGGCGATGTTCTACGACGACCCCCGCGTGCTCACCATCAGCCTGCACGAGAGCCCGCGCACGCTCTTCCCCGGGACCGGCTACCCGCATGAGACCGGGGCGGACGGCACCGCGGTGAACGTGGCGCTGCCGATCGGCTGCGGCGACACGGGCTGGCTCCGCGCCTTCCACGCGATCGTCCCGCCCCTGCTGCGGGAGTTCCGCCCCGATGTCCTGGTGAGCCAGCACGGCTGCGACACCCACGCCCTCGATCCGCTCGCCCACCTCATGCTGAGCCTGGACGGCCAGCGGCGGACCTACGCCGCGCTGCACGAGCTCGCCCACGAGACCGCCGGCGGCCGGTGGATCGCGACCGGAGGCGGCGGGTACGAGGTCGTCCGGGTGGTCCCGCGCGCGTGGACCCACCTCATCGCCGAGGTGGCCGGCGCCTCGCTCGATCCGCTCACGCCGACCCCGGACACCTGGCGGGTCATGGTGAAGGAGCTGACCGGGGAGGTCCCGCCGCTGAACATGACCGACGGGCGGCACCCCGTGTGGCGGGACTTCGCGGACGGCTACGACCCCGCCGACCCGGTCGACCGGGCCATCATGGCCACCCGGAAGGCGGTGTTCCCGTACTACGCCCTCGATCCCATGCCCTGAGCCGCCATCGGCCCGGCGTTCCCGGATCGCGGCGCCCGGCCGCCGCACCGGCGCCGCCGGCGGCCTCGGCCCGCGCTTCGTCGCTCCTTGGTGTCCCTGTGCGCATTTCGCCGCCCGGGCGGGCGCCCCGGGCCCGGCGGCGGAGGCCGGCCGTACCCCGCGATCGCTTCGGTCCGGTCCGGAATCCGGGATTTGATCGTGTTTGCGTTGCCTGGGGCGGGAGATTGCCGAATATTTCGCGGGTCTCTGGGGACGCTGGTTAGGGAGATGTCGGTTCGCTCCGTTGAGGGAGGCGGGGTCTGATGGCCGTGGCGGCCAGGGAATTCTTTCGTTTCCCGGACAAGGTGAGCTGATCCTTGATGGAATGAGGGGTTTGCCTACTCGAAGTCCCGACTTACGCTGACGGGAGTAGACGTGCGTGAGCGATGGCACCAGTGGGGATAACCCTGAAACACGTGCGGAAGAGGCGTCCGATGGGTGCAGGCGAAAGACCTCTCAGCGAGGTGAAGTTCCTGACGGTGGCGGAGGTCGCCGCCGTCATGCGGGTGTCCAAGATGACGGTGTACCGGCTGGTGCACTCCGGTGAGCTGCCGGCCATCCGGGTCGGCCGGTCCTTCCGGGTTCCCGAGCAGGCGGTCCACGACTACTTGCGGGACGCGTTCATCGAGGCCGGATGACGTGCCCGCCGTGGCGGGCGGCCATCGTCCCGCGGGCCGATGGCCGGCGCGCCGCGCCGTGCGGACCCCCGGGTGAGCGATCTACCGTCGATCGCCGGTAGGCTGTTGGATCGGCGTGCGCTGTGCCGCCGTCTCCCGACATCCACCTCTGTTCACATGGGGGTCCTGTGGGCTCTGTCATCAAGAAGCGCCGCAAGCGCATGGCGAAGAAGAAGCACCGCAAGCTCCTCAGGAAGACTCGTATCCAGCGGCGTAACCGGGGGAAGTAGCCGGGACGGAGCGCGCGCCGGTCCCGGAGTGCCGTGCCGCACGCGCACCCCAGCGAGGTGACGATGGGCAGGACCGTGCTCGTCACCGGGGTCTCTCGCCACATCGGCGCTCGGGTGGCGAGCGCCCTCGCGGCCGATCCGGATGTGCACCGCGTGATCGGTGTGGACACGGCGCCGCCCGTCTCGAGTACCGCGCCGCCGCTCGGCCGTGTCGAGTTCGTCCGCCTCGACCTGCGCGGCCTGGACCTCGCGCAGCTCATCGCGGACAGCGACATCGACACCGTGGTGCACCTCGGCCTGCTGAGCGATCCGGCGGGCAGCCGCCCCGCGATGCGGGAGTACAACATCATCGGCACCATGCAGGTGCTCGCCGCCTGCCAGCGGTCCCGGACGGTGCGCCGGGTGGTCGTGCGTTCCACCACCGCGGTGTACGGCTCCTCGCCCGCCTCCCCGGCGGTGTGCACGGAGACCACCGAACCGGCGGACTCGCCCCATCACGGGTACGAGAGGGACGCGATCGAGGTCGAGGGCTATGCGCGGGGCTTCGCCCGGCGGCGGCCCGACGTGGCGACCACGATCCTGCGCTTCGCGCCCATGCTGGGGCCGAGGGTGGAGACGCCGCTCACCCGCTACTTCTCGCTGCCGGTGCTGCCCACCGTGCTCGGGTTCGACCCGCGGCTGCAGTTCGTCCACGAGGACGACGTGGTCGACGTGCTGTGCCGGATGGCCCGGGAGGAGCTGCGCGGCGTGTTCAACGTCGCGGGTGACGGCGTGCTGCTGCTCTCGCAGTGCGCCCGCCGGGCCGGGAAGCCGGTGCTGCCGCTGCCGTCGGCCGCGTTCCACCTGCTCGGCACGGCCGTGCGGTCCACCGGGCTGATCGACTTCTCTCCCGAGCAGATCGCCCTGCTCAGCCACGGCCGCGTGGCCGACACCACCGCGCTCGCCGCCGCCACCGGCTGGCGGCCCAAGTACGGCACCGCCGCCGCCTTCGACGACTTCATCCGGGCCCGCGGGCTCGGTAGCGACCTGCCGGCGCGGGTATTCGACCTCGCGGCCGATCTGATCCGGGGGCGGTGATCGGGATGGGGAGCGCGGAGCCGTCAGGCCCGCCCGGCACGGGCGGGGCCGGTCCGTGGCCGCCCGGGGAGGAGCGGCTCGCCGAGCTGCTCGGCTTCCTCCGGCGCAGGCTCACCGGGGAGTACGAGGTCGACGAGTTCGGCTTCGACCCCGAGTTCTCCGACTCGGTGCTCCTGCCACTGCTGCGCCCGCTCTACCGGCACTGGTTCCGGGTCGAGGTGCTGGGGGCCGAGCACGTCCCCGCGGACTCGGGCGCCCTGGTGGTGGCGAACCACGCCGGCGGCATGCTCCCCCTGGACGCGCTGATGCTGCAGGTCGCCCTGCACGACGAGGCCGGGCGGCACGTCCGGCTGCTCGGCGCCGACCTCGTCTACCGGCTTCCGCTCCTCAACCACCTGGCCCGCAAGGGCGGGCACACCCTCGCCTGCCCCGAGGACGCCGCCCGGCTGCTCGCCAAGGGGGAGCTCGTCGGGGTCTTCCCCGAGGGGTACAAGGGCATCGGCAAGCCGTTCTCCGAGCGCTACCGGCTGCAGCGGTTCGGCCGGGGCGGTTTCATCGTCACGGCGATCCGCGCCCAGGTGCCGATCATCCCCTGCGCGATCGTCGGGGCGGAGGAGATCTATCCGAAGCTAGGGGAGATCCCGGTGCTCGACCGGCTGCTCGGCCTGCCGTACGTGCCCGTCACCCCGTTCTTCCCCTGGTTCGGCCTGCTCGGGCTGGTCCCGCTCCCGTCGAAGTGGGCGATCGAGTTCGGTGAGCCGATCCGCACGGACGAGTACGACGTGGCCGACGCCGAGGACCAGTTCCTCGTCCTCGACCTGACCGACCGGGTACGCGAGACGATCCAGCATCGGCTCGAGGCGCTGCGCGCCCACCGGGGGCCGGCCTTCCGGTTCGGGCCGTTCGCCGTTGAGTTCGGCCGGTTCGGGTGCTGACCGGTCGACTTCCGGTGCTGACCGGTCCGGGACTTATTGGTCACCGAGTCTAAGAATGTGACCGACCCGTCGGTATGGTGTGCTCCGGAGAGGAGTGCATCATGGGCAAAGGGCGCAGAGCGGTACTAATGGGACTGACGGTCGGTGCCGCGGCGGGCACGCTGCGCCGGCGCGCCGCCGCCCGCCGGGCGCGGGAGCGGGAGCGGTTCTTCCGGACCACCGGCCGCAAGGTCACCGTGACCACCGATGACGGCGCGCGCATCGCCGCCGAGGTCGACGACCACCCTGCCCCCCGGGCGGCCGTGGTCTTCACGCACGGCTGGCTGATGAGCCGGCACTGCTGGCGGTACCAGCGGGACGCCCTCGCCGGCCGGGCCCTCCTGGTCAGCTACGACCATCGCGGGCACGGCGAGTCGTCGGCCGCGCCCCTCGACGCCTACACGATCGACCGGCTGGGCGACGATCTCGCCGCCGTCATCGAGGCCACGGTGCCGAGCGACCTCCCGGTGATCCTGGCCGGGCACTCCATGGGCGGGATGACCATCATGGCGCTCGCCCAGCGGCACCCCGGGCTGATCGCCTCCCGGGTCGCCGGGGTCGCCCTGCTCAGCACGTCCGCCGGGTGGAGGTCCGGCGGGCTCACCTACGGGCTGCCCGGGCCGGTGGGCCGGTTCGCCGCCCGCGCCACCCCCCGGATATTCGACGCCCTGCTCGCCCGGGCCGAGGAGATCGACCGCCGGCCTCGGCTGAAGGAGCTCGCCATGCTGCCGGTCACCCGGCTCACCGCGTTCGGCAAGAAGCCCCACCGCGCCGACGTGCGGTTCGTGAACGCCATGGCGACGGCGACCGCGACCGAGCCGATGGTGGCGTTCTTCCACCAGATCCAGGTGCACGACCGGCTGAGCGCGCTCCAGGCGCTCCAGGACGTGGAGACGCTCATCATCGTCGGGGAACGGGACCGGCTCACCCCGCCGTCCGACAGCAGGCGGATCGCCAAGGCCCTGCCCGGAGCGCGGCTGATCATCACCCCGGACGCCGGGCACATGATCGGGATCGAGCGGCCGGGCCTCGTCAACCAGGAACTGCTCGGGCTGCTCCAGCGCGCGACCGAGCGCGGCGCCGCCGGCCGCCTCGGCATCGCCTCCTGAGGGCGCCCGGCCGGGTCAGGCGGCCCGGTAGTGCCGGCGGAGCGCGATCCCGGCGGCGATCCCTCCGGCGATCGCGCCCGCCGTCGCGGCGATCGGCAGGCCGATCAACGTGATCTTGCGGCCGGTGCGGAAGTCGCTGATCTCCCAGCCGTGCTCGGCGGCGTGCTCGCGGAGCTCGCTGTCCGGGTTGATCGCGTGCGGGTGCCCGACCAGCGAGAGCATCGGCAGATCGTTCGCGGAGTCGCTGTACGCCCAGCACCGGGAGAGATCGAGCCCTTCGCGGCGGGCGAGCTCGCGGATGGCGTCGGCCTTGGCCGGGCCGTGGAGCAGGTCGCCGACGAGCCTGCCCGTGTAGACGCCGTTCTCGGTCTCGGCCACCGTGCCGAGGGCGCCGGTCAGGCCGAGGCGCTGCGCGATCACCCGGGCGAGCTCGACCGGCGTGGCCGTGACCAGCCACACCCGCCGGCCGGCGGCCAGGTGCATCCGCGCCAGGGCGAGGCTCTGCGGCCAGATGCGGTCCGCCATCTCCTCGTCGTAGATCTCCTCGCCGAGGCGCACCACGTCCTCGACCTTGAGCCCGGCGACGAACGCCAGCGCCATCTCCTTGGCCTTGGCGATGTGGTCGGCGTTCTCGCTCCCCCTGATCCGGAACCAGGCGTGGCCGATCGCGAACTTCGCCAGGTCCCGCGTGGTGAACAGACCGCGTGCGGCGAGGCCACGGGCGAAGTGGTAGATCGACGCGCCGCGCATCATCGTGTTGTCGACGTCGAAGAACGCGGCGGAGGTCGGATCCGGAGTGGCCACCGCCTCCGTGGTCTCGGCAGCCACCTCACCGGCGACTTCTGGGGAATTGCGCCGCAGCAGTAGCCGCCTCATGGCACCTCAGCTTATCCCGTGGAATGGTGCCGGGCGGTTATCCGGAGATGACATTCAAGGTCCAGAAGACGTGAACGTTTCGATGTAAATCAGATACTTACGCGCTCTCGCCTGGTTTTCCCGATCAAGCTTGGGCAGCAGCGGCTCCACCACATTGCGCTGTTCCCGGGCGAACCGCCGCACCTCGGTGCTCGCCGCGCTGCCCTTCCGGGCGACATGGGTGAGCGCCGCCCGGGTGGTCACCTCCATGTCGTCGAGCGTCTCCCCGATGAGCCGCTGGCTGTCGCGGGCCGGCGTGCGGCGCACCAGCGAGGCGGTCTCCGCGGCGCGCCGCCGGGCCACCGTCATCTCCCGCTGCGCCCGCTCGTCGTCGTCGTGGGCGAAGCTCAGCACGGTGCACTCGGCCATCCGCTTCAGCGGGTAGAGCGGCTCACCCGGGACCGAGTGGTACGTCCGCACCCCGGTGCTGAACATGAGGACGAGCAGCGCGCTGAAGACGAGCGAGGGGAGCATCCGCACGAGGACCGGCCGGCGGCGCACCGGGGGAGCGCCGGCCGGCGCCGGGGCGGCGGGCCGGGACGCCCGGGCGGCCGCCTGCTCGGCGAACCGGCGCATGAGCTCGTCGCGGAGGGCGGCGCGGAACTCCGGCCGAGGACCTTCACCGAACCACGGGCCGAGCTCGGCGATGCGCGCGGTGATCTGGCCGCTCCTGCGGCTCGCCCATCGGCCACGTCGCCGGCGCGAGAATCGCCACCAGCCCATGAACCTCCCGCCCATCGCGTGTCCGTGAAGAGGGCGCTCGACGATCCGCGTCCGGCACGGCCGGGGAACGTCGGCACCTCCCCAAACGACCCGCTGGGAATGAGGTTACGGCAGTGCGCCGGATGGTGCCCGGTGACCGCCGGGCAGGAGGGCATGATCAGATGTCAGTGCACATTGAGATCTTTGGGCAACGCCCGGGCTAGTGCCCGAATTGCTCGGAATTGCAATGCCTTGATGGCATTGCTCTTCTTGCCCATGATCTTGGCGGTCTCGGCGAGCGACATGCCGTAAACGAAGCGCAGGATCACGCACTCCTGCTGCTCGGCGCGGAGCTTCTTCACGGCCTGGATCACGTGCTCGTTGACGATGTTCGCCACGACCGCGTTCTCCGGGATCTGGGTGCTGTCCAGCGGCCGGTCGAGCACATCGGCCGTGGTCACCTCGAGACGGTTGCGCCCGGACTTGAAGTGGTCGGTGACGAGGTTGCGGGCGATCGTCACCAGCCAGGCCCCGAAGTCACGGCCCTGCCACGCGTACTCGGTGATGCCGCGCAGTGCCCGGAGGAAGGTCTCGCTGGTCAGATCCTCGGCCAGGGCGTGGCTCCCCACCCGGAAGTAGATGTAGCGGTAGACCAGGTCCACGTACCGGTCGTACAGCTGGCCGAACGCCTCGCTGTCGCCGGTCTTGGCGCGCAGCACCAGCGTCCGCAGCTGCTCGCCGTCGATATGATCATGTTCTTCCCGTGTGGACAGGCCCGCTGTTCGCGTGGACTGCGCCGCATGGGCGGCCGGTGGGGACGGCCTGGCCAACGGCCACGTGTTCGGCATCCGGTATCCCTGGGGGAAGTGGCGTCGGCGTGCCCGGAACACTTTAGAAACCATCCGGGCATAACACAATCCGTTTCGCATCGGGAAAGTCACCGGGCGTCTCCAGAGCCGCCCGGTCCCCAGCTACCGATCGCGCCGCGATGTCCGGCAGCATTGTGCCACCATGGACATCCTCGTCGCTCTCCTCGCGTTCGCCGGCGCACTGCTCGCCGGGATCACGACCGGTGTCCTCGTAGGTCGCCTCCGCGACGAGCCCAACGGCTGGCTGATCGCGTGGAGCGTCGCCACCGGAGCACTGGCTCTGTCGCTCGCGGCCATCGCCGTCGGCCACCTGACCGGGTTCGGCGCGCTGACCTTCCGCGCCTACCAGATCACCGGTTCCCTGCTCGCCCCGCTCTGGCTCGCCGCCGGGACGATCCAGCTCCTCGCCGAGCGCGCGGCGACCCGGTTCGGCGTATGGCTGGTCGGAACGGCGATCACGGTCGTCGGTGTGGTGATCACCATGGTCGACCCGATCTCCGAGTCGTTCAGCAAGCGGCTCCCCGTCGGGTCGGTGCACTGGGACATCTGGCCGGAATGGCTGCTGCGCGGGGTCCACGGCCTCGTCATCCTGACCATGCTCATCGCCCTCATCGTCGCCGTGCTGCGCTGGCGGGACGGGGACGACTACGACGCGGACAACATGAACGCGAGCGCGGTGGTCGCCCCCGCGGGCATGGCGATCGCCGGGGCGATGGAGCTCGCGCTGCCGGGGATCGTGGTCGTGGCGCTCATGGCCGGCACCGCCGGGGGTGTCTGGTACGTCGTGGCCCGCCCGCTCGCGCCGTACGAGGACGAGGAGGACGAGGACTACCTCGACGACGAGTGGGAGGACCCCCGCGAGGGCGGCCGTGCGGCGCCCGCGCCCGAGCCGGCCCGCCACCCGGCCGCCGCGGCCCCGCCGCGCCGCTCCGGGCTGGGCGACCTCGTCGCCGAGTACCGGGCCGGGGAGCAGGGCGAGGCCGCCCACCATGCCGGGCCGGGGCGGCCGGAACCGGCGGGCGACGACTTCTCCGGCCCCGCCACCGGCCAGATCATGATCGGCGACCAGATGTCGCGCTACGCCGGGATGCAGCCCCCGCCGCCGGCGCCGGTCGAGGAGGACGAGAGCATGCCGGCCACCGGCGTCGTCCTCTCCGGCGGCGAGCTGCCGATCTCCGAGGAGCTCGCCGCGGCCCTCGGGGTCGGGTTCAGCGGCGCCTCCCGGGAGGCCGGCCGGGCCGAGCAGCGGCAGAGCGGCTCGGTCAAGCCGTCGCCGGGCATCTACGGCCTGCTCACCGTCTTCACCCTCATGGACGGCTCCGGGGAGGCGTTCGACAAGCTCGCCGAGGAGACCGTCGAGGCGGTGCGGCAGCACGAGCCGGACACGCTGCTCTTCGTCTGCCACTCGGTGAAGTCCGCGCCGCTCCAGCGCATCATCTACGAGCTCTACCGGGACGAGGTCGGCTACGCCGAGCACCAGCGCCAGCCGCACATCGAGCGGTTCGTGACCGAGCGCCAGCCGCTCGTGCTGGCGGCGAACACCATCGAGCTCAAGGTCAACGCGGCGAAGGTGGTGCCGCTCCCCACCCGGTTCCGGTGAGCCCGCGCGCCCGCGGCCGAGGCCGGGCGGGTCCCCCGGGCCGGCGCGGGCTCCGGCGGCGCCCGGTGCCGGGGCCGATCCGGCCGGGACGCCGCTTCGCACCGGTGTCGCCGTACGCCGGGGTCGCGCGGCCGAGCCGCCGATCCCCGGCACGGGCCTCCGGCACCTTGCAGAGGCTCCGGCACCTGGCATGGGTCCCCGGCGCCCGGCACGGGTCTTCCGCACGCCGTGTCGCCGGTCCCGGACGGTCCCGCCACGGTCCGGTGGTCCGGGCGGTGCCGGAGAGCCGCCGGGGCAGCGGCGGTACCGGAGGTCAATGGACCCGAGGGGCCCCGCGATCCGGTGCTCCGGGCGGGGCGGCGCGGTGAGCGGCGCGCGCGAGCGGTGCCGAGGGCGATGGCCAGCGGGGCCCGCCGTGGCCGGATGAGGTCCGGGGCGGCGCCGGAGGGCGGTCAGGCCCCGGAGCCCGCGGACCCGTCGGCGGCGAGGAGCTCGGTGAGCGCGGCGCGCAGCCGCGCCTCGTCGATGCGCCAGTAGCCGTGCTGGACGCCGTCGAGGAAGACGACCGGGATCATCTCCCAGTACTCGGCCTGCTCCTCGGGGGAGAGGGTGATGTCCCGCTCCTCCCAGGGAACGCCGAACTCGGCGGCGACCTTGGCGACGACCGCGCGGGCGTCGTCGCACAGGTGGCACCCGGGCTTGCCGAGGAGCGTGATGCGATGATCGCTTGGCGCCATGAAAACCAGACTATTCCCTGGTGACCTGGGGGTTGGGCGGGCCCCGTGGTGCGGCGCACCATGGGGGTACCCCCCTGTGGGGACCGGTTCACAATGGCACTAATCTGATGAGGACGTAGCAATCACCCGGCCGGGAGCGCGCCCGGCCGTCCGTACTTTCGGGGAGCACCGCCACGTGATCCGCCGTACGCACCACGCACGTGACCGCGGCATTCCGGACGCGACCGTGGCGAGGCTGCCGCTCTACCTGCGCGCCCTCAACGCCCTGGCAGAGCGGGGCACGCTCACGGTCAGCTCCGAGGAGCTGGCGGCCGCCGCCGGGGTCAACTCGGCCAAGGTGCGCAAGGACCTCTCCCACCTCGGGTCGTACGGCACGCGGGGGGTGGGCTACGACGTCCAGTACCTGATCTATCAGATCTCCCGGGAGCTGGGGCTGACCCAGGACTGGGCCGTGGCGATCGTCGGTGTCGGTAACCTCGGGCGGGCCCTGGCCAACTACGGCGGGTTCGTCTCCCGGGGGTTCCGCATCGCCGCGCTGTTCGACGCGGACCCGGCGGTGGTGGGGGAGCGGATCGCGGGCCTGGTGGTCGAGCACGTCGACGCGCTGGAGTCGGTGATCAAGGATCGGGGGATCTCGATCGTGGTGATCGCCACTCCGGCGAGCGCGGCCCAGGACGTCTGCGACCGGGTCATCGCGGCGGGAGTGACCAGCATCCTCAACTTCGCCCCCGTGGTCCTCGCCGTGCCCCCGGAGGTCAACGTCCGAAAAGTCGATCTTTCGATTGAATTGCAGATCCTCGCGTTTCACGAGCAGCGGAAGGCTAATGGAGGGCCCATCATGGCCGATCAATGGCCGGACGAGGTCGGTCATGTTCGTGAGCGATCGATGGGAGCGGGCTCATGAGCATCCTCGTTGTCGGGCTCAGCCATCGCACCACGCCCGTCTCGCTCCTGGAGCGGGCGACGGTCAGCGGTGACGCACTGGTCAAGCTGCTCCACGACGTCCACCGGGACGAGGACGTGGCCGAGGTCCTCGTCGTCTCCACTTGCAACCGGGTCGAGGTCTACGCGCACGTCGCCCGGTTCCACGGCGGGGTGACCGCCATCACCGACGTGCTCGGCAGGCACTCCGGCCTCCCCCACGAGGTGCTCGCCCGCCACCTGTACGTGCACTACCAGGAGCGCGCCGTCCAGCACCTGTTCACGGTCGCCTGCGGCCTCGACTCGATGGTCATCGGCGAGCAGCAGATCCTGGGCCAGATCCGGTCGGCGCTCCGGCTGGCGCAGGAGGAGGGCACGGCGGGCACCGCGCTCAACGAGCTCACCCAGCACGCGCTCCGGGTGGGCAAGCGGGCGCGGACCGAGACCGCCATCGACCGGGCGGGCGCCTCCCTGGTCGGCGTGGGCCTCTCCCTCGCCGAGCAGGCGATCGGCCAGCTCCCCGGCAAGCAGGCCCTCGTGGTCGGCGCGGGTTCGATGAGCTCGCTCGCCACCGCCACCCTCGCCCGCGCCGGCGTCACCGGCATCGTCGTCGCCAACCGCACCCTGGAGCGGGCGGTACGGCTCGCCGAGTCGGTCGGCGGGCGGGCCGTCCCGCTCACGGGCGTGGCCGGGGAGATCGGCCGGGCCGACCTGGTGGTCTCCTGCGTCGGCGCCGGCACCTACTCGATCACCGAGGAGATGGTCGAGGCGGCGATGCGCGACCGCCGGTCGCCGCTGTTCGTGCTCGACCTCGCCATGCCGCGCGACGTGGACCCCGCCATCCGGCGGTTGCCCGGGGTGACGCTGGTCGACCTGGAGTCGATGCAGCAGGACGGCCTCGGCAGCGAGATCGACGGCGGCCGGGCCAAGGCGATCTGGGAGGTCAAGCAGATCATCGCCGAGGAGGTCGACGCCTACCTCGACTCCCAGCGGGCCTCGGTGGTGACGCCGACCGTGGTCGCCCTCCGGAGCAAGGCCGCCGAGGTGGTCGAGGCGGAGCTCGCCCGGCTCTGGTCCCGCATCCCCGACGCGGACACGCGCACGCGCGACGAGATCACCAACACCGTGCGGCGGGTGGTGGACAAGCTGCTCCACGCGCCGACCGTTCGGGTGAAGCAGCTCGCCACCTCTCCCGGCGGCGCCCAGTACGCGCACGCGCTGCGCGAGCTCTTCGACCTCGATCCCCAGTGCCCCGACGCGGTCACCGGGCTGGAGGTGGAGCGATGAGCGCCCCGCTGCGGCTCGGGACCCGCAAGAGCCTGATGGCGACGAGCCAGTCGCGGCGCGTCGCCGAGCGGCTCGCACAGGCCACCGGGCGCCGGTCCGAGCTCGTGGGGATCACCACGTTCGGCGACGTCTCCCGGGCCCACCTCACCCAGCTCGGCGGCACCGGCGTCTTCGTCAGCGAGCTGCGCAACGCGCTCATCGCCGGCGAGGTCGACTTCGCGGTCCACTCGCTCAAGGACCTGCCGACCAAGGGCGACGACCGGATCGTGATCGCCGCCATCCCGCCGCGCGACGACCCCCGGGACGCGTTCGTCGGCCGGGTGCCGTTCAGCGAGCTGCCGCCGGGCGCGCGGGTCGGGACCGGGTCCCCGCGGCGCATCGCGCAGCTCCGGATGCTCCGGCCGGACCTGGAATATGTCCCGATTCGCGGCAATGCCGACACTCGTCTGGGGAAGGTAACCTCAGGAGAGCTCGATGGAATCGTCCTGGCCGCCGCCGGGCTGGGCCGGATCGGCCGCGAGGAGGCGATCGCCCAGGTGTTCGAGGTGGAGCAGGTGCTGCCCGCCCCGGGACAGGGCGCGCTCGCCGTGGAATGCCGCGCCGACCGCGCCGACCTCATCGAGCTGCTGAGCGCGATCGACGACCGGGCGACGCGGGACGCGGTGACCGCGGAGCGCTCGGTGCTCGCCGCACTCGAGGCCGGATGCGCGGCACCGGTGGGCGCCCACGCCTCCGGTGACGGGAACGTTCTCAGCTTGACCGCGGCCGTCGTCTCCGTCGACGGCCGGCGATCGGTGCGCAAGTCAGTCTCCGGACCCGCGTCGGCGGCCATGGAGCTCGGCCGTGATCTCGCGGCCGCCATGCTCGCCGAGGGGGCCGGCACGTTGATGAGGGAGCAGGTCCAGTGAGCTCCGCGAACCACAGTCTGGAGGCCCAGTCCGGGTTCGTCGCCTTCGTGGGAGCCGGGCCCGGTGACGAGAACCTGCTCACGCTACGCGGCGCCGACCTGCTGCGGCGGGCCGACGTGGTCATCGCCGACCGGACGCTCCACGGCGCGATGCTGCGCCACTGCCGGGACGGCGCGAAGATCGTCGATGTGGGCGAGGACGGGTCGCCCGCGGTCGACGCGATCGAGGAGGCGAAGGCCGGGCGGACCGTGGTACGGCTCTGCCCCGGCGACCCGTCGTTCTTCTCGTCCGTGGCCGACGAGATCTCCGCGTGCGCCGACGCCGAGGTCGAGTTCGAGATCGTGCCCGGTGTCCCGCCCGCCACGGCGGTGCCGACGTACGCGGGCATCCCGCCGGCCTCCGGGGTGGCCGAGTTCCGGGTGGTGGACGCCACCAAGGTCGAGGACTGGACGCCCCACGCCTCCTGCGAGGGCACCTTAGTGATCTACCACGGGCTCGCCGAGGCGCCCGCGATCGCGAAGGCGCTGATCAGCGGGGGCAAGCCGGACTCGACCCCGGTCGCGGTGGTGCGCGAGGGCACGGTGACCGCGCAGCACACCGTGGTCTCCACGCTCGGCCGGCTCGGCCCCGACCTGAAGCGCGCGGACGTCTCCGAGCCGGCGATGATCGTCGTCGGGGACGCGGTGGGCATGCGCGACCGCATGTCCTGGTTCGAGACCAAGCCGCTCTTCGGCTGGCGGGTGCTCGTCCCCCGCACCAAGGAACAGGCCAAGGAGCTCACCGAGCAGCTCCGGGCGTACGGCGCGGTCCCGGAGGAGGTGCCGACGATCTCGGTCGAGCCGCCGCGCACCCCGCAGCAGATGGACCGGGCGATCAAGGGCCTGATCAACGGCCGTTACGAGTGGGTCGTCTTCACCAGCGTCAACGCGGTGAAGGCCCTGCGGGAGAAGTTCGAGGAGTACGGCCTCGACGCCCGCGCGTTCGCCGGCCTGAAGATCGCCGCCGTGGGCGACGCGACCGCGCGCTCCCTCATGGACTTCGGCATCCGGCCCGACCTGGTGCCGACCGGTGAGCAGTCGTCCGAGGGCCTGCTCGCGGAGTGGCCGCCGTACGACTCGCTGCTCGACCCGATCAACCGGGTGCTGCTGCCGCGGGCCGACATCGCGACCGACACGCTCATCGCCGGCCTGACCGAGCTCGGCTGGGAGTGCGACGACGTCACCGCGTACCGGACCGTGCGCGCCGCGCCCCCGCCCGCGCCCATCCGGGAGGCGATCAAGAGCGGCGGGTTCGACGCGGTGCTGTTCACCTCGTCGTCCACGGTGCGCAACCTCATCGGCATCGCCGGCAAGCCGCACAACGTCACGGTGATCGCCGTGATCGGCCCGCAGACCGCGAAGACCGCCCAGGAGTTCGGCCTCCGGGTCGACGTGATGGCCGAGAAGCCGTCGGTCTCCCTGCTCGCCGCGGCCCTGGCGGAGTACGGGGCCAAGATGCGGCAGGCGCAGCTCGCCGCCGGGGAGACGCCCCGCCGCCCGTCCCAGATGCGCAGGGGCGCCCGGCGCCGGGCGAAGTGACCGGGTGCCGCCCGCGCCGGGCGGGAACCGCGCGCCGCCCGCGCCCCGCCGGGATGAGCGGGCCGCCCCGGCGCGTTCACCCGAGCACGAGATCGTGATGAGTGGAGAGAGCATGAGCGCTCAGTTCCCGGTGGCCCGGCCGCGCCGGCTCCGCCGCACGCCGGCCCTGCGCCGGCTGGTGGCGGGGACCCGGCTGCACCCGGCCGACCTGATCCTCCCCCTCTTCGTCAAGGAGGGCATCGCCGAGCCGCAGCCGGTCGGCTCGATGCCGGGGGTCGTGCAGCACACCCGCGACTCGCTGCGCAAGGCCGTGACCGAGGCGGCCGAGGCCGGGGTCGGCGGGGTCATCCTCTTCGGCATCCCGGCGCACAAGGACGCCCGCGGTTCCGCGGCCGACGACCCGGAGGGCATCGTCCAGGTCGCGGTGCGGGACGTCGTGGCCGAGGTGGGCGACGCCCTCGTGGTGATGACCGACACCTGCCTCGACGAGTACACCGACCACGGGCACTGCGGCATCCTCACCGAGACCGGCGAGGTGGACAACGACGCCACGCTGGAGCGCTACGCCTCCGCCGCGGTCTCCCAGGCGGCCGCGGGCTCCCAGGTGATCGCGCCGAGCGGCATGATGGACGGGCAGGTCAAGGCGATCCGGGAGGCGCTCGACGCCAACGGCTTCGCCCACGTGCCGATCCTCGCCTACTCGGCCAAGTACGCCTCCGGTTTCTACGGCCCGTTCCGGGAGGCGGCCGAGTGCGCGCCGAGGTTCGGGGACCGCTCCGCCTACCAGCAGGACCCGGCCGGGCCGATCGACGAGGCGCTGCGCGAGGTCCGGCTCGACCTGGCCGAGGGCGCGGACGCCGTGATGGTCAAGCCGGCCCTGCCGTACCTCGATGTGATCCGCCGGGTGCGCGACGCGGTCGACGTGCCGGTCGCCGCGTACCAGGTGAGCGGCGAGTACGCGATGATCGAGGCCGCGGCGGCGAACGGCTGGCTCGACCGGGAGCGGATCATCATGGAGTCGCTGATCTCGATCCGCCGGGCCGGGGCCGACCTCATCCTGACCTACTGGGCGGCTGAAGTCGCGCGCCTACTATCCTGACGCTCACCCGGGAGTTCGCGCCGCCGCGGACGCGCACCGGGGCAGTGTCGGGAGCGTTTCGCCATCCTCTGCGGGGCGGCGAGAGCCGCAGCGTGCTCCCGTCGACCGCTGGGATGCGCCGAGAAGCTGCGTGCGTGGAGGAGCGCCGAATGGTGGGGGTACCCTTGGCCCGCCGGGTGAAACGGCGAGGGCATCGAAGGCCGCAGAAGATCACGGCCGTATTGGAGTACGCGCAGCTCGGGTGGGCCGCCTGTCCCGGGGCCCATCCCCGCGGTGAAGGGGGCAGGGCCTGTTCGTGTGACCGGATCGGCTGTCCCGACCCGGGAGCGCACCCGCTGTCGCCGGCCTGGCGGCTGCAGGCCACGACCGATCCGGCGCTGCTGACCCGGTGGTGGCAGCAGAACCCCGACGCGAACATCATCCTCCCCACGGGGAGGGTGTTCGACGTATTCGACGTACCGGCCTCCATGGGGTTGCCCGCGCTCGCCGCCATGGACGCCGCCCACGTGCACGGCCCGGTCGCTGAGAACGGCGACCGGGTGCTTTTTTTCGTCGCGACCCGCGGCGCGCCCGAGGACGAGGACGAGTGGTGGTCCTGCCACCTCGACGCCGACCCCGAGACCATCGAGAGCACGCCGGGGCTGCGCTGGCACTGCCGCGACAGTTACGTGCTCGCCCCGCCGTCCACCCGCGTCGACGGGGACCAGGTGCGCTGGATCCGGCCCCCCGACGGACGCCCCCTCCCCGACCCGCTGCGGGTCCTCGACCTGCTCGCCGACTTCTGCGACTCATGACCCTCGCCCGGTGACCGATGACCGGCGCCCGGTGACGCTCCGCGTGATCCCCGGTACGGCCCCCGCCCGGCCGGGCCCGTAATCTGGGGACGTGACTCGTACGCAGACCTCCGAGGCCCTGTTCGACCGCGCCAAGAAGATCGTCCCCGGCGGGGTGAACTCGCCGGTGCGGGCGTTCGGCGCCGTGGGCGGCACGCCGCGCTTCATGGCCTCCGGCGAAGGGCCCTACCTCGTCGACGTGGACGGCAACCGCTACGTGGACCTCGTGTGCTCGTGGGGTCCGCTGATCCTCGGGCACCGGCACGCGGCCGTGGTCCAGGCGGTGGAGGAGGCCCTCTCCCGCGGGCTCTCCTACGGCACGGCGACCGAGGGCGAGGTGCTGCTCGCCGAGGAGATCGTCTCCCGGATGCCGCCGGTCGAGAAGATCCGCCTGGTGAGCTCCGGCACCGAGGCCACGATGTCGGCGGTACGGCTCGCCAGGGGGTTCACCGGCCGGTCCAAGGTCATCAAGTTCGCCGGCTGCTACCACGGGCACGTGGACGCGCTGCTCGCCTCCGCCGGGTCGGGCGTCGCCACCTTCGGCCTCCCCGACTCGCCCGGCGTCACCGGGGCGGCCGCGGCCGACACCATCGTGCTGCCGTACAACTCGGTGGAGGCGGTCGAGGAGGCGTTCCGGAAGTTCGAGATCGCCTGCGTCATCACCGAGGCGTGCCCGGCCAACATGGGGGTGGTCCCGCCGGCCGAGGGGTTCAACCGGCGGCTGCGCGAGCTGTGCTCCGAGCACGGCGCCCTGCTCATCATCGACGAGGTGCTCACCGGCTTCCGGGTGACCGCCCAGGGCTGGTACGGCGTGGACCCGGTCGACGCCGACCTCATGACCTTCGGCAAGGTCATGGGCGGCGGGCTCCCCGCGGCCGCGTTCGGCGGCCGGGCCGACGTGATGGCCCACCTCGCCCCCGAGGGGCCGGTGTACCAGGCGGGCACGCTCTCGGGGAACCCGCTCGCCGTCGCCGCGGGCCTCGCCACGCTGCGCGCCTGCGACCAGGCGGTCTACGACCGCCTCGACCGGGTCGCCGAGACGATCGGCCGGGCCGCCTCCGAGGCGCTCTCCGCCGCCGGGGTGCCGCACCGGCTGCAGCGGGCCGGCAACCTCTTCTCGATCTTCTTCACCGACCGGCCGGTGGTCGACTACGAGTCGGCGCGCGCCCAGGACACCGCCGCGTACCGGGCGTTCTTCCACAGCATGCTCGACCAGGGCGTCTACCTGCCGCCCTCGGCGTTCGAGGCGTGGTTCGTGTCGGCCGCCCACGACGACGAGGCGGTGAACCGGGTGCTGGAGGCGCTCCCGGCCGCCGCCCGGGCCGCCGCGCAGGCCGCGCGGCAGGGCTGAGACCGAGCCCGGCCCGGATCCGGGTCCGCCGCCCGGCCGGCGGGAGGACGGAGGCCGGGCCCATCCCGGACCTGAGGGTTCCGTGCGCCGACGGCTCGCGGCCTGAGCCAGGACCCGGCCGGATCCGGGTCCGCCGGCGGGCCGCCGGGAGGACGGAGGCCGGGCCTGGACCTGAGCGTTCCGTGTGCCGGCGGCTCGCGGGCCGAGCCGGGGCCCGGCCCGGATTCGAGCGTTCGTGCCGCCGGCCCGAGGCGGGCCGGAGCCGTGGCATGCCCGGTCCGGGTGCTCCGTCCCGTGCCGCCCCGGCCGGGCCGTCGCCCGGGCGGGGCTCTAGCGTGTCCATATGCTGGATCTCAACCGGCTCCGGGCCCTGCACGCCGTCGCGGTCCACGGGTCGGTCGGGGCGGCGGCCGAGGCGCTCATGGTGACGCCCTCCGCGATCTCCCAGCAGCTCGCCAAGCTCGAGCGGGAGACCGGAACCGTGCTCCTCGAGCGGGACGGGCGCGGGGTGCGGCTCACCGACGCCGCCGGCCTCCTCGTCGAGCACGCCGAGCGCATCCTCGCCATGGTGGAGGCCGCGGAGGCCGAGTTCGCGGCGCTGCGCGGCAAGGTCGTCGGCACGCTCACCCTGGCGGCCTTCCCCACCGCGGCGCGGGGGATCCTGCCCCGCGCCCTGTCGATCCTCAAGCGGAACCACCCCGGCCTCGGCGTGCTGATCTACGAACGCGAGCCGGAGCGGCAGCTCCGCGAGGTGGCGCGCGGCGAGATCGACGTCGCCGTGGTCCAGGACTGGCTCACCCGGCCGATGCCGCTGCCGCACGGGCTGTCCCGGGCGGTGCTCCTCGACGACGTCGCCGACCTGGTGGTCCCGTCCGGGCACCCGCTCGCCGGCCGGCGGGCGGTGAGCCTCCACGACCTGCCGGAGGGGGACTGGATCAGCTCAGGGCCCGGCACGGTCTGCCACGACTTCCTGCTCTTCCTCCTCCGCTCCGTGGAGCGGGAGCCGCGGATCGTCTGCATGGCCGGCGAGTACCCGACCCAGCTCGCGCTCGTCGCCGCGGGCCACGGCTGCGCGCTCATCCCCCGGCTCGGCCGGGTGGCGCTGCCCGAGGGCGTCCGGGTGGTCCCCGTCGAGCCGCCCCCGACCCGCCGCGTCTACGCGGTCTGGCGCACCCGCGGCGGCCGCCGGCCCGCGATCCGGGCCGCGGTGGAGGCGCTACGCGGTGCCTGTGCCGAGGACGGGTAGGCTGTCGGGGACCATGTCAGAGCTCACCATCGTTCACCTGCTGCGCCACGGGGAGGTCCACAACCCCACAGGGGTGCTGTACGGCCGGCTGCCCGGCTTCCACCTCTCCGAGCTCGGCCGGCGCATGGCCGAGGTGGTCGCCGAGACCCTCGCCACCAGGGACATCGTGGAGATCCGCAGCTCTCCGATGGAACGGGCGGTGGAGACGGCCACGCCCACCGCGGAGCGGCTGGGGCTGAAGATTCAGATCGACGACCGGCTCACTGAGGCGTTCAACGTCTTCGAGGGGGTCCGGGTCGGCAACGGCACCGCGCTGCTGCGCGACATCCGCCGCTACCGCTACTTCCTCAACCCGTTCCGGCCCTCCTGGGGCGAGCCGTACGTCGAGGTCGTGGCCCGGATGAAGGCGGCCATCGACGAGGCGCGGGAGCGAGCGCGGGGTCATGAGGCGCTGCTCGTCAGCCACCAGCTCCCCATCTGGGTCACCCGGCTGGCGGCCGAGGGCCGGCGGCTCTGGCACGACCCCCGGCGGCGGCAGTGCGCGCTCGCCAGCCTCACCAGCTTCACCTTCGAGGGGAACCGCCTGATCAGCGTCGGCTACAGCGAGCCCGCCGGGGCGTTGCTGAAGGAGTCCGCGGCCGGGGAGGCCGGCCCCTCCGCGGGGGCGTGACGGCGCGGCCGCCCCTCCGGTGGCGCCGCCGAGGCCGGGAGCGCCCCGCCGCCATGCCCCCGCACGGAGGCCGCGAGGGCCCGACCGCCACCCCACATCGGGGCAGGCGTCCCACCGCCACCTCTCACAGCGGGGCAAGCGCCCCCACCGCCGTGCCCCGCGGCCGTGACCGCCGAAGGCCGCCGCGCCGGGCCGCCGCCGCGTCCCCGGCCGGCGCACCCGTGCGCGGAGCACACAGGCGGGATCGGTAGGCTTACAGCTCTACAGGGCGTCGTACAAGGAGATCGTCGTGCCGTGTCCGTCAAGCGCCTGACCGCGATCGTCGCTCTGGCCGCGGCCGCCCTCGCCGGATGCGCGGGAAGCGAGGCGGCCCAGCCCGGCATCGGCGAGACCCGGTTCGTGCCGGGTGACGGCCGGGTGCAGGTCTTCGACCCGGGGGAGCGGCCCAAGGCGCCGCAGATCTCGGGCCGGACCCTCGACGGTGAGACGGTCACCCTCACCCCGGGCACCGTCTACGTGCTGAACTTCTGGGCGTCCTGGTGCGCCCCGTGCCGGGCCGAGGCGCCCGTGCTCAAGGACGTGGCGGCGATCACCAAGTCCAAGGGCGTGCGGTTCATCGGGGTCAACTTCAAGGACCAGGAGGCGTCGGCCAAGGCCTACGACCGCGCCGTCGAGCCCGGGTACCCGAGCATCTTCGACAACGAGGGCAAGCTGCTCCTCGCCTTCCAGGGCACGGTCCCCCCGGCCGCCATCCCGTCCACGCTGATCATCGATGCGCAGGGCCGCATCGCCGCCCGCGCCCTCGGCGCCGTGAAGTACCAGGACCTCCTCGACGCGGTCACCAAGGTGAGCGATGAGTGACCTCGGCACGACCGTGGCGACCGGCTCGCTGCTCCTGGCGGTGCCCATCGCCGTCCTCGCCGGCGTGGTCTCCTTCATCTCCCCCTGCGTGCTGCCGCTCGTCCCCGGCTACCTGTCGTACGTCACGGGCATGAGCGGCGACCCCAGGCGCGGGCGGATGGTGCTCGGCAGCGCGCTGTTCGTGCTCGGGTTCGCCGCGGTGTTCGTGACCGGCGGGGCGTTCTTCGGCGGCGTCGGCGCCCTGCTCCTGGAGCACTCCGCCGTGATCACCCGGGTGCTCGGCGGGGTCACGGTGCTCCTCGGGCTCGCCTTCCTCGGGGCGATCCCCGGGCTCCAGCGCGACCTGCGCATCCACCGGCTGCCGTCGGCCGGCCTCGCCGGCGCGCCGCTGCTCGGCGTGGTCTTCGGGCTCGGGTGGACGCCGTGCATCGGCCCGACGCTCGCCGTGGTCCTCACGCTCTCGGTCGACCAGGGCAGCGCCGGTCGCGGGGCGCTGCTCGCCTTCGCCTATGCGCTCGGCCTCGGCCTGCCGTTCGTGCTCGCCGGGCTCGCCTACCGCAGGGCGCTGTACGCGATCAAGGCACTGCGCCGCCACACCGTCCTCATCACCCGGATCGGAGGCGCCATGCTCGTCACCGTCGGCCTGCTGCTCGTCACCGGGTGGTGGGGAGGCCTCGTCGCCCAGCTGCAGGGGTGGGTGGCCGGATTCGAACCGGTGATCTGATGACGGAGCCACAGGAGACCGGGACCGCCACCGCGGTCGAGAGCGAACCGGAAGCGCCCCACCGGCCCGCCGGGCTCGGGCTGATCGGCTGGCTGCGCTGGGGCTGGCGGGTGCTCACCTCGATGCGCACCGCCCTGATCCTGCTCTTCCTGCTCGCGCTCGCCGCGGTTCCGGGATCGATCTACCCCCAGCGCGGCATCGACCCGGACCAGGTGGCGCAGTACTTCAGCAGCCGGCCGCAAGAGGCCGAGTGGCTGGACCGGCTCTGGCTGTTCGACGTCTACAGCTCGCCCTGGTTCGCCGCGATCTACCTGCTGCTGTTCATCTCGCTGCTCGGCTGCATCGTCCCCCGGCTCGCCCGCCACGCCGGGGAGCTCCGCCGCAGGCCTCCCGCCGCCCCGCGCAACCTGCTCCGCCTGCCGTACGGGGAGGAGTTCGAGGGCGACCTCACCGTGGCCGAGGCGGCGGCGCTGCTGCGGAAGCGGCGGTTCCGGGTGACCACCGGTCCGGACTGGGTCGCCGCCGAGAAGGGCTACCTGCGCGAGACCGGGAACATCCTCTTCCACTTCTCCCTCGTCGTCCTGCTCTTCGCGTTCGCCGGGGGCGCGCTGTACGGCTACCGCGGCAACGTGGTGGTGGTCGAGGGCGAGAGCTTCGCCAACACCGTGGCCGCCTACGACCGGTTCATGCCCGGGTCCCGGGTGACCGCGGAGTCGCTCCACCCGTTCTCGTTCACGCTCAAGGACTTCCAGGTGACCTTCATCGCGGCCGGGGAGCGGACCGGGCAGGCGCTCGACTACCAGGCCGCGCTCACCGTCCGGGACGCGCCGGACGCCCCGGCCCGCGAGGCCGTGCTCAAGGTGAACCAGCCGCTCGAGGTGGGCGGCACGCAGACCTACCTGATCAGCCACGGGTACGCCCCGACCTTCAAGGTGACCGACGGCAAGGGGCAGGTCGCCTGGGAGGGGCCGGTGCCGTGCCTGATCAGCGACCGGGCCACCTACGCCTCCGAGTGCGTGATCAAGGTTCCGGACGCCCGGCCGGAGCAGCTGGGCTTCCTGATCCGCTTCCTCCCCACCGGGGTGCAGGCGGGCGACGCCTGGGTGTCCGCCTTCCCCGGCACGGTCAACCCGGTCGCCCAGGTCTTCCCGTTCGCCGGCGACCTCGGCCTGGACTCGGGCGTGCCGCAGTCGGTGTTCCAGCTCGACACCACGAAGATGCGGCCCCTGGGCAAGATGACCGCGCAGCCGAAGCCGCTCAGCGTCGGCGAGACCCTCGAGCTCGCGGACGGCGCGGGCACGATCCAGTTCACCGGGGTGAAGGAGTGGATCAGCCTCCAGGTCAGCCGCGACCCCGGCCGGCTGCCGGCGCTGCTCGCCGCCACCGCCGCGGTGCTCGGGCTGGTGCTCTCCCTCACCGTCCGCCGCCGCCGGATCTGGGTCCGGGTGAACGACCGCCGGATCACGGTGGGAGGATTGGAGCGCACCGATGGCGGTGCCGCGGCGTTCGCCAAGGAGTTCACCGAGATCGTCACCGCGCTGCGCGCCGACCGCGTCGGCCCGACACCCCCATCACCCACGGCGCCTCCGCCCGCCGAGCATGAGGAGGAGCGATGACGCCCCTGGTCAACGAAGAGCTCGCCACGTTGAGCGACCAGCTCACCCTGGTGGCGGTCCTGCTCTACCTCGTGGCCATGATCTGCTTCGCCCTGGACCTCGCCTTCGGCCGGATCCACCCGGCCTCAGCGGTCAAGGCGCGCGAACCCGTGGCGGTGGGCGCCGGCGGCGGGGGGCCGTCATCCGGTGAGCCGGGGGAGGCCGCCGCCGCGGGCGGCGCGGCGACGGCCGAGGGCGCGCCGTGGGCGGCGAAGGCCGGCCTCGCCGGGATCGCGCTCACCTGGATCGGCTGGGCCGCCCACCTCGCGGCGATCGTGACCCGCGGCCTCGCCGTCGACCGGTGGCCGTGGGGCAACATGTACGAGTTCGTGGTGGGGCTCTGCCTGGCGGCCGTCACCGCCTTCCTCGTGCTGCTGTTCCGCCACCGGATCCGGTTCCTCGGCGCCTTCGTCACCCTCGCCGCCGCCCTGGGGCTCGGCTTCGCCGTGCTCTTCCTGCACGTCCAGGCGGGGCCGCTCATGCCGGCCCTCCAGTCCTACTGGCTCGCCATCCACGTGTCCGCCGCGATCGTGGCGAGCGGGCTGTTCACGGTCGCCGGGGTGAGCGCGATCCTCTACCTGGTCCGCAAGGACCGCCCCTCGGTGCTGCCCACCCGGGAGGCCCTGGACACGGTCGTGCACCGCGCGATCGTGATCGGCTTCCCCATCTGGACCTTCGCCGTGATCGCCGGGGCGCTGTGGGCGGACCGGGCCTGGGGCCGCTACTGGGGCTGGGACCCCAAGGAGGTCTGGTCCTTCATCACCTGGGTCGTGTACGCCGCCTACCTCCACGCGCGGGCGACCGCGGGCTGGAAGGGCAAGGCCGCCATCATCATCTCCTTGGTCGCCTTCGCCTGCCTGCTGTTCAACCTGATCGGCGTGAACATCTTCTTCCCCGGTCTCCACTCCTACAGCGACATCCCGCGCTGACCGGGGGCCACGGTTCCCCGGGGTCGGTCAGGCGGGGCGGGCGGCCGACATCCCGCGCTGACCGGGGGCCACGGCATCCCGTGCTGACCTGGGGCGCGGCATCCCGTGGTGACCGGGTGCTCCGGCGTCGCGCGCCTGGTGCATGATGCCGCGGCGGCACCGCGGCGTCCTGCGCCGGCCGGGTGCGCCTTCCGCATCGACCGGGCGGGGCTCCCTACCGGGTGTGGCATCTCACCCCGACCGGCCCGCTCGGCCGCGTGGCGTGCGGCCGCCGCCACCGGGCCGGGTTCCGCGCCCGCCGGACGCGCGCGCCGTACGGGGACCGCCGGATCGTGCGCGCCGTACCAGGCCACCGGTCGTGCGGGCCGTGCCGGCGCGGGGTCGTGGGCCGTACCGGGGCCGATCGTGCGGGCCGTAGCGGGATGCCGGATCGCGGGGCGCGGTCGAGGTCCCGCCGGGCGCCGGGCACGGAGCACCCCGTGGCCGGGGCCGGAACGGCGCGGCCGGAGCGGAGAAACGGCGGCCGGAGGTGCGAAGCGGCCGGAAGCGGCACCGCCCGCCGGCGCCCCGGCGGCGGGCGGTGAGGTCACTCCTCGCCGCGGAGCCGGCGGTCGAGCGAGCGGAGGAACTCGGGGTCGTCGTCGGGGCCGATCGGCCGCCCAGGCTGCGGCTGCTCCCGCCATCCAGCGCCGGCGGCCGGGTCATGCCAGGCGGGGGCCTGGGGGCGCCCGAACAGCAGCCACAGCAGGCCGCCCAGGCCGGGGAGGAGGGCCACGATGATGACCCACGCCGCCTTCGGCAGGTTCCGCACCTCGTGCCACGGCGTCGTGATGACGTGGAACAGGCAGAAGAGCCAGAAGGCGAGCAGCACCAGACCGGAAATCACGGAGGGCATGCCCACAAGGTAAGCCATGCGGAGGGGTGCTGCCGCCGGAGGCCATCGACTTCTGTCCGCGGCGCCGGGCCACGCCCCGGTGAGTCCTCGGTGTCCTGCGCGCTCGATCCGGCTGACGGCGCCGGTCAGGCGTCGTACGGTGGTCCGGTACAGGCTGCGGGAGAACTCAGCGTCATGAGTGGGGTGTGATGGCTGAGCGTGGGGAAAGGGGCCGGCACCGCCGGGTGTCCCGGTGGTGGCGGTGGGGACCGTACGCGTCGCGGCGGAGGCTGGAGGCGACCGAGCGGTCACCCGAGCGTTCTCCCGAGCGGATCGCCGAACGCCGGCCGGAGCGCCGCCCGGAGCGTTCGGTGGAGCGGGTCCACGCGGCGACCGCGCCGGTGGTGCACGACCGGCCGAGCTACACCTGGCGGGACTTCGAGCTCGACGACCGGCCGATGCGGGCCGAGCCGCACCCGCCGGACGCACCGGACCTCCGGGACGGCCGGCGGCACTGCGGCCCGCTGGAGCGCATCCTCCACCGGCAGTGGGACGCCGCCGAGGGGCCGCCCTCGATCGACGCGGTGCACGCCGTCGACAGCCTCGCCCGGCTGCCCGACTTGATCAAGGTCAAGCTCGCCGACGGCCTGGCGGGGATCTACATCGGCGCGGGCGGGGTGCCCGACCTGGACGACATGGGCTACCTGCGCGGGGCGCCGCTGCCCTCCGGCCAGGGGACCTGGGACATCTGCGCCGGCGCCTACGGCGACAGGAAGATCGTCGTCGGGGACCGGCCCTCGCCGACCCCCGACGTGATGCTGCACGAGGTCGGCCACGCCCTGGACGACGTGGACGCGACGCCGCCCTGGGAGTGGGTGTCGGACTCGCCGGAGTTCGCCGCCCTCTACGCGGAGTGCGTGCCGTTGCTCGCCTCGTCGTTCCACCGGCAGCCGGGCGGGCTCGGCCGGAAGGAGTTCTTCGCCGACGCCTTCGCCGCGATCGCCTCCCGGCAGCGCCCCGCCCTCGTGGACATGCTCAGCGGCCACACCAGGGCCGCGCTCAACGTCATGCTGTTCTTCAACCGGCGCTATGGGATCTAGGTGGTTCGGATGTTCGTGATCCGGCTCGGTGACGGGAGGCTCCGCGTCCCCCGATCACTCACGAGCGCCGACGGGCGCTTGATCGGCAATGCCTATGTCGAGATCGCGCCCGGCGAGCCCGATTACGAGCGCTACCTCAGCGAAGCGATCACCGAGGAGGAGGCCGCCGAGCGGCGCCGCCGGTGGCGGGAGGACAACGACGAGCTCGAGCGGGTCTTCCAGGCGTTCAAGGCGGAGCAGGAGTGACCGCCCGGCGCGGAGCGGGAGCGGCCGCCCGGCGCGGGGCGGGCGTGACGGCCTGGCACAGGGTGGGGACCGCCGGGCGCGGAGCGGGCGTGCCGGCTCCGCGGGCCGAGGTCACACCGGGACAAGGCAGGACGTTCCGGGTGACCTCGACGACGCGGGCAGAGGAAATCGGGTGACCCTGCGCCCGGGGTGATGCGCAGAGTCACCTGTCCTTGCATGCCGTACGTTCACACGCGCGGTGAGTCGCCGTTCTGGCGTTCGGCCGACATGACGTCCTCACCGCGTAGGAGGGCGTGCACCTCCGACTCGCGGAATCGCCGGTGCCCTCCGGGGGTACGGATGCTGCTGATTCGGCCTGCGGCGGCCCAGCGTGTCACCGTTTTCGGGTCGACCCGGAAGAGGGCGGCAACCTCTCCGGGGGTCAGCAGTCGCTCGCTGCTACTCTCCACAATCTCTCCCCCTCGCGTCCCGCGTCCTGCAGCGGGCGGACAGGTAACCAGTCTGCCGAGCGAAGCCTGATTTATCCGTGGTTTCCGGCGAAGATCACGGGTTGTTACCGGCTCAGTGCCCGATTGTTATATGATAGAGCCTCTTTGGTACTCTCATGGAGGTTTCTTTACAAATCCACCTTGTTGTGAACACTAGCAGTACCAGCGCTCGATGCGAAGAGAGATGGGCGTCACGACAGGATGACGTAACCTCAAGGGTGTGCACCCGCTAGTCGTTTACACGCTTTCCAGGTTCGGGCTCTTCCTCGTCACCCTAGGGGTCCTCTATCTCGTCGGCATGCGCGGCTTCTGGCTGCTCATCCTGGCTTTCCTGGTGAGTGGATTGGCCAGTTACGTTCTGCTGTCGAGACAGCGCGACGCAGTGAGCGAGCGTATCGTCCGCAAACGCGAGCGCAGGGACGGCTAGGCCAGACGGGGCGTGTCAACGTGGGCATCGTACTCACGTCCAGTGGCCGCTGTGGCGCTTCTCACCAAATGGTTTCCAATACTTAGCAGTAACGTCTTTACCCGGTTTCCGCTTTGCCGGGCGCGTTCCGGCGGCTCGCCCGAGCCGGGCGCAGACCGGCCCGGACCGGCCCTTACACCATTTCGCCGCAGGTCAACGGGGTTAGGCGGGGGGATTCCGGCGCATTGCACGCCCGCCCGGAGACGCCAGGCGTGAGAGCGGGGCAGCGGGCCACGGCCCAGGCGTCCGCGCATCGCTCGATCCCCACCTTCTAAGAGACGGTGTAATCGCGTAACTACATTACGCACACGGCCCCGGCATGGTGAGGTCTCGCCGGCGCCGCCGCTTAGGCTTGCCGCATGACGCGCGCATCGCTGGACAAGCAGCCCCGCGAGGTCGCCGCGATGTTCGATCGCACGGCCAAGCGGTACGACCTGGTCAACACCGTGCTCTCCCTCGGGCAGGACCGGACGTGGCGGAGGGCCACCGCGGCCGCCATCGACGCCGGGCCCGGGGAGCTCGTGCTCGATCTCGCGGCCGGCACCGGCACCTCGACCGACGCCTTCACCATGTACGGCGCCCGCGCCATCGCGTGCGACTTCTCCCTCGGGATGCTGCGCACCGGCGTGGCCCGGCGGGGCGGTTCCGGCCTGTACGGCGGGGGCGTCCGCGGGGTCACGTTCATCGCCGGCGACGCCCTGCGCCTGCCGTTCAAGTCTGAAACTTTCGACGCGGTGACGATCTCCTTCGGGCTGCGGAACGTGGCCGACCCCGCGCAGGCGCTGCGGGAGATGCTCCGGGTGACCAAGCCCGGCGGACGCCTCGTCATCTGCGAGTTCTCCCGGCCGCCCGCCCGCTGGTTCGACCTCGTCTACTCCCAGTACCTGATGCGGCTGCTGCCGCTGGTCGCCCGTCTCCTCAGCTCCAACCCGGACTCGTACGAGTACCTCGCCGAGTCGATCCGGGCCTGGCCGGACCAGGCGGCCCTCGCGAAGCTCATCCACGAGGCCGGTTGGGAGAAGGTCGCCTGGCGGAACCTCACGTTCGGGATCGTCGCCCTCCACCGCGCGTTCAAGCCGGGGCCCGGCGCGGCCCGGCCCGGGGACGCCGTTTGACACCGGGCGGTGGGGATGGGATTAGACTTTGCGCGGACGTTTGTGAAGGTATTCACAAAGGCACGAAGGTCCCGTACCTCTTAAGGATCTTCTCTTCCCAGCAGGACAGGTCCCCGTGAGCGAGCAGACCCGGGCGGAGCGGAGCACGGCCGACGCCGACGTGATCGTCGTCGGCGCGGGCCCGGCCGGCTCGACCGCGGCCTTCTACCTGGCCAAGGCCGGGCTCGACGTGCTGCTGCTGGAGAAGACCCGGTTCCCCAGGGAGAAGGTGTGCGGGGACGGGCTCACTCCCCGGTCGGTCAAAGAGCTCGTCGCGATGGGCGTGGACATCGACGCGCCCGGCTGGATCCGGAACCGGGGCCTGCGGGTCTACGGTGCGGGCCTCCGGTTCGAGCTCGACTGGCCGCAGCTCACCAGCTACCCGGACTTCGGCCTGGTGCGCACCCGGGCCGACTTCGATGAGATCCTCGCCAGGCACGCCGAGCGCGCCGGCGCCCGCCTGCTCGAGGAGACCAACGTCACCGGGCCGGTGCTCGACGAGCGCAGCGGCCGCATCACCGGGGTGACCGCCAAGGGCGCCGACGGCGCGCCGCAGACCTTCCGCGCCCCGCTGGTGATCGCCGCGGACGGCAACTCCAGCCGCCTGTCCATCGCCATGGGGCTGCACAAGCGGGCCGACCGGCCGATGGGCGTGGCGGTGCGCACGTACTTCCGCAGCCCGCGCCACGACGACGACTACCTGGAGACCTGGCTGGAGCTGTGGGACGGGGACCGGCTCCTGCCCGGGTACGGCTGGATCTTCGGCGTGGGCGACGGCACCTGCAATGTGGGGGTCGGCCTGCTCAACACCAGCGCCGCCTTCAAGAACGTCGACTACCGCGACCTGCTCCGGCGCTGGGTCAAGGGCATGCCGGCCGAGTGGGGCTTCACCGAGGAGAACATGACCGCCCCGATCAGGGGCGCCGCGCTGCCGATGGCCTTCAACCGGCAGCCCGCCTACCGCCGGGGCCTGCTCCTCGTCGGCGACGCGGCCGGAGCGGTCAATCCGTTCAACGGGGAGGGCATCGCCTACGCCATGGCGACCGGCCGGATCGCGGCCGAGACCATCGTCCAGGCGCTCGCCCGCCCCACCCCGGCTCAGCGAGAGCGCGTTTTACTCTCCTACCCGCGTATTCTCAAGGAGGAGTACGGCGGCTACTTCACCCTCGGCCGGCTGTTCCTGGAGGCGATCGGCAGGCCGGGCGTGATGAAGTTCGCCACGCGGCACGGGCTGCCACGCCCGACCCTGATGAGGTTCGCCCTCAAGCTGCTGGCTAATCTGACAGACCGGCGGGGTGACGTCTCCGACCGCATCATCAACGCGCTGTCAAAGGTGGCTCCGTCCGCATGACCGAAGCAAATTGCAACCCTTACGCGACCGTGAAGGCGGCCGCTGAGCCCGGCGCTATTGTGAACGTTCGTTTCCATCGAGTGTGCGAGGACATGTAGCGATGGAGCTCTACGTGCCGATCCTGGCGCTCGCGATCCTGGCGGCGGGGTTCGCCCTGCTGTCCGTGAGCGTCATCGCCCCCTTGACCGGGCCGAAGCGCTGGAACCGGGCGAAGCTGGACTCCTACGAGTGCGGCATCGATCCGACTCCGCAGCCGGTCGGTGGCGGCCGCTTCCCACTGAAGTTCATGGTCACCGCGATGTTGTTCATCGTGTTCGACATCGAGATCATCTTCCTCTATCCGTGGGCGGTCGCCTTCGACAAGCTGGGCGTGTTCGGTCTGGTCGAGATGGTGCTGTTCATCGTCACCGTTCTCGCGGCGTACACCTACGTCTGGCGCCGGCGCGGCCTCGATTGGGACTGAGCCATGGGTCTTGAAGAGAAGCTCCCGAGCGGTTTCCTCCTGACCACCGTGGAGAAGGCGGTCGGGTGGGCACGGAAGAACTCCGTCTGGCCGGCGACGTTCGGCCTCGCCTGCTGCGCGATCGAGCTGATGGCGACCGGCGGCCCCAAGCATGACCTCGCCAGGTTCGGGATGGAGCGCGCGTCGGCCACGCCGCGCCAGGCCGACCTGATGATCGTGGCGGGCCGGGTCTCGCAGAAGATGGCCCCGGTGGTCCGCCGGATCTACGACCAGATGGCGGAGCCCAAGTGGGTGATCGCCATGGGCGTCTGCGCCTCCAGCGGCGGCATGTTCAACAACTACGCCGTGGTGCAGGGCGTGGACCACATCGTCCCCGTCGACGTCTACCTCCCGGGCTGCCCGCCGCGGCCGGAGATGCTCATCGACGCCATCGTCAAGCTGCACGACAAGATCCAGAACATGAAGTTCGGCGCGCACCGCGCCGCCCAGCTCGAGGAACTCGAACGCCGGGCACTGCGCACGCTGCCGCTGATCGAGCAGGGGGCGGGCAAGTGAGCAGCAAGAACCTTCCCGAGGTACCGGACGGCGCGAACGCCGACATGGCGAACTGGCCGGTCGTGCGGACCGGCATGTTCGGTGTTAAGGGCAGTGGCGACACCTCCGGCTACGGCCGCCTCGTGGTACGGCGCCCGCCCAAGTCCTCCACGCCGCGGCCGTACGGCTCGTACTTCGACGAGGTGGCGGACGCGCTCGAGGCGCTCTGCGGGGACGCCATCGAGCGGGTGGTCGTGGACCGGGGTGAGATCACCTTCCACGTGCGGCGCGAGCGGCTGGTCGAGGTGATGCGCCACCTCCGCGACGACCCGCGGCTCCGGTTCGAGCTCTCGCTCGGGGTGAGCGGCGTGCACTACCCCGACGACGCCGGTGCCGAGCTCCACGCCGTCTACCACCTCTGCTCCATCACCCACAACCGGCGCATCCGGGTCGAGGTCTCCTGCCCCGACTCCGATCCCCATATTCCCTCCACGGTTTCGGTCTACCCCACGCACAACTGGCATGAGCGGGAGACCTACGACTTCTTCGGGATCATCTTCGACGGCCACCCCGCGCTGACCCGGATCGAGATGCCCGACGACTGGGAGGGCCATCCCCAGCGCAAGGACTACCCCCTTGGCGGGATCCCGGTCGAGTACCGCGGAGCCACCACGCCCCCGCCGGACCAGAGGAGGTCGTACTCGTGAGCACCATGGAGGCCGAAGGCCGGGTCGTCGACGTCGCCGGCCAGGACTGGGACGAGGTGGTCCGGACCGTCGGCGAGTCGGGCGAGGAGCGCCTCGTCGTGAACATGGGTCCGCAGCACCCCTCCACCCACGGGGTGCTCCGGCTCGTGCTCACGCTCGACGGTGAGACGGTGACCGAGGTGCGGCCCGTCATCGGGTACCTGCACACCGGCATCGAGAAGAACATGGAGTACCGGACGTGGACCCAGGGGGTCACGTTCGTCACCCGGATGGACTACCTCTCCCCGATCTTCAACGAGACGGCCTACTGCATGGCGGTCGAGAAGCTGCTGGGGATCACCGACCGCATCCCCGAGCGGGCGAAGACCCTCCGGGTGCTGATGATGGAGCTCAACCGGATCTCCTCGCACCTGGTGGCCGTCGCGACGTACGGCATGGAGCTCGGGGCCACGTCCATCATGATCTACGGCTTCCGTGAGCGAGAGATGGTGCTCGACCTGTTCGAGTACATCACCGGGCTCCGGATGAACATGGCCTACGTCCGCCCGGGCGGGGTGAGCGTGGACCTGCCGGCCGGCGCCGTCGACAAGATCGGCGAGTTCCTCAAGGTCATGCCGGGCCGGATCAAGGACATGCGCAAGCTCCTCGACGAGAACCCGGTCTACACCCGGCGGACCAAGGACGTGGCCTACCTCGACCTCACCGGGTGCATGGCGCTCGGGGTCACTGGCCCGGTGCTGCGGGCGGCCGGCCTGCCGTGGGATCTGCGCAAGACCCAGCCGTACCTCGGCTACGAGACCTACGAGTTCGACGTGCCCACGGCGAACACCTGCGACGTCTACGGCCGGTACCTCGTCCGCATGGCCGAGATGGAGGAGTCCCTCAAGATCATCGAGCAGGCGCTCGACCGGCTCACCGGCCCGCTCAAGGGCGAGCCCGTGATGATCGAGGACAAGAAGATCGGCTGGCCGTCCAGGCTCGCGCTCGGCCCCGACGGCCTCGGCAACTCGCCCGACCACATCGCCCACATCATGGGCACCTCCATGGAGGCCCTGATCCACCACTTCAAGCTCGTGACCGAGGGCTTCCGCGTGCCGGCCGGGCAGGCGTACGCCGCGGTGGAGTCGCCGCGGGGCGAGCTCGGCGCGCACGTGGTGAGCGACGGCGGCACCCGCCCCTACCGGGTGCACTTCCGCGACCCCTCGTTCACCAACCTGCAGGCGCTCCCCGCGATGTGCGAGGGCGGCATGGTCGCCGACGTCATCTCGGCGATCGCTTCGATCGACCCGGTCATGGGAGGTGTCGACCGGTGACGTACGCACCGGAGGTCCGCGAGCGCCTCGAACGCGAGGCCAAGGAGATCATCGCGCGCTACCCGAAGCCGCGGTCGGCGCTGCTGCCCTTGCTCCACCTCGTCCAGTCGGAGGACGGCTACATCTCCGACGACGGGGCCGAGTTCTGCGCCGAGCAGCTCGGCCTGACCAAGGCGGAGGTCCTCGGCGTCGCGACCTTCTACACGATGTACAAGCGCGAGCCGGCCGGGGAGTACAACGTCGGCGTCTGCATCAACACGCTCTGCGCGGTCATGGGCGGCGACCAGATCTGGGAGACGCTCACCGAGCACCTCGGGATCGGCCACAACGAGACCACGCCCGACGGGAAGATCACGCTGGAGCGGCTGGAGTGCAACGCCGCCTGCGACTACGCCCCCGTGGTCGTGGTGAACTGGGAGTTCTTCGACAACCAGACCCCGGAGTCGGCCAAGCGGCTCGTCGACGACCTCCGCGCGGGCAAGGGGGCGACCCCGACCCGCGGCCCCAAGCGCCTGTGCACGTTCAAGGAGGCGTCCCGGATCCTCGCCGGCTTCCCCGACGGCCGGGCCGGTGAGGGACCGTCCGCGGGCGAGGCGTCACTGCGCGGCCTGCGGCTCGCGAAGGCGAACGGCTGGGAGGCGCCGCGGCCGGGCGCCGAGGCCAACGAGCAGAAGCGGGGGAGCGAGGAATGACACAGCTCACGCCCGTTCTCACCCGGAACTGGGACCGACCGGACTCGTTCACGCTCGCCGGGTACGGCGACTACTCGGCCGCCCGGAAGGCCCTCAGCATGGACCCGGACACCATCATCCAGATGGTCAAGGACTCGGGCCTGCGCGGGCGCGGCGGGGCCGGCTTCCCCACCGGCATGAAGTGGGGCTTCATCCCGCAGAACGACGGCAAGCCCCACTACCTGGTGGTGAACGCGGACGAGTCCGAGCCCGGGACCTGCAAGGACATCCCGCTGATGATGGCGAACCCGCACGCGCTCATCGAGGGCGCCATCATCACCTCGTACGCGATCCGGGCCAACCACGCGTTCATCTACGTCCGCGGTGAGGTCCTCCACGTGATCCGCCGGCTCCAGGCCGCGGTCCGGGAGGCGTACGAGGCGGGCTACCTCGGCCGGAACATCTTCGGCTCGGGGTACGACCTGGAGCTCGTGGTCCACTGCGGCGCCGGCGCGTACATCTGCGGTGAGGAGACCGCGCTGCTCGACTCGCTCGAGGGCCGCCGCGGCCAGCCGCGGCTCAAGCCCCCGTTCCCCGCGGTCGCCGGCCTCTACGCCTGCCCCACCGTGATCAACAACGTGGAGTCGGTGGCGACCGTGCCCAGCATCGTCGCGAACGGCCCCGAGTGGTTCGCGAGCATGGGCACGGAGAAGTCCAAGGGCTTCGGCATCTTCTCGCTCTCCGGCCACGTGGCGCGTCCGGGGCAGTACGAGGCGCCGCTCGGCATCACCCTGCGCGAGCTGCTCGAGATGGCCGGCGGAATCCGGGCCGGTCACCGGCTCAAGTTCTGGACCCCCGGCGGATCGTCGACGCCGATCTTCACCGAGGAGCACCTCGACGTCCCGCTCGACTTCGAGTCGGTCGCGGCGAACGGCTCGATGCTCGGCACCCGCGCCATCCAGATCTTCGACGAGACCACCTGCGTGGTCCGTGCCGTGCTGCGCTGGACCGAGTTCTACGCGCACGAGTCCTGCGGCAAGTGCACGCCCTGCCGCGAGGGCACGTACTGGCTCAAGCAGGTGCTCTACCGGCTCGAGAAGGGCCAGGGCACCGAGGAGGACCTGGCCACCATCACCGACATCGCCGACAACATCCTCGGGCGCTCGTTCTGCGCGCTCGGTGACGGCGCGACGAGCTCCATCCACTCGTCGGTGAAGCTCTTCAGGGACGAATACCTCAAGCACTTCGAGATCGGCGGCTGCCCGTTCGATCCCGCTGCTTCCACGGTGTGGGGGGTCAAGTGACCATAGAGACGACGTCGGCGGGACAGATCGAGCGCCCGGTGGACATGGTGACGCTCACCATCGACGGCTTCCGGGTCTCGGTGCCGAAGGGAACGCTCATCATCCGGGCGGCCGAGCTGCTCGGGATCGAGATCCCGCGGTTCTGCGACCACCCGCTGCTCGATCCCGCCGCCAACTGCCGGCAGTGCCTGGTGGAGATCACCGACGCGGGGAACGGCCGCGGCTTCCCCAAGCCCCAGCCGTCCTGCGCGATCGAGGTCGCCGAGGGCATGGTGGTGAAGACCGCGCTCACCTCGCCCGTCGCGGAGAAGGCGCAGCGCGGGGTCATGGAGATGCTCCTCCTCAACCACCCGCTCGACTGCCCGGTCTGCGACAAGGGCGGTGAGTGCCCGCTGCAGAACCAGGCGATGTCGCACGGCCAGGGCGAGAGCCGGTTCCAGGAGAAGAAGCGGACCTTCCCCAAGCCGGTCGCCCTCTCCACCCAGGTGCTGCTCGACCGCGAGCGCTGCATCCAGTGCGCGCGCTGCCTCCGCTTCTCCGAGCAGATCGCCGGTGACCCGCTCATCACGTTCTTCGAGCGCGGGGCCAAGGAGCAGGTGGCCGCCGCCGACGGCGAGCCGTTCCACTCCTACTTCTCCGGCAACACGATCCAGATCTGCCCGGTCGGCGCGCTGACCGGCGCCGCGTACCGGTTCCGCGCCCGCCCGTTCGACCTGGTGTCCACGCCGAGCGCGTGCGAGCACTGCGCCTCCGGGTGCGCGCTGCGCACGGACCACCGCCGCGGCAAGGTCCTGCGCCGCCTCGCCGCCGACGACCCCCAGGTGAACGAGGAGTGGAACTGCGACAAGGGCCGCTGGGCGTTCACCTACGCCACCCAGCCGGACCGGCTCACCACGCCGCTCGTCCGGGACGAGGACGGCAAACTGGTGCCGGCGTCCTGGCCTGAGGCGCTGGCGGCCGCGGCCGAGGGTCTCGCCCGCGCCCGGGGCCGGGCCGGCGTCCTGGTCGGCGGCCGGCTCACCCTCGAGGACGCCTACGCGTACAGCAAGTTCGCCCGGGTCGCGCTCGGCACCAACGACATCGACTTCCGGGCCCGGCCGCACTCGGAGGAGGAGGCCCGCTTCCTCGCCTACGCGGTGGCCGGCAAGGGCATCGAGGTCTCCTACGCCGACCTCGAGCGGGCCCCGGTCGTGCTCCTCGTCGGCTTCGAGCCGGAGGAGGAGTCGCCGATCGTCTTCCTCCGCCTCCGCAAGGCGGTCCGGAAGAAGGGCCTGAAGGTCTACTCGATCGCCCCGTTCACCACGCCGGGCCTCGCCAAGCTCAACGCCACGCTCATCCGCACCGTCCCGGGCGCCGAGGCCGAGGCGCTCGGCGAGCTGATCGGCGGCGACCTGATCCCGGCCGAGGGCATCATCCTCGTGGGCGAGCGGCTCGCCACCGTCCCCGGCGCGTTCTCCGCCCTGGTCCGGCTCGTCCAGGCCACCGGGGCGCGGGTCGCCTGGGTGCCGCGGCGGGCGGGCGAGCGGGGCGCGCTCGAGGCGGGCGCGCTGCCGAACCTGCTGCCGATCGGCCGGCCGGTCGACGACGAGACCGCCCGGAGCGAGGTGGCCCGGGTGTGGAACGTCGGGTCGCTCCCGTCGCTCCCCGGCCGGGACACCACCGGCATCATCGACGCCGCGCTGAACGAGGAGATCGACGCGCTGCTCGTCGCCGGGGTCGACCCCTACGACCTGCCCGACCCGTCCCGGGCGCTCGCCGCGCTGGAGAACACCCCGTTCGTGGTGAGCCTGGAGATCCGGGCGAGCGCCGTCACCGACCGCGCCGACGTGGTGCTGCCCGTCGCCGTGGTGGCGGAGAAGTCCGGTAGTTTCGTCAACTGGGAGGGCAGGGGACGCCAGTTCGAGGCGGCGCTGCAGGTCCCCGGCGTGCTCAGCGACCTGCGGGTGATCAACGCGATCGCCGACCACATGGACGTCCACCTCGGCCTCCCGGACCCGGCAGCCGCCCGGCGCGAGCTCGCCGCCATCGGCACCTGGAAGGGCTCCCGGGCCACGCCGCCCACCCTGACGGGACGGCCGGGCAAGGAGCCCCAGGCGGGCGAGGCGGTGCTCGCGACCTGGCACCTCCTGCTCGACGACGGCAGGCTCCAGGACGGCGAGCCGTACCTCGCCGGGACGGCACGCCCCGCGACGGCGCTGATCTCCGCGGCCACCGCCGCCGAGATCGGCGTGTCCGAGGGCGACAAGATCAGTATCGGGGACGGCGGCGTGGTCATGCCGGTGCGGATCGCGGATCTTCCCGACCGCGTGGTGTGGGTGCCGTCGAACTCGAACGGCATCTCCGTCACCCGTGACCTTGGCGCCGTGGCGGGCGACGTCGTGAAGATCGGGAGCGTCTCGTGAACAACGCCGGACCCACGCTGAGCGACTTCGGCAACGATCCGCTGTGGCTCAGCTTCCTCAAGGCCGTCTGCATCTTCGTCCTGCTGCTGCTGGGCGTGCTGTTCGGCGTCTGGGGCGAGCGGAAGATCATCGCCCGGATGCAGCACCGGTACGGCCCCAACCGGGCGGGGAAGTTCGGCATCCTGCAGTCGCTGGCCGACGGCATCAAGCTGGCCCTCAAGGAGGACCTCGTCCCGCGCAAGGTGGACAAGGTCGTCTACATCCTCGCCCCGGCGCTGATCGCCATCCCCGCGTTCCTCGCGTTCTCGGTGATCCCGTTCGGGCCCACCGTGTCGATCTTCGGGGTCGAGACGCCGCTGCAGCTCACCGACCTCCCGGTCGGCGTGCTCCTGGTGCTCGCCATGGCCTCGATCGGCGTCTACGGCATCGTGCTCGCGGGGTGGAGCTCGCGCTCGCCGTACGCGATCCTGGGCGGGCTGCGGTCGAGCGCCCAGGTGGTCTCCTACGAGATCGCCATGGCGCTCTCCTTCGTCGCGGTCTTCCTCCAGGCCGGGACGCTGTCCACCTCGGAGATCGTCGCGGCGCAGGCGCACGCCGGGTCGGTCACGCTCTTCGGGGTCGAGATCCCCACGCCGTCCTGGTACGTGGTCTCGCTCTTCCCGTCGTTCGCGATCTACGTGATCACGATGTTCGGGGAGACGAACCGGCTGCCGTTCGACCTGCCCGAGGGCGAGGGTGAGCTGGTCGGTGGGTTCCACACCGAGTACTCCTCCTCGCTCAAGTGGGGCATGTTCATGATCGGCGAGTACGTGAACATGTTCACGGTCTCGGCGATCGCGGTCACGCTGTTCTTCGGCGGCTGGCACGCCCCGTGGCCGATCTCGATCTGGGACGCCGCGAACACCGGCTGGTGGCCGATGCTCTGGTTCCTCGGCAAGGTCGCGCTGGCGTTCTGGTTCTTCGTCTGGGTCCGCGCCTCGCTCCCGCGGGTCCGGTACGACCAGCTCATGGCCTTCGGGTGGAAGGTCCTCATCCCGGTCAACCTGGCGTGGATCCTCATCGCCGCGACCATGAAGGCCATGCGGATCTCGGAGGGCGACCGGACCGTCATCTACGTGCTCGGCGCGGTGATCATCATCGGCGCCTTCGCGATCTGGCTGCGGTTCGACACGGTGAACCAGCGGCGCGCCGAGGCCAAGGCCGCGCAGATCGAGGAGGAGTTCAAGCAGCTCCGCGAGGAGCCGGCCGCGGGCGGATTCCCGGTGCCGCCGCTGGACCTGCCGCACTACCGGGGAGTCGTGCCGGCGGCCCGGCACAGCACCGACGCCAAGGAGGTGACCAGTGGGAGCAACTGATTGGCTGAACCCCGTCAAGGGGTTCGGCGTCACCTTCCACCACATGTTCAAGAAGCCGGTGACCGTCCAGTACCCGGAGGAGAAGCGGCCGACCGCGCCGCGCTTCCACGGGCGGCACCAGCTGAACCGGTGGCCGGACGGCCTGGAGAAGTGCGTCGGCTGTGAGCTGTGCGCCTGGGCCTGCCCCGCGGACGCCATCTACGTCGAGGGCGCGGACAACACCGAGACCGAGCGGTACTCGCCCGGCGAGCGGTACGGCCGCGTCTACCAGATCAACTACCTCCGGTGCATCATGTGCGGCCTGTGCATCGAGGCGTGCCCGACGCGCGCGCTCACGATGACCAACGAGTACGAGCTGGCCGACACGAGCCGCGAGGCGATGATCTACACCAAGGACATGCTCCTCGCCCCGCTCGGGCCGGGCATGGAGGCGCCGCCGCACCCGATGCGCCTCGGCGAAACCGAAGAGGACTACTACCGGTTGGGTCGTGGCAATGGGTGAGTCCATCACGTTCTGGGTGCTCGCGGTCGTCTCCGTACTCGCCGCGTTCGGGCTCGTGCTCAGCCGGAAGGCCGTCTACTCGGCCCTCATGCTGGGCGTGGTCATGCTCTCGCTGGCGGTGCTGTACGCGGTGCAGGACGCGCCGTTCCTCGCGGCCGTCCAGATCATCGTGTACACCGGCGCCGTGATGATGCTGTTCCTGTTCGTGCTCATGCTCATCGGCGTGGACACGTCCGACTCGCTGGTCGAGACGATCAAGGGACAGCGCTTCTGGGCGATCGTGGCCGGGCTGGGCTTCGTCGCGCTGCTCGGGCTCGCGGTCGGCAACGTCGCGGTGAGCGCGGCGACCGGGCTGGGCGAGGAAGGCAAGGCGAGCAACGTGCTCTCGCTCGCCGAGCTGATCTTCACGCGGCACGTGTTCGCGTTCGAGGTCACCTCGGCGCTGCTGATCACCGCCGCGCTCGGGGCGATGGTGCTCGCCCACCGGGAGCGCCGCACCCCCAAGCCCACGCAGAAGGACCTGTCCCGCCGGCGGTTCCTCGAGTACGGCAGGACCGGCAAGGACCCGGCGCCCCTGCCGGGCCCGGGCACCTACGCCCGGCACAACGCCGTGGACCTGCCGGCGCTGCTCCCCGACGGCACGGTCTCCCCGCTCTCCGTCAACCGGTACATCGCCCGGTACGAGGCCAACGAGGGCGACCTCGACCCGGAGCTCGCCCGGCTCCGCGAGCAGGGGCGGCTCCTCGAGGGCCGTGCGGCGGCCGTGGACGGTGAGGAGCCCCGTGATGAGCGCGCCGAGGGCGGCGAGCCCGCCGAGGACGTGCTGAGCGCGCAGGCGGCCGGCCGTGGTGACGGACCGCGGAGCGAGGAGGAGGGCAAGTGACCACGCACTACCTTGTGCTCTCCGCGCTGCTGTTCACGATCGGCGCGGTCGGCGTGCTCCTGAGGCGCAACGCCATTGTGGTGTTCATGTGCATTGAGCTCATGCTCAATGCCTGCAACCTGGCGTTCGTCACCTTCGCCAGGCAGCACGGTAACCTTGACGGCCAGCTCATCGCGTTCTTCGTGATGGTGGTGGCCGCCGCCGAGGTGGTCGTCGGCCTGGCCATCATCGTGACGATCTTCCGAACCCGCAGGTCCGCGTCTGTCGATGACGCCAACCTGATGAAGCACTAAGAGGTGGCCGTGGAACCCGCTGTGTTTCAGCGCGATCTGACGGAGATCGCGTCGATCATCCAGCACGATGGCGGAGCGATCGGGGCCTCCTGGCTGATGATCGCCCTGCCCTTGGTGGGAGCGGCGCTCCTCCTGGTGGGCGGGCGCAGGACCGACAAGTTCGGTCACCTGCTCGGCACCGTGATGGCGCTCGCGTCGTTCGCGGTGTCCGTGCTGGCCTTCATCGAGCTGCTGGGGTTCGCGCCGCAGGAGCGGCGCCGGGCGGTCCCGCTCTTCGAGTTCATCCCCGGCATCGCCGACGTGGGCCTGCTGATCGACCCGCTGTCGATCTCGTTCTGCCTGCTGATCACCGGCGTCGGCTCGCTGATCCACATCTACTCGATCGGCTACATGGCCCACGACCCGGACCGGCGGCGGTTCTTCGCCTACCTCAACCTGTTCGTCGCCGCGATGCTCCTCCTCGTGCTGGCGGACAACTACCTGCTCCTGTTCGTCGGCTGGGAGGGCGTCGGTCTCGCCTCGTACCTGCTGATCGGCTTCTGGCAGTACAAGCCCTCGGCGGCGACGGCGGCGAAGAAGGCGTTCATCATCAACCGGGTCGGTGACTTCGGGCTGCTGATCGGCCTGTTCACGATCTTCGCGACCTTCCACTCGCTCGCGTTCGGCGAGGTGTTCTCCGCCGCCTCCCGCGCGTCGGAGGTCACGCTCACCGCGATCGGCCTGCTCCTCCTCGTGGGCGCCTGCGGCAAGTCCGCCCAGCTCCCGCTGCAGGCCTGGTTGCTCGACGCGATGGAGGGTCCCACCCCGGTCTCCGCCCTCATCCACGCGGCGACCATGGTGACCGCGGGTGTCTACCTGATCGTCCGGTCCGGCCCGATCTACGAGGGCGCGCCGACCGCGCAGCTCCTGGTGACGATCGTCGGTGTCGCCACCCTGCTCGCCGGTGCGATCATCGGTACCGCGAAGGACGACATCAAGAAGGCGCTCGCCGGCTCCACCATGTCGCAGATCGGCTACATGGTGCTCGCCGCCGGCATCGGCCCCGCCGGGTACGCCTTCGCGATCGCGCACCTGATCACCCACGGCTTCTTCAAGGCCGACCTCTTCCTCGGCGCCGGGTCGATCATGCACGCGATGAACGACGAGGTCGACATGCGCAAGTACGGCGCGCTGCGGAAGGTCATGCCGATCACCTTCGCGACCTTCCTCATCGGCTACCTCGCGATCATCGGCTTCCCGCTGCTGTCCGGTTACTTCACCAAGGACGGCATCATCGAGACCGCGATGGAGCACAGCGCGGTGCTCGGCTGGCTCGCGGTGCTCGGCGCCGGTATCACCGGCTTCTACATGTCGCGCGTGGTGTTCATGACCTTCTTCGGCACCAAGCGGTGGGACGCCAACGCCCACCCGCACGAGTCGCCGAAGGTCATGACCCTGCCGCTGATCGTGCTCTCCATCGGCTCGATCGGCCTCGGCGCCTACCTGATCCTGGGCAACCGGTTCATGCTCTTCCTGGCGCCGGCGGTCGGCGCCCCCGAGGAGCTGCCCGGCTTCCACCCGTTCAGCGTCCCCGGCCTCGCCACGCTCGGGCTCGTCGCGCTCGGCGCGGCGTACGCCTGGCTCAAGTACGGCGCGGCGGAGGTGCCCACCGTGGCGCCCCGCGGCTCGTTCCTGGTCAGGTTCGCCCGGCGTGACCTGTACGGCGACGCGCTGAACGAGGCGCTGTTCATGCGGCCCGGCCAGTGGCTCACCCGGATCGCGGTCTTCTTCGACAACCGGGGGGTCGACGGCCTGGTCAACGGGCTCGCCGCGCTGATCGGCGGGACCTCCGGGCGGCTGCGCAGGGTCCAGACGGGCTTCGCCCGCTCGTACGCGCTGTCGATGTTCATCGGCGCCACCGTCCTGGTCGGTGCCTGGTTCGTCGTAGGGAACCTGTGATGCACTGGCTCTCAACCCTGATGGGCGTGTCCGTGCTCGGCGCCCTGGGAGTGCCCCTCTTCCGCAACGACAAGCTCGCCAAGCAGTTCACGCTGGTGATATCGCTTGTCGTGCTCGCGCTGGCACTGGCGATGGCGCGCGAGTTCGACCCGAACGGCGATCGGTTCCAGTTCACCGAGACCTATGCCTGGATCCCGTCGTTCGGCATCCACTTCTCCGTGGGCGTCGATGGCATCGCCCTGGTGCTGATCCTGCTGTCGGCCGTCCTGGTGCCGGTCGTCGTCCTCGCGTCGTGGAACGAGGCCGAGGGAGGGAAGCGCTCGGTCCGCACGTACTTCTCGCTGATCCTCCTCCTCGAGGCGATGATGATCGGCGTCTTCGCGGCGACCGACGTCTTCCTCTTCTACGTGTTCTTCGAGGCCATGCTGATCCCGATGTACTTCATGATCGGGTCGTATGGCGGGGCGCAGCGGTCGTACGCCGCGGTCAAGTTCCTGCTCTACTCGCTCTTCGGCGGGCTGCTGATGCTCGTCGCGGTGATCGCGCTCTACGTGATCGCCGGGAAGAACACGTTCCTGTTCGGGGACCTCGTCGGCACGGTCCAGGACGCCACCACCCAGAAGTGGCTGTTCCTCGGCTTCTTCATCGCCTTCGCGATCAAGGCGCCGCTCTGGCCGTTCCACACCTGGCTGCCCGACGCCGCCGCCCAGGCCCCGGCGGGCTCCGCCGTGCTGCTCGTCGGCGTGCTCGACAAGGTCGGCACGTTCGGGATGCTGCGGTACTGCCTCGAGCTGTTCCCCGACGCGTCCAAGTACTTCACGCCGCTGGTGATCACGCTGTGCGTGATCGGCGTGGTGTACGGCGCGATCGTCGCCATCGGCCAGACCGACATGAAGCGGCTGATCGCCTACACGTCGGTCTCGCACTTCGGCTTCATCGCGCTCGGCGTGTTCGCGATGACCAGCAACGCGAGCGCGGGGGCCACGCTCTACATGGTCAACCACGGCTTCTCCACCGGGGCGCTCTTCCTGATCGCCGGCTTCCTGATCAGCCGCCGCGGCTCGCAGTTCATCGCCGACTACGGCGGGGTGCAGAAGGTGGCCCCGGTGCTCGCCGGGACGTTCCTGATCGCCGGGCTGTCCAGCCTCTCGCTCCCGGGCCTCAGCCCGTTCGTGAGCGAGTTCATGGTGCTCCTCGGCAGCTACGAGCGGTTCCTGTGGCCCACCGTGATCGCGACCACCGGTGTCATCCTCGCCGCGATCTACATCCTGTGGATGTACCAGCGGATGATGAACGGCCCGACGGCCGAGCCGGTGAAGCGCATGCCCGACCTCAACGCGCGGGAGAAGTGGGCGATCGCGCCGCTGATCCTGCTGCTGGTCGTGTTCGGCTTCTACCCGAAGCCGCTGCTTGACGTCATCAACCCCGCGGTGAAGAGCACGCTCGCCAGCGTCTCGGTCACCGACCCGGCCCCTGCCGTACCCGTTGCCGCCGAGGAGGGCCAGTGATCTTCCAAGCGCCGAACATCGAGTACGGGCTGCTCGCGCCGATCCTCATCGTCTTCGGCGCGGCGGTCGCCGGGGTGCTCGTCGAGGCCTTCGCCCCGCGCTACCTCCGCTCGGCGATCCACCTGCCGCTCGCCCTCGTCTCGCTCCTCGGGGCGTTCGCGCTGACCATCTGGCAGGTCGCCGCCAACGGGATCCCCACCAAGGCGGCGGCCGAGGGGGCGCTCGCCGTCGACGGCCCGGCACTGTTCATCTGGGGCACCATCCTGGTGCTCGCCATCGTCAGCGTGCTCCTCATCAACGACGAAGGCCACTTCGTCGCCTCCGCGGTCGCCGTCCCCGGCACCGCCGAGGAGGAGCAGTCGCTCCAGGACGGTGCCGCGCACACCGAGGTGTTCCCGCTCGCGCTCTTCGCGGTCGGCGGCATGATGCTCTTCCCGGTCGCGAACGACCTGCTGGTCGCGTTCGTGGCCCTGGAGGTCATGTCGCTCCCGCTCTACCTGCTGTGCGGGCTGGCGCGCCGCCGCCGGCTGCTCTCGCAGGAGGCCGCGGTCAAGTACTTCCTGCTCGGCGCGTTCTCCTCGGCGTTCTTCCTGTACGGCGTGGCGCTGGTGTACGGCTTCGCCGGCTCGGTCGACCTCGCCGCGATCAGCCGGGCGCTGGGCGAGGTGGACGGCCGGGACCCGCTGCTCTTCCTCGGCATGGCCCTGCTCGGCGTGGGCCTGCTGTTCAAGATCGGTGCCGCGCCGTTCCAGGCCTGGAAGCCGGACGTGTACCAGGGCTCGCCGACCCCGATCACCGCGCTGATGGCGTCGGGCACCCTGGTCGCCGCCTTCGGCGCGCTGCTGCGGGTGTTCTGGGTCGGCCTCGGCGGCATGGACTGGAGCTGGCGCCCGGTCATGTGGGCGGTGGCGATCCTCACCATGCTGGTGGGCGCGGTCCTCGCCGTGACGCAGACCGACATCAAGCGGATGCTCGCCTACTCGTCGATCGCGCACGCCGGGTTCCTGCTCATCGGCGTGGTCGCGACCGGCGGCACCCAGGCGGAGAACGCCGCCGTGGTGTCGGCGATCCTCTTCTACCTCGTGGCGTACGGCTTCAGCACCGTCGGCGCGTTCGCCGTGGTGACCATGGTCCGCGACCCCGGAGGCGAGGCCTGGCACCTGTCCCGGTGGGCCGGCCTGGGCAAGCGCTCCCCGCTGCTCGCCGGGGTGTTCGCCTTCTTCCTCCTCGCCTTCGCCGGGATCCCGCTGACCAGCGGCTTCCTCGGGAAGTACGCGGTCTTCTCGGCGGCCGTCGCCAACGACGCCGTCCCGCTGGTGATCGTCGGCGTGATCGCCTCGGCCATCGCCGCGTTCTTCTACGTCCGGGTGATCGTGCTGATGTTCTTCAGCGACCCGGCGGCGGATGCTCCTGCGGTCGTGCTGCCCTCTGTGGGCACGGCGGCTGTGGTGGCGACGGCGGCATTGGCTACCGTAGTGCTGGGTGTGTACCCGGAGCCGGTGCTCGACCTGGCGCACTCGGCTGCCAAGTCCCTGTTCGTCCGTTAAGGAGCTTCCCTCATGGCCGCGCCGCCCCTTGTGGAGATTCCGCGTGTCGACGAGCGGCTGGCCGAGGATCTGGCGACCGGGCTCGCCGAGGTGGAGCGGATGCTCCGGGCGTCGGTCGAGAGCGAAGACGCCTTCATCACCGAGGCGGCCCGGCATGTCATGGAGGCGGGTGGCAAGCGGTTCCGGGCGATGCTCGTGCTGCTTGCCGCCCAGTTCGGCGATCCCAAGGCCCCGGCCGTGGTCCCGGGAGCCGTCGTCATCGAGCTCACCCACCTGGCGACGCTCTATCACGACGACGTGATGGACCAGGCGCCGATGCGCCGGGGCCTCCCCTCGGCGAACGCCAGGTTCGGTGACACCGTGGCGATCCTCACCGGCGACTACCTGTTCGCCCAGGCATCGGAGATCCTCGCCGACCTCGGCGCCGAGGCGATCCGCGTACAGGCCCGCACGTTCTCCCGCCTGGTGCGCGGGCAGATCCGCGAGACGATCGGGCCGCCGGAGGGCATGGACCCGATCACGCACTACCTCCAGGTGCTCGCCGACAAGACCGGGTCGCTCATCGCCACGTCCGGCCGGTTCGGTGCCATGCTGTCCGGCGCCCCGCGGGAGGTGGAGGATCGGCTCGCCGGCGCCTGCGAGGCGATCGGCGTCGCCTGGCAGCTCGGCGACGACATCATCGACGTGGTCTCGGACGGGTCGGTCTCGGGCAAGACGCCGGGCACCGACCTGCGCGAGGGTGTCCGCACCCTGCCCGTGCTGTACGCGCTCGCCAGCACGGACCCGGCCGACGAGCGGCTGCGCATGCTGCTCTCCGGTCCGGTGGCCGAGCAGGACATCGAGGAGGCGCTCACGCTGCTGCGCGCCCACCCTGCGATGGACATGGCGCGCAAGGAGCTGGTGAAGTGGGCGGACCAGGCGAAGGGCGCCCTGTCCGGCCTGCCGGACATCCCGGCCCGCACGGCGCTGATCCGGCTCTGCGACTGGGTGGTCGAGCGCACGGCCTGAGCCGCCGGTGTGGCCGTTGTCACGCTTCCGGCCGCGACCGCCACGTACAAGATCGGCGTAAGGTAACTTCTCGATTCTTTGTCCGAAATCGAGAGAAGTCTTTGCGCTGATGACGGCTTTTTCGCTACGTGTTGTGGCGGCCGGGAGCGCGGCCGTGCTCGGCGCCGCGGTGCTGACCGTGGCGTCGGCGACGCCCGCCCAGGCCGCTGTAGCCCTGACCTGCCCGGCCACGGTCCCGGTGTACGCGATCGACGGCGACGGCCGCCTGAAGTGGTACGGCCACCGCGACGCCGGCGGCGGCTCCTGGTCCTGGGCGTCCGGGAGCGGGGCCCAGATCGGGCACGGCTGGCACGGGTTCAAGCGGGTGTTCTCCGGCGGCAACGGGGTGATCTACGCCGTCGACGGGTCGGGGTACCTGAAGTGGTACCGGCACACCGGGGCCTCCACCGGCGCCAACACCTGGGCCTCCGGCTCGGGCAAGGTGATCGGCCACGGGTGGGGCGGTTTCGTCGACGTCGTCGCCGACGGCACCGGTGTCATCTACGCGCTCGACGCCGACGGCAACCTCCGCTGGTACCGGCACCTGTCGCCCACCACCGGCGGCACCGGGTGGGCCTCCGGCAGCGGCACGGTCATCCGTACCGGATGGAAGGCGATCACCAAGCTGATCCCCGGCCGCGACGGGGTGATCTTCGGCATCAACACCAAGGGCCTGGTGCGCTGGTACAAGCACCTCAACCCGAGTGGCGGCGGGAGCACCTTCGGCACCGGGACCGGCCTGGTGACCGGCGAGGAGTGGGACCGCTACCGCACCCCGTCCGGCGCGGGCGCGGGCGTGTTCTACGCGGTCGACTCCGGCGGCCGGCTCTGGTGGGAGCGGCACGCCGACCCGCAGGCCGGCGCGCCCGTCTGGTACGAGCGCCGGCAGATCGGCTCGGGCTGGGGCTCGTTCACCAGCGTCTTCGCCGACGTCGCCTCGTGCGCGCCGGCCTCCTCCACCGGGTACGCCACGGGCTCCGGCGGCCGGACCCTCTACTACGTCAACGGGCGGGTCGCCGCCGTGCTCACCCCCGGAGCGCGCACGGCCGTGCTGTACGGCACCACCGTGCGGAAGTTCTCCGAGAGCACCACCACGGCCACCGTGTCCACCCGGGCCTGGGTGCGCCTGCTGCCCGGTCCCTGGTCGACCTCGGCCTCCTGGGCGTCGTCGTGGCTCTCCGCCAACGTGGGCAGCACGAGCGAGGACATCCTCGAGATCGCCTCGCAGTACATCACCGGTGCGCCGGACCGGTACAAGAACGGCCTGCGGTACGCGGGCGACGCCCACTACGGCCCGGTCGGCGAGGAGGGCCGCATCGAGGGGTCGGACTTCAACGACTACCTCGGCATCCCGTGGAAGTACGGCGACCGGGTGGACGAGCCCGAGCCCGACCAGAAGGATTCGCTCGACTGCTCCGGGTTCGTCCGGATGGTCTATGGCTACCGCAGCGGGTACCCGATGGAGATCGGCACCCCGACCGGTACGGCGCTGCCGCGCCGCGCGGTCCAGATGCACGCCTCGGCGCCCGGGGTCATGGTGGTCGACGGGGGCACCGCCAAGCCCACCTCCTACGCCGCGCTCCAGCCCGGTGACCTGCTGTTCTGGGACGCCAGCACCGACGACGGGACCGCCATCGACCACGTCGGGATCTACCTCGGCGTCGACTCCAACGGCAAGCACCGGTTCGTCTCCAGCCGCAAGACCGTGGACGGCCCGACCCTCGGGGACGTGGGCGGTCACTCGCTGCTCGACAACGGCACGCTCTACGACCGCTCCTGGCGGGCCGCCAAGCGCCTCTGAGCCCCAGGGGACGCCTGGCGTGGTGACCACGCGCCGGCGCCTGACCGCGCCGGCCTGATCTGCCACGGCCACCCGGGGTCCGCCCGGGTGGCCGTTTCCCCATCGCGCCGTGCCGTACCGGCGCGGACAGGCCGTCCGGCCGCGGCGGCGGAGCGCCCGTGCGGGGCCACCTGGACGTGGCCGGCCGGGCCGTACGGCCGAGCGGATGACCGATGGGGAGTCCGAGGCTGCGAGCGAGCAGCGGTCCGCCACCCGGCCGGTGAGCGGGCCGGAGGGTCGGGGCCGAGGACCACTGAAGGCCGGCACGGAGGCCGGAACGTCCGGCCACCGGGGCGAGGGTCAGACCGTGGCCGGCTCGGCCTCGCGGGCGAGGCGCGCGTTCCGTGCCGCGCGGAGGGTGTCCCAGGTGAACACGGCGAGCGCCAGCCAGACGATGCAGAACCCCGCCCATCGGCTCGGCGGCATGGTCTCGTGGGCGATCAGCACCCCGCACAGGAACTGCAGGATCGGGGCGATGTACTGCAGCAGCCCGACGAGGCTGAGCGGGATCGACAGCGCGGCGATGGTGAAGAAGATCAGCGGCAGCGCGGTGACCACCCCGGCCCCGGCGACCAGCAGCGCGTGCCCGAGGCCGTACCGGCCGAACGTGCCCTCGCCGCTCGCGTGGAGCGTGCCCAGGTAGACCACGGCCGGGAGGAGCATGACCAGCGTCTCCACGGCGAGGCTTTCGGTGCCCTCCACCCGGGCCTTCTTCTTGACCACGCCGTAGATGCCGAAGGTGAAGGCGAGCACCAGGGCGATCCACGGCGGCCGGCCGTAGCCGTAGGTGAGGACCGCCACGGCGAGCGTGCCGAGGCCCACGGCCACCCACTGCCCGGTCCGCAGCCGCTCGCCGAAGATCATGATGCCGAAGAGCACGTTCACCAGGGGGTTGATGAAGTAGCCGAGCGAGGCATCGACCACGTGGCCGGAGTTCACCGCGTAGATGTAGACGCCCCAGTTGACGGAGACCACGATCGCGGCGATGGCGAGGAGGAGCACCTGGCGGCCGGTGAGCTCGCGGATCCATGACCAGCGCCGGCGAACGGCGAGCAGGGCGGCCACCACCACGAGCGACCACACCATGCGGTGGGCGAGGATCTCCACCGCTCCCGACGGCTCGAGCAGCGGCCAGTAGAGGGGGGTCAGGCCCCAGATCGCGTACGCGGCCACCCCGTAGGCGACACCTCGGCGAAGTTCAGGCATGAAACCAATCTTTGCTCCTTACAGTTCCTTTGGGCAATTAAGTATTGCTTCGAAATCCTTTAGATGATCTAAATTGAGGAACACGGGGGCCGGAGCCCTGGTTGGCAGGGGCATACGCACTGGGAGGTGCCGACATGCACTGGCTTCTCGGCAAGCACAAGACGACCATGGTGGCCCCGGCCGAAGCGCTCCCCGGCCGCGCCGAGCCCATGCCGGTGGCCGACCGGCACGCGGTCCTCGGCACACCGCTCGCCCCGCCGTACCCGGAGGGCACCGAGATCGCGGAGTTCGCGCTCGGGTGCTTCTGGGGCGCCGAGCGGAGGTTCTGGCAGACGCCCGGCGTGGTCACCACCGCGGTGGGGTACGCCGGCGGCTACACCCCGAACCCCACCTACGAGGAGGTCTGCACCGGGCTGACCGGCCACGCCGAGACGGTCCGCGTGGTGTTCGACCCCAAGGTGATCTCGTACGAGCGGCTGCTCAAGGTGTTCTGGGAGTCCCACGACCCCACGCAGGGGATGCGCCAGGGAAATGACGTCGGCACCCAGTACCGTTCGGTCATCTTCACCCACGGGCCCGAGCAGGAGCGGCTCGCCGTGGCGTCGCGCGACGCCTACCAGAAGGTGCTGACCGAGCACGGGTACGGCCGGATCACCACCGAGATCGTCCCGGCCGGGGAGTTCTACTTCGCCGAGGACTACCACCAGCAGTACCTGCACAAGGTCCCGGACGGCTACTGCGGCTTCGGCGGCACCGGGGTCGGCTGCCCGGTCGGTCTGACCTCCGGGGAAGCCTGAGCCCGTCGGAACCCGATCCGGCGGCCGCCGCCTGCCCTAGGGTGAGAGCCGGCATCCTGATGACCTCACAGGCCCGGTGCGCGCGGAGCGGCCATCGCTGACCTTCACGAGCCGTGGCGCGGGCCGATCCACGGTGTCTGGCGTCACGCTAGAGCAGCCTGCGCTCTTCGGCCCATCGAGGAAGCTCACCACCGGTGCAGGGGAGGCGCATTCCGGTCTCCCGTAGGGCGTCCACCAGAGTGCAGATCTGAGGAAGGGTCATCTTGCCCCGTTGATGAAGCCGGGTCAGCAGCCACACTGTTCCGTGTATTTCGAGCCCGTGCTTGCTGCCCACCCTGGTGGCGTCGCGATCGTCGGTGATGGCGACGAGCTCGTGTACCTCGGCCGCGGCGAAGACGCTGGCCTCACCCAAGTCGTGTTCCCCAGAGCCCAGAAGCTGGACCCACCGCTCGAAGGCGAGCAGTTCCTCGAGCGTGTCCTGGGGCAGGATGGCCAGCCACTCCAGGTCGGAGATCGATGTGATCGACGGATATTCGGCGCAGTACTTGTCGACCTCGGCCGCCACGATCCGCGTGGTCGAGAGCGAGGACAGGCAGGTGCCCAGCACGTCGAGCCGGTCGGCTTTGGCGAAGTGGATGAGCACCATTGCGTCGGCCACGAGCGGGGGTAACGGCTCGATCGTCTCCGCCACGCTCACGGGGCCTCGTCCTCGTCGACCGGTGGCAGATCCTCCTCGCTCCGCAGCTGGCCGTGCATCAGCTCGAAAGCCCGCCGACGGGTGATCTGGCCGGTCCGATAGGCCGTCATCACGGCGTGCGCGAAACCGGGTGGGACCCGGATGTCCTCCAGGTCCGGCTGCGGGGTCCATCCCAGGGAGTCACGGAACTCCGCATAGGTGGGCAGCGAGGAGCGAAGCCTCTTCTCTTCCTGCGAGGTGATGACACCGGCCTTCCGCGCCTGGCGGAGAGCCATGCTCCACGAGGTCCGGTACTCGGCGGCGAGCCGTACGAGAACGGAGCGGGTCGATGCCTTCGCCACGTCGGCCGCCGCGCGGATGGCCGCCACCGGGAGGAGCAGCTCGCCGGCGAAGGCGTCGATCATCGCCTCACGTTCCGTCCGCGATGCGGCGACTCCGATGTCCGTCGAATACGCGTCGCCCAGGACCATGTGGCCGAGCTCGTGCGCGGCCGTGCTGCGCCGCCGGCCGGGATCACCGTTGAGGCTCACCACGGCGGCCGCCATGTCGCCGTCCACCGCCGATGCCCCATCGCCGGGGAGCTCGGTGACCAAGACGTACTGGCCACACCGCTCGGAGAGCTCGGCCATGGATTGGACGGGGGCGGTTCCCAGCCCGAGTTCGCCCCGTACCCATCGAGCCGCCTCGGCCGCGGCCTCGGGGCCGTCGGCCTTACCGGGGTACTGCATGATCGGCTGGGGCTGAAGCGTGCCGAGGTCCATGAGCAACCGGATGTCACGGATCCACGCGGCGAGTGCGTTATCGAGGCGATAGTACGGCTGCGAGGCGTCCGTCGCCGTGTCCTCGGCCAAAGGCGTGCGATGCGACAGGACCTCCGGTGCCGGATGGAGGAAATGTCCGATCGGCACGTCCAGTGCCTGAGCTAGACGAGCGAGCTCCAACGCGTCCAGGCGCCTCGAACCGGCCTCGATCTTGGTGATCATGGTCCTGTCGAGATCGACCTTCTGGGCGAGCTGTAGCTGCGACAGCCCCTTCGCCAGCCGTGCCTGGCGGACCCGCTCACCGATCTCCTGCCAGTCGAGGGAGCTCATGGTGCGATAATCGCACATGCTCACGGAGGCCGGTCAGGGGATATTCGGAATCCGGACGCCGCCTTTGCGCTGTCAGGATGAACACCCGGTTCTGTGCTGCGTTTACGTGTCCCCGTGAACACCGGTGGTACGGCGCCGTGGACCGACCGGTCCTGCGGCTCAGACTTCCGGGGTCTTGATCCGGGAAGCGCGGCCTGCGACGGCACCTGGTCGTGCCGGTGCCTTCTTCCATCAGGCCTCAGTCCGTCAGGGGCGGCCGGCACCCACGGCCCTGCCGCCACGGTGAGGCGATCCCACCTCGCATCGGCGCGATCCGATCCAACCGGCGCCGTCCGCCCGCCGTAACGGCGCCGATCGGCCGGCCGTACCGCCACCGATCCCCGTCGCGATCGGCCGTACGGACGCCGCTCGAGCACCCGGCGGTCGCAACGCCGATCCTGGTGGGTATGCCCATTCCAGGGGAGGGACGTCCATGAGAAGGTTCTGGGCTGCGTCCGCGGTACTGACCGTGATCTGCGCGGCGGTCGGTACGGCGGGGCTGGCCGCGCTGGCGACGGGAAGGGGCGGGCCGGAGCCGGTGCAGGCCCCGATAGCGGCGGAGCGGCAGGCCGTCCGGCTGCCCGCGGGCGGGGTTCCGGAGCCGTCCCAGGGCCAGGTCGCGCTGCAGGAGGAGGCGCGTTCGCTCCCCGAGGGGGTGGCACCGCAGGAGGTGAGCCGCCGGCAGTACCGGATCATGCTCCGGCAGTGCCGGTACGCGAACACCAAGGCGCTCCAGGAGGAGTGCCTGGCCGAGGTCCAGCAGCGCTACACGGTGGGTGCGTTCAATCCCTCCCTCGACTGCCGCACCTACTCGAGCATCACCGTCTGCGGTGAGCTGAAGCTCACCCCGGAGGAGCGGCAATGCGTGCGGGAGGCGGTGCGGCAGGGGATGTCCTACCGCCGCGCCGAGGTCGAGTGCTACGCCTTCCGGTGACCGCCGATCTTTGCGAAACGTCAGCGAAATCCCGGTAAATGATCTAATCTGCCGGGGTGGACCCCAAGAGCCGGGGCGCGGCCGACCTCCTCAGGGCGCTGATGGGCGCCGCCGCGCGGTTCAGCGAGACCGGCGGCTCGCTCACCAGGGAGTACTTCCCCCACGTCGGCTGTGAGCCGATCAGTGATCTCGCCGGTCCGGCCGTGCGCCTGGGCATGCGGGTGACGCTCCCGGGCCACGAACTCGTGGCCGAGCTCGCCGTGCGGGTCACGGACGCGGGGTTCACCATCGGCGGTGAGCTCATGCTCGACGACGCCGAGCCCTTCCTCACGCTGCCCCCGATCGAGACGGCGGACGTCGACAAGTGCGCGGCCCTGCTCCACCGCTATGCGGAGGAGCTGACGGTCCCCGCCCGCCTGGAGGTCGGCCGGCTCCTGGAGCACGGGTGCTGACCGCTCGGCACAGCGCCGTCACAGTGCTCGTCACAGCGCCTTGAACGCCTGGATCACCTCGCGGAGGATGCGCTCGTCGGGCAGCCGCGCCACGGTCGCCTGGGGCCGGACGCTGATCAGGCCCTTGTCCCGCAGGTCGCTGAGGAGGATCCGCAGGACGTTGAGCGAGAGGCCGAGCTCGGAGGCGAGGTCCGCCACGGTGGAGGGGGTCCGGCAGATGCGGAGGATCCGCAGGTGCTCGGGGGCGAGCCCGGCGGTCCGCTCGTGGGCCGAGGGGGCGGTCCGGATGACCGACAGGAGGTCGAACTCGGGGCCGGACGGGCGGGTCCGCCCCCGGGTCAGCATGTAGGGGCGCAGCAGCGGGCCGTTGTCCTGCTCCGTCACGATCCCTCCCCTCTGGGGTCTGACCCCGGCCGCATGGCGGAGTACAGGTCACCGCGCGGCTGGCGGAGCTGCGGGGCGAGGTTCGCCTGACGGATCCGCCTCGGCAGGGTGCTCTTCGGGGCGCCGTCCGGGCGGGCGATGGCGAGCGCCGGCGCCGAGGGCTCCTGCGGCTGGAGCGGGGTGAGCTCCAGGTCCTCCGCGGCGTGCTCGACCACGAGCTCCTGGGGCAGGAGCACGATCGCGCTGGTCCCGCCGTACGGCGAGGCCCGGAGCGCGACCTTGATGCCGTGGCGCTTGGCGAGCAGGCCGACGACGAAGAGGCCGAGCCGGTCGCTGTCCGCGAGGTCGATCTCGGGCGGGTCGGCGAGCCGCTGGTTGAATCGCTCCATGTCCTCCGGCGTCATGCCGAGGCCGCGATCCTCGATCTCCAGCGAGTACCCGCGGGCCACCGCCTCACCCCGGACCAGGACCTTCGACTGGGGCGGGGAGAAGGCCGTGGCGTTCTCGATCAGCTCGGCGAGCAGGTGGATCACGTTGGTCGCGGCCCGGCCGACGAGGGCGTGGGTGTGCGGCACCTGCACGTCGACCCGCTGGTAGTCCTCCACCTGCTCGGTGGCGGCGCGGACCACGTCGTGGAGGTTGACCGGGTTGCGCCAGCCGCGCGCCGGCGCGGCGCCGGAGAGGATGATCAGGCCTTCGGCGTGGCGGCGCATGCGGGCGGCGAGGTGGTCGATGCCGAAGACCTTCTCGAGCAGGTCCGGGTCGGTGATCTCCTTCTCCAGGGTGTCGAGCAGGGCGAACTGCCGGGTGAGCAGCGACTGGTTCCGCCGGGCGAGGTTGAGGAAGACCTTGTTGACGCCCTTGCGGAGCTTGGCCTGCTCGACGGCGGCCTCGATGGCGGTGCGCTGGACCGAGCCGAACGCCCGGCTGAGGCTCGCCACCTCGGTGGTCCCGTGGTCCGTGCCGAGGGGCCGGGTCTCCGCGGCCACGTCGACGTCCTCGCCGCGGCGCAGGCGGGCGAGCACGCTGGGCAGGCGCCGTTCGGCGAGCTCGACGACGGCGCGTTCCAGCCCGGTGAGCTCCCCGGAGAGTTTCCGGGCGAACCGCAGGGAGATGAACACGGCGGCGATCGCGGTGCCGGCGCCGAGCGCGCCCGCGACGCCGATGCGCAGGAGCACGCCCCGGGCGAGCGGGGCGGCCCGGTCCGCGATGTCCCGGCTGGTGGCGGCGTTGAGCTCGGTGAGCCGGTGGACGAGCTGCTCGGCCGCGGCCGGCCAGTTGAGGGCGCCCACCGGCAGCGTGCGGCCGACCTCGCCCCGCCGGGTGAGCTGCTCTTCGACCGCGAGGAACGTCTTGTGGACGGGGGAGTCGTTGAACGCGGTGTACCGCTTGATCAGCTCGGCGTCGAGCTGGCCGGTGCCGAGCTGGTAGAGCAGCCGCCGGCGGCTCACCATCGAGGCGAAGGCGTCCCGGTCCTCGACCGTGTACCGCCCGGACGCCACCACGCCCGACAGCAGCGCCGCCTCCTGGGCCGCCACCTCGTGGCTGCGGGCGATCAGGATGATCGCCTTGGTCTGCCCGATGAGCTCGAGGTCCTGGGAGATCATCAGGTGGTCGTACGCCTGGAAGGCCGTCTCCAGGACCGCGCTGTACTCGTCGATCGCGTCGAGCCGGGAGAGCCTCCGCTCGTCGACCCTGGTGCGGAGGTCGTCCAGCCGTTCGACCTGTGCGATCAGCGCCTGGATCCGCTGCCGCATCGCCGGTGGGGTCTCATCCGCGGCCTGTGCCGACTCCCGGGCGAGGGTCCGGGCCGCCTCGTCGGTGAGCCGGCGCTGCCTTTCAAGATCCGTTTGTAGCGAGTAGGCCGAGCCGAGGGCCTGGACGGAGAGCGACCGTTCGCGCTGCAGCTGGACGATGACGCCTCGGGTCGGCACCACGACGTGGTTGTAGACCGCGTCGATCTGCAGCAGTTTGAACCCCTCTTCGGCGATCAGCGTCGCGGTGAACGCCCAGATCGCCCCCAGGGCGGTGAACGGCACGAGCAGGATCGCGAAAAGCTTGAAGCGGATGGAACGTCTCCGTACAGCCATCTAAGACCCGCACCGTCAGTTATGCGCGTTAATTGTGCGGAAACATTAGCAATGCGCCTGAAAAAACCCAAGAGCTTAGCGTTACCAGTTTGCCGACATTTCTTGACCTAGTTGCTAGGTTGTCAGACAATCGTCGGCATGCGATCCGGACCGCTCGCCATCTTCGCCGCGGCCGCCCTGTGGGGTACGGCCGGCACCGCCGGAGCCCTCACCGACGCCGGCTCCGTCCCGCTCGCCGCCGCCCGGCTCGTGCTCGGCGGGGCCGTGCTCGCCGCGCTCGCGGCCCGGTCCCTGGCGGCGGCCGACCCGCGGCATCATGGCCGCGGTGCGGGTGAACCGGCGGACCAGGACGGCCACCTGCTCGGTCATGCCCGGGAAGCCGAGAAATACCGGCGGGGCGGGCCCGCCCCCGCTCCGGCCCGGTCCGGCATCGGCGCGGCCCTGGCGAGCGGCCTCGGCCTGGTACGCGGCAGGCCGGCCCTCCTCCTCGCCGCGGTCGCCGTCGCCGCCTACCAGCTCTGCTTCTTCGCCGCGGTCGCCCGCACCGGCGTGGCCATCGGCACCGTGGTCGCGATCGGCAGCGGACCCGTCTTCACCGGGCTGCTCTCCTGGCTGCTCGATCGCCGGCCGCCGACCCTCCGCTGGGCCCTCGCCACCACGACCGCCGTCGCCGGCTGCGCCGTACTGGTCACCGGGGGCGAGGCGAGCGGCGCCGAGCCCGGGGGGATCGCGCTCGCCCTGGTCGGCGGGTTGCTGTACGCGTTCTACGCGGTGATGGCCTCCCGGGCGATCCAGACCGGCCTGGAGTCCGGGGTGGTGATGGGCCTGCTCTTCGGCGGGGCCGCCGTGCTCATGCTCCCCGTCCTGGTGGTCACCGCCCCCGGTTCGCTCACCGAGCCCCGCGCGCTGCTCGTGGCGGTCTACCTGGGGTGTGCGACCACCGCGCTCTCCTATCTCCTGTACGGCAAGGGCCTGCGGACCACCCCGGTGGCGACCGCCGCCACCCTCGCCTTGGCCGAGCCCGCGGTGGCCGCGTTGCTCGGCCTCGCCGTGCTCGGCGAACGGCTCTCCGGCCCGGCCTGGGCGGGCCTCGGCCTGCTCGCCGTCGGCCTGATCATCGTCGCCCTGCCCGAGCGGGCGCGGACCGCCCCGGAGCCGGCCGCTCAGCGGACCGCATCCGGCGCCTGAGCCGCGGAGCGTTCCTGCTCCGCGGCGTGATCCCGGCGCCGGTCCGGCCACCGGCCGCGTGAGCACCCGGGCGACCGACGCCACGGCCCGGCGGCCGGCCGGGCGCCCGGCACGGTGCGCCACCCTCACCGCCCGCGACCGGGCCGCGCCGGCCGCAGCGGCCCGGGTCACGCGCTCGGCGGCCAGGTGTGCACCCGTTCCGGGCCCTGGCACCAGCGGGTGAGCAGCTCGCGGTCGTGGCTGATGGCGAGCACGCCCGCGCCGGTGGCCCCCCGGTAGGCCTCGATCCTGGCGACGAGGTGGGCCTGCGTGGAGACGTCGAGCATCGTGGTCATCTCGTCACAGATGAGGTAACGAGGGCGCAGGGTCAGGGCCCGGGCCACGCAGGCGCGCTGCAGCTGCCCGTCGGACACCTCGTGCGGGCGCCGGTCGAGCAGGTCGGGGGTGAGCCCCATCTCCTCGGCGAGCTCGGCGGCGCGGCCGATCGGGCGGCCGGTGGCGCGCAGCGGCTCCGCGATGATCTCGGCCAGGGTGAGGCGGGGATCGACGGCGAGGCGGGGCTGCTGGAAGATGAGCGCGACCGAGGTGCGCAGCTCGCGCGGTGCCCGGTGCCGCCACCGGTGCACCGGCGTGCCGTCGATGGCGACCCGCCCGGACGCCGGGCGCTGGAGCAGGGCGAGCACGCGGGCGAGGGTGGACTTGCCGCACCCGCTCGGCCCCATGAGCCCCACGGTCGTCCCCGGCGGGACGGCGATGCCGGCCCCGTCGAGGACCCGGCGGCGGTCGTAGATCACGGTGATGTCGCGGGCCTCAAGCATGGCGCTCCAGCGGGTGGTGACAGGCGACGGGCGTGTCCGGGGTGATCTGCGGTCGCACCGCGCAGGCGTCGTCGGCGCGGGCGCAGCGCGGGCGGAAGGCGCAGCCGCCGGCGAGCCGGGTGAGCTCGGGCGGCTGGCCGGGGATCGGGGTGAAGGCCCGGGTGGGCAGGGCGTCGAGCAGCCCGGCGGCGTAGGGGTGGCGCGGGGCCCGGAAGAAGTCCGCGGCGGGCGCGATCTCGACGATGCGGCCCGCGTACATCACCGCGACATCGTCGGCGACCTGCTCGGCGGCGCGCAGATCGTGGGTGATGAGCAGTACGGCATGGCCGTCGTCGCACAGCCGCCGCAGCTCGGCCATGGTCGCGTCCACGAGCGGCCGGTCGAGGCCGGTGGTGGGCTCGTCGGCGATGACGAGCCACGGGTCCCCGGCCAGGGCGATGGCGTTGGCGACCCGCTGGGCCATGCCGCCGGAGAGCTGGTGCGGGTACCGGTCGAGCTCGTGCGGGCGGAGCCCGGCCCGTTCGGCGAGCTCGTCGGCGGTGTACCGGCCGCCGAGCTCCCGCAGGGCCTCGGTGAGCTGGGCGCGGGCGGTGCGCACCGGGGTGAGGTGCGCGGCGGGGCTCTGCGGGATGAGCCCGATCCGGCGCCCGCGCACCTCCCGGGCGAGCACCCGCTCGGGCGCGGCGATCAGGTCGAGGGGCGGCCGTCCCGGCTGCTCCAGCCAGGCCGACCCGGTGACGGTCGCGTTGCCGGGCAGCAGCCCGAGCAGGGTGTGCGCCATCACCGACTTGCCGCAGCCGGACTCGCCGATCAGCGCGAGGCACCGCCCCTGTTCGACCTCGAACGCGGCCTCGGTGACCGCGTGCACGGTGGCGCCGGGGAGGTGGAACCGCACGGTGAGGCCCGCCACGCGCAGCCGTGCCGCCTGCGCGGTCACCGCGTGGCCGAGGGCCGCCGCTGCGCCGGTGGTCACTGTCGCTCCCTTCGTCGTGGGCCGGGGTCGGCCGTCAGAGGTTCAGCTCGGATCGCCAGCGCGGGCTGGTGCGATCACGCCAGTACTGGGCGAGCACGGCGACCGCGAGCGTGGGGATCAGGATGAACAGGCCGGGGAAGACGCTCGGCCACCACGCACCGGTGAGCAGCGACCGCTGCCCGTCGTTGATCATGTTGCCGAGCGAGGCGAGGTGCGGCGGCAGGCCGAGGCCGAGGAAGCTGAGCGCGGTCTCATGCCAGATCGCGTGCGGCACCATGAGCACCGCGGCGAGGCCGAGGTGCGGGATGAGCGCGGGCACGAAGTGCCGGCGGATGATGCGCATCCGGCTCGAGCCGCCGTTGATCGCCGCGTCGATGTACGGCCGGCCGCGGAGGCTCAGCACCTCCGAGCGGACGATCCGGGCGGCGGTGGTCCAGTGGGTGACCCCCACCGAGATGATCACCGCCCAGACGCTCGGCGCGAACAGCGCCACGATGAAGATGCCGAGCAGCAGGTGCGGCAGCGAGTTGACCCCGTCGACGACCCGCATGAGCAGCCGGTCCACGATGCCGCCCGCGGCGCCCGCGATCACGCCGACCAGGCCGCCGATCACCACGGAGACCGCGGCGGCGACGAGGCCGACCAGCAGTGAGACGCGCAGGCCGTACACCGAGCGCAGCAGCACGTCGCGGCCCATCTCGTCGGTGCCGAACGGGTGCGCGGGCGAGGGCGGCAGCAGAGCCGATCCGAGGTCGACCAGCCGCTCGTCGACCCGTGCCACGAGCGGCACCACGATCACCGCGAGGCCGAGCAGCGCGAGCGTCGCGGCGGCGATCCGCACCGAGCGGCGGCCGGACCGGCCTGCGGCGGCGCTCGTGTGAATCAGGTCCGGGGCGGCCGTCTCCATCGGCGTGGTGGTCTCCGGTCGCATCAGCTCACCCCCAGCACCCGGACCCGCGGGTCCGCGATCACGTAGGCGGCGTCGGCGATGAGGTTGCCGGCGACGACCGCGACCGTGGCGAGCAGGGTGAGCGCGGCGAGCAGCGGGAAGTCGACCGCGAGCGCGGCCCGCACCGCCGTGCCGGCCACCCCGGGCCAGGAGAACACGCTCTCCACCAGGATCGCCCCGGTCACGAGTTCGGGGATGCGCGCCCCGAACAGGGTGAGGAACGGCAGCAGCGCCGAGCGCAGCGCGTGCCGGACGAGCACGGTGCGCTCGCGCAGCCCGCGGGCGCGGGCGCCGATGACGAAGTCCTCCCGGAGCGTCGCGATCACTGACTCCCGGACGAAGAGCACGAGCCACGACGACTGGGAGACCGCGAGCACCCCGACGGGGAGGATCATGTGGCGCGCCACCTCACCCGGGCTCACGACCGCCGAGCCGGCGTCGGTGAGCCCGCCCGCGGGCAGCCATCCGAGCGTGACCGAGAAGATCCAGATGGCGATGAGCCCGATCCAGAAGACCGGTGCGGCCTCGTTGGCGTAGGCGACGCCGGTGATGAGGCGGTCCACCCAGGTTCCGCGCCGGTAGGCGGCGATCGTACCGAGCACGAGCCCCATGGCGAGCATGAGCACGACCGCCGCGCCGGCGACGAGCATGGTCCAGCCGAGCCGTTCCCCGATCACTTCGGCGACCGGCCGGTGGAAGGACCGCGACTCGCCCAGGTCTCCGGTGAGCAGGCCGCCGAGCCAGGTGAGGTACTGCTCGGCGAGCGGGCGGTCGAGCCCCCAGTTGGCGCGGATCTGATCCTGGATCTCCTGGCTCGTCACCAGCGCCCGCTCGCCCAGGTACTGCCGTACCGGGTCGAACGGGGACGCCTTGGCGAGCGCGAACATCCCGGCCGTCACCACGAGCAGCAGGGGGACGAGGAAGGCGAGCCGCCAGGCCACGAGCCGGGCGAGGGCGCCGGCGACGCTCATGCCGCCCGCTTCCACTCGTGGATGTTGCGGAAGAGCCCGCCGGTGGCGTGCTCGTGCGCCTCCACGCTCGGCTCGATGCCGGTCCACTCCCCGCGGATCACGTAGACGTGCTGGAGGTAGACGAGGTACGTCCACGCCTCCTGGTCGCGGATCCGCCGCTGGAACTCGCCGTAGATCCGCTTGCGCTCACCCTCGTCCGCCGTGGCCCGCCCCTTCTCCAGCAGCTCGTCCACCCGCGGGTCGCTGAAGTGGCCGGGGTTGAAGAAGCCCTGCCCGGAGAAGGAGGAGTGGAACAGCTCGTAGTTGACGTAGTCGGGGTCGTACGGGCTGCCGTAGCCCATGATCAGCGCGTCCTTCGCCATGCGGGGCTCGATGGCGTCCCAGTCGAGGCCGGCCACCTGCACGTCGATGCCGATGCGCTTGGCGTCCGAGGCGACGGCGAGGGCGAGCTCCTTGCGCAGGGAGTCGTTCGCCGGGTACATGAGCGTGAACCGGGCGGGGGTGCCGTCCTTGACCCGGATGCCGTCCGGGCCGGGCTTCCAGCCCGCCTCCTCCAGGATGCGCACGGCCCGCTCCCGGTCGGCGGTCGGGGAGCCGGTGACGGCGGGGTCGTGCCACTTGGTGCCAGGGGCGATCGGCCCGAACGCGGGGTCACCCGCGCCGGCGAGGATGGTGGTCACCATCGCCGCGCGGTCCACCGCCGCGCTGATCGCCTTGCGGATCGCCGGATCGCCGGTGACCGGCTGCTTCATCGGGAACATCACGGCCCGGTAGTCCGCGCTCGGCACCCGGTGGACGGTGATCCCGTCCTGGCCGTCGAAGCGGGCGGCCGCCTTGGGCGGGAGCTCGGTCGCGTCGAGCTCGCCCGCGGCCATGCGGGTGGCCCGGGCGTTGTCGTCGGGCACGAAGGCGAGCACGAGCCGCTTGATCGACGGGGCGCCGCCCCAGTAGTCCTCGTTCGCCTCCAGCACGATCTTGTCGCCGGGCGTCCAGGAGACGAACCGGTACGGCCCGGTGCCGACCGGTTTGGTGTTGAACGGTGCCTTGTCCAGGTCCTGCCCCTCCAGCAGGCGCTTGGGCACGATGCCGAGCGTGGCGCGCTGGAGGATCGGCGCGTAGGGGTGCTTGAGGTGGAAGATCACGGTCTGCGGGTCCGGCGCCTCCACCCTCTCGATCGCGGCGTAGTCGCCGCGGATGGTGGAGTTGTTCGCCGGGTCCAGCACGGCGTTGTAGGTGAAGGCGACGTCCTCGCTGGTGAGCGGCGTGCCGTCGTGGAAGGTCACGCCCTCGCGCAGGCGGAAGGTCACGGTCGTGCCGTCCACCTCGGGGATCTCCCGGGCGAGCGCGGGCCGCAGGGTGAGATCCGCGGCCCGGGTGACCAGCCCGTCGAACAGCAGTGACCCGCCGTCGGGCGCGTACCCGAGCACGGGGTTGAGCGTGTCGAACTCCGATCGGAGCCCGAGGACGAACGTGTCGCGGTCGCCGTCCGCCGGGGCGCCGGCCGGGGCCGAGCAGGCCGCCAGCATTCCGACCAAAGTCGCAATCAGGACAAAGATGCGCTTCACACGGCCGACGGTAAATGAAGATCTGTATTAGTTGCAAGCTCTTTGCAATAACACTCCTGCGGCGAAACATCGCCGCCCGCCCGGAACACGGCCGGCCGGGCCGCGACCGGGCGGTGCCGCCGGCCGGCGACCGCAGGGGCACCGCGGAAGCCGTCCGGCGCGGAGCGCACCACGGCCCGGCGTGTCTAAGCTCGGCGAGGTGACGATGTTCAAGCCGGTCTCCACGGTCGAGGCGCTCGCCGCCGCCCTGCGCGAACGGGTGCTCTCCGGGGACATCAGCCCGGGAACGCCGCTCACGGAGCAGGAACTGTCCACCCGGTACGGCGTGGCCCGCCCCACGGTGCGGGAGGCGCTCGCCGTGCTCGTCCACGAGGGCCTGCTCCGGCGGGAGCGCAACCGCAGCGCGTACGTCCCCGAGATCACGCCGGAGGACTTCGCCGACCTGATGTACGTCCGCCTGCCGCTCGAGGAGCTGATGGCGCGGGCCCTGGTGGGGCGGCGGGTGGCGGAGGCCGAGGCGGCGCTCGACCGGATGGACGCGCTGCGGCCGGACGCGCCGTGGGCGGCCGTGGTCGCCGAGCACATGGCCCTGCACCAGGCCCTGATCGATGCGGTCGGCAGCCCACGGCTGGCCCGGCTGTACGGCTCGCTCGCCGCCGAGACCCGGCTCGCGCTCGTCCGGCTCCGCCACGCCTACCCGGACCGGCGTGAGCTCGTTGCCGAGCACCGCGCACTGCTGCAGGTCATCGCGGACGGGCCGGAGGAGGCCGCGTTACGGGCGGTCCGGGACCACCTCACATGGCGGGAATCCTGAACGCTTCTTGCACCAGGTGGCCGGAACTCGACAGAATCGCGCCCATGCACGGCGACCCAGTGCCGGACACTTACGTGTACGTCACCGAGGAGGGCGTTGCCCGGCATTACGCCGATGGCAGCGTCGAGGCCCTCGCGTGGGACGACGTCGTCGAGGTCAGGGTCGGCCCTTCCCGCTCATCCGGTGACGAGGGTGACGTCGTCATCGTGTTACTCGACCGCGCCGGGGAGGAGTGCGTGGTCCCGCAGTCCGCGGTGGACGCGAGCTTCGTGGCGCGGCTGCGCTACCTGCCCGACTTCGACATGGAGCGGCTGAGCAAGGCCGTCGAGCGCGCCGGGAACGGGTACGACGGCTACCAGGTGGTCTGGCGCAGCCCGCATCCGCCGTCGATGGTGGACCTGGATTACGACTGACCGCGGGAACAGGCGCGTGCCCAGGCCGTGATCGATTCTCCCGCGCGGACAGGCGCATCAGGTCATCGGCCCTGGTGACAGGCGCGCGTCAGGGTAGGACTTCCGCCTCGCCGCCGGGTGGGCGGAGCCGTCAATTGCCCGATCCGTCGCCGATATCCGGGCGAGCGTCGGCGGCCGGCATCGGGGCGGATCGCCCTCGCGTCCCTCGATGCCCTCAGGCGCCCCATCCGTCGCAGATATCCGGGTGAGCGCCCGGCGGCCGGCGTCAGGGAACCCGCTCCGGCATCCGACGCCCGGGGTGCCCCTGGATGCGCCCGGAGGGACCGCCGGGCGGACCCTCCGGGCGGAGGCTCAGGAGATCTCCCAGGTGTCCCCGGAGTGGAGCAGGGCCATCAGGTCACCCGTGCCCTTGGCGGTGACGGCCTGGTCGATCTGATCGGCCATGAGCTGCTCGTACGAGGGCCGGTCGACCGAGCGGAAGATCCCGATCGGCACGTGGGCGAAGGCCGGCTCGTCCAGCCGGGACAACGCGAACGCCAGCGAGGGGTCGGGGTTGTGCGCGTCGTGGACGAGGATCTCATGGTCGGCGACCTGGTCCCGCGGCACCACCTCGACCCCGCCGGTGGAGGTGAGGCGGACCGCCTTCTCCTGGCCCTGCGGGCCGAAGACGATCGGCTTGCCGTGCTCCAGGCGGATGGTGATCTCCTCGCGCAGCCCGGGGGTCTTCAGCGGGTCGAACGCGCCGTCGTTGAAGATCGGGCAGTTCTGGTAGATCTCCACCAGCGCCGCCCCCCGGTGCTCGGCCGCGGCGCGCAGCACCTGCTGCAGGTGCTTGCGATCGGAGTCGATCGTCCGCGCGACGAACGTCGCCTCCGCCCCCAGCGCGAGGCTGATGGGGTTGAACGGCCGGTCCAGCGACCCGTACGGGGTGGACTTGGTGATCTTGCCCTGTTCGGAGGTGGGGGAGTACTGCCCCTTGGTCAGCCCGTAGATCCGGTTGTTGAACAGCAGGATCGTCAGGTTGATGTTGCGGCGCAGGGCGTGGATGAGGTGGTTGCCGCCGATGGACAGCGCGTCCCCGTCGCCGGTGACCACCCACACGCTCAGATCCGGCCGGGAGGCGGCCAGCCCGGTGGCGATGGCCGGCGCCCGCCCGTGGATGGAGTGCATCCCGTAGGTGTTCATGTAGTACGGGAAGCGGGACGAGCAGCCGATGCCGGAGACGAACACGATGTTCTCCCGGCGGATGCCGAGCTCCGGCAGGAAGCTCTGCACCGCGGCGAGGATCGCGTAATCCCCGCACCCGGGGCACCAGCGCACCTCTTGGTCGGACTTGAAGTCCTTCAAGCTGAGCTTGCCGTCGGCCCGGGGGATGAGGGCCAGGCCCTTGCCGTTGGGGCTTTCAGTCACCATCGATCACGTCCTGGATCACACCGGCCAGCTCCTCGGCCTTGAACGGAAGCCCGCGCACCCGGTTGTAACCGATCACATCGACCAGGTAGCGGGCGCGCAGCACCATGGCGAGCTGCCCGAGGTTGATCTCCGGCAGCAGCACCTTCTCATACGACCGCAGCACCTGCCCGGTGTTGGCGGGCAGGGGGTTGAGGTGCCGCAGGTGCGCCTGGGCGACCTTCCGTCCGGTGGCGCGGACCCGGCGGACCGCCGCCGAGATCGCCCCGTACGTGGACCCCCACCCGAGCACCAGCACCTTGGCCGACCCGTCGGGGTCGTCCACCTGCAGATCCGGGACCTTGATGCCGTCGATCTTGGCGCGGCGCAGGCGCACCATCGCGTCGTGGTTGTCCGGGTCGTAGGAGATCTCCCCCGTGCGGTCGGACTTCTCCAGCCCGCCGACCCGGTGCTCCAGCCCCGGGGTGCCGGGGATCGCCCACGGCCGGGCCAGCGTCTCCGGATCCCGGGCGAAGGGGAGGAACCGCCCGCCGTCCCCGTTGGGCTCGGTGGCGAACGGCACCGAGATGTCCGGCAGCTCCTCGCGGGTGGGGATCCGCCACGGCTCGGACCCGTTGGCCAGGTAGGCGTCGGAGAGCAGCATCACCGGGGTGCGGTACGCCAGGGCGATCCGGGCCGCCTCGATCGCCATGGCGAAGCACTCCGACGGGGTCGCGGGAGCAACCACCGGCACCGGGGACTCCCCGTTCCGCCCGTAGAGCGCCATGAGCAGGTCGGTCTGCTCGGTCTTGGTCGGCATCCCCGTGGACGGGCCCGCCCGCTGCACGTCCACGATCACCAGCGGCAGCTCCACCGCCACGGCGAGCCCGATGGTCTCCGACTTCAGCACCATGCCGGGGCCGGAGGTGGTGGTCACCCCCAGCGCACCGCCGAACGAGGCGCCCAGGGCGGCACCCACGCCGGCGATCTCGTCCTCGGCCTGGAAGGTGCGCACCCGGAAGTTCTTGTGCCGGGACAGCTCGTGCAGGATGTCGGAGGCCGGGGTGATCGGGTACGACCCCAGGAACAGCGGCAGCCCCGAGAGCTCCGAGGCGGCGATCAGCCCCCAGGCGAGCGCCTGGTTCCCGGAGATGTTCCGGTACACCCCAGGGGCGAGCTTGGCCGGCTTGACCTCGTAGGAGACCGAGAACGACTCGGTGGTCTCCCCGTAGTTCCACCCCGCGTTGAACGCCGCGATGTTCGCCTTGGCGATCTCCGGCCGGTTGGCGAACTTCTGCTCCAGGAAGCGGATCGTCCCCTCGGTCGGCCGGTTGTACAGCCACGACAGCAGGCCGAGGGCGAACATGTTCTTGGCCCGCTCCGCGTCCTTCTTCGAGATGTCGAAGCCCTCGAGCGCCCGCAGGGTCAGCGACGTCAAGGGCACCTTGTGCACCCGCCAGGAGCTCAGCGAGTCGTCCTCCAGCGGGTTGGCGGTGTAGCCGACCTTCTGCAGGTTCCGCGGGGTGAACTCGTCGGTGTTGACGATGATCTCCGCCCCCGGCGGCAGATCGGCCAGGTTCGCCTTCAACGCCGCCGGGTTCATCGCCACCAGCACGTTCGGCGCGTCCCCGGGGGTGAGGATGTCGTGGTCGGCGAAGTGGAGCTGGAAACTGGAGACCCCGGGCAGCGTCCCGGCCGGCGCCCTGATCTCCGCGGGGAAGTTCGGCAGCGTCGAAAGATCGTTCCCGAACCGGGCGGTCTCCGAGGTGAAGCGGTCACCCGTCAGCTGCATGCCATCGCCGGAATCCCCGGCGAAACGGATGATCACGCGATCGAGTTGCTGCACCCGCTTGGCCACAGCTGCTCAAACCTCCCCGACGCGCCCGGGCCTCTCGGCGTGCGAAATGCTTCGTATGCTCATGCTAAGTCCACGGGGCATGTGTTTAGACGGGCGAAATAGTTACCTGGGCGAGATCTGATCTACGCCTCTCCGGCGCGGTGCGGCCGGTCCGGCCGGCCGTACGGGAACGGCACCGGCGACCGGCTCAGGCTCGTGACCGGTGCGGGCGACACAGCGCCGTCGCGACCCGGCAAAGGTCGACGTGCAAGCGGGCGGCGAGCATCTTGCGGATCACGAGCGTCAACTATATGCGGCGGGCGTCCCGTGGCCACGGCCGGGCCCTCGGCGCGCCCCGGTTCCCCGGGCTATGCTCGGGTGACCGGCCCACGGGCAGGAGGATGAAATGAACGGGTACTTCGGCTCGTACGCGGTGGTGCTCGTCCTCCTCGGCATCGGGGTGGCGATCGTCGCGGGGGCGATGACCGTCAACCGCCTGCTCCGCCCCAGCAGGCCGACCCCGGAGAAGCTCACCACCTACGAGTGCGGCGTCGACCCGGTCGGCGAGGGCTGGGCCCAGTCGCAGATCCGGTACTACGTCTACGCGTATCTCTATGTGGTGTTCGCGGTCGACGCGGTGTTCCTCTTCCCCTGGGCGACGGTGTTCTCCGCCCCCGGGTACGGCCTGACCACGCTGGTGGAGATGTTCGTCTTCCTGGGGTTCATCGCCCTCGGCATCCTCTACGCCTGGCGGAAGCGGGTTCTCACCTGGACGTGACCCGGTCCGCCCGGGCCCGGCCAGGGACGATGAGGGAGGAGAATGGACCGTATGGCGGTGAGGGACCTCCCGACGATCGGGCCGGCGGCCAGGCTGGCACCCAGGCCGATGAAGTTCGTCCTGAACTGGGGCAGGCGGTACTCGCTCTGGGTGTTCAACTTCGGGCTGGCCTGCTGCGCGATCGAGTTCATCGCGACCTCGATGAGCCGCCATGACTTCATCCGATTCGGGGTGATCCCGTTCGCCAACGGGCCACGGCAGGCCGACCTCATGATCGTCTCGGGCACGGTGACCGACAAGATGGCCCCGGCCGTGAAACGGCTCTACGAGCAGATGCCCGACCCCAAGTACGTCATCTCGTTCGGCGCCTGCTCGAACTGCGGCGGGCCGTACTGGGACTCCTACTCCGTGACCAAGGGGGTCGACCAGATCATCCCGGTCGACGTGTACGTGCCCGGCTGCCCGCCCCGGCCCGAGGCGCTGCTCCACGGCATCCTCAAGCTCCAGGAGAAGATCGCGGGCGAGTCGCTCGCCGACCGGTACGGCCCGGGTGAGGACGCATGACCGCGGACATCGGCGCGGCCATCCGGGAGCGGTTCGGCTCCCGGGCCGAGATCTCCGACGCGTTCGGCCAGGTCGTGGCCGACGTCGCCCCCGAGGACTGGGTCGAGGCGCTGGCCTTCGCCCGCTCATGCGGGTTCGAGTTCTTCGACTGGCTGACCGGGGTGGACGACCCGCCCGAGGCGATCCAGGTCGTCGCGCACGTGGTCAACCTCACCGGGGTGCGCCACCTGCTGGTGCGGACCCGGGTGCCGCGCGACGACCCGCGCCTGCCGAGCGTCACCGGTGTCTTCCGCGGCGCGGACTGGCACGAGCGGGAGACGTATGAGATGTTCGGGGTGGTCTTCGAGGGCCACCCGGACCTGCGCCCGCTGCTGCTGCCGGACGGGTTCGAGGGTCACCCGCTCCGCAAGGACTTCGTGCTCGCCGCGCGGGTGGCGAAGGCGTGGCCCGGGGCGAAGGAGCCGGGCGAGTCCGGTCACGAGCCGCCGAGCCGCCGCCGGATGCTGCCCCCCGGCGTGCCGGCGGACTGGGCGAAGCCCGCGCCCGAGCCCCGCGAGCCGGCTGCCGAGCGCCCTGGCGGGCCGGCGGCCGGGCGGTCCGGGGCCGGCGACCCGGGAGCGCAGGGGGAGGGCGATGGCTGATCTGCTCGACATCGCGGTACGGCTCGCCGTCATCGTCGCGGCCTTCCTGCTGCTACCGCTGGTCGTCGGGCAGATGGAGCACAAGGCCATGGCCCACATGCAGTCCCGCCTCGGGCCGATGTACGCGGGCGGGTTCCACGGGTGGGCGCAGCTCATCGCGGACGGGATCAAGTTCATCCAGAAGGAGGACGTCATCCCGGCCGCGGCCGACCGCCGGGTGTTCGCCCTCGCCCCGGCGGTGACGCTCGTGCCGTACCTGGTGGTGATGGTGGTGATCCCGATCGGCCCGGGGCTGATCGGGGTGGACCTCGACGCCGGCCTGTTCTTCGTGCTCGCGGTGATGGGCGTCGGCGTGCTCGGGTCGATCATGGCCGGGTGGGCGTCGGGGAACAAGTTCAGCCTGCTCGGCGGCATCCGGTCGGCGGCCCAGCTCATGTCCTACGAGCTGCCCCTGGTGCTCGCCGCCTCCAGCGTGGCCATGGCGGCCGGCACCCTGTCGCTCCCCGGGATCGTCGAGCGGTGGGAGTGGTGGTGGCTGCCCTGGCAGGCGATCGGCGCGGTGGTGTTCTTCATCGCCGGGCTCGCCGAGCTGCGCCGCCCGCCGTTCGACATGCCGATCGCCGAGTCCGAGCTCGTCATGGGCCCGATGACCGAGTACACCGGGCTGCGGTTCGCGCTGTTCATGCTGGCGGAGTACGCCGGGATCGTGGTGCTCTCCGCGCTCACCACCGTGCTCTTCCTCGGCGGCTGGCACGGCCCGCTGCTGCCCGGCCCGGTGTGGACCCTGATCAAGGTGTTCGCCCTCGCCTTCGTGGTGATCTGGGTGCGGGTGAGCTTCCCCCGGCTCCGGGAGGACCAGCTCCAGCGGTTCGCCTGGACCTGCCTGGTGCCGCTCGCCCTCCTGCAGCTCGCGCTCACCGGCGTGGTGAAGATCGCGCTCGGCTGAGCCGTACCACCGCCTCCGGTGCCCTGTCCTCGGCGGCAGGCCCTCGGGGGCGCGGGGCCGCCGTGCTCGCCATGCCGTGGCCCGCGCCGTGCGCTTGCGTGACCCACGCCCCCGGCCCGCCCCGTGCGCTTGCGCGACCCATGGCCCGGGTTCGCGCCACGGCGGTCGCGCCCCACGGCGGAACCCCCATGCCTCCTCGGCCGGCGCCGTACGCCCCGCGAGACCTCGCGGAGCGCCCGCGGGCACACCCGGCCGCGGCCCGGCCGCCCGGTGGGATGCGCCGGCCGCCGGCCCGCCCGGCCGGCGGCCGGACCGCTAGAGGTACACGGTGTACTCGGCGAGCTCCGGCACCACGTGGGGGGAGAGGTTCACCGCCACCGCGACGTCCTCGGCGGAGACGAACCGGCCGAGCCGTTCGCGGACCCGGACCACCTCCTCGGCGAGGTGCGGGGTCATCCCCGGCAGGGTCGCGATCACCGAGGCCGGAGCGTGGTTGACGTCCACGACGCCGCCGTCGTCGTACTCGCGCGGCAGGTCCGGCCGGCCGATCCGCAGCTCGCGGGCGAGCGACGGGTCCCGCTCGGCGAGCTCGCGCGCCTTCTCGCGCAGCATGCGGCGGAACATCGCCTTGGCGACGGCCTCCTCGTTCGCCCGCTCCCCGGTGTTCGGCCGCGGGCCGAACAGCCTCCGCCGGAGCGCGAACGCGTGCACGGTCCCGCCGAGCCAGGTGGCGAGCCACCCGGTGACCGCGAGCGCGTCCGCCCAGAACGGGATCGCGGGGTAGTGCCCGGCCACCGTGATCCAGATGACCAGGCCGGCGCCGTACCCGGCGGTGGCGGCGGCCAGGGCGCGGCTCCGCAGCCGCGCCGCGGCGTAGGCCAGCATGAACGGCGTCGCCACCCCGCAGGTGAACAGGGGGATGAGGGTCCACACGATGCGCAGCACGGTGTCGCGCGCCCGCCGCTGCGGGGGCGCTGCGTACGGCACGGCCGGGTGCGGCCCGGGCGGCCACGGTGGCGGCGGCGGGTACGGCTCCCGCCCGTGCGGGTGGTACGAGGGCGGTCCCTGATATCCGTGCATGCCCCTGACGATACGAACCAACGGCGTGGCCTGCCGCGGACGGACCGATGGCCCGGCCGCGCCCGGCCGGCCGAGGGCGTGACCGGTGCTGCGGATGAGCACCGATGTGTCCCAGGTGAGCTCCCCGTGAGCCCGTGGGGCAGCGGCAGGCGTGCCCCGGTCCCCCGCACCGGGCCGGGCGGCGCGACGGCACGCATTCACGTGCCGCGGGTTGTGCGCCATGATGGTACGCGTGGCGCACATTCCCGGAGAAGGGCTGGCCAAGGGCCTCGGCGTGACCCTGCGGCACATGCTGCGCAAGTCGGACACGCAGCAGTACCCCGAGGTGAAGCCCGATCTCCCGCCTCGCAGCCGGGGCGTGATCGCCCTGGTCGAGGAGAACTGCACCGTGTGCATGCTGTGCGCCCGGGAGTGCCCCGACTGGTGCATCTACATCGACTCGCACAAGGAGACGCTCCCGGCTCCCGAGGGCGGCCGGCCGCGGGTCCGCAACGTGCTCGACCGGTTCGCGATCGACTTCTCGCTCTGCATGTACTGCGGCATCTGCGTCGAGGTCTGCCCGTTCGACGCGCTCTTCTGGTCGCCCGAGTTCGAGTACGCCGAGTACGACATCCGGGACCTGCTGCACGAGAAGGACCGGCTCCGGGAGTGGGCGGCCACCGTGCCCCCGCCGCCGCCCCTCGAGGCGGGCGCCGAGCCGCCGAAGGAGCTCGCCGCCTCCCGCGCTCCGCGTCCCGCCGCACGCCCCGCGCCCGCGGCGCGCCCGGAGCGGCGGGGTGAGCCGGGCGCCGCACCCGGCGGGGCCCGCGCGGCCGAGGCCGGCACGCCGCCGCGCCGCAAACCGCCGATGACCATGCGGGACATCCGGGCCATCCGGCCCCCTGGGTCGCTGCCGAAACGGGAAGGTCCGAAGGAGGAGCCGTGACCCCGGGACTGTGGCCACCGTCCGGGCCGGAGATCGTCTTCCTGCTGCTCGGCCTCGTGGCCCTCGGTTCGGGGGTGCTCGTCGTCACCACCAAGCGGCTCGTCCACGCCGCGCTCTGGCTCGTCGTCTGCTTCGGCGCGCTCGCCGGCTGCTACCTCGTGCTCACCGCCGAGTTCGTCGCCTGGGTCCAGGTGCTCATCTACGTCGGCGCCGTGGTGGTGCTGCTGCTCTTCGGCATCATGCTGACCCGCGCGCCGACCGGCCGGTCCGAGGAGCTCGACTCCGGCAACCGGTGGGCGGCCGCGCTCGTCGCCCTCGCCACGGCCGGCGTGCTCGTCACCGTGGTGATCTCCGGGTTCCGCGACGCGTACGCCCCGCTGGAGCCCGGCCGGGGGTCCGCGGGCGAGATCGGGGCCGGGATCTTCCGCACCTGGGTGCTGCCGTTCGAGGTCCTCTCCCTGCTCCTGCTCGCGGCCCTGATCGGCGCGATCGTGATCTCCCGTACCGACATCACGGGGCGGAGGTGACGGTGCGGGCGAGGATCGGCGCGGCGTGTCCCTTACCGCCCCGACCGGGCGGGTGGCCACCCCCACGGGAGGCGGAGGGCTGAGCGATGCACGTCGTCTACCCCGTCGTCCTCTCCGCACTGCTGTTCTCGATCGGGGTGTACGGCGTGCTCGCCCGGCGCAACGCGATCCTCGTCATGTTGTCGATCGAGCTCATGCTCAACGCGGTCAACCTCAACCTGGTCGCGTTCGACATCTGGGCGGGGGACCGGCTGCACTCCGGGCAGGCCCTCGCGCTCTTCGTCATCGTGATCGCCGCGGCCGAGGTCGGCCTGGGGCTGGCGATCGTGCTCGCGGTCTTCCGCACCCGGAAGACGATCGACGTGGACCGGCTGCGCGCGCTCTCCGAGCGGGAGCGGGCCGACGATGACGCGGAGGCCCGGACGTGACCGCCGTGCTCGCCCTCATCCCGGGCCTGCCGTTCGCCGCCGCCGTCGCCGGCCTGCTCGGCTCGCGGTGGCCGCGGGGCCGTGCCGGGCGCCCCGACCCGGCCGCCCGGCGGCGGGCGGCGTGGTTCGCGATCGCGCCCCTCACCGGCTCGGCCGTGCTCACCCTCTGGCTCGCCGGGGCGCTCTCCCGCGGCACCCGTACGTCCGAGGGCTTCTGGGCGGCGCTCCTCCCCGGCCGGGTCGCGGGCGCGTACCCGGTGATCGACACGGGATCGCTCCCGATCACGCTGTCGCTCCAGGCCGACGGGCTCTCCGTGCTCACCGGCGGGCTCGTGGTGGTGATCGCGCTCGCCGTGCAGGTCTACTCGGTGGGGTACATGCGGGACGATCCCCGCTACCCGTCGTACACCGCGTTCATCAGCCTGTTCACCAGCGCGATGCTGCTGGTGGTCTACGCGGGCGACCTCATCCTGCTCTACGTGGGCTGGGAGGTCATGGGGCTCTGCTCCTACCTGCTGATCGGCCACTGGTGGGAGGACCGCGCCAACTCCCGCGCCGCGATCAAGGCGTTCCTGGTCACCCGGCTCGGCGACGTCGGCTTCCTCTTCGGGATCTTCACGCTCGGCACGGCGGCCGGGAGCTTCCGGATCGACGACGTGCTCCGCGCCGGCATCCCGGAGGGCACGCTGATCCTCGGGACGCTGCTCCTGCTCGCCGGGGTCGCCGGCAAGAGCGCCCAGGTGCCGCTGCAGACCTGGCTGCCCGACGCCATGGCCGGCCCGACCCCGATCAGCGCGCTCATCCACGCCGCCACCATGGTCGCGGCCGGCATCTTCGTCATCGCCCGGCTGTACCCGCTCTTCCTCGGCGCCGGGCCCACCCTCGACGCGCTCGCGGTGATCGCCGCGCTCGGCATGCTCGGCGCCGCGCTCGCCGCCCTCGCCCAGGACGACCTGAAGCGGGTGCTCGCCTACTCCACGATCAGCCAGCTCGCCGTGATGGCCGCCGCGCTCGCCGCCGGGTCGGACCAGGCGGCGATCTTCCACCTGCTCACCCACGGCGGGTTCAAGGCGCTGCTCTTCCTCTGCGCCGGGGTGGTGATCCACCACGCCGGGTCGAACCTGCTCGGCCGGATGGGCGGGCTGCGCACCGCGCTGCCCATCACCTTCGTGACCATGACGATCGGGTTCGCCGCGCTCGCCGGGCTCCCCCCGGCGAGCGGGTTCTTCAGCAAGGACGCGGTGCTCACCGCGATCGCGGACGGACGGGGCGCGCTCCGGCCGGTGCTCTTCGCGTCGGCCCTGCTCACCGCCGGGGTGACGGGCGCCTACGCCACCCGCGCCTGGCTGCGCGCGTTCTTCGGGCCCGCCCGCGCCGAACCGGGCGCGGGCCATCCGCCGGAGAGCGGCGGGGAGGCGCCCGGGTCCATGCTCTGGCCGCTCGTCGCGCTCGCCGTGCCGTCCCTGCTGTTCGGGTTCGCCCTGCCGGCGTTCGGCGGCGCGGTCCACGGGGAGACGGCGGCCCTCGGCCAGGCGGCCGCCCTGCTCGGCATCGGGGCCGTCTGGTGGGCGTGGCGGCGCGACCCGGAACAGGACCCGGCGCGGCTGCTCGGCCCGCTCCGGGGGGTGTGTGAGCGCGGGTTCCACGTGGACGCGGTATACGCCGCGCTGGTCACCCGGCCGGTCCTCCGGCTCGCCGGCGGGGTCGGGCGGGCCGACGTGCGGGTGATCGACCGGGCGGTGCGCGGCGCCGGCGGGACGGTCACCGCCGTCTCCCGGCTGGTACGGCTCGCCCAGACCGGCAACGCCCAGCTCTACCTCACCGGGCTGCTCGCCGGAGCGCTCCTGATCGCCGTGGCGGCGGTGATGTCCGGGTGAACTGGCTGCTCATCCTCCTGCCCGCCCTGCCGCTCGCCGGAGCGGCCGCGCTCGCCACCCCGGCGTTCCGCGGGCGGACCGGCATCGGCTGGGGCACCGGGGTCTCCGGGCTGGTGCTCGCCGGCGCGGTGGCCGTGGCCGCGGCCTTCGACCACCGGGACGCCGGCCGGGTGCAGTTCGAGGTCGACCTGCCGTGGGTCCCCGCCCTGGGCGTGCGGTTCCACCTCGGGGTGGACGGGATCTCGCTCCCGCTGGTCGTGCTCACCGCCCTGCTGACCTTCCTGTGCTTCGTCCATCTGGCGCGGCACCGGCCGGAGGCCGGGCGGCCGCGGGCGCTGGCGTTCGCGCTGCTCGTCCTCGAGGTCGGGATGATGGGCACCTTCCTCGCCCTCGACCTGCTGCTCTTCTTCGTGTTCTTCGAGGTCGTGCTGGTGCCGATGTACTTCGTGATCGCCATCTGGGGCGGTGACGGCCGCCGGGCGGCCGCGGTCAAGTTCATCCTCTACACGCTGCTCGGCTCGGCGCTGCTGCTCATCGGCCTGCTCGTCGTCGCGCTCCAGGCCGGCACCCTCGACATGACCGCCCTCGCCGAGCGCCGCGGGGCGGGGATCCCGCGCGCGGCGCAGGTCGTCGCGTTCCTCGCGATCGGCCTCGGCCTCGCGGTGAAGACGCCGATGTGGCCGCTGCACACCTGGCTGCCCGACGCCCACACCGAGGCGCCGACCGTCGGCTCGGTGCTGCTCGCCGGTGTGCTGCTCAAGATGGGCTCGTACGGCTTCGCGCGGATCGCCATCCCCGCCCTGCCCGAGGGCGCGGCCGCGTGGGCACCGTGGCTCGGCGCGTTCGCGGCGATCGGCATCGTCTACGGCGCGCTCGCCTGCCTCGCCCAGCGCGACCTCAAGCGCCTGATCGCCTTCTCCTCGGTGGGGCACATGGGCTTCGTGCTGCTCGGGCTGGCCACGCTCACCCCGGTCGGGATGAACGCCGCGCTCTTCGGCAACATCGCGCACGGCCTCATCACCGGGCTGCTGTTCTTCCTCGCCGGCGCGGTGAAGGAGCGGTACGGGACCTCGGACATCGCCCGGATCGGCGGCGGCCTGCTCGGCCGCCTGCCGTACCTGGGGTCGCTGCTCACGTTCGCCGGCATCGCGTCGCTCGGCCTGCCCGGGCTCGCCGGGTTCTGGGGGGAGATGCTCGCGCTGCTCGGGGCGTTCCGGCCGGCCGACGCGCTCCCCCGGCCGCTGTTCCTGGTGTTCATGGTGGCCGGTGGGGTGGGCGCGGTGCTCACCGCCGCCTACTTCCTCCGCATGCTCTCGTTCGTCACCCACGGCCGGGCGATCGAGACCGTCCCGGTCGGCCCGCAGCTCGCCGCGGTCGAGGAGCGGGCCGGCGCCGCGCCGCCGGGTGAGCCGCCCGGCGCGGCGGCCGGGCCAGCCGGCGGCCGGGCTTTCCGGCGGGGCCGGCCGGCCGACGTCACCGGGCACGAGCTCGCCGCCTGGACCCCGCTCGTGGTGCTCATCGTGCTCCTCGGGCTGGTGCCCGCGATCCTGCTCTCCGTCACCACGCCGGCGGTGCTGGCGGCCCTCACGGGGGTGGTGCCGTGATCCTCACGCTCGCGGTGCCGCCTTTCGCCTCCGGGCCCGGCGGGGTGATCCAGTCCATCGACTTCGCGGCGATCGCGGTCCCGCTCATCCTCGCCTGCGCCGCCGGCCTGGTGCTGCTGCTCGACGCCTTCCTCCCCGACCGCCCGGGGAGCGGGCGGGCCGTCGGGCTCGTCGCCCTCGGCGGGGTGCTCGCCGCGCTCGCCGCCACCGCGGTGCAGGGCGCCCAAGGGGTGGAGCGGCGGACGTTCTGCGTGCCCGCCTCGCTCGCCGCGGACGGCGCGCCGCCGCCGTGCTCGTTCGTGGCCGACCGGTTCACGCTGGTCTTCGCCGCCGTGGTGCTCGCCGCCGGCGTCGTGGTGGTGCTGCTCTCCATGGCGGAGCTCGCCACCGGGCGCGTCCCCGTGGGCGAGTGGTACTTCCTGCTGCTCGCCACGCTCACCGGCGCGGTGCTGCTCCCCGCCTCCCGTGACCTGATCACGCTGGTGGTCGCCCTCGAGGTGGTCTCGCTCCCGGTCTTCGCCCTCACCGCCCTGCGCCGGTACGACGGCCGGGCGACCGAGGCGGCGCTCAAGCTGTTCCTCTTCTCCGTGGTCGCCACCGCGGTCACCCTGTTCGGCGCCTCCCTGTTGTACGGCGTGACCGGGTCGGTCTTCCTCGACCGGATCGCCCTCGCCCAGGCCGGGCCGGGCTCCCCGGTCACCACGGTCGCGATCATGCTGATGCTGGCCGGTTTCGCGTTCAAGGCCGCGGCCGTGCCGTTCCACTCGTGGGCCGGGGACGTCTACCGGGGTGCGCCGATCCCGGTGGCCGCGCTGCTGTCGGTCGTCTCCAAGGCGGCGGGCTTCGCCGGGCTCATCCTCCTCCTCACCACCGCGCTGGGCGGCCGGGCGGCGACCTGGGCGCCGGTGATCGCGGTCGTCGCCGCCCTCACCATGACCGTGGGGAACGTGCTCGCGCTTCGGCAGCGCGACGCGATCCGGCTGCTCGCCTGGTCCTCGGTCGCCCAGTCGGGGTACATCCTCGCCCCGCTCGCCGCCGTCCCCGGGCCGGGCGGCGCCACCGCGCCGGGCGAGCCCGCCTCCGCCGGATCGCCGGTGATCGGCCCGGCCGCCGGCGCGTCCATCGCGTACCTGATCTTCTACGCGGCGATGAACCTCATCGCGTTCGCCGTGGTCATGACCGTCGCCCGGCGGGAGGACGGGGCGGAGCTCGACGGCTACCGCGGCCTGGTCCGCCGGAGCCCCGTGCTCGGGCTCGGCCTCGCGTTCTCGCTGATCAGCCTCGCCGGCCTCCCGCCCGGGCTCGCCGGGCTCTTCGCCAAGATCGTGGTCTTCCGCGCGGTGCTCGACGGCGGGCTCGGCTGGCTCGCCGTGGTGGTGGCGGTCAACACCGTCATCGGGCTCGCCTACTACCTCGCCTGGACCGCGCGGCTCTTCGCCCCGGCCGCTCCCGAGCCGGGCCGTACCGGGCCGGTCCCCGCGCTGGTGGCGGTGGGCCTCACGGTCGCGGTCACGCTCGCGTTCTCCGTGGTCCCGCAGGCGGTGCTCGCCCTGGCCGGGTGATCTAGGGAACGTTTTCGCAGGCCATTCACGTTACCCGAGTGGAAACTCTCCTACCGTCGAGGAGAAGGTGTGCACCACAACGGTCTGCGCACAGCGGTTCTGCTCGGCGCTCTGTCCGCCCTGCTCCTCGCAGTGGGTGGCTGGATCGGGGGCGGCGCCGGTGTGCGGATCGCTTTCGTCGCCGCGCTCGCGGTGAACGGCTTCGCGTACTTCTTCTCCGACCGCATCGCGCTCTCCGCGATGCGCGCCCGCCCGGTGTCCGAGGTGGAGCAGCCCGTCCTTTACCGGATCGTCCGGTCGCTCTCGACCGAGGCCCGGCGGCCCATGCCGCGGCTGTACCTCTCGCCCACCATGCAGCCGAACGCGTTCGCGACCGGGCGGAACCCGCGGAACGCCGCGGTCTGCGTCACCTACGGGCTGCTCGCGCTGCTCGACGAGCGCGAGCTACGGGCGGTGATCGGGCACGAGCTCGCCCACGTCTACAACCGGGACATCCTGCTCTCGTCGGTCGCCGGCGCCCTCGCCACCATGATCACGTACGTGGCGCAGCTTGGCGTGTTCTTCGGCTCGGACGACGACGAGACCCCCGGGTTCTTCGGCACGCTCCTGGTGATGATCCTGGGCCCGGTGGCCGCGACCATGATCCAGCTCGCGATCTCCCGCTCCCGGGAGTTCGCCGCCGACGACCTGGGCGCCAGGCTCACCGGCGACCCGCTCGCCCTCGCCTCCGCGCTGCGGAAGATCGAGCTGGGGGTGCGGCGGATCCCGCTCCCCGAGAACGGCAGGCTCGCGTCGGCCAGCCACATGATGATCGCCAACCCGTTCCGCGGGGACGGTCTGGGCCGGCTGTTCTCCACCCACCCCCCAACCGCGGAGCGGATCGCCCGCCTGGAGCGGATGGCGGGCTACCGGCGCTGACCGCCGCCGGTTCGGGTGGCCTCGCGTGACCGCCCCGGCTCGGGTCACCGCGCGTGATCGCCGCCGGCCCGTGCGCCGTGACCGGGCGGGTGACGCTCCCGGAGTCCCACCCGGTGCGCCCGGCCGGCGGGCCGCGACGCCCGCCGTACCGCGCCCGGGTCATCGCGTGGCCTCCGGCGGGCGTATCGGGCTCCGGCCAGGCCGGTCGGCCGCTCGCGGTGGGCGTGACGGCCATCCCGCACCCGAGCCCGGCGGCCCGCACTCGAGCCTTGCGGCCCCGCGCACAGGCCGCGGCCCGGGCGGCCGTGCCGGCCGCCCGGGGCAGGCCGTCGCACCCGGCGGCTCAGCCGACCGGGTTCAGGACCCGGCGGAGGAACTCGCGGGTCCGCTCGTGCTTGGGATTGCCGATCACCTGCTCCGGAGGCCCGTCCTCGACGATCACGCCGTGGTCCATGAAGACCACCCGGTCGGCGACCTCCCGGGCGAAGCTCATCTCATGGGTGACCACGAGCATGGTCATCCCGTCCTGGGCGAGCTGCCGCATCACGCTCAGCACCTCGCCGACGAGCTCCGGGTCGAGCGCCGAGGTGGGCTCGTCGAAGAGCATCAGGGACGGGTTCATGGCCAGGGCGCGGGCGATCGCCACCCGCTGCTGCTGACCGCCGGAGAGCTGCGCCGGGTAGGCCTTGGCCTTCTCCAGCAGGCCGACCTTCTTCAGGTTCTCCGTGGCGATCCGCTCGGCCTCGGCACGGCTCCGCTTCAGCACCCGCTCCTGGGCGATGGTGATGTTGCGCATCACCGTCAGGTGCGGGAACAGGTTGAACTGCTGGAAGACCATGCCGATCCGCCGCCGTGCCGCGTCGATGTCCACGTCGGGGTCGGTGAGCTCGATCCCGTCGACGAACACCTGACCGCTGGTCGGCTGCTCGAGCAGGTTGACGCAGCGCAGGAGCGTCGACTTCCCGGAGCCCGACGGGCCGATGATGCAGACCACCTGGCCGCTCTCGACCGAGAAGTCGATGCCCCGGAGGACCTCCAGGTCGCCGAAGGACTTGTGCACGTTCCGGATCTCGACGGTGCTCATCTGCCGCCCCCCTGACGTGCCTCCAGCCGGCGTGCGAGGTAGCCGAGCGGAACCGTGATCAGCAGATAGGTGACGCCGGCCACGAAGATCGGCGTGGGGTTGGCGAACGTGGCCGCCTCATCGTTGCCGAACTTGGCCAGCTCCGCCTGGCTGGCGGTGACCCCGAGGAACAGCACCAGCGAGGAGTCCTTGAACAGCAGGACCAGCTCGTTGGTGAGCGGCGGGATCACGATCCGGACCGCCTGCGGGATGATGATCGACACCATCGCCCGCATGTACGGCATGCCGAGCGAGCGCGCCGCCTCCATCTGCCCCTTGGGCACCGCCTGGAGACCGGCGCGGAACGTCTCCGCCATGTAGGCCGCCGAGACCAGTCCCAGGCCGAGCGCGGCCTGGCCGTACACGTCGCCCGGAAGCCGGAACCCGGGGAACGCGAGCGGCAGATTGATGATCATCAGGAAGATGACCAGCGCGGGCAGCCCGCGGAAGATCTCGATGTAGGTGGCTGCGATCCACCGGTACGGCCCGACGGACGACAGCCGCATCAGCGCCAGCACCAGTCCCAGGACGAAGCCGAAGGCGTACCCGGTGATCGTGTAGATCACCGTGTTCTTCAGCGCCACCGTGAACAGCTCGGGCAGCCCTTCGCGGGCCACGTCCATGTTGAGGAACGACTGGGAGATGGCGGGCCAGTCGGCGATCGCGGCCAGGACGACCACGACGATGACGAGGACCGCGTACTGGATGCCCCGGCTGATCCGCTGCTTCTTACGTGGGCTGAGCCCTCCGCGCGGGCGGAGGGCCTGCTGCTGCTCGGTCACGGAGCTCACGAGTTCGACGGGGGCTCGGTGCCGAACCACTTCTTGTAGATGGTGGCGTACGTGCCGTCGGCCTTCGCCTGGTTGATGACCTCGTTGACGACGTTGAGGAGCTCGGTGTTGCCCTTCTTCAGGCCGATGCCGTACTGCTCACCGGTGTCGAGGCTGCCCACCATCTCGTACTCCGCGCTGATCTCCGGCTTCTTCAGCCAGGTCAGCACCACCGGGAGGTCCTGCACGATCACATCGACGCGACCGGCCTGCAGGCCGTTGAGCTGCTTCTGCGAGTCCGCGAACTCGATCGGCTCGAAGCCCTGGCTCTTGACGTAGTCGAGGCCGGTGGTCGACGCCTGCGCGCCGAGCTTGAGGCCCTTGGCCTTGACGTCGTCGAGCGAGGTGACCCCGCTGCCCTTCTTCGCCATCAGCGCCTGGGAGGCGTCGAAGTAGGGGACGGAGAAGTCGAGGTTCTGCTTGCGCTCCTCGGTGATCGTCATGCCGGCCGCGGCCACGTCGCACTTACCGGCGTTGAGCGCCGCACCGCTCTTGATCGCCGCGAAGTCGATGTCGACGATCTCCTGCTGCACGCCGAGCTTGTTCGCGACCAGGTCGACGATGTCCACGTCGAAGCCGACGATCTTGTCGCCCTGCTGGAACTGGAACGGCTCGTACGGGATGTTCGTGCAGGTCGTGAGCTTGCCGGGGTTGACCAGCTTCACCCCGCCCGCAGCGCTCGCCGCTTCCGACGGCGAGGAAGCGGTGGTGTCCCCACCGCCGCCGCACGCCGCGACCATGAGCGCGGTGATGAGCGCGGTCGCGCCGATACCCGCCACTCGTCGATAGGTGGACCAGGGAGCCACTGTCGGCCTCCTCAGTGCTATGCCGTACCGGTTGGTGAGCGAGTGTACGTGCAGGAGATGACAGGTTGGCTCCCACATGGGGCGAATGTGGTAACAAGCCGACACCGGTCATCGAGGTCGCCGGGCCGGTCGGGCGAGGTCCGGGGCCGCTCGCGCCTGCCGGCCGGCCGGGAGAGATCGCGCCGGGTCAGGCCGGTCGGCCGCGGGGTCCGTGCCCGGTCCGGCCGCGGTCCGCGCCGGGCTCCGGGCGCGAAGTACGCCCCGTGGATCGCCCCGGGAACCGTCGCCGGCCGGGGCTCCGCTCGCCCCTGGTGGTCCGCCGGAGGAGATGCAGACCGGGGTGGGGATCGATTTTCCGCGGCTAACCGGGAGAGATCCGCGCCTGGTCCGGCTCCGCGTGCTCCTGGCCGGGGGCCGGCTCGGCGAGCAGCGCCCGTTCGGTGAGCGCGTTGAACCGCTCGAGCATCCGCGCCAGCAGCCACACGTCCTCCGTCGGCCAGGAGGAGAGCAGCGAGTAGAGCTGCTGCTGGCGGGCGGTCCTCACCCGGTCCAGCAGCTGCCGCCCCTGAGGGGTGAGGACCAGGCGGTGCGCCCGGCGGTCGAGGGGGTCGGGCTCCCGGCCGACCAGCCCCAGCTCCTCCAGGACCTTCACCTGGCGGCTGATCGTCGCCTTGCCCACGCCGAGGCACGCGGCGAGATCGCTCGGCCGGATCGGGGCGTTCCGATCGATGGAGGAGAGCAGCCCATAGGCGCCGGGCTCCAGCTCAGGGTGGACCTTGCTTCTCATCCGCGCGGAGAGCGCCTGCGCCCGGCGGAAGAGGATGCCGAGCTGGTGCTCGACCGCGCAGAACGCCGCGTAGTCGCCGGTGTCGTGCTCCGGCATCTCCTCACCTCCTTCCGCGCCCGCCCGGCGGGCGACGGCGCGCCCGGCCTAAGGCCGTACCGCGGCCTGATCTTCCGCCTCCGGTCTGGGGAAGTCTGGCACATCGGCGGCCCGCCGGCAGGGCCACCGCCGGACGGGGGAGCGCGTCATCGGCCACGGCGCTCCCCCTGGGCGACCCCGCCGGAGGGACCACGGCCGGGCCGGGGAGCGCGTCACCGGCCACGGCGCTCCCCCTGGGTGACCTCGCCGTGGTGCCCGGGCCCGGTGCCGTCCGCCGAGCCGGGCCGGGTGCCGTTCGCGGGACGGGAACCGTCCGCGGGCCGCGCGCCGTCCGCCGGCCCGATGCCGTCCGCCGAGGCGGGCTGGGCGGTGGCCTGGGCGCCGTTCCCCGGGCGGAAGCCGTTCGTCGAGGGCGCGGGCTCCCGCTCCGCCGTGTGGGCGATGGTGGTCCGCAGCGGCACCTCCTTGATCAAGAAGATCGCGAGGAGCGCGACCAGCACCGCGGGCGCGGAGAACAGGAACAGGTCGGCGATGGCGTGGCCGAACGCGCTCTGCACCACCGTGCGGATCGGCGCGGGCAGCGCCGAGAGGTCGGGGATCGAACCGTCCATGGCGGTGGCCCCGGCCTTGACGCCGAGCGCGGCCAGGCCCTCCCGCAGGTAGCCGCCCACCCGGTGGGAGAGCACGGCGCCGAGCACGGAGACCCCCACGGCACCGCCCATCGACCGGAGGAAGGCGACGAGCGAGCTGGCCGCGCCGAGGTCCGCCAGCCGGACCTGGTTCTGCACGGCGAGCACGAGGTTCTGCTGGGTCATGCCCACGCCGACGCCGGTGCAGAACATGAACAGGGCCAGGACCCAGTACGCCGTGTCGTACCGCATCGTGCCCATCAGCCCCATCCCGGCGGCGAGCGTGATCGCGCCGGCGACCAGGAAGCCCTTCCACCGGCCGGTGCGCGTGATGATGCGCCCGGAGATCGTCGAGGAGAGCGCGAGCCCGATGATCATCGGCAGGGTGAGCAGGCCGGCGACGGTCGGCGTCTCACCGCGGGCGAGCTGGAAGTACTGGACGAGGAAGGTCGACGAGCCGAACATCGCGGCGCCGATGAAGAGGCTCGCGAAGGAGGAGAGGCTGATCGTGCGGACCGCGAACAGCCGCAGGGGGAGGATCGGCTCCTTCGCCGTGCGCTCGGCGAGCACGAACAGGGCGCCGAGAACGAGCGACCCGCCGACCATCGCGGCGGTCTGCCAGGACAGCCAGTCGTAGTCGTGGCCGGCGAAGGAGACCCAGATCAGCAGCAGGGAGACCGCCGCGGTGATGAGCAGCGCGCCGAGCCAGTCGACCTTCACGGCGCGCTTGGTGGTCGGGAGGCGCAGGGTCCGCTGCAGGACGAGCATCGCGATGAGCGAGAACGGCACGCCGACGCAGAAGCACCACCGCCAGCCGAGCCACGGGGTGTCCACGATGACGCCGCCGATGAGCGGGCCGCCCACCGTTCCCACCGCGAACACGGCGCCGAGGTAGCCCGAGTACCGGCCGCGCTCCCGCGGCGGGATCATCGCCGCCATGATCACCTGGGAGAGGGCGGTGAGGCCGCCGACGCCGATGCCCTGAACCGCCCGCGCGGTGATCAGCATTCCGACGTTCTGGGTGAGCGCGGCGAACATCGAGCCGCAGATGAAGATGACCAGCGAGAGCTGGATGAGAAGCTTCTTGTTGAAGAGGTCGGCGAGCTTGCCCCAGAGCGGGGTCGAGACCGTCACGGCGAGCAGGGTCGTGGTGATGATCCACGTGTAGACCGTCTCGTCCGCGTGGAGCTCCGCGGCGATGGTCGGCAGCGCGTTCGCCACGATCGTCCCCGACAGGATCGCCACGAACATCGCCACCAGCAGCCCGGACAGGGCCTCCAAGACCTGCCGGTGCGACATCGGGATGTCCGTGTCGCCTGCCGTCCCCCCAGTGCTGACACGTGCCGCGTCCGTCATCAATGCCCTTTCACCGCGTCTCGACCATCGGTCATCGGAGGGCGTGGCAGCCGTCCGGTGAGCGGGCGCAGCCGCCCCACCGTGTGCGCTTGGTGTGAATCCCGGCCGGGCCGTCCCCTGCCGGCCCGGGTCATGGCGGACGCCCGAGCACCGGCGTCCGCGCCGGTTCCGCATCCGTGACATGCCGTGCGGCCGGGGCGTCGGCCGCAGCGGGCCGGGCGCGTCGCGCTCCGTCACCCGGCCGCCGGGCACCGGCGTTCCGACCTCGGGGAGCGGTGCCCACGTGCGGCCGTCAGGTCCGTGACGCCGATCCCGCGGGATCGGCGGGCCCATGCGGCTCGGTCAGCCCCAAGGTCGCGCGTGCGCTCCCTGATCAGCCCCGGCCGAGCCGAGGATCCGGTCGTCGGGCTCGTGACGGCCGGATGCCACGCCTCCCATTAGTTGCCGTAAGCAAGTATACAGAGATCGTTGCTTCGGGCAACTGTTTTAGTGAGTTGTTGGGTATGGGGTGGTTTGTCGCTTGTGCTGTCGAGGCTGGACGATGCCGCCGCCGGCGCGCGTCTAGTGCGGCTGTGGGGCCGGTCGCGATCCTGTGGTACGCGGCCGGGTGGTACGGCGGCAGGGCGGGGCCGTACGGCGGGACATGCGATGTTCTAGGGGCGTTCCGGCCGGGAAGGGCGCGCGGCGGGTGCGGCGCAGGCCCGCGCGGCAGGCCATGGCGGCCGGATGCTCCGTGCCATTGGGTCGGGCGGTCGCGGGCCGTGGCGGCCGGGGTGTGGTGTGGCCGGTATGTCAGGCGTACCGGGGGAGGGGGGACGCGGGCCCGGCCCGGCGCTCGGCGATGGGCGCCGATCACGGTCTCGGCCGAAGGCCGGGCGACGCCGCGTGCGAGAGCCCCGAGCCCTGACCGGCCGTCAGGGCCTCGATCAGCGGTAGTTGGTGAACTGGAGGGCGATGTCGAGGTCCTTGCCCTTCAGCAGGGCGATGACCGCCTGAAGGTCGTCCTTCTTCTTCGAGCTGACCCGCAGCTCGTCGCCCTGGATCTGCGCCTTCACACCCTTGGGGCCCTCGTCCCGGATGATCTTGGAGATCTTCTTCGCGTGCTCCTGGTCGATGCCCTCCTTCAGGCCGACCATGAGCCGGTACTCCTTGCCGGAGAGCTTCGGCTCGCCCGCGTCCAGGATCTTCAGCGACTGGCCGCGCTTGATGAGCTTCTCCTTGAGCACCTCGAGGGCGGCCTTCACCCGCTCCTCGCTGTTCGCCTTGATCTCGATCTCCTTCTTGCCCGACCAGGAGACGCTCGCCCCGGTGCCCCGGAAGTCGAAACGGTGGGCGATCTCCTTGGCCGCCTGGTTCAGGGCGTTGTCGACCTCCTGCCTGTCGATCTTGCTGACGATGTCGAAGCTGTGCTCAGCCATCCGCTCCGTGTCCTCTCCCTAGTCGCCTCAGAGACTAACGGCACTGCGCGTGATCACACGTGCGGGCGCTCGCCACCACCAGATCATGGCCCTGGCGGCGCCGGCCGGCGGGCGGAATGTGGCCATGGTGGCGGCCGGCCGGCGGGCGATCGGCGGACCGGCGCGGCTCACGGAGGTCAGGGACGGGCGCCGAACGACCTGCTCAACGCGGAGATCGCCCACTGCGGCCGTACGGCGGCCGGGACGGGCGGGGTGGTACGGGCCGGAGCGGGACGTCGGCGGCCGGTGGGTCATGGCGTCGGGGCGCCCACGGGGGACGGCCAGGTGGGTTCGCGGCGGAGGCCGGATCCGATGTCACACACACCCGAGAAGTCCGCTATCCTTCTAACCGTCAACGCGTAAGCGATGACACGGCAGGTTGCCCGAGTGGCCAAAGGGAGCGGTCTGTAAAACCGTCGGCTCAGCCTACCCAGGTTCAAATCCTGGACCTGCCACCAGCAGGGGAAGAGGCCTCTGACCAGCAGAAATGCGGGTCAGAGGCCTCTTCGTTTCATGATCCGTGAGTCCCCCTGACTCCCCCCCTGTTCCCCGTGAGATGTGGCACGCGTGTGGCACGGATGTGGCACGCGATCAAGCTCGTCTCTGGGCGCGGACGCGCATGCCGCGCCTCCCTGATCATCCCGTCTGCCTCGACCCACCGCGGAGCGGCAGCGGGCCGGCGACGGAGGCTCAAGCCCGTCTTCGCGTGTACGTCAGCTGGTCGCCGTTCCTCGGTCATTTGATGCCAACGGCCACAGACGGGCTTGAGCCGTAGGAGCCGGTCTGCTGGGCTTGCCTGGGTCGGGGCAGACGGGATGATCAGGTTTCCACCTCAGCCAGTTACGGTCTTGGCCAGTGCGCGGGCGATCATCCCGGAGCCGAGGCCCCCGCCGGAGGCGCATCCTTCTTGCCGGAGCTCGTGGAGGTGATCAGGAGCGTGCAGTGCCACCTTGAGCGCGGCCCGAGCCGCCGCCGTCCGCGACCGGCCCCCAGGCCGCACGCGCGGACGGCGGGCGGGCGAGGTGCCGCGTAGCGGCGGCGCCCCGCGCCGCCGCCTTGATCCCTACAAGAGTAATTCGGCAGAGATTCGGTTCGTGCTCAGAGGACTGAGCGGGGTTGATCCTGTCGTCGGCAAGGAGGACGAAGACAGCGGTCCTGCCGCCTAGCTTGAACGCGTGGAATGCCTCGAAGGCCCAAAATGCCTCGGCTTACTTCGCCATTTGGACTCTACTGGCAAAGCCGGAAAGAGACGGTGAGCCTGAGTGAGTCCTTTAGTCAGGCGGTGCGGAGAGCGCCCCTCAATCACTACCAGGGTGATCACCAGGCGTAGGCGGTCGACGTTATATGTCGATAGAGCGATCATCCTGAATAGATTTTTCCGGAGGGCTGATGGGCAACGAGATCGAAGTTCGCGTCACCACGAGCAAGCGGCAGGAGGCCGACCAGATCGTAACGGCGGTTGTGGCCCGACGCCTGGCGGCATCTGCCCAAGTGGTTGCGCAGGTTTCGTCCACATACTGGTGGGAGGGCGAGGTGCAGCAGGCGGAGGAGTGGTTGCTGCTGATGAAGACGACTGCCGATCGCTTCGATGATCTCGCCGCCTGCGTGCGTGAGTTGCACTCGTATCAGGTGCCGCAGATCGTGGCGGTGCCGATCGTGCGGGGGACGCCGGATTACCTGGAGTGGATCAGGCGGGAGACTGACCCAGGGCGCGGCGAGTAGCACGGAGGTCGCCGAGTAGCTCGCGAGCGGCCTGGTCGGGCCGGGCTGCGAGGGCCTTCTCTATCTTCGCGAGGTGCCGCATGCCCCAGCTCGATTCGGTGCGCTGGGCGGCTTCGAGGGCGCGGCGGGCGTAGGCGACTCCTTCGGTGATGTCGCCAAGCTGGAGCTGTGCCTGTGCGATGTCGGCGTACACGACGGATACGCGCTTTCGATCCTGGTCCGGACCGAGAGCCGCGAGGGCGGCTTGGCTGGCCTCTGTCACGCGCTGCTCATCGCCGAGCCGTACGTAGGTCGAGAGCTGGAAAGCGGCCATTCGTCCAGAATCGAGAAAACGAGTCCATGCCCGCTCTCGGTGAGGCCGGGCTTGATTGTGGGCCTCCTCGGCTCGCTGCAACAGCTCTACGGCTTGGCCATCGCCGAGTGCGGCCAGTTCTTCGGCTTCGCGGGCCAGCAGCCATGCCCGGGTCGCGTCGTCTCCCTCGGCTGGAAGGAACTGTTGTGCTCGCCGGATGTGCTCGACGGCTTCGGGGCCCGTGACCGCGTACGACCGGTAGGCGTAGGTGCATGCCTGGATGATGTGGTGTCCGCTCTCCTTCGCCGCCAAGGCGGCGACGCGCTCGAATGCGGCCGACTGCGTGGGCTGTTTGAGGTCCCAGGCGATCCAGGAGGCAAGGGTTGCGGCTTCGCCGGCGGTTGCCGCGAGGCGGCGCCGATAGCGCTCGGGCGGACCACTTTGGAGCAAGGTGCTCAGCTCATTGATGTGAGTCGTCAGCCCTTGATAGATGGCTCGGGCGGGCAGGACGGATTCCAGGCGATGGAATCCGATGGTCCGCGCTTCGAGCCGTTCAATCGTCTCCTCGTCGAGCATCTGCGGTCCTCTCAGCGCACGGGAAAGGCGTTTCCAGGGGTCCGCCATGGAGGCCGCGGTGTCGACGGTCATTCCAGCCGCGAGGAGCAGCATCGTTCGTCGGTCCATCTGAGAATCCAGCCTTCCCACTACCCACGCCAGCGTCAGAAGATCGACATCCCACAGGTCGTCACTTGGACGCGAGCCGAACAGCACGCCTTCGACGCTAAGGAGTTGTCCCGCTGGGGCCCCATCCCGAGAAGAGATAGCGCGACGGGATAAAACGGCCTCGATGATCTGGCCTCGGCCGGGTGAGCGGGGGGCGAGTCCGAGAGCGAGCCGAGCCGAGTCCGGCATGCGCAGCCCGTCGGCTATCCGCTCGAACACGTCGAGTGCGGTGACCTGGGCGGATCCGCGCATGATCTCGCTGACCTTGCCCTGGCTGAGATTCACCGCAATGCCGATGCGAGTCTGACTCACACCCGCGTATTGTCTGATAAGTCGGAAAACCTGTCCGATATTCCGTTTTTGTAGAGCGTCAAGCATTTCGGGGCGCTCCCAGAGATCGGGCGGTATCGTGACCGGTTCCGCCGCTTCTGCGGGCATAAGTCCTTCCCCTTGCATCGATTGACTGCTTGTATTTCCAAGCTTCCGGACTGGGGGTAACCCGTCAAGGGATATCGGCATGCCCGACTGGAATATCGGCGCGGGATGGGTTGAGCGGCCAGCAATTACGACCCTTGCCCCATGGTTACGGAGACGGAGAGGTGCTGTGCCTGCCGGGGGAAGGGCTGGCGGCTCGTTCGACGGGCGTCGGCGGATGCCGAGTACCGGCTTGACGGCGTGATCCTGAAGCTGTCCACGGTCACGTGTTTCGAGTGCTCGGGCTCAGGCCGTAGGGCGGTGGCGTCGTGAGCGCGGATCGGCTCGTGGCGGGTCGTCGTCCCCAGGCCCTCACCGCTGCTGAGTGTGCCGAGCGACTGCGCCGGGAGCTGGAGCAGTACGGCGTGGCCGCCGACGTTCACGAGGGGTTCGGGCTGGCGCTGGTGTCGGTCTGGGTCGACTTGGTGGTGTGGACCGACGGCCGCTGGTTCCGCTGGCGCTCGGGCCGTACCTCGACCAGCGGGCGGCCGGTCTACGCCTTCGCCCCGGCCTCCGATGTCGTGACCGCCGCGCGCCGGGTGGCTCATCGGTATGGGCAGCTGCGCCAGCAGTACCCTCCTCCGCCGTGGCTGGCAGGTGGTTCCTCGTGAACGTTCTCGACGAGCCGGACCGCCTGCACGGCGCGCACGTTCCGATCCGCCGGGGATCGGTCCGCCAACTGCAGTGGTGGGAGCCGACGCCAGCCGAGCGGGTGCGAGTCCTGGCCTGGACATGCGACTGTCAGGCCAGGTTCTACGAACTGTGTCAGTCCGGCGGGATGGTGTACATCCGTCGTACCGTCCAGAAGGACCCGGAACCGGAGATCTCCGAGACGCACCGGTGGCCGGTGCAGGAAGGCTGGAGGGTCTGGTTCGACCTGCTGACAGGTGAGGTCCGTTAGGCGGCGGTTTGGCTGCCTCGGGTTATGCGCTTCTGTCGGCCGTGGGCCTTCGCATGACGTGCTTGCACTGCTAGCCTGCTTGGCTAGACAAGCATGTTGATTGCGGGGCCCTGATGTCGTTTCAATACACTCCTCCCAAGTACGCCCAAAGGCCGGGCACGGTCGGCAGGGGGCTCCGGGGGGCGGCCTTTGACGAAGGACCCGCGCCCGTGCTCCCGTTCGATCCACCCTTGCATCGCAAGGGTCTGCAACGCCCGCACCACAGTGGTGCGGCCGACGCCGAACTCCCGGACAAGCTGCGTCTCTGAGGGCAGCATGTCGCCGGGTGCGTACTCCCCATCGCGGATACGCTGCTGAATCGCCGCGATCACCCGGGCGTACTTGGGAGGGGCGAAGTCCATGCTCACATCAACCGCCCGATCGGTCTTCCACTTGTTCGCATGAGCACAGTACCGGCAACCGCGCCCAGTGTCAGGACCTCCGCTGAACGTCGAAGGGTCATCTCACCTGACCGGACAGCAACGCCACCCACATCGTGCGCGCTTCCGCCAGCGGCCAAGCGTGACTTTCCCGCACCCGTGGCTTGGCCTGGCGGCCGTCATGACGCCGGATGAACGCCAGCCCGCCGGCCTCGCATAGCTCATACCAGGTCGTCCGGTGCTCATGGCAGGTCCAGGCCACCACCCTCACCCGGGCGAACCGGCGCGATTCATGCCAGGCCAGCTCTTCAGCGCCCTCCCGCCAAGGCAGGTGAACCGCCGGACAGGGCACGCGCGGCACCGCGCTCTTACTGCTCTTGGTGGTCCCGGTTGTCTGGGCGGCCGTCGTGGTCGTGCCGCTCACGGGCCGACCCGCTCGAACCGCACCGACCCGGCCGGGTCAAGAGTGGCGTGGAAGATCACCCGCCGGGACCATTCATCAGGCAGGACACCGAAGTCATAGAACCGGTGGATGATGCGCCCCCACGGCTTGGCAGCCGGGTCCATCCGGCGTAGCGCCGCCCGAAGCGCGTCCATCGAGGTGGCCTGCCAGGCGCTGGTTCCGCACGGCCCGAGCTGGTCAACTCCGTCGACAGGGATGAAGATCTCCCAGTCGAACATCTCCGCGAGTAGTTCGCCGCCCTCGCAGTACAGGCATTCCTCACGCGAGGAGGTGGCCAATCCCAAGGCTGCGGCGACATGCCCGCGCCGGGTCACGATCTTCCAGCCCCGGCCGCTGCATTGTGAGCACTTAACCAGGCGTGTCATGCCGCAAAGAATCGCCACCAGGCAGTTTGCACGCCTATTCCCCGCGGATATACCACCGGGGTATATAGGGTCTCGGTCGACGGCGATGCACGACCACCTCAAGGCAAAACGCCGGAGTGAGGGGATGCACGGGAACGCATTCGAGCCGATTCATATCCCTATTTGGGTTTGGGGCCGGGAAGAAACCCGCCAAATCCTCAAGAAACGTGATATGGCGGGCTTGTTCAACATCGCGCTCAAGTACGCGGGGGCCAGTCAGGTCCGCATCAGTGCCGCGACCGGCATCGCCCAGGGCCGCATCAGCCAGATCATGCGCGGTCAGCGTCAGGTCACCGACCTTGAGGTGCTCGAGCGCATCGCCACCGGACTCGGCTTGCCCGACCATGCCCGCATGCTGCTCGGCCTTGCCCCACTTGATCTTGCTTTCCCTACCGATGACCACGACGAGGAGCACCGACAGCAGGCCGAGGAACTGCGCACCCGGATCGAAGCGGCGGCCACCGTGGATGCCACGACGGTGCAGATTCTGGCCACCGATACCAACAACCTGCGCTTGCTGGATCGCCGGCTCGGCGGCCTGGCCATCGCCGACAAAATGCGCGCCCAAATATCCCAAATAGAACGCGTCCACCGCCACGCGGTACGGCCCGGCATACGCGCACAGCTGGCACATGTTCTGTCGGAAACCGCCGCTCTGGCCGGCTGGCAGGCCCTCGACCGGTGTGCCCTAGCCGACGCGTGGGACTACCACGAGACCGCCATATCCGCCGCCCGTGAAGCCGATGACCCCGCGCTGCTCGCCTACGCTCGCGGACAGCAGGCTTATGTTCTGATCGACCTGGGAAGGCCGGCGGAAGCCGCCGAGCTACTCCACCACGTCCGCCACACCTACGACCGCCGTGTTCCCGGCCATCTGCGTACCTGGCTCGCCGCCGCCGAGGCCGAAGCCGCCGCGATCCTCGGCGATGAGGCGACCACCCGCACAGCGCTCGACCAGGCCGCCACGCTCCTCCCCAAGGAAGACGCCGACCCGAGCTTGCCGTACGTGGCCCTCAACGCTCACCACCTGGCCCGCTGGCGCGGTAACTGCCTGGTTCGCTTCGGCGACCCCGAAACCATCGAAGATCTGCGGTCAGCGCTCGCGGGCATGGACGGCACGTTCAACCGCGCCGAGGCCGGGCTCAGATGCGACCTCGCCCACGCCCTGCTCGCGCGAGGCGAAGCCGAGGCCGCACAACCGCACCTTTACCGTGCCGAACACCTGGCCATGATGATTGGCTCACGCCGTCACGGCCGCCGTATCGCCGAGCTCAAGCGCGCGGTTACCCGCGCGCTCCGTTGAGCCGTTCCCGCGCGTACAACAGCCCCACCAAGCTCCCCGAATTCCAAATGTCGCCGCGGGCGATCATGTCCGGGAGCGCCTTCAACGGGATCCACTCAATGAGATCGGCCTCAACCTCCCCGGTCGGCTCTCCGATCAGCTCAGCCCCTCGCCCGAGGAACACGATGTGCTCAGAGTCAACCATGCCGACCATCGGCTGAAACGTGATTAAATGCTCGATCTCCACGGGCCGATATCCGGTCTCCTCCACCACCTCGCGAACGGCCGTCTCCATCGGGTCCTCACCGACCTCGACCAGCCCGCCCGGCAGCTCCCAGCCCCAGCGATCGAACAGGAACCGATGCCGCCACAGCATCAGCACCCGGTCCCGATCGTCGACCAGCACTGTCATGGCCGCCCGGCCCAGATGCACCGCGTGATGCTCGAACCGCTCCCCACCGGGGATCTCGACATCCACCAGGCCCAGCCGGATCCACCGGTTGTCGTAGATCAGCCGCTCACCATGCACGACCCAGCGCGACCGCTCTTCGTTGGTAGCCACACAGCGAAGCTACCGCCCAACATCGTCGACGTACACGGCAATGAGCACTACCGCGTTCTGTCGGTAACCCTCTACGCCCTACAAGATCCGTTCAGGCTAGGGATCAGCTATACCGTGGCCCACTAGTGCCGAACGTCGTAAAGTGCTGAGCACGCGTGATGCGATCTTCTCGGCGCGCGGGAACGCGTGCCGCCGACTGTGATGGGAACGGGGCGCAGTGGCCACGACCGCGACGGTGCACGACGTCATCAAAGCCATCCGTGACAGCTCGGACGTGAACCGCGACCGCGGAACGCTTTTCGAGAAACTGATGCTTCAGTACCTCAGCACCGACCCGCAATGGACCGAGCAGTTCACCCGAGTATGGATGTGGGCCGACTGGCCAGGGGCCGCTGGGGACAAGCGGGATGTCGGTATCGACCTGGTGGCCCAGGATCGCGAGACCGGCGGCTTCTGCGCTATTCAGTGCAAGTTTTACGAGCCCGACCACGTCGTACGCAAGGAAGACATCGATTCCTTCTTCACCGCCTCGGGCAAGGGCGGCTTCACGCGGCGTCTGATCATTTCGACGACGGACAAGTGGAGTGTTCACGCCGAGGACGCGTTGCGGGATCAGCAGATCCCGGTCACCCGTATCGGCCTGGCCGACATCGCCAACAGCCCGGTGGAGTGGCGCTTGGCCCAGACCATCGAGCAGGTGGAGCCGACGCTGCGGGCGAAGAAGACGCCTCGCAAGCATCAGCGTGAGGCGATCGACGATGTCTTCAAGGGCTTTGCCGAGCACAGTCGCGGCAAGCTGATCATGGCCTGTGGAACGGGTAAGACGTTCACCGCTTTGAAGATCGCTGAACGGTTGCAGGCCGAGCGCGCCCAGGCAGGGCATGGCGAGCGCACCACTGTGTTGTTCCTGGTCCCCTCCATCGCCCTGCTCTCCCAAGCCCTGCGCGAGTGGTCGAATGAGGCCGAGGAGCCGCTGCGTGCCTTCGCCGTCTGCTCGGATGCGAAGGTCGGCAAGCAGCACGCCGTGGGCGATGACAACGACATGGCCGTCCACGACCTGGCGCTTCCCGCCACCACCGACCCGGACCGGTTGCTCGCGCAGATGGCTGGCGTGGAGGCGACCCCCGGGGTTGACCGTTGTGTTCTCCACCTATCAATCCATCGCCACGATCGCGGCGGCGCAGAGGAAAGGGCTGCCCCGGTTCGATCTGATCATTTGCGACGAGGCGCACCGGACCACCGGCGTCACGCTGGCCGGCCAGGACGAGTCGGCGTTCGTCCGGGTCCATGACGATGCCTACATCGGCGGGGACCGGCGCCTGTACATGACGGCCACTCCGCGTGTCTACAGCGAGGACAGCAAGAGCGAGGCTAAGAACGCGGACGCGCTGCTGGCCTCGATGGACGATAGAGCCTGTACGGGCCGGAGTTTCATCGCCTGGGTTTTGGCAAGGCGGTGGAGCAGGGACTACTCACCGACTACAAGGTCCTCATCCTCACCGTGGACGAGGGCGTGGTGGCCAAGACCCTTCAGGCGGGCTTCGCTGGCGGCGGATCGGAGCTGAATCTGGACGACGCGGCGAAGATCATCGGCTGCTGGAACGCACTGGCCAAGCGCACCGGAACCTTCGCGGATGGTTCCGGGTTCGCCCCGGATGAACCGCCTATGAAGCGCGCTGTGGCCTTCGCCCGCTCTATTGCGGACTCAAAGATGATCACGGCGCGTTTCAACGAGGTGGTCGACGCCTACGACGATGGCGACGAGGACGTACTGCGCTGCGAGATCGAGCACGTTGACGGCACGTTCAACGCCCTGGAACGTAACAGGCTGCTGGACTGGCTCAGGCAGGATCCCGGCCCGGGCCGTGCCCGCATCCTGTCCAACGCCCGCTGCCTGTCCGAAGGCGTGGACGTCCCGAGCCTGGACGCCGTGCTCTTCCTCCAACCCCGTAACTCCGTGGTCGATGTCATCCAGGCCGTCGGCCGGGTGATGCGCCTGGCACCGGGTAAGAACTACGGCTACATCATTCTGCCCGTCGCCGTGCCCGCCGGGATGCCGCCGGAGAAGGCCCTGGCCGTTCAAGGTCGTCTGGCAGGTCCTTCAGGCGCTGCGCTCCCATGACGACCGCTTCAACGCGATCATCAACCAGATCGAGCTGAACAAGAAGCGGCCCGACAACAAGATCGGGATCGGCAGCATCGGCCCGCGTGATGAGTCGGTGGTCGGCAAGGACGGCTCCAGCACCGCCGACAGTGCTGGGAAGACCAAGGAGAAGGACGCCCAGGCCGCCCGGCACATCCAACAGGCGCTGTTCTCCATCGACGACTGGCGGGATGCGATCTATGCGCGCATCGTTGAAAAGGTCGGTGAGCGGCACTACTGGGAGGACTGGGCGAAGGACATCGCCCAGATCGCCAACAGGCACGTCACCCGCATCAAGGCCGCGTTGGCCATCCCCGAGAAGAAGGCCGTCTTCGAGGAGTTCCTTGGTGAACTGCGGGCGAATTTAAACCCCGGCATCGACGAGGACGACGCCGTTGACATGCTCGCCCAGCACATCGTCACCAAGCCCGTCTTCGATGCGCTGTTCAAGGACTACGACTTCGCTGCCCACAACCCGGTCTCCAAGGCCATGCAGCGGATGCTCGACATCCTCGACGACCAGGGCTTGGACGCCGAGACCAAGACCCTGGCGGACTTCTACCACTCGGTGCGGGTCCGCGCCGAAGGCATCGACAACCACGAAGGCCGGCAGCGCGTCATCGTCGAGCTGTACGACAAGTTTTTCAGAACCGCCCTGCCCAAGACCGCTGATGCGCTCGGCATCGTCTACACCCCCGTCGAGGTGGTCGACTTCATCATCCGCTCCGCCGAACAGGCCCTCGCCAAGCACCTGGGGCGCTCCCTGACCGATGAAGGCGTCCACATCTGGCGGTGAGCCTGCGACCGCGGCTTGCGCAGTAGTCCGAAGTGAGCGGCTCGTCCGTGTCCAGATCGGCTCTCGGGTGAGTCTGGCTATGAATACGCCCCGATGCGCTGACCTGGCTCCGCTCTGTCTTCGCCTTGCGCTTGCTATACGCCCAGCTCAAGGGGCCCGCCGTCGGCGGAGTGTCCGTGACGGCGTTCACGTGCGGTTCGACGGTGTGCGTGAAAATTTCCGTATTCCCGATTCCTGGTCCCATCGCAAGGATGATGGACAGCCGGGGTTCTGCCGGTATTTCGTTTTCCCCGACCCTTGGTTGCGCTGCGGAAACATTGTTCCGTACTCGTCGGTACCGTCTCCTCAAACCGGTGAGACAGATCGGTGCAGGTCGCTCGGCCCCGTGTCCGGCAGTCGCTCCGGCGACTCGAGCACCCATACGAGACCGGCCCCGCCGCGCAGCGAAGTGAGCCGTGATCGGCCGCGTGTCTAGGTGGCCTGGTACGGCGCGGTCGAGGGTCGGCGCGGATGGAACCGACGAAACGCCGACGACCGTGGATGACTCCCGCCAATCGAGGAGAAATGCATCGGCAGCGGCGTGTGTGCGCGAATCTCTCCGAGCCGGTCGAGGCCAGGCGGCCGTCGTGTGACCGGGCTTACGGCTGAAACCGATGGTTCTCCAACGATTCACGGCGGCTCTACGAATATGAAAAACCGCATCCATTGACGTTTGCGGTGCCGGTGAACGGAAAGCAGCCTCCCGGAAGAATGGCCCGCTGGGCGTTCCTTGGTTCATCGCATCAGGAAATGCCGTGATTCTGGGCAGTGGTACGTTTGCGGGAGAGGAAATGCCTAAATGTCCAAAAATCGTCGGGTTGCTGATGCTCGGCACCGCGCTGTCCAGCGGGACCATGCCTGTGGGCACTCCCGCCGCCGCGTCCACCGGCGGCGCAGCCGTGACCGGACTTGGCTCCGCTCACCGGGCCGCGCGCGCGGGCGGGCACGACGACCCACGTGACGGGCAATGGCAGTCAGTGCGCGCGCGTGAGCGTCAGCAGCAGAACCTGCTCCGCGACGTCACGCTGGCGCTCACGCCGATGCAGCAGAGCGAGACGGACTCGCGGGCCTTGCCGTACAACCGGCAGAAGACGGACGCGATGACCGAGTCTTACAGCGATCAAAGGGGCCTGTCGGATATCACGTCGCGCGCCTCCGGCGATCAGAAGAACTCGCCGGACACGAACCCGCCCGTCACGGCATGGGCGCCATCAGACAATGCCGCCGGTGCGGCGATGCTGGCGTATCTGCGGGATCTGGCCGCGCGAAACAGGTTCACCGGCTCGGCGCTGGTCGTACGGCGCGGGCGGGTGCTGGCGCGCTTCGCCGCGGGCTGGGCAGACGAGGAGAAGCGCATCCCCAACCGGCCGGACACGGTCTACCGGGTGATGTCGATCACCAAGCAGTTCACCTCGATGCTCGTGCTGAAACTGCGCGACCGCGGACTGCTCGAGCTGGATGACCCGATCTGCCCGTATCTCGTTCCGAAGTACCTCAAGACCTGCCCGGCCGCGTGGCGTCCCATCACGATCCGCATGACGCTCACCCACACCTCGGGCATCCCCAACATCGAGACGCTGCCCGGTTACCTCGCCAATGTCACGCGGCCGACCACGGTCCGGAAGCTCATCCGGCAGTTCGTGAACCTGCCGCTGGACTTCAAGCCCGGCACGAGTTGGAAGTACACCAACTCCGGCTACGTCCTGGCAGGCGCGATCATCCAGGCGGTGACGCACAAGCCGTACGGCGTCGTACTGCGCAAGCTGATCACCAAGCCGCTGAAGCTCCGGCACACCGGTTACAGCAGGACATATCCACCCCGCGGGTACGCGAAGGGCTACGTCAAGCCCGGGTCACCTGCCCCGCTGCTCAACGGCTCCGAGCTGTTCTCCGCGACCGGCCTCTACACGACCGTGGACGACATCGTCCGCTGGGACCGGGCGTTCGGCTCGTACACGGTCGCGCCGCCCGCCACGGTCAAGCAGGCGTTCACCCCGCAGGCGAAGTGCCCTCCCAACGGGTGCCTCAACCTGCCGTCGAGCGCGTACGCCTTCGGCTGGCTGGTCGACCGGCTGCAGGGACACCGGCTCCGGTATCACCCGGGTCTCTTCATGGGCTACACGGCGATGAACATGTACCTGCCCGACGACGACATCCAGGTCGTCGTGCTCAGCAACGTGCAGGACACCGATACCGCCGGGATCGCCCGCCACCTCGCCACGCTCGCTCTCGACCTCTGACGCACTGGCCGCCCGCGCCCACGGTCTGGCCCACCCCAGACGAGGCGGTCGGTGTGCGGCCCGCGCATGCGCCGGCCACCGCACCTCCGGAGGCAGGCCTGCCGGACCTGGTCTTGGCTGGAGAGACGGGTCACAGACCGGTGACGGTGCTCCGGCGTTCGAGGAGGATGACATCGCGCCAGCGGCCGTGGTGGCGGCCGATGCGGTGGCGGGTGCCGACCACGCGGAAGCCGGCCTTCTCATGCAGGCGCAGGCTGGCGGTGTTCTCCGGGAAGACGCCCGCCTGGATGGTCCAGATGCCCTCGGCCTCGGTGGACCGGATCAAGGCGTTCAGGAGCGCCAGTCCGATTCCGCGGCCGCCATGGTCGGGGTGGACGTACACGGAGTCCTCGACCACTCCGGCGTAGACGCATCGATCGGAGACCGCGCTGGCGGCGACCCAGCCGACGACCTGCCCGCTGGCGGTGTCGGCGGCGACGTACCGGTGGCGCGGCAGTTTCGCGGCGTCGAACGCCTCCCAGGTCGGTGCCGTGGTCTCGAAGCCGGCGTTCCCTCCGTCGAGACCCGCCTGGTAGATGGCGAGGACCTGCGCCGCGTCGGTCTCCCGCATGGGGCGGATCAGGATCCCGGACGGGGCGCCGGGCTCGTCTGAACTGTCGGACATGTGGGCTCCTGGATGAGGATTGGGATTGCTCGCCTCCATGGTCACGCGGTGCGGGCGGGTGCCGCCGGGCTGAGCAGGGACGCCATGCGGGCCAGCACCTCGGGCTTGATCCAGTAGAACACCCAGGTGCCCCGGCGCTCGGAGTCGATCAGGCCCGCCTGCTTGAGGACCCTCAGGTGATGGCTGATCGTCGGCGGAGTCAGATCGAACGCCGCTGTCAGGTCGCACACGCAGGTCTCGCCGGCCTCATGGCAGGCGATCAGGGACAGCAGGCGCAGCCGTACGGGGTCGGCGAGCGCCTTGAACAGCGGGGCCAGTTCGGCGGCCTCGCTCTCGGACAGCGGCTTGCACGCCAGTGGCGTGCAGCACGCCGTGGTGGGCGTGTCACCGTATGCGTCGGTGGCCGACAATGCTTGATTCGACATGTTTCTAATTTGACATCTGTCTAGACAGGGGCGCAAACTCCGGGTAGCCATTGATTAGAAGTTCATCGAAGCAGGCGGGTGGTTCGGTCCCGTCGCTTCACGGCCAAGGAGGACACCCGTGCCCCGTGTGCAACTCGCGCTGCGCGTCCCCGACCTCGAAGGCTCGATCGAGTTCTACTCGAAGCTGTTCGGCGTCGAGCCCGCCAAGCGGCGGCCCGGATACGTCAACTTCGCCATCGCCGAGCCGCCGCTGAAGCTCGTTCTGATCCAGGGCGAGGAGGGTGAGCCGACGCGGATGGACCACCTCGGCGTCGAGGTCGAGGATGTCGCCCAGGTCACCGCCGCGACCGAGCGGCTGAAGGCGGCCGGCCTGGCCACCCTCGAGGAGAAGGACGTCGCCTGCTGCTACGCCGTCCAGGACAAGGTGTGGGTCCGCGGGCCCGGGAACGAGCCCTGGGAGGTCTACGTGGTCAAGGCCGACGCCGACACCCTGACCAAGCAGGGCGGCTCCGCCTGCTGTGCTGGCGACGCCGGGCAGGAGACGGTGAGCGGGTAGGCCTTGTCGCCAGGCGGGACGACGCATGCCCGGTGATCACCATCGGCTGGTCGCCGGGCGTGCCGCATTCGGCGATGAAGTCAGTGCCGCATTCTGCGGCACCCGGAACCGTGCCCGTGGCGGAGCCATCCGGCCGGTCGAGGTCAGACAGGTCGGCAGGCGTCAGACCGGCTCGAGCAGGTGTCTGACCAAGTCGGCCAGCAGGCTGATCACGCCGGATTCGAGCACGATCACCAGGCCGATGGCGATGAACACCAAGGGCACGAGCCAGCGTCCGTACCGCTCCACGAACTCGATGATCTTCTTGTGCGAGCCGAGCCATGATCCGATCAGGCACCACACGGCGACCAGGACCGCGAAGACCGCGATGGTGATCAGCGACGCGCTCACGCCGATGGTGCGGAACACCGGCGTATAGACCGAGATGTTGTCCGCGCCGTTGGCGACGGTGATGCTCGCCACCGAGAGGAGCCCGGAGGCGACGGCCGGTGGCGATCCGTCGGCGGGATCCTTGGCGCGTACGGCTTCGATCAGGCCTCGCACCCCCATGGCGAGTGGCAGCGAACCGACCAGGCCCACCCATGGGTCGGGGAGGATGGCCAGGCCGAGCGCGGCGATCACGGAGACCACGACCGTCACCGCGATGCCGGTGTACTGGCCGGCGATGATCTGCCAGGGGCGAGGCAGCCCGTGGGCGCGGGCCGACAGGAACAGCACGGTCAGGATGACGATGTCGTCGACGTTCGTGCCCGCGAAGACGGCACCCGCGGTGCCGACCGTGCCGAGGATGCCGTCCACGGGCGATCAGCCTAGACGGGTGCATCCGTCCGCGCGCTGCTCGTTCTGCCGAAGGGTGAGGCGGGCGGCCGACGTGGCTGGACCACCTCGGTGCCGAGGCCGAGGATGTCACCGGTCGCTCGTGGCGGCCGCCGCCGCGCGGCCTCGTTCACCCGCGGGTCAGCCGCCCGCTCCGACGAGACGCTCCCGCGCGTACCGCAGCCCGATCAGGCTGCCCGAGTTCGCGTGCTCGCCGGGCAGCCGCGCCGAGGCGACGCCCTCCAGTACGGCGCCGCCGGACGCCTTCGGCATGGCACCGCCGTGTGGCGTAAGTACCTCGGTATGGCACCACCGCCCCGCGGCGTCCTCGCGCATTGCCATCGCGCCACGTGATCTCCCGGTACGGCCCGGCCAGCGCGTCGGCACCGACCCGCCTGCCGGGCCGCCGCACCGAGGCGATGCTGTACGACCCCGCCGAGCGGGGAATCAACTGCCGGCGGAACCGGCAGATCGGCTCAACCGGCATGAGGGACTCTGATCGTGCGTGTGACCTTCGCCAGTGAACCCGCCACTCCCGCCCACCCCAACGAGGACTTCGTCGGCGCGACCGCGGACGCCGCGGTCTTACTCGACGGCGCCAGCGCCCCCGCCGGGGTCACCTCGGGCTGCTCCCACGGGGTGCGGTGGTACTCCCACACCCTCGGCGCTCTCCTGCTCGCCGAGCTGACGGAGAGCACGGAGCCGTTGCCCGAGATCCTCGCCCGGGGCATCGAGCGCGTGACCTCGCTCCACCAGGACACCTGCGACCTGTCGCGCGGGGACTCCCCGTCGGCCACGGTGGTGATGCTGCGCCGTACCGGGGACCGGGTGGACTGGCTGGTGCTGTGCGACTCGGTCCTCCTGCTCGACACCGGCGCTGCCGAGCCGACGGTGGTCTGCGACGACCGGCTGAACCACCTCCTCAAACCGTCCCGCGACCGGGTGCGCGCGCTCGAACCGGGGACGCCGGAGCACGCCGAGGCGATGCGCGAGCATGTGGCGCTGGTGAACGAGTGCCGCAACCGGGACGGCGGCTTCTGGGTGGCCTCCACCGATCCGCGCGCCGCCGAGGAGGCGCTCACCGGCTCGGTCCCGGCCGAGAAGGTCCGCGCGGTGGCGCTGCTCAGCGACGGCGCGTCCCGCCTGGTCGACCGCTTCCACCTCGCCACCTGGCGCGAGGTGGTCGGCATGGTCGACCGGTACGGCCCGGCCGAGCTGATCCGCCGGGTGCGGCGGGCCGAGCGGTCCGACCCGGATGGGAAGCGCTGGCCGCGTGGCAAGCCGAGCGATGACGCGTCGGCCGTCTACTGCACCCACCTGAACGGCCACCGGCCCTGACCCGCCCGCGCGCGCCAAAGGGCGGCCCGGCCCGGCGCCTCTTTAACATCTCCGAAAGTCAATTTTCGATCGTATACCTAAGTCCCCACCTATTCAGCCGTTCTGCCGGGCCGTCCCCGTAATCGCCGCCGACCGTGCGAAATACCTGCATGTACGGCATCGGGCCAGACCGCCGGCGGTCTCCCGCAACCGGCGACCGAATTGACTCCGCATATTGACCGCCGTCCGGCCCGCTGGATAAGATCCGAGCGAAATCAAAATATTTCCGAAAAAGTAAGAAACTTTCGGAGACCTCCTGAGCCGTGAACCGCCGGCTCGGGACCGCCACGGCCGAGGGTCGCCCCGGTCGGGCTCTCCGCCGCGAGCAGAAGGTGGTGACGGTCACGCACTCCTCCGGCTCCGACCTCCAGCGGATCGGTTCGTACATCGCCGCCGAGCCGGGACCCGGGCGGTTCCCGCTGGTGGCCGGCGGGAAGGCGGCCCCGCTGGTGGTCGCCTCAGCCGACCACCGCGGGGTGCTCCGGGTGGTGAACGACCTCCAGGCGGACATCGAACGGGTCACCGGGGTACGGCCCGCGGTCGTCCACGACCGCGTCCCGGACGCGGACGAGGTGGTGCTGATCGGCACCATCGGCGCAAGCCCGCTGATCGACCGGCTGATTGCCGAGGGCCGGCTCGACGTGACCGGGATCGCCGGCCGGTGGGAGACCTCCCTCGAGCAGGTGATCGAGGACCCGCTGCCCGGGGTGCGCCGCGCCTTCGTGATCGCCGGCAGTGACCAGCGCGGCACGATCTTCGGCGCGTACGACGTGTCCCGGGAGATCGGCGTCTCCCCCTGGTACTGGTGGGCCGACGTGCCCGTCCCGCACCGGGACGAGCTGTACGTGCTGCCGGGCCGGCACACCCAGGGGACCCCGAAGGTCAAGTACCGGGGCTTCTTCATCAACGACGAGAACCCCGCGCTCGGCACCTGGGCGCCCGCCTACTTCGGCCCCGGGTACGCCCCCGGCCACCCGGGCGGCTTCACCAGCAGGTTCTACGCCAAGGTGTACGAGCTCATGCTCCGGCTCAAGGCCAACTACCTGTGGCCGGCCGTCTGGGGCAGGGCGTTCGCCGAGGACGACCCGGACAACCACCGGGTGGCCGCGGAGTACGGCGTGGTGATCGGCACCTCGCACGAGGCGCCGATGATGCGGGGCATCGAGGAGTGGAACCGGCACGCGGTGCCCGCGCAACGAGACGAGGCCGGGTACATCGTCGTCCCCGGCCACGACCCGTACGACGGCACGGGCGAGTGGAGCTTCCGCCGGAACGGCGAGGCGATCAAGCGGTACTGGGCCGACGGCATCCGCCGGATGCGCGAAGAGGGCTTCGAGGGCGTGGTCACCCTCGGGATGCGCGGCAACGGCGACCTCAGCCTGCCCGACGGCGACGGCATCGACCTGATGGAGAGCATCCTCGCCGCGCAGCGGGAGATCCTCGCCCGGGAGAGCGGCCGGGACGTGACCACGATCCCGCAGGTCTTCACCCTCTATAAGGAGGTCCAGCGGTACTGGGACAAGGGCCTGCGCCCGCCGGACGACGTCACGGTCATCTTCTGCGACGACAACTGGGGCAACCTCCGCAAGGTGCCCGACCCGAAGTTCCCCGCGCGCAGCGGCGGCTACGGGCTGTACTACCACTTCGACTACGTCGGCGACGGCCGCAACTACAAGTGGGTCGACACGGTCAACCTCGCCAACACCTGGGAGCAGCTCCACCTCGCCTACCGGTACGGCATCGACCGGCTCTGGGTGGTGAACGTCGGCGACCTCAAGGGCGAGGAGCTGCCGCTGCAGTTCTTCCTCGACTACGCGTGGGACCCGGACCGCTGGCCGCTGGAGCGGCTCGGTGAGTGGCGGCGGCGGTACGCGGCGCAGAACTTCGGGCCGGAGCACGCGGACGAGATCGCCGAGATCCTCGACCGGTACGGCCGGCTGCAGTCCCGCCGCAAGCCGGAGCTGACCAACCGGCGGATCACCGTGGACCCGGCCAAGGACCTCGCCACCGACCCCGGCGCGGTGGTGTACGACGACGAGGCGAGCCCGTTCCGCCTCACCGCGTACCGGGAGATGGACCGGGTCACCGCTGAGTGGCGGCGGCTCGCCGAGCGGGCCGAGCGGGTCCGCGCCGCGCTGCCGAAGGAGTACGACGACGCGTACTACGAGCTCGTCTACTACCAGGTGAAGGCGACGGCGAACCTGTACGAGCTGCGCCGGGCGCAGTTCCTCAACCGCCACTACGCCGAGCAGGGCCGCGCGGCCGCCAACGACCTCGCCGACCTCGCCGAGGAGCGGTTCGCCGAGGACCAGGCGATGTCGGACTACTACAACAACGAGCTGGCCGGCGGGAAGTGGCGCGGCTTCCAGACCCAGCCGAAGATCGGCTACGGGGACGTGGCCCGGTACGGCCCGGACGCCGGATGGCAGCAGCCCGAGCGGGACAACGAGGCGCTGCCCGACGCGATCTACCCGCCGCTGCGGCGGATCGAGCTCCCCGAGAAGGCCGAGCTCGGGGTGGCCGTCGACGGTTCCGACTCGTGGTGGCCGCACGAGACGTCCCCGGCGACGCTCCCGGTGTTCAGCCCGTACCAGACCCAGCCGCCGCAGTACATCGAGGTGTTCAACCGGGGCACCGTCCCGTTCGAGTACACGATCGAGCCGGCCGTGCCGTGGGTGACCGTGACCCCGGCCGCGGGCCGGGTGGAGAAGGAGGTCCGCGCGGTCGTCGAGGTCGACTGGAGCCGGGCGCCCGTGGGCCGCACCGAGGTGCCCATCACCATCAGTGGGGCGGGTACGACCGTGGAGGTCCTGGCGATCGTCGACAACCCGGCCCTGCCGCGGCGGGAGTTCCGGGGCCACGTGGAGGCGAACGGGTACGTGGCGATCGAGGCCGACCACTACACCCGGGCGGTGAACACCGACGGGATCACCTGGACGCTCATCCCGGGCATCGGCCGGACCGGGAACGGCATGACGCCCTTCCCGGTCACCGCCGGACGCCGGACCCCCGGCGGGGACGGCCCGCGGCTGGAGTACACGGTCACCCTGTTCACCGCCGGCGAGGTCAGGGTCACGGCGTACCTGTCGCCGCGGAACAACGTCTTCGCCACCGACGGCCTGGCGTACGCGATCTCGATCGACGACGCCGAGCCGCAGATCGTGAACATCACCAAGGCCACCGGCGCCGACGACACGGCGATGAACCGCCAGTGGCAGCGGAACACCTCGGACAACATCAACGTGACCACGACCGTCCACACGGTCGGCGCTCCCGGGGTGCACACGCTGAAGTTCTGGATGGTGGACCCGACCGTGGTCGTGCAGCGGCTCGTGGTGGACACCGGCGGCCTGCTCGACAGCTACCTGGGGCCGCCGGAGAGCCTGCGGGTCGCGTCGTAGCCGGCCACGGCGGCCACGGTGACGGCCTCCTCCCGGGGGAGACGATCCCCGGCCGCGGCCTCCACGCCCTCCGCCGACCGGAACGGGCCGCGGCCGGGGAACAGGGCCGGTCCGGTGTATCACCGCACCGGACCGGCCCGCGGCTTCGCCGTACCGCCCGCCGTGGACCTCAGCGATCAGGGCACGGCGTGGTCAGGCGGTCTGGCACCGGGTGCCGTTGAGGGTGAAGTCCGCCGGATCGCCGTTCGACCCGGTCCAGGTGCCCTGGAACCCGAACGACACGGACCCGCCCGGCGGGATGCTCGCGTTGTACGACATGTTCTGCGCGGTCACCGTGGCGCCGCTCTGGGAGATCGTGGCGTTCCAGCCGTTGGTCACCCGCTGGCCGCTGGGGAAGGTGAAGGTCAGGTTCCACCCGTTGATCGCGGACGAGCCGGTGTTGGTGACGGTGACGTCGGCGGTGAACCCGCCCAGCCACTCGTTCTTGCGGTAGGCGACCCGGCACGCGGCGCCGCCGGGCGGCGGGCTCGCCGGCGGCGAGGTGGTGACCGGCGGGCTCGGCTCGGTGGGATCGGAGCCGCCGACGCTGTAGGAGAACTCGTTCACGGTGAGCCCGGTGCCGCCGACCCACGGCTCGAACCCGGCCTGCACGCTGGTGAGGTACCACGACCGCTGGGCGTACCCGCGGCGCACCGCGTCATCGAAGAACTCGCGCACCGCGAAGCTGATCGAGTCGACCGGGGTGGTGCGCACGTACGAGATGACGTTCCAGCCGGTGTTGCCGTACCAGACCTCCCAGGTGGCGCCGGCGAGGTTCACCGTGTCGACCCGGGAGCCGATCGGCTGGATCGAGCCGACCCGGTTGAGCCAGACCATGATCTCGGCGCCGGTGTTCTGCCCGTCGGTGCGCGGGGTCGGGTCGAACCACAGGTCGTACGAGGCGTTGTAGACCCCCGAGCTCGGGTAGGTCATCCGCACGCTGGTCCGGATGGTGTCGAACAGGCTGTCGGTCGCCTGCATGGGGAGCCGGCTCCCCGAGGAGCAGGTGCCGTAGTGGCAGCCGGCGAAGACGGACGGGTACGCGCCGGGTGCCCCGTTGGTGGGCTTGTTGTGGTTCGCCTGGCTCACCGTGAAGCCGGTGTCGGTCACGGTGATGCACTGCTGGATGTCGCTGCCCCAGTTGTTGTTCTGGACGACGTACTTGCCGCCTTGGATGGTGGTGGTGCCCCACTTCTCGCAGATCACGGTGTCCGCCTGCGCCGCCGAGGTGGCGATGACGAGCGAGGCGGCGACCGAGCCGAGCACGGTCAGCCCGGCGAGGAACCGTCGCATGCTCATGGCATGGACCATGACAGGGGCCGCGGCGGGGCGCATGGGTCGATTCCCGTCATGCCCGGCACGACCGTCGTGACCAGGGGGAACAGCGCGTCATCAGGTGAATCTTTCAGGGGTGCGCGCCGATTGACCCGTTGCCGGTGATTCGCCGGACCGTTCCGGCCTTCGGGTGGCCGGCGGCGGGATTCCGATGCGCCGGATCCGTGGTCCGGATCCCTTATGGCGTACGAATGGAATTCGTTTCGGTACGGATTTCTCCCCGGGCCAGGGCCGGTGGGCGGATCAATTCCGGGCGGGCTCCGGGATGGCGGCGGCCGAGTCGAAAACCGGGAAGAGCCGGTTGAGATTGGTCCACTGCAGGATCCGCTTGACCTGGCCGCGCGGGCCGATGAGCGCCAGGTCGCCGTTCTTCTCCCGCAGCTTGTTGAGCAGGCGGACGAGCATGCCGAGGCCGGTGGTGTCGATGAAGTTCACCGCGGTGAGGTCGACGGCGAGCCAGGGGCCGTGGGCCGCGATCGCCGTGAGCACGGGACGGCGCAGCTCGTCCACCGCGTAGAGGTCCAGCTCACCGCGCAGGCTCAGCACCGTCCACTGAGTAGAGCCGGGCGTGTGTATGGTCCACGTCACCACCGTGCTCTCCCTGTCGTCTCGCCCTGGTCGCGGTCGATGGCTCGCCTCCCCCGAGGCCGTCCGAAATGCACTTAGTGGGACGAACTATTCAGCCAATTGTCAACGCGCGACAAGTTTTCTTCCATCGAGGGTAACAGTGTTTACCCTCGGTAGCGCGCATTGCAGGTGACCGGCAGCGGTCATTCCGTACGTAATTCGCCGTCGAATATTCGGCGGTGCACTTCGGGCATTCGCCCGCCGATCGCGCGCCGGGTCCGGAGCCCTGGACCGGTGTGCCCCGGCACGCCGTGATGGCGCATCGTCCCAGGCCGCGGCCGGTTCGAGCCGGCGCAGGCCCTACCCGGTGGCCCCGGAGCCAAGCGGAGGGTGGCCGCAAAGGCAGCGCCGCCGTGAGCGGGGGTGGGGACCGTGGGCCGCTCGGGCCGCGGGGACGGCCGTCCGCCGGTCACAAGTGAGCGTCGATACCCCGGGGATGTGTGGTGACCATGGGATTCGCGATAGCTTGTGGGCCATGCGCAGCCGATGGATCGGACCAGACGGTTATGAGATCGTGCCGGCCCGCATCGGCGGCAGGCAGGTCCTCCGCGTCCAGCGGTACGGCGACTTCGTCGCCGACTGCCTGTCCGTGGAGGAGGTGGCCCAGTATGTTGATCTGGCCGACCTGTGTGAGGTGATCCCGCTCCCGGTCCGGCGCGACGACACGCAGACCGCGGTCCGGTAGCCGGCACCGCCGCACGGCGTAACCCCCTCCGCGCCGGGCAACGAGACCACTGAGGGGGAACGATGCGCCTGCCGCTCACCGCGTGCCTGATGTACCGGGCGACGCTGGCCGTGTCGATGCTCGGTCTCGGTCTGACCGCCTGCGCCTCTCACCGGGAGACCCCCACGACCGCCCGGCCGCAGGTCTACGTGCTCAACTTCTACGGCGCCGAGGAGGGCCGGGCCGAACAGCGCCCGCGCGATCTGGTGCTCTCCGAGTTCACCACGATCAACGCGGTGACCTGGCAGAGCTGGGGGCCCACCCGGGCCGTCGGGCGGGGCAAGCTCTCCGGGATGTGGTGCCTGCCCGAGTGCGGGGACGCTCCGTACGACGCCACGGTGACCCTCGGCGCGGTCGTTCCGGTGCGCGGGAAGGGCTATTTCAGCAGGTACGCGGTGACGGCGCGGCTCCCGGACGATCAGCGGAAACGGGCGGACCTGACCGGGCGGCTGCCCATCCCCGGCGAGTGAGGAAAAGTCCCCGATTCGATTTCGCATCCGCCCCGGAGGGTGTGTATCGTATGTGGTGTCCACCGCGGACACCGCGGATGCGACAGGCCCCTATAGCTCAGTCGGCAGAGCGTCTCCATGGTAAGGAGAAGGTCAACGGTTCGATTCCGTTTGGGGGCTCTGGGCGAAGTCCTATCCGGGCGGGAGAGCTCGGATGGGGCTTTTGGCGTGGCAGGGATCTCCCCCTGGGTCCCGATCACGCAGACCGGTGCGATACGCGAACGCCGGTACCGATCGGGTATCCTGAGCACGCCGGTCCCTGTCATACCGGTCAAGGCGGAGTAGCTCAGTCGGCAGAGCAAGCGGCTCATAATCGCTGTGTCGCCGGTTCAAGTCCGGCCTCCGCTACTATCCACGCCGGGCCACCGCGAGACCGCGGTCCCGGCCTGGTTTGTGTCCGTAGTTCCCAGACCGAGAAAGGCACTCCCACGTGGCTTCCACCGACGTTAGGCCGAAGATCACGCTGGCCTGCCAGGAGTGCAAGCACCGCAACTACATCACGCGGAAGAACCGTCGGAACGACCCCGACCGGCTCGAGCTGAAGAAGTACTGCCCCAACTGCAAGACCCACCGCGTGCACCGCGAGACTCGCTGATCACGGGGTCGCGAACTCGCGCTTGCGGTTCCACGATCGTGTGCCACGATGGACCGGCGTTCCTGGGCGGGAGCGCCGGTTAGTCGTTTCTGGGCACGTTCGAGCGGCTTCTTCCGGTCCGGTTGAGCGGGCCGGCGCGCCATGGACGCCTTCCGGCCTCGCTTCGCGGCTCGGCCTCGCGTCGCGCCCCCACACGGCGGCCGATGGTCCCCGGGTACGGCGACCGCACCGCCGCCGGCTTCGGGGAGGGGATGCACCGGGAACCTGACCGGCGGGCCTCCGGGGGTCATGGGAACCCGGGACGCCCGGCGCTGCGGGACACCGCCCGGCCGCGGGTGCTGTTACCGTCGGCTCGACAGCTGTTCAGCCGCGAAGGAGCACGGCCTGATGGCGTTGAACCGTGATTTCATCGGGCGGTCCGGCAAGTCCTCCGCCCCTTACGAGGTCAGCCGCGTCAAGATCAAAGAGTTCGCCGAGGCGATCGGCGACATGAACCCGATCTACCACGACCGGGAGGCCGCCATCGCGGCCGGGCACCCGGACGTGGTCGCGCCGCCGACCTTCCCGATCGTGTTCAGCCTCGCGGAGGCGGGCAAGGTGCTCAGCGACCCCGAGCTCGGGCTGAACTACGCCATGGTCGTCCACGGTGAGCAGCGGTTCGAGTACGACCGCCCGATCTACGCGGGGGACCGGCTGCTCACCACCACCACGATCACCGAGATCCGCAGCGTCGGCCGGAACGAGTTCGTGACCCTGCGGAGCGACATCACCACGGTCGACGGGGAGCCGGTCTGCCGGGCCTACTGCATGCTGGTCGAGCGCGAGGGGGCGGCCTGACGATGACTGCCAAGGTCAAGTACGACGAGGTCGAGGTCGGCCAGGAGATCCCGGCCGCCGGCTACCGGGTCCGCCGGCTGGACCTGGTCAAGTACGCCGGCGCGTCGGGCGACTTCAACCCGATCCACTGGAACGAGCGCTACGCCAAGTCGGTCGGCCTCCCCGACGTCATCGCGCACGGCATGTACACCATGGCCCAGGGCGGCCGGTTCCTCACCGACTGGGCGGGCGACCCGGCGGCCGTGGTGGAGTACGGCGTCCGGTTCTCCTCCATGGTCGTGGTCCCCGACGACGAGGAGGGCGCGACCGTCACGGTGAGCGGGCGGATCGAGGAGAAGCTGCCGGACAACCGGGTCGTGGTGGCGCTCACCGCCACGTCGAACGGGAGCCGGGTGCTGTCCAAGGCGCGTGCCGTGGTCCGGCTCGCCTGACCGGCGGCTCACTATCCTGATCGCCCGGGACCGCCGAGGCGGCCGGTCCCGCGAGACGACCGACGAGGGGACGCATGACCGACCGGTTGGCAGGGGTACGGCTCGCGCCGTACACGACGTTGCGGGTGGGCGGCCCGGCCCGGGCGTTCGCGGAGGCCGGCTCGGCCGAGGAGCTCATCGGGCTGGTCGCCGGCGCCGACCGGGACGGCGAGCCGGTGCTGGTGCTCGGCGGCGGGAGCAACCTCGTCGTGGCCGACGAGGGGTTCGCCGGGCTGGTCGTCCGCGTGCGCAGCCGGGGCGTGGCCGTCTCGGCCGAGGGCGAGCGCGTGGTGGTGACCGCCGAGGCCGGGGAGGACTGGGACGCGCTGGTCGCCCGGTGCGTGGCCGAGGGCCTGGCCGGCATCGAGTGCCTCTCCGGCATCCCCGGCCTGGCCGGGGCCACCCCGATCCAGAACGTCGGCGCGTACGGCCAGGAGGTCGCCCAGACGATCACCTCGGTCCGGGTGTACGACCGGCGGGCCGGGGCGACCACCGTGCTCACCCCGGAGGAGTGCCGGTTCGGGTACCGGCACAGCCTGTTCAAGGAGGATCCGGGCCGGTACGTCGTGCTGAGCGTGAGCTACGCGCTCACCCGGTCCCGGCTCTCAACGCCCATCGCCTACCGGGAGCTCGCCGCCGCGCTCGGCGTGGAGCAGGGGGAGCGCGCGCCGCTCGCCGAGGTCCGCGCCGCGGTGCTCGAGCTGCGGCGGCGCAAGGGCATGGTCCTCGACCCCGGGGACCCGGACACCCGGAGCGCCGGGTCGTTCTTCACCAACCCGATCCTCACCCGCGAGCAGGCGGCCGAGCTTGAGCTGCGCGCCCCGGGCTTCCCGCGGTGGGACATGCCGGACGGGACGGTGAAGGTCCCGGCCGCGTGGCTGATCGAGAACGCGGGGTTCCCCAAGGGCTACGCGCGGGGCCGGGCGCGGATCTCCACCAAGCACACGCTCGCCATCACCAACCCGTCGGGCGAGGCCACGGCGCGCGAGGTGCTCGCGCTCGCCCGGGAGATCCGGGCCGGCGTGCAGGAGAAGTTCGGGGTGGAGCTCGTCAACGAGCCGGTGATGGTCGGGATTTCGCTGTGAACGTAACCGCCCGACCGGGCCGTGCGGGCCGGTAAGGTAGTTGAAGCCCGAAGGGGAGTAGTCCGGAATTCACCGATCGACATACTGGCCTGAGCCCAGAGGGGTTCCGGCCCGGTCGTGAAGCCCATGTGGCGGACGAGACCTTCGGCCCGACAGCCGTACGTTCGTGCTGCCGGGCCGGAAGTCCGACCGCCTCAGGGCGCGGGGAACGGCCCGGCAGACGCCCGAGTCGAAAGGCGTCTCGCGTGCAGGCCTTCTGGACCTCTCTGGCAGTGATCTTCGTGGCCGAGCTGGGCGACAAGAGCCAGCTCATGGCCATGACCTTCGCGACCCGGTTCAGGGCACTCACCGTTCTCACCGGCATCACCCTCGCCACGCTCCTCGTCCACCTGGTGAGCGTCGTGTTCGGCCGCGCGGTCGGCGACGCGCTCCCCGAGGGCCTCATCTCGGTCATCGCGGGGCTCGCGTTCCTCGGCTTCGCCCTGTGGACGCTCCGCGGGGACGAGCTCAGCGAGGAGGAGAAGAGCAAGGCGGCCACCGTGACCCGCAACGCCCTGATCGCGGTCACCGTGGCGTTCTTCCTCAGCGAGCTCGGCGACAAGACCATGCTCGCCACCATCACGCTCGCCACCCAGCACGGCTGGTTCGGCACCTGGATCGGCTCGACGCTCGGCATGGTCGCCGCGGACGCCGTCGCCATCCTCGTCGGCCGCTACCTCGGCACCGCCCTCCCCGAGAAGTGGATCAAGTACGGCGCGGCCGCGGCGTTCGCGGTGTTCGGGGTGCTGCTGCTGATCGGGTAGCTCGCCCTCCGGCCGATGGCGGCGAGGAGACGGGCCGAGAACGGCGAGGAGACAGCCGTCCCGCCGGCCTCTCGAGCAGAGCGCCGCGGGGCGCGTCAGTCGAGCAGTGAGAGCCGATGGGCCGCGGCCGCCGCCTCGCCCCGGGTGGCGGCGCCCAGCTTGGCGAGGATGTTCGAGACGTGCACGCTCACCGTCTTGGCGGAGATGAACAGCTCCGCGGCGATCTCCCGGTTCGTCCGGCCGGCCGCCACCAGCCGGAGCACCTCCCGCTCCCGCGGGGTCAGCGCAACGCCCCCCGCGCTCCCCGCGCCGGCCGTCCCCGGGCCCGCGCTTCCCGCGCGGGCCGTCCCCGGGCGGCCGAGCGGGATCTGGTGGCGGCGGGCGAGGGTCTCGATCCGGGCGGCCAGCGGGGCGGCGCCGAGCTGGGTGGCGATCGGGTGGGCCTCGCGCAACCGCACGGCCACCCCCTCCCGGTCCCCCGACGCCACCACGGTCTGGGCGGCGTGCACCAGGGCCAGCGCCCGCTCGTACGGGCGGTTGAGCCTCCGCCACATCTCGGCCGCCGTGTCGAACGACCCGCGGGCCACGTGCCGGTACGCCTCGCAGACCGGCCCGTGACCCTCCACGGGCCGGTCTCCGTAGCTCAGCTCCGCCACCCTGGCGCGCAGCGCGGCGGCCCGCTCGGGGGCGACCGCGGCGGCGGCCTCGCAGGCGTACCTGATCGTCGCGGAGAGCCGCCACGCCAGCAGGGGTTTGTTCCGCAGCGGGGCGTCGAACAGCCGCTCGGCCACCTCGATGGCGCGCAGCGGCTCGCCCATGAGCAGGTGCCAGCAGATCAGCAGGCGCGTGTTGTTCGCCAGCTCCTGGACCCCCTCCGCCTGCACGTCGGTCAGCGCGCGCAGCTCCGCGAGGCCGGCCCGGGCGACGTCCTGCTCGCCGCGGGCGATCGCGATGTCGGTCCGCACCCGGAGGCAGTGCGCCCGCACCCGGGGCGCCGGGTCCATCGCCAGGGCGCGCTCGACCACCTCGACCGCCTCGTCCCACCGCCCGAGCGAGACCAGGGCCTCGGCGCGGTTGTTCGCGATGAACACTCCCTGGTGGCGGTACCGGCCGTACTGCCGGGCGAGCCGCTCGCCCTCGTCGGCGAGCGCCACCGCCTCCTCCGACCGGCCCAGGTTGTCGAGCGTGTCGATCTTGTTGGCGAGCGCGCGCAGCACGACGAGCGGGAAGTTCAGCCGCTTGCCCAGGCTGATCGCCCGATCGTCGAGCACGCGGGCCTGTTCCAGGTCCCCGGCGAGCCAGTGGCCGAGGGAGAGGTTCAGCACCAGGTCGGCCTCGTTGCGCTCATCGCCCTTCCGGCGGGCGATCTCGAGGGCCTCCTGGGTCGCCTTCGTCCCCTCGGTCACCTGGCCGTTGAGCAGGAGCACGTAGCCGAGCCGGAGCAGGACCGTGGTCCGCGTGTCGCTCGGCTCGGGGACGAGCCGTTCGGCGCGCCGGAGATCGTCGAGCGCGCCGGGCCGCCCCCGCTGGAAGTTGATGTTCGCCCGGCGTACCAGCAGCTCGGCCACCCGCTCCGGCGCGGTCTTCTCGTCGAGCTCGGCGAGCGCCGCCTTCACGTACCGCAGCCCGCGCTCCATGTCGCCGGAGACGAAGGCCGCCTCCGCGGCACGTTCCAGCACGCCGACGTGGTCGGCCCCGATCCGCTCGGCCGCGTCCGGGACCTTGTCCCAGAGGGCGAGCACCCGGTCGAGGAACTGGGCCTGCTCGGTGTACGCGAAGGACCGGTGCGCCGCCTCGGCCGCCTCCCAGGCGGAGATGAGCGCCCACAGGTCGTTCCGGGCGGCGTACCAGTGGTGGGCGATCTCGAAGGCGGCGCGGCCCGGCGGGACGAGCGCGTGGTCGTTGCCGATCTCCTCCGCGTACCGCGCGTGCAGCCGGGCGTGCTCCCCGGGGAGCAGCTCGTCGTGGACGGCCTCGCGGATGAGCGCGTGCCGGAAGGCGTACGCCCGCCCGTCGGCGACCTGGAGGACGTTGGCGGCGATGGCGGGGCGGAGCGCGTCCTCCAGCTCGGCGTCGGAGAGGCCGCTCACCGCGGCGAGCAGGTCGTGGCCGACCCGGACCCCGCCGGCCGCGGCGATCCGGAGCACCTGCTGGGTCCGCTCGGGCAGCCGATCCACCGGGCGGAGGATGAGGTCGTGGAGCGATTCGGGGACGGCGCAGTCCTCCCCGGCCTCGAGCAGGGCCTCGACGAAGAGCGGGATCCCGCCGGATCGTTCGAAGATCGTGGTGACCCGGTCGTACTCCGGGGTGGTGCCGAGGATGCCCGCCACCTGCAGGGCGACCTCGTGCCGGGTGAACCGGGGGAGCTCGATCCGGACCACGCTGCCGAGCCGGCCGAGCTCGGCGAGGACCGGGCGCAGCGGGTGCGTCCGGTGGAGCTCGTCGGACCGGTAGGTCAGGACCATGAGGACCGGCGCGGCGGTGAGGTTGCGGCTGAGGAACGCGATGAGGTCCCGGCTCGACCGGTCGGCCCAGTGGACGTCCTCGATCGCCAGGAGCACCGGCCGCCGCTCGGCCAGCCGTTCGACGAGGATGAGGATCAGCTCGAAGAGCCGGATGCGGGCCGACTCGGTGTCGCCGTCCGCGTTCGGCTCCCCGAACTCGGGGAGGAGCCGGGCGAGGTCGCGCGCGGCGCCGTCCGGGAGCAGGGCGGTCACCTCGGCCGCGCTCAGCTCGCGCACGAGCTGCCGCAGCACCGCGATGAACGGGGCGTAGGCGAGGCCTTCGGCCGAGAGCTCCACGCAGCCGCCGATGAGCACATGGGCGCCGTCCAGCCCGGCCTCTTCGGCGAACCGGGCGAGCAGCCGGGTCTTGCCCACGCCGGCCTCGCCGCCGATCAGCACGGTGGTGGTCGCCCGCTTGCGTGCCTGGTCGAACGCGTCACGGAGGCTCTCCAGCTCCGCATCCCGTCCCACGAATGCTGGGCTCACCGGTCGGCGCGTCATGGGGACAAGCATCTCACGCCCGTCCGACAGAATTCGCGCGCATTTTCGATATCCGCGGCCTGACCTGCGGCAACGCCACCCGGGGCGGGCGCGGGGCTGGCGGGGTCACGGAGGCCGTCCGGCCCGGCCGGGAGGGAGGAACCGGCCGGGCGCCGTGGACCGGGTCATGACCACTGCCGTCCGCGCAGCGCGATGCGCGGCGCGCGCCGCCGCCCGACCGGTTCGGCCTCCTCGTCCTCGTTCCGCTTGCGGGACCTCCGCGCCTTGCGGGCGCGGGCCTCGCCGAGCGCCTCATCCCGGAGCTCGTCCATGTGCATGAGCACGAGCTGGTACTGAAGCTCGGGAAACATGTGAAATCCTTCCTGTCCGTCGCTTGGGGTGCGCTTTTCCGTGGGGCGGGCCCGCGTTCCCCACGGAATCCAGCGTCCGGCTAAGGAGGCCACCGCCACATCGGGCAAATGCCGTAACTTCGGCCCATTCCGGGTCGGCCGATGGGCTTAGGACCCGCCCTAAGGAGGACGGACCGGCCCCGTGCGGCCTAAGGCGGCGGCGGTCCGGCCTCAGGCACCCGGCGGCGGCTCGGCGTCCCGGATCCCGCGGCGGGCAGGGCGGTGGACACGCCCGCGGAGGACGCGGTCCGCGTCCGCGGCCCCCGCACCGACTCCGGCGCGGTGGACACGTCCCGAAGGGGTACGCGCCGTGGGAGACGCCCCCGCCGGCGGGCCTCCGCCACGCGGCGGCGGTCCGGCGTCCGTTACGGGCCGGCAGGGGCGCAGATCCGCAGTCGGCGGACGGGACGTCCGATACCCCTGGAGCGGGCGGGTTTGGACACGCCCCTCCGGGTCGGCAATGCTGGTTGCGTGTCAACCATGACTGCTCCGCTTGCGGAGGTCGCCGCATCCAACGCGTCCCTGCGGGCGTTCCTGCACGGCCTGCCCGGCGTGGACCGGGTGGGCGCGGAGGCCAGGGCCGCGATGCTCGGCACGCGATCGATCAAGACCACGGCGAAGAAGCACGCCATCGACCTCGCCATCCGCATGCTCGACCTCACCACGCTCGAGGGCGCGGACACCCCGGGCAAGGTGCGGGCGATGTGCGCGAAGGCGGTACGGCCCGACCCCTCCGACCCGGACGCCCCCTCCGTCGCCGCCGTCTGCGTCTACCCGGACCTGGTCCCGGTGGCCGTGGCGGCGCTGCAGGGCACGGGGGTGAAGGTGGCCTCGGTCGCAACGGCGTTTCCGAGCGGGCGATCCTCGCTCAATGTGAAGGTGGCGGAGACCGAGTACGCGGTCGCCGCCGGCGCGTCCGAAGTGGACATGGTGATCGACCGGGGCGCCTTCCTCGCCGGCGACTACCTCAAGGTGTACGAGGAGATCGCGGCGGTGAAGGCGGCGTGCGCCGGACGCGCGCACCTGAAGGTGATCCTGGAGACCGGCGAGCTCGCCACGTACGACAACGTCCGGCGGGCCTCCTGGCTCGCCATGCTCGCCGGGGCGGACTTCATCAAGACCTCGACCGGCAAGGTGTCGCCGGCCGCCACGCCCGCCGTGACCCTGATCATGCTGGAGGCGGTGCGCGGCTACCTGAAGGCCACCGGGCGCCGGGTCGGGGTGAAGCCGGCGGGTGGCATCCGGACCACCAAGGACGCCATCAAGTACCTCGTGCTGGTGAACGAGACCGCCGGCCCCGACTGGCTCGACCCCGAGTGGTTCCGGCTGGGCGCCTCGTCGCTCCTGAACGATCTGCTGATGCAGCGCCAGAAGCTGGCCACCGGCCGGTACGCAGGCCCCGACTACTTCACCCTGGACTGACGCCATGTTCGAGTACGCGCCCGCGCCCGAATCGCGGGACATCGTCGATATCCAGCCGTCGTACGGCTTGTTCATCAACGGGGAGTGGGTCGAACCCCACTCCGAGGAGCGGCACCCGACCGTCAACCCGGCCACCGAGGAGCCGTTGTCCGAGATCGCCTGGGCGGACGAGGCCGACGTGGACCGGGCGGTCGAGACCGCGCGCAAGGCGTTCGTCACCTGGTCGGCGATGCGCGGCGCCGAACGGGCGAAGTACCTCTTCCGGATCGCCCGGATCATCCAGGAACGAGCGCGCGAGCTCGCCGTGCTGGAGACCCTCGACAACGGCAAGCCGATCCGCGAGTCGCGCGACGTGGACCTGCCGCTGGTCGCAGCCCACTTCTTCTACTACGCGGGCTGGGCGGACAAGCTCGCCTACGCCGGGCTCGGCCGGCCCGGGAGGGAGCCCCGGCCCATCGGCGTGGCCGGGCAGGTGATCCCATGGAACTTCCCGCTGCTCATGCTGGCGTGGAAGGTCGCCCCCGCGCTCGCCTGCGGCAACACGGTCGTGCTCAAGCCCGCCGAGACCACCCCGCTCACCGCGCTCGCCTTCGCCGACATCTGCCGGCAGGCCGACCTGCCCCCCGGCGTGGTCAACATCGTCACCGGTGCCGGGGAGACCGGAGCGGCGCTGGTGCGCCACCCCGGCGTGGACAAGGTCGCGTTCACCGGCTCGACCGAGGTCGGCAAGCTCATCGCCAAGGCCGTGGCGGGGACGGGCAAGCGGCTCACCCTGGAGCTCGGGGGCAAGGCCGCCAACATCGTGTTCGACGACGCGCCCATCGACCAGGCGGTCGAGGGGATCGTCAACGGCATCTTCTTCAACCAGGGCCACGTGTGCTGCGCGGGGTCCCGGCTGCTCGTCCAGGAGTCGATCGCCGATGAGCTGATCGAGGCGCTCAAGCGGCGGATCGCCCTGCTCCGGGTCGGCGACCCGCTCGACAAGAACACCGACATCGGCGCGATCAACTCGGCCGAGCAGCTCGCCAAGATCCGTGAGCTCGCCGAGTCCGGGGAGGCGGAGGGCGCCGAGCGGTGGTCGCCGCCGTGCACGCTCCCGGACCGGGGGTACTGGTTCCCGCCGACGGTGTTCACCAACGTGGCGCAGTCGCACCGCATCGCGCGGGAGGAGATCTTCGGCCCGGTGCTCTCCGTGCTCACGTTCCGCACCCCCGCCGAGGCGGTGGAGAAGGCGAACAACACGCCGTACGGCCTCTCCGCTGGGGTGTGGACGGAGAAGGGCTCGCTCATGCTGTGGATGGCGTCCCGGCTCCGCGCCGGGGTGGTCTGGTCGAACACGTACAACCGGTTCGACCCGGCGTCGCCGTTCGGCGGGTACAAGGAGTCGGGTTACGGCCGCGAAGGTGGTCGGCACGGTCTGGAGGAGTACCTTGCGTTGTGATGATCCCCGTCGCCGCCGCCTGATCCGCGGCGGGGGCGGCGTCACTTTCCCGCGCGTCCATCGCTACCCCCGGCTCGCGGTGTGGCGCGGCCGGTACGCCCACCGGGGCGGGGTCTGCCGGTGCGGCCACACCGACCGTCCCGCGCGTCCGCTGCAGATTGGAACCTTCGATGACTGAGCGCCTGGCGGTACGGAAGACGTACAAGCTGTTCATCGGCGGGGCGTTCCCGCGTTCGGAGAGCGGAAGGTCGTACGTGGTGCACTCCTCCTCCGGTGAGTTCCTGGCGAACGCGGCGAAGGCCTCGCGCAAGGACGCCCGGGACGCGGTGGTGGCCGCCCGGAAGGCGTTCCCCGGCTGGTGGGGCGCGACGCCGTACAACCGGGGGCAGATCATCTACCGCGCCGCCGAGATGCTCGAGGGCCGCCGGGCGCAGTTCGCCGCGGAGACGGCCGCCCTCGAGGGGATCGACCTCGAGCGGGCCGGGGAGCTGGTGGACGCCGCGGTGGACCGGCTCGTCTGGTACGCGGGCTGGTCGGACAAGATCGCCGCGGTGCTCGGCTCGGCCAACCCGGTCGCCGGGCCGTACTTCAACCTGTCGTCGCCGGAGCCGGCCGGGGTGGTCGCCGTGATCGCCCCGCAGACGGCGTCGCTCCTCGCGCTGGTGAGCGTGATCGCCCCGGTGATCGTGACCGGCAACACCTGCGTGGTGGTCGCCGCGGAGCGGGCCCCGCTGCCGGCGATCACCTTCGCCGAGGTGCTCGCCACCTCCGACCTGCCGGGCGGGGTGGTGAACATCCTCACCGGCTCCACGGAGGAGCTCGCCCCCTGGCTCGCCGGGCACATGGACGTGAACGCCATCGACCTCACCGGGGCCGGGCCGGAGCTCGCGGTCCGCTGTGAGGAGCTCGCGGCCGAGAACCTCAAGCGGGTGCTGCGCCCGCCGGCCATGCCGATCGACTGGTCGGCCGATCCGGGGATCGAGCGCATGGCCGCCTTCCTCGAGATCAAGACCGTGTGGCACCCGATGGGCGCCTGACCTGCCCCGGCGGTGGGCGTCCGGGCCTGCCGTGGCCGCCCGCGCCGGCGGAGGGCGTCCGTACCCGCGCCGATGAGCGCCGGACCCGTTCCAGGGGTGGGCGCCCTGGGTCTGCGGCCGCCGCGCGCGTGATCCAGGCCGCCGGAACCCGCCGCCGGGCGGTGCCGGGCCGATCCCGGGCCGGTGGGCCCCGCTCACCGGCCCCGGCCGATCACCGCCCCTCGAGCGCGTCGAGGGCGATCGCCATGGCGATGACGAGCCGCCGGTCCAGGCGCGGGTCGCGGACGTTGATCAGGTAGGTGTCCCGGATGCCCCACCGGCTGTCGACGGAGAACGCGATCGACGCGCCGATGCTGAAGTCGAAGTGGTACGGCAGCCAGGAGAGCGCGTCCACGAAGCGCCGCAGCACCGCCACGACCGGGTTGCGCTCCTGCCCGGTGAGCGTGGGCAGGCCCGGCTGCTGCAGGTGCCAGGTGGAGCGGAGCAGGGAGCGCATCCCGCGCTTCCAGAACTTCCCGATCGGCTTCCCGGCCTCGTCCACCACGTCGTACTCGCCGGCGAAGTCGACGACGGTGCGCGCCTTGAAGCCGGTGAGGACCCGCGAGCGCGACTCGTCGGTGTAGACGGTCACCTGCTCCTTGAGGGCGAGCCGTTTCTGCTCGGCGAACGCGACCACGGGCCCGGGCGTGCCGTCCGGCTCGGCGAGGTGGACCGTGTACTGATTCACCATCACGGTGATCTTCTGGCGCAGTAGCAGCCGGGTCTGCTCCTGAAGTGCAGCGAGCTCCATGCGTGACTCCGTCGGGGAATTCAGCCGTCACCCTATATGCCCGGAAAGGCGACGAAGATCACTGTTGGTGGCCCCTGATCCGGGATCACCGGGCATCCCTGATCCGGAAATCAGGGTCATCTCAGGGTCACCGCAGGAACGGCCCGCGCCCCACCCCTCGTTGACCTGGGTGAACGTCCACACCGGCCGGTGGTGAAGGGGGTTTCCGTGGTGTACCGGTCGAGAGAGCACAAGATCATCGCGGGGGTGTGCGGCGGCATCGCGGAGCGCTTCGGCATGAGGCCGACCACGGTCCGGCTGCTCTTCCTCCTCTCCTGCATCCTCCCCGGGCCGCAGTTCGTCATCTACCTGCTCCTGTGGATCCTGCTGCCGAAGGCCCCGCCCACGTACGCTCCGCCGTACCACGGCCGCCACTGGTGACCGGGCGCCGCTGATCGGGGTGCCGGGGCCGCTTGACCGGGGGGTGCCGGGGGCAGGGCCGCGCCGTATCCTCGACACGCCGCCATATCCTCGACAGGCGAAGAGGTGACGCGATGTTCCAGCCAAGGCCCCTGGCGCTCATCCAGGACGATCTGGTCGAGTACGAGAAGGCCATGGAGCGCATGGCCGCCATGGTCGAGGAGCGGCAGAAGGACGAGCGGCCCGACACGCTCTGGCTCCTCAGCCACCCCCCGGTGTTCACCGTGGGCAAGCGGACCCGGGCCGAGCACCTGCCCGACCCGTCGTTCGGCATCCCCGTGGTGCCGACGAACCGGGGCGGGCAGCTCACCTATCACGGCCCGGGCCAGCTCGTCGGCTACCTGATCGTCCGGCTCCGGCCGGGGGAGGGCATCGTCGACTACATCCGCGAGGTCGAGCTCCGGCTGGTCGAGGCCCTCCGCAGGCTCGGCGTGCCGGCCGAGCGGCGGGACACGCCCCCGGGCTCCGAGCTGCTCACCGGGGTGTGGACCACGAACACCAACCGGAAGATCGTCTCGATCGGCATGCGCTCCAGCCGCTCGGTCACCAGCCACGGTTTCGCCCTCAACGTGGACGGCGACCTCACCCCGTGGACCCTCGCCGTGCCGTGCGGCATGCCCGACGTGGAGATGACCTCCATCCTCCGGGAGCTCGGCCACGCCTCGATGGAGGAGACCCGCCGGGTGGTCGCCGAGGTGTTCGAGGCCTCCTGATCGCGCCCGCCCCGGGGACGTGACCGGCCGCCCAGGCCGGGTAGGGAGGACGGTGAACCCCGGCCGCCGGCCGCGGCCGCCGAGGAGGGAAGGGGCATGCCGATCCTCGTCGGAACCTCGGGATGGCAGTACGACTCCTGGTCCGGGCTGCTCTATCCCGGCGTGCCCCGGCGGCTGTGGCTGGAGCGGTACGCCGAGGCGTTCGCCACGGTCGAGAACAACAACGCCTTCTACCGGCTGCCGAAGCGGGAGACGTTCGAGGCGTGGCGGGAGCGGACGCCCGCCGACTTCGTGATGGCGGTGAAGGCGAGCCGGTTCCTCACCCACATCAAGCGGCTCAAGGACCCGGAGGAGCCGGTCGACCGGCTGATGGGGGTGGCGGCCGGCCTCGGCGGCAAGCTCGGCCCGATCCTGCTTCAGCTCCCGCCCACCCTCGAGGCCGAGCCCGAGCGGCTCCGGCGCTGCCTCGCCCGGTTCCCGGACGGCGTCCGGATCGCGGTCGAGCCCCGGCATGCGTCGTGGTGGAGCGGCGAGGTCCGGGACCTGCTCACCGGGTACGGCGCCGCGCTCTGCTGGGCCGACCGACTCGGGCGGCCGGTGGGCCCGCTGTGGCGCACCACGGACTGGGTCTACCTGCGCTTCCACGAGGGGGCGGGCCGCGACTGGCCGCACTACGGGGAGCGGGCGCTCCGCTCGTGGGTCGACCGGCTCGGCGGCGTCGCCGACGCGTACGTGTACTTCAACAACGACCCCGGCGGGGCCGCGGTGCGGAACGCGATCGACTTCGCCGGGTACGCCCGGGCCGCCGGGTACGCGGTGACCCGGGCGAGACTGCCGGAACGACCGCCGGCGGCGAGCCCGGTCTGACCCTCGGCGGCCGCGCCGCCACGGCGTTCCGGCTCGGTCAGGGGCCGGCCTGCCGTACCCTCTGCCTGGGACATCCCCGCGGGCTGCCCGTGGGACATCCCCGCGGGCCGTACCGTGCGGGTGAGCCGGGCGTGCGGGACCAGAGTGCTGACCGTCGCGCGCGAACGGGCGCTGACCGCCGCGGGAGGCCGGGGTGCCGACCGCCGTGCGGGCCCGCGCCGCGCCCGGGCGGGACGAGCGCCGCCGGGAACACGGCAAAGAGAATGAATTTGACAATCATTTTCATTTGCCGGAGGATGGCGTCAGATGTCCCGTATGGCCCTTCTCAGCCCTCCGGCCTAAGGAACCACCGTGCTGTCGCTCATCTCCCGGTCGCTGTGCATCGCCCTGCTCGTCCTGACCGCCGTGGCCTGCGGCGGCGCGAGCGGGCCGCCGTCCGCCGACGGATCGCGGCTGAACGTGGTGGCCACCACCACCCAGGTCGCCGACTTCGCGGCGAACATCGGCGGGGACAAGGTGCGGGTGCACGGGCTCCTCAAGCCGAACGTGGACCCCCACGACTACGAGCCGACCCCGCTCGACATGCGGATGCTCGCCGAGGCCGACGTCGTGGTGAAGAACGGGGTGGGCTTCGAGAAGTGGCTGGACCAGGCGATCGAGGCCTCCGGGTTCCGCGGCACCCTGGTCGATGCCTCCCAGGGCGTACGGCTCCGCACCGGGGAGGGGGCGAGCGCCGACCCGCACATCTGGCACGACCCCCGCAACGCGAAGACCATGGCGGCGAACATCGCGCGCGCCTTCGCCGCGGCCGATGCCGCCAACGCCGCCGTCTACGAGCAGAACCTCGCCGCCTACCAGGCCCGGCTCGACGAGCTCGACGCGGAGATCGAGAAGAAGATCCAGTCCATCCCGGAGGACCGGCGCAAGCTCGTCACCGACCACGACACGTTCGGGTACTACGCCGACCGTTACGGGCTCACCGTGGTCGGCTCGGTCATCCCCAGCTTCGACACCTCGGCCGAGCTGTCCGCCAAGCAGATCACCGACCTGGTCGCCAGGATCAAGGCTGCCGGTGTGACCGCGATATTCTCCGAGGCATCGCTTCCGCCGAAGACGGCCGAGGCCATCGGCCGGGAGGCGGGGGTGCGGGTCGTGGCCGGTGAGGACGCCCTGTACGGCGACTCCCTCGGACCGGAGGGCTCGGCCGGAGCGACCTACCTGCAGATGATGCGGCACAACACCGACACGATCGTCGCCGCTCTCGGGGGTGCGGCCACATGACCGAGCGACCGCCGTCCACGCCCGCGCTGATCCTCGACCGGGTGAGCGTCGCCTACGGGGACGTCCCGGTGCTCGAGGACGTCACGGGCACCGTGAACCCGGGCGAGTCCGTCGCCCTGATCGGCCCCAACGGCGCGGGCAAGTCCACGCTGATCAAGGCCGTCCTCGGCATGGTCCCCGTGGTCCGCGGCCGGATCGAGGTGCTCGGCGGGCCGCCCGCCCAGGCCCGCCGCCACGTGGCGTACGTGCCCCAGGCCGACACCCTCGACCCCGACTTCCCCATCTCGGTCGAGCAGGTGGTGCTGATGGGCCGCTACCGGTGGATGGGCCGGTTCCGCCGGGCGTCCCGGGCCGACCGGGAGGAGGTGGCGGCCGCGCTCGAGGCCGTGGGCCTCGCCGACCGGGCGCGTGACCGGTTCGGCACCCTCTCCGGGGGCCAGCGCCAGCGCGTGCTCCTCGCCCGGGCGATCGCCGCCCGGCCCCGGCTGCTGCTGCTCGACGAGCCGTTCAACGGCGTCGACGCGGTCAGCCAGCACGCGCTCCTCGAGGCGCTCGCCGGGCTGAAGGCGCAGGGGACCGCGGTGGTGGTGAGCACCCACGACCTCGCGATCGCGCACCTCGCCTGCGAGGAGGTGTGCCTGATCAACCGGCACCAGTTCGGCTTCGGCCCCACCGGCGAGGTGCTCACCCCGGAGCGGCTGCGCGCCACGTACGGCGGGCGGGCGCTGGAGCTGCGCGGCGACCGCGTGATCGTGGGGCAGACATGAGCCTCATCGAGCCCTTTCAAACGCCGTTCATGGCCCGGGCGCTCGCCGAGCTGATCATCCTCGGCGTGCTCGGCGGCACGGTCGGGGTCGTGGTGCTGCTCCGCCGGCTCGCCTTCCTCAGCGACGCGCTCAGCCACACGATCTTTCCCGGTGTGGTCGCCGGCTACCTGCTCGCCGGGGAGGACGGCGTGTTCTGGGGCGCGCTCGCCGCCGGGATCGCCACCGCGGCGCTGCTCACCCTGCTCACCCGCCGGGTGGCGCAGGACGCCGCGCTCGCCCTGCTGCTCACCACGCTCTTCGCGGCCGGCGTGGTGCTGGTCTCCCGGCGGTCCGGCTACGCCTCCGACCTGACCGCGTTCCTCTTCGGCCGGGTGCTCACCGTGACCCCCGAGCAGCTCTGGCAGACCGCGGCCGTGGCGGCCGTGGTCATCGCGCTGCTCGCCGCACTGCGGCGGCCGCTCCTGCTCCGCGCCTTCGACCCGGTGGGGGCCGAGGCGGCCGGGGTCCGGGTGGGCCTGCTCGACCTCGTGGTCAACGTCGCGGTCGCGCTGACCGTGGTCGCGGCCGTGCGCGCGGTCGGCATGGTCCTCGTCATCGCGCTGCTGATCGTCCCGGCCGCCGCCGCCCGGGTCCTCTCCGACCGGCTCACGGTCATCGTGCCGCTCGCCTGCCTGATCGGCGCGGCCGGCGGGTGGCTCGGGCTCGTGGTGAGCTGGGAGGCCTCGATCGGGTACGGGCTCCGCCTCGCCTCCGGCGGGACCGTGGTGCTCGTCCTCGTCGCCATGTACGGCCTCGCCCAGGCCGCCGGGCTGGTCCGGCGGCGGGTACGGCTCGGCCGGGCGCGCACCGGGCTGGAGGCCGTGCAATGACCTGGTTCGACTCGAGCGTGCACCGGGCGCTGGCCGAGGCCGTGCTCGTGGGGGCGCTCGGCGGCGTGGTCGGGGTGCACGTGCTCATCCGGCGGCTGCCGTTCTTCACCATGGCGCTCACCCACGCCACCTTCCCGGGGATCGTGATCGCGGCGCTGCTCGGGGCCGACCTCTACCTCGGCGGGGGTGTGTTCGGCCTGCTCATCACCCTCGCCGTGGTGCTCTTCTCCCGGGTGCGCGGCCAGGACTTCACCGCGGCCACCGGCATCGCGCTCGCCGGCGGGTTCGCCCTCGGGGTGGTCCTGGTCTCCGCCCAGGACGGCTTCGCCAAGGACCTGACCGCGTACACGGTCGGCGACATCCTCGCGGTGAGCGCGCGGGACCTGGCGATCACCGCCGGCATCGCGGCCGCGGTGACCCTCCTGCTGGTCGTTTTCCGCCGGGAGCTGCTGATCACCGCGTTCGACCCCGTGGGGGCGGCCGCCCTCGGCCTGCGCACCGCGCTGATCGACTTCATCCTGCTCGCCGCGGTCGTGGTGACCGTGGTGGCGACCGTGCCCGCGCTCGGCGTCATCCTCACCGTCGCCCTGCTCGTGGGGCCCGCCGCGACCGCGCGGCTGCTCACCGACCGGTACGCGCTGCTCTTCCCGATCTCGGCGGCGATCGGCGTCTCGTGCGGGGTCGCCGGGGTGTGGCTGTCGACCGTGTGGAACGTCGCGGCCGGGGCCTCGATCGCCCTGCTCGTCGGCGTCGTGTTCGGCCTGGTCTTCCTCGGCTCGCACGGTGCCGCCCTGGTGCGACGGCGGGCGGCGGCCCGGCCGCTGTGACGCACGCCCCCGGCCGAGCGCCGGGGAGCGGACCCGGTGATCAGCCGACGACGCCGACCCCGCCGTAGACCACGGCACCCTCGGTCCGGGTGCGCACCGGCTCCCCCTCGCGTGGCCGCCACTCGTCGACCGTCACCACGCCGGGCTCGACGAGCTCGCACCCCTCGAAGAACCGCAGGATCTCCTCCCGCGTCCGGGCGACCGCCTCCCCGGCCGAGGACCGGGCGTAGACCCGCCTTATCGCGGCGACCCCCTTGTCATCGAGCCGGCCCGCGGAGCCGTGGCTGATCACCAGGTGGCTGCCGGGGGCGAGGCGGTCGCGCAGCTTGGCGACCGCGGGGTAGGCGGCCTCGTCCGGGAGGAAGTGGAGGATGGCGACCAGCAGCAGGCCGACCGGCTCGTTGAAGTCGAGGTGCTCCGTGACCTCGGGGTTGTCGAGGATGCTCTCCGGCTCGCGCAGGTCGCCCTGCGCCACGGCCACCTGCGGGTTGCGGCCGAGCAGGGCCCGGGCGTGTGCCAGCACGATCGGGTCGTTGTCGACGTAGACGATCCGGGAATCGGGGGCCTTGCGGAGTGCGACCTCGTGGACGTTCTCCTGGGTGGGCAGGCCGGTGCCGATGTCGAGGAACTGGCGGATGCCCTGGTCGGCCAGGTACTCCACGGCGCGGATCAGGAAGCGCCGGTTCGCCCGGACCTCTTCCTGAGCGTTGGGGGCGGCCTGGATGAGCTTTGCCGCGGCCTCCCGGTCGGAGGCGAAGTTGTCCTTGCCGCCCAGCAGGTAGTCGTAGATGCGGGCCGGGCTGGGCACGCTGGGGTCGATTCCCGGTGGGATCTTCTCCATGATCACATCACGTCGGCGAGCATCGATGATCATTGACTGTAACGAGCATTCGTCCCCTTGGTCACTGGGTTCGCCGCATTCGGTCACGGATTCCCGATGAGCCCGCCATCGACCGCCCAGGCCGTGGTGGGCCGGGCGGCGCGCGGCCGCCGCGGCCTGACCATCGACGCCCTCCGGCCGCCGGGTGCCCGCCCTTCGCCGTGGCCCGTACGGCGGCGCCGTACGGCGGGGCGGGCGAGGCGTGATCGGATGGCGCACCGGCCGGTACGCCGGTGGGCCGGCGTCGCGGGAGCGGCGGTCAGCGGAGGACCCCGACCCCGGCGAAGCCGCCCACGCCGGGAAGTCCCGGCATGATGACCTCGTCCTTCCGCGGGCGCCATTCCCTGATCCGGACCAGGCCCGGCTCGACGAGCTCGAATCCGTCGAAGAACCGCGCGATGTCCTCCCGGGACCGCGGGACCGCCACGCCGGCCTGGGACTGGGTGTAGATCCGCCTGCCTTTCTCGAGCGTCCTCTCGTCGAGGTCACCGGCCGAGACGTGGCTGATCACCAGGTGGCTGCCGGGGGCGAGCCGGTCGCGCAGCTTGGCGACCGCGGGGTAGGCGGCCTCGTCCGGGATGAAGTGGAGGATGGAGACCAGTAGCAGGCCGACCGGCTCGTTGAAGTCGAGGTGCGCGGTGACCTCGGGGTTGTCGAGGATGCTCTCGGGTTCGCGCAGGTCGCCCGCCACCGCGATCGTCTGCGCGTTACAGGCGAGGAGCGCGCGGGCGTGGGCGAGCACGATGGGGTCGTTGTCGACGTAGACGATCCGGGAATCGGGGGCCTTGCGGAGTGCGACCTCGTGGACGTTCTCCTGGGTGGGCAGGCCCGCGCCGATGTCGAGGAACTGGCGGATGCCCTGGTCGGCCAGGTACTCCACCGCGCGGACGAGGAAACGCCGATTCGCTCGCGCGCTCTCCTTGATATTGGGCGAGAGCTCCAGCAGCTTCTGCGCGACCGCGCGATCGACGGCGAAGTTCTCCTTTCCCCCGAGGAAGAAGTCGTAGATGCGGGCCGCGCTGGGCACGTCGGGGTCGATGCCCGGCGGAACCTGTTCCATGGCACACCCCATCGACGAGCGCTGATGATCTTCAAATTCTGGCGATCGTTTCCGGTTTAGCAGTGCTCTGCCAGGGGTGCGGTGGTTCGCACAAGGTGGCGGCGGACGCCGGTCGGCGATCTCACCGGTGCGCCGGCGCCCACCTGAGCCGCCGCCCCGCGTGGTGCCGGATCCCTCGGCCCGGGGCGGCGCGGGCGCCGCTCCCCGCCGGTCCGGCGGTGGGCGACGACCGTCACGGGTGCGGTACGGCCGGCGTCGGTCCCGGTGCGCCGGGCCGCTCAGGGAGGCGTCGCCGATCAGCGGAGGATCCCGACCCCCGCGTAGCCGTCCACGCCGGGAAGCCGCGGCAGCTTGACCTCGTCGTCCCGCGGGCGCCAGTCCTCCACCCAGACGAGGCCGGGCTCGACGACCTCGAATCCGTCGAAGAACCGCTCGATCTCCTCGCGCGTCCGTGGGATCGCCGATCCGGCGGAGGACCTGGCGTAGATCTGCTTCACCTCCGCCAGCCCCTTCTCATCGATCTGGCCCATGGAGGCATGACTGATCACCAGGTGGCTGCCGGGGGCGAGGCGGTCGCGCAGCTTGGCGACCGCGGGGTAGGCGGCCTCATCGGGGATGAAGTGGAGGATGGCGACGAGGATCAGGCCGACCGGCTCGTTGAAGTCGAGGTGCGCGGTGACCTCGGGGTTGTCGAGGATGCTCTCGGGTTCGCGCAGGTCGCCCGCCACCGCGATCGTCTGCGCGTCGCAGGCGAGGAGCGCGCGGGCGTGGGCGAGCACGATGGGGTCGTTGTCGACGTAGACGATCCGGGAGCCGGGGGCCTTGCGGAGTGCGACCTCGTGGACGTTCTCCTGGGTGGGCAGGCCGGCCCCGATGTCGAGGAACTGGCGGATGCCCTGGTCGGCCAGGTACTCCACGGCGCGGATGAGGAAACGCCGGTTCGCCTGGGCCGCCTCCTTGGCGTTGGGGGCGTGCTCCAAGATCTTCTCGGCGGCCGCGCGATCGACGGCGAAGTTGTCCTTGCCTCCGAGCAGGTAGTCGTAGATGCGTGCCGGGCTCGGCACGTTGGGGTCGACCCCCTGCGGAAACTTGTCCATGTGTCACACTCTGACGGCGAGCTTTGATGATCTTGAACAGGTAGCGGTTCTTGCCGATCGCGGGCCGTGCCGAGGTCCGGGCCGCAGCCGAGGAGCGCCGTAACCGGCGGGCGGCCTCTGGAGCCATCGCCCGGGCTCCGCCGTTCACCGGGACCGGACCGAGCCCTTCGCTGAGCGCCGCCACGGCCGGAGCCGCCACGGCCGGAGACCGTGCGGTCCGCCCGGGGCCGCGGGGCCGCCCTCCGCGCGGAGGCCCGGCGGAGGGCGCGCGAAGCTCGCTCCGGGCCGCGGCGCTCACCGGGCCCAGGTCGAACGGCGGGTCAGCGGACGATCGCGACCCCGGCGTAGCAGTCACTGCCCTGCATCCGCGGGATCCGGTCCTCGCCCTCCGTCCGGCGCCAGTCGTCCGGCCAGACCAGGCCGGGCTCGACGAGCCCGTACTCACCGAAGAACCGCTGGATGTCGCCGCGCGACCGCGGGACCAGCGCGCCGGCCGACGACTTGGCGTAGACCTGCTTGCCCTCCTGGACGGTCTTCTCGTCCAGATCCTCGGCGGAGATGTGGCTGATCGCCAGGTGGCTGCCGGGGGCGAGCCGGTCGCGCAGCTTGGCGACCGCGGGGTAGGCGGCCTCGTCCGGGATGAAGTGGAGGACGGCGACGAGGAGCAGGCCCACCGGCTGGCCGAGGTCGATGTGCTTCGTGACCTGGGGGTTGTCGAGGATGCTCTCCGGCCGGCGCAGGTCGCCTTCGACGGCGACCACGCGCTTCTCATCGGCGAGGAGCGCGCGGGCGTGCACGAGCACGATCGGGTCGTTGTCCACGTAGACCACGCGCGAATCCGGGGCGTGCCGCAGCGCGACCTGGTGGACGTTCTCCTGGGTGGGCAGGCCGGTGCCGATGTCGAGGAACTGGCGGATCCCCTGCTGGGTCATGTACTCCACGGCGCGGATGAGGAAGCGCCGGTTCGCCCGGGCCACCTCGCGGGCGTTGGGGGAGAGCTGCAGAACCTTCTCGGCGGCCGCGCGGTCGGAGGCGAAGTTGTCCTTGCCTCCGAGCAGGTAGTCGTAGATCCGGGCCGGGCTGGGCACGGTCGGGTCGATTTTCGGCGGGACCTTATCCATCGTCACACCCCGTCGGCGAGTAATGATGATCTTTAACTCTAGCCATCGGATTTCCCGATAGCCATGGCTCGCCGGTGAGCGTGTGTTTCAGCCGGGGTGCCGATGGCGGCGCCAGATGCCGTCCAGACGTGGCAAAACGTTCCAAATCCTCACACGGTGCCTCGTTGCTCGCCCGATACGCGCTCTGGTACGGGCGCCGCATCGGTGACCGAAACCGCGTGCCCGTTTTCCGCGGGGTGCGATGCCCGATATCACCCTCCGCCGAGGCGGTCCCTGGGGCCGTCACGCCCGGCCGGCGTCCGGAACGCGGGCCCGGCCGTCCGGAATGGCGGCCGGGTGCATCGGGCCGCGGCCGGGCCGCCGGTCAGCGGAGGGTCCCGGCCGTGGCACAGCGGTCACCGCGGCCGGAGCGGAGGCGCGGCTGATCACCAGGGCGGGGTGGATCCGGCTTCGGGCGCCGCCGGTACCGGCCTCGACGGCCGGGCCACCCGGTGAGCGCGAGCGCCGATCATCGGAGGATGCCGACGCCGGCGTAGCTGTCGACGCCCGGGAGCCGGGGGAGCCGTACCTCGTCTTCTCGCGGGCGCCAGTCGTCGGGCCAGGGGACTAGGCCGGGCTCGACGAGCTCGAACCCGTCGAAGAACCGCAGGATCTCCTCCCGTGACCGTGGGATCGCCATGCCGGCCGACGATCGGGCGTAAATCTCCTTGCCCTTTTCGATCACGTCTTCGTTGAGGTCGCGGGAGACGGAGCCGTGGCTGATCACCAGATGGCTCCCCGGGGCGAGCCGGTCGCGCAGCTTGGCGACCGCGGGGTAGGCGGCCTCGTCCGGGATGAAGTGGAGGACGGCGACGAGGAGCAGGCCCACCGGCTGGCCGAAGTCGATGTGCTGTGTGACCTCGGGGTTGTCGAGGATGCTCTCCGGCCGGCGCAGGTCGCCTTCGACGGCGACCACGCGCTTCTCATCGGCGAGGAGCGCGCGGGCGTGCGTCAGGACGATCGGGTCGTTGTCCACGTAGACCACGCGCGAATCCGGGGCGTGCCGCAGGGCCACCTGGTGGACGTTCTCCTGGGTGGGCAGGCCGGCGCCGATGTCGAGGAACTGCCGGATGCCCTGCTGGGTCATGTACTCCACGGCGCGGATCAGGAAGCGCCGGTTCGCCTGGGCCCCCTCTTTGAGGTTGGGGGAGAGCCGCAGCAGGTTCTCCGCCGCCTCACGGTCGGCGGGGAAGTTGTCCTTGCCGCCGAGCAGGTAGTCGTAGATGCGGGCCGGGCTGGGCACGGTCGGGTCGATCTGCGGCGCGTTCTCCATGCGGCACCCCATCGGGAGCAGTGCGATGTCGAATGCGGCGACAACAGCGGTCCTTTCACTTTAATGATCATTTGTCCCCGCTGTCAGCGCTTCGCAACGGATCGGCGCGCCGTACGGCGGGGAGTGGTGATGCGCGACCGAGACCGCCGGCGTGAGGTCGGCACCCCTGCGGCCCGATCCGCGCTCCGCCGCTCCCGATCCCGTTCGCCGGTCTGGAGCCACGCATGGGCCTCATGCCCGCGGTCGGCGTGCACGCCGCCGCCGTGCTCGCCGAGCTCGGCCGTACCGCGAGGAGATCGCCGGACTCGCCAGGCGCGAGATCAGGCGACCGGCCCGGCGGCGACCGAGACGAACGAGGTTCGGAGTCCGCTGCGTGGCGGCGACAAGGCGGCACGGCCTCATCGATGCGCGATGGGCGGCCGGGTCACCGCGCCGTCCGGGCGCCCGCCGGCGGATCAGGCGCGACGGGGCGTTCGCGCGGGATGCGGGAGAAGCGCTGCCGATCACTGGATGCTGCCGAGGGCCGGGGCGGTCACGCGCCGGTGCGCCGGCGCTGGGCGGCGTCGGCGGCGAGCACCGCGTCGAGCAGCCCGGGGAAGAGCCGGTCGAGATCGTCGCGGCGCAGCGCGTTCATCTTCGCCGTGCCGCGGTAGACCTGGGTGATGACGCCGGCCTCGCGCAGCACCCGGAAGTGGTACGTCGAGGTCGACTTGCTCACCGCGAGCTCGATCGCGGAGCAAGGGGCCTCGGTGCCGAGCTCGGCGAGGCGGCGGACCACTTGGAGCCGTACGGGGTCGGCGAGCGCATGCAACACCGCCTCAAGCCGGATCTCCTCCGGCTTGGGGTGCTCGAGTACGCGGCCCGGCGCGGCGGATGGCACGGCTCTCCTTATCGGTCGACCGGCCCTCATTGTATGACACCTTTCGTAGTTCGACAGTATTCGTAGTACGATGACCGTCGTAGTTCGATGCGATGAGGCGCATCGGCCCGATCCGGAGGAGCGATCCCCTTGAGCGTGTTGTTCGAGCCGTTGCGGCTGCGCGGGCTGACCATCCCCAACCGGGTGTGGATGTCCCCCATGTGCCAGTACTCCGCCGCGGAGACCGGCCCCGACCAGGGGGTGCCGAACGACTGGCACTTCGTCCACCTCGGCACCCGCGCCATCGGCGGCGCCGGTCTGATCATGGTCGAGGCGACCGCGGTCACCCCGGAGGGGAGGATCAGCCCGTACGACCTGGGGCTCTGGAACGAGCGCCAGCAGGAGGCGTTCGCCCGCATCACCCGCTTCCTGCGGGAGCACGGCGCGGTCCCCGCCATCCAGCTCGCCCACGCCGGCCGCAAGGCGTCCACCGACCGGCCCTGGCTCGGCGGCCGTCCGGTCGGCCCGGAGCACCACGGCTGGCGGCCGGTCGCGCCCAGCCCTGTCCCGTTCGCCGACGGCCACCCGGTCCCGGCCGAGCTGAGCGTCGAGCAGATCAAGGGGCTGGTGGAGGCCTTCGCCGCGGCCGCCCGGCGGGCGCTCGCCGCCGGCTTCCAGGTCGTGGAGATCCACGGCGCCCACGGCTACCTGATCAACGAATTCCTCTCGCCGCACAGCAACCACCGCACCGACGCGTACGGCGGCTCCTTCGAGAACCGGATCCGGTTCGCGCTCGAGGTCGCCGACGCGGTGCGGGCGGTCTGGCCGGATGACCTGCCGGTCTTCTTCCGCGTCTCCGCCACCGACTGGCTCGCCGAGAACGGCCGGGCGGGCTGGACCGTCGACGACACCGTACGGCTCGCCAAGGAGCTGCTCGCGCACGGCGTCGACCTGCTCGACGTCTCTTCGGGCGGCATCACCGGCGGGGTGACCATCCCCGCGGGGCCCGGCTATCAGGTCCCGTTCGCCGCCCGGGTCAAGGCGGAGACCGACCTCGCCGTGTCGGCGGTCGGGCTGATCACCGAACCCCGGCAGGCGGAGGAGATCGTGGCCTCGGGCAAGGCCGACGCGGTGATGCTCGGCCGGGAGCTGCTGCGCAACCCCTACTGGCCCCGGTACGCCGCCCGGGAGCTCGGCGCCGAGCCCGGCTGGCCCAACCAGTACCACCGGGCGGTCTGAGCCGCCGACCCCAGCCCGCGCCGCCGGGGAGATCGACGGCGTTCCGGGATCCGGGAAGAGCCACACCGATCCCGGGCCGCGCGCCAACTCCGCGCGGCCGTACGAGACCGCGGCCCGCACGAGGACCGACGGCCGCGAGCGGCGGCAACGGCGCCGCCGCAGCGGTCCGGCCGGGCGGCCTCTGCCGACGGCAAAAACACTCCCGTGCCCTGCCGAGACGTCCGAGGGATGGGTACGGGCGCGGTATGGCAGAGATCGGTTACACCCTGCTGTGCGAGCAGGCTCCGCCGCGGCAGCTCGTGGACGACGCGGTGACGGCCGAGCGGATCGGCTTCGGCTTCGCGGTCATCTCCGACCACTACTTCCCGTGGCTGGAGGAGATGGGCCACTCGCCGTACGCGTGGTCCGTGCTCGGCGCCGTGGCCCAGGCCACCGAGCGCATCCCGCTCATGACCTTCGTGACCTGCCCGATCATGCGCTACCACCCGGCGGTGGTCGCGCAGAAGGCGGCCACCATGGGCGTGCTGAGCGGGGGCAGGTTCACCCTGGGCCTCGGCTCCGGGGAGAACCTCAACGAGCACGTCGTCGGGCTCGGCTGGCCCGCGGTGAGCGCCCGGCACGAGATGTTCCGGGAGGCCGTCGAGATCATCAAGGATCTGTTCGAGGGCGGCTACCGCTCCTACCGGGGCGCGTACTTCGATCTCGAGTCCGCCAAACTCTACGACCGGCCCGACCCGCCGGTGCCGATCGCGATCGCGGCCTCCGGCGAGCGGTCGGTGAACCTCGCCGTCGAGTACGGCGACGCGCTGGTCTGCGCGGATCCCGACGGCGACCTGGTGCGGCGGTACCGGTCCATCGGGGGCGAGGGCAGGCCGGTCTACGGGCAGGTCGCCCTCTGCTACGACCGGGACCGGGACGCGGCGGTCGAGCGCGCCCACCGCCTCTGGCGCTGGTCGGTCACCGGGTGGAAGGTGATGTCCGAGCTTCCCGCGCCGGTCAACTTCGCGGCCGCGACCACGACCGTGCGCCCGGAGGATGTGGCCCGGCAGGTGCCGTGCGGCCCGGACGTGGACGCCGTGGTCGCCGCGGTGCAGCGGTACGTCGACGCGGGCTTCACCCACGTCGCCCTGCTGCAGATCGGCCACGCCGAGCACCAGCGGGAGTTCTTCGACTGGGCGGAGAAGGAGCTGCTCCCCGCGCTGCGGTGACCGGTGCGCCGCCCGGCCGCGACCGGTCCGCCGCCCGGCCGCGCGCTCATGCCCGGCCCGGGCGGCGTCGCGCCGCCCTGCCGGGCGCCGCGAGATCGCCGCGGGCCGCGGGCCGTACGGAACCCGCGTGCCATGGGCGCGCCGGGTCCGCGTACGCGCGCGGCGCTCTAAGGCCGCGGACGGAGGAGCGGGTCCGTGGCCGGGTACCGGTCCCATGGATCCGGCGTCCGGGCCGCCCGGCGGCGTGGGCGGCGGGCGAGGTCACTTGAGGACGATCGTGGCCTTCTCCCGCCACAGCTCGAGCACGCGCCGGTCGCCCTGCACGTCGATGCCGGTGGAATCCGTGCGGTTCCACAGGAACACGTAGAGGCGGGCCGCCGGGCCCGAGATCACGCAGTCGGCCGGGCCGGCTCCGGAGGTGACGGTCCGCCCCTCCGGCTCGATCCGGATGGTCCAGGCGGCCTCGTGGTCGGTGGCCCGTGCCGCGAGGCTGACCGGAGGGTCGGCGACCAGCCGGCCCCGGGGCCGGGCGTAGAAGCCGGCCAGGAGCCGTCGGCCGCGAAGGCCGGGTCGAACGGCGTGATCGCGTGCCCCGCCGCGAGCTCCGCGTCGACGCGGTGGATGGCGGTCTCGTGCGCCTGGCGGCGCGCCCAGAACGCCAGGGGCGAGGGGGCGGGCAGGAAGGCCCAGCACTCCAGGTCCGGGTCGGCGTCCTTCAGCGTCCGCACCAGCTCCGCGTGGCTCTCGAGGTACCAGTCGAGCAGCCCGTCGTCCGGCGGAGCGGTGAAGAAGCCGCGCCGCTCATCCGGGCCGTACGGCTCCGCGCGCCCGGTGGAGACGAACGCCGTGGCCCACCGGTGCACGCCGCCGGTGTGCCGCAGCAGGTCCCGGATCAGCCAGCCGGGACAGGTGGGCACGGGTGCGCCGAGCCCGGCCTCCTTCGCCGCCTCGGCGAGCCGCCGCCCGGACCGGTCGAGTTCCCCCAGGTATCCGGCGATGTCCATGGGCGAATCCTCGCACGGGAGCCGTCCGGCGGGAACACCCCGGCGGGAAACCGAACCTTTTTCCAGAGAAAGGGAAAGTTTCACCCCCGGCCGGTGATCGCCAGGGCGGGTTTTCCTTCGATGCCCGCTGAAATTCGCAGGTGACGCCGGGAATACGCCCGAACCGGTAAGGAATGCTTTCCGGAACGGCATCGCCGGTGTTTTGCCGAGCCCACCGGCGGATGGGTATCCGTGTTCCGGGGATCGGCGGTGCGCGGCGAATCTCCGGGAGAACCGGCCCGAGCCCGGCGAGCGCTCCCAGACGGGCCATCCCCGATGGGCCGGAGAATGCGATGTCCCGGTCCGTTGATGTCACGCGCCGGTGCCCGATCCGGCTTTTTCTCCAGGCATTGCGCGGATGAGCGCAGCCCGGAACCGGCCGCGGGTACCGACCGGGGAGACAACGCCGCCGATCCCCATCGGCCTGCCGGGCATGTCACGGGTCCGGTGCCGGAAAGGGAAGCCCGTATCGCGCGAGGGGAGACGATGAGACTCGATCGGTTCCACGGGGGCGTGCTGTCCCTGTTCCGCATGGTCGTCGGCCTGCTGTTCCTCACCCACGGCGCGGCGTCGCTGTTCAACGTCTTCGGCGGCCACATGGGCACGGGGCAGGCCATCCCCGCCGGCGCCTGGCCCGGCTGGTGGGCCGCGCTCATCCAGCTCGTCTGCGGCGGGCTCGTGCTCGTCGGGCTCTTCACCCGGGTGAGCGCGCTGCTGTGCTCCGGCTCCATGGCGTACGCGTACTTCGTCGTGCACCAGCCGAAGGCCCTGCTGCCGCTGCAGAACGGCGGTGAGCTCGCGGCGCTGTTCTGCTGGGGGTTCTTCCTCATCGCCGTGCTCGGCCCGGGGCCGTGGGCGGTGGAGCGGCTGATCCCGCGCCGGGCCAAGGGCGGGCGCGAGGGCAGCAGGGCGTCCCTGGCGACGCCGGCCGGGGCCTGACCGGCCGGAACGGCGCCCACCGCTGATCGATGCGGCGGGCCGCACCGCCGCGCGGCCGGCCGCGGGCGACCCCATCCGGCCGGTCCCCGGCGTCCGAGCCGCCCCCGGCGCCCGGCCCTCGTGCGCGTCCTGACGGCCGGGCGGCCGGTTGCCCCGGCGGCCCGGCCGCGCTATGTGGTCGGATGGGTTGTCGTCGACGGAGGGATGAGCCGTGGAGTGCATCGAGGTCAGGGTGACCGCCGGCAGCCGTGAGGAGGCGGAGCGGATCTGCACGGAGGCGGTCTCCCGCCGGCTGGCCGCGTGCGCGCAGGTGGTGGCGCCGATCACCTCGACATACCGGTGGCAGGGCGAGATCGAGCGGTCGGAGGAGTGGCTGCTGCTGCTCAAGACCACGGCCGGCCGGTTCGAGGAGCTCGCCCGGTGCGTGACCGAGCTGCACTCGTATGAGGTCCCGGAGATCATCGCGGTTCCGATCACGCACGGCTCCGCGGCTTACCTCGACTGGGTGAGGCGGGAAACCGCTCCGGAGAGTGCCGCGGAATAAGACCGCGCGTGGTCCCGCGGATACTCACCGTTTTCCGGCGGACGTATTTTCGGACGAGTCCACGGCCTGAACCGGTCATATGTTCTTGACAATCACGATAAATATCGGTAATGCTTATCCGCACAATAGGCGGATATTGAAATTGTGCCCGTACGGCGGCTGACCGAGGCTGACGGGACCGTGGACCGGGGGCATGGGCTTCGATTTCCGTTTCTTAGGACCCCTGCAGGTATGGCGGGGCGGCCGGTTCATTGAGATTCGCGCGCCGAAGCAGCGCGCGCTGCTGGCCGTTCTGGCGATCCGCGCCGGTCAGGTCGTTTCCATCGACCGGTTGATCGAAGAACTGTGGGGAGGTGCCCCGCCTCCTTCCGCGCGGACCACGCTGTACTCGCTCGTGTTCCGGCTCAGGCGGCGCCTGCACGCCGGCGTGGAGGTGATGGGCACCCGTTCGCCCGGTTACCTGCTCCGGGTGGCGCCGGGCGCGCTCGACTTCCGGCGGTTCGAGGCGGGCCTGGTCCGGGGCCGGGCCGAGCTGGCCGCGCAGGACCACGCGCGGGCGGCGCGGACCTTCCGCGACGCCCTCGCGCTGTGGCGCGGGCAGGCGTTCGCGGACGTGCCGGAGATCCCGCTGGTGCAGGCGGAGGCGCGGCGCCTGGAGGAGCTCCGGCTCACCGCGCTGGAGGACCGGATCGAGGCCGACCTCGCGCTCGGCCGGCACGCGCTCGTCGCGGCCGAGCTGTACGCGCTCGTGGAGGAGTACCCGCTGCGCGAGCGGCTGTGGGAGATGCTCATGCTGGCGCTCTACCGGAGCGCCCGCCAGGTGGACGCGCTGCGCGCCTTCGAGCAGGCGCAGCAGGCGCTCGCGGGCCATTGGGGGCTCACCCCCGGGCCGGGCCTGAAGCGGATGTACGAGCGGATCCTCGCCGCCGACCCGGGGCTCATGCCGATGGAGCGTTCCGAACCGCCGCCGACCGCGCTCGGCGACCCCCGCGACCGGTGAGCCCGGCCCGGCCGGGCCGTACGGCGGCGCGGCGGCGGGCCGGCCACCGCGGGCCGGCACCGCAGAGCGGCACCGCGGGGCGGTGTGCGGGTACGGCACCGCGCCCCGGGCCGGCGTTCCCGCGGCCCCGGCCACCGGCGTCCGTGCGGTTCCGGTGGGCCGTGACCGGGGCGGTGAACCGGTTCGGCGGCTGTGCGCCGCGCCAGCGTCGCGCCAGATCGCCGGGGCACACTCCGGGTGAACGCGGACTGAGGGGAGCCTACATGGTGAAGATCAGCGAGGAACCCTTGCCGGTAGGGCTCGTGACCACGTCGAACTCGATAGGCAACTGAACCGGCGGGATCCAGGCATGGAGAGCCGTCTCGACGTACCCACGTGGCGGCCGCGGCTGCGCGACAGCGTGATCGTGCAGCGCGATGGGGACGAGCTGCTGTTCATCTGCACCGGCGACCGGACCGTCAAGCGGTTCAGCGCCGACGAGCGGGCCATGCGCCTGCTCCCGTTGCTGACCGGCCGGAAGACCGTGGCCGAGCTCGCCGAGGCCGTGGGCGCCGCCTCGGTGGAGGAGATCCGGCCGGTGCTGCAGGTGCTCGAGGAGGAGCGCCTGCTGAGCAAGGCGTCCGACTTCGACGGCGACTTCCTGACGCTGGGCAGCCGCCGCGCCTACTACTACGACCGGCAGCTCCGCCTCTTCCAGGACTTCTGCGACGAGGAGCTGCTCGCGGACCTCAGCGGCGTCGACGTGCAGCGGCGCCTCGATGGGGCGACGGTGGTGATCTGCGGTGTCGGCGGGCTCGGCGGCTGGATCGCCCACCTGCTCGGCCTGGCCGGGGTGGGGACGCTCCGGCTCTGCGACTTCGACCGGGTCGAGCTGACCGATCTCGCCCGGCAACCGCTCTTCACGGTCGAGGACGTGGGCAGGTCCAAGGTGGACGCGGCGGCCGCCCGCATCGGTGACCTGAACCCGCACGTGACCGTCGAGCAGTTCATGCGGAAGATGAGCGGCCCCGATGACCTCGGCGACCTGGTCGCCGGGGCCGACCTGGTGATCGCGGCGGCCGACGAGCCGAGCCCGGTCGACGTGGCCACCTGGATCTCGGAGGCCTGCCGGGAGGGCATCCCGCACATCATCGGCGGCGGGTACGCCTACCACCTCGGCGTGGTGGGGACCACGGTGATCCCCGGCCGCTCGGCGTGCTGGGAGTGCGTGCGCTCGGTGACCCTCGCCGAGCACGGCCGGGCGCAGGCCATCACCCTGATCCCGAGACGCCAGCGCACCGGCGGGCTCGGGGTGCTGAACGGCCTGGTCGCCAGCGTGCTGGCCTGGGAGGCGATCCGGGTCGTGGTCGGGCTGCCCCCGGCGCTGACCGACCGCTGGCTCGAGATCGACCTCTGGTCGCTCACCAAGCGGGTCCGCTCCATCGAGCGGCGGCCGGACTGCCCGGCGTGCGGGGACGCCGGGGCCTGAGCCGCCGGCGACGCCCGGCATCCGGTCCCCGCCGCAGGCCCGGTATCCGATTCCCGCCCGGAAACAGGCGCCGCTCACCACCGTGCGACGGTGCGCGGTGGTGAGCGGCTTCGGCAGTGTCTCCGTCGGTGGTGGCGGCGGGGACGTCGCTACGTCAGCTCACCGCGCAGGACACGCCGTTGAGGCTGAACGAGGCCGGCTTCCCGGTGTTGCCGGTGTGGACGCCCTGGAAGCCGAAGCTGGTGGAGCCGCCGGGCGGGATCAGCGCGTTATAGCTGACGTTCCGCGCGGTCACCTGGCCGCTCGACGGCGAGATGGTCGCGTTCCACGCCGAGACGACGGACTGGCCGCTCGGCAGCGTGAACGTCAGCTCCCAGCCGTTGATCGGGGAGCTCCCGGTGTTGGTGATGGTCACGGACGTGGTGAAGCCCGTGTTCCAGGCGTTCATGTCGTACTGAACCCGGCAGGTGCCGGACGGCTGCGGGCTCGGCGACGCGGGCGTGGACGGCGAGGGCGACGGCGATGCCGGCGTGGACGGCGAGGGGGACGGGCCGGGGCCGGTCTGGTCGAGGCCGAAGAACGCGATGGCCATCTGGGCCATGCCGGCCTGCGGCAGGTCGTGCCCGGCGCCCTGGATGCTGATCGCCTCCACCGGGACCTGGACGCCGGTGCCGCCGTACCGGGTGCGCGTCCAGTTCCACTGCGGCCGGTCGGTGTACGAGGGGGTCTGGCTCAGCCCGTGGACGTTGGTCCACTGCTTGATCTGCTCCTGGAAGTTCGGGTAGCGGAGGATGTTGTCCTCGGTGCCGTGCCAGATCTGGATGCGCGGCCACGGGCCCTGGTACCCGGGGTAGGCGGCGCGGACCAGGTCACCCCACTGCTGGGGCGTCCTGATGAGCTGGCCGTTGGCGCAGGCGCTGTTCCAGCTCGAGCCGTCCGTGGTGGCGAAGCAGCCGAACGGCACGCCCATGAACGCCGCCCCGGCCTTGAACACGTCGGGGTAGGCCCCGAGCAGGACGTTGGTCATCATCGCGCCGGAGGAGGCCCCGGTCACGTAGACCCGGTCGGGGTCCGCGTTGTAGCGCTGCAGGACGTAGCGGACCATCGACACGATCGCCAGGGAGTCACTGCCGCCGTTGTGGCGGAGCGTCTCCGGGGAGGAGACGTCGAAGCACTGCCCGCTCCGCGTGGCGGACGGGTAGATCACGATGAAGCCGTAGCGGTCCGCCAGGGAGGCGAACTCGGTGCCCGCGTAGAAGGCGGGGCCCGATCCGGTGCAGTAGTGCACCGCCACGAGGACCGGCGGCCGCTGCTGGACCCGGTCCGGCACGTAGAGGTGCATGCGCAGGTTGGTCGGGTTGGGGCCGAAGTCGGTCACCTCGACCAGGGACGCCGCCGAGGCGGGCAGCGCCAGGATCGCTCCCGCGACGGCGAGCAGCGCCGCGATGACCACGGCGACCAACCGTCCGGCTGTGCTCCGCATCGCTGTCCTTTCCGGTCTCGCGCGGAGACCCTCGCGACTGGCGGGTCAGAAACTATCGGCATGATCTGCGAAACATTTCTGACCGGGAAGGACCCGATGATCGCGGGGTGGACGCCGGTGAGCTCAGCTGCTGATCTGCGCACGTGACGCGGACGGTGCGATGAAAGTTTCGTGCACGCCTGTCCGGTGGTGCCGCCTACGGCCCGGATGGAGCGCCTCCGCGGCCGGCCGCGGAGTGGGCCAGGGCGCCGCCGGTCCCTTGGTACCGCCTCTATCCGGCGCGGTGCCTGCCTTTTCGGATATCTCTCCAGTCGCAGATGCGGTCCCCTATATCAGCGGTGCCGGCCGGGTCGAACGCGCAATCTTTTATGATCGAATTTTGTTGCGATTTTCGCAACCGAGGCTTAGGATCGAGGCATGGCCGGTGACATCACAGCAGCGCGAGTGCGGCAACTCATCAAAGAGAGCGGCCTCACGCAAGCGGAGTTCGCCGGCAGGGTCGGCCTTGACGCCTCCAAGATGTCCAAGTCCCTCTCGGGCGTCAGGCGATTCACCTCACTCGACCTGGCGCGGATCGCCGACCTGTGCGGGGTCACCGTCGACTGGCTGCTGGGCGTGGATTCCCTCACACCATCCCTGGCCACGCGCACGGCGCCCCTCTCGTCCTCGGCCGACGCCGCCATCAAGGAAGCGGAACGCCTCGCTCGCATGCGCGCCGACCTCGCGTTCCTCGGTTACCGGCGCGAGGTGCCCGCCTTCGAGCTCACCGGTGGGTCCCTCATCGACCAAGGAACGGATCTCGCCCGCAAAGCGGCCGAACACGCCGCACGCGAGCGGATCAATTTCTGGGAGACGAGAGACCTCGCGGACGCGGTGGAAAAGGCATTCGGTGTGGATGTTCGTATTTATGAGTGTCCGAATGCCTTCGATGGCCTCGTATGGTCCGATGAACATTCCCCGCTGATCGTCGTCAGCACATCACGGCTCTCTGCGCAAAGACTCCCGACGCGGCAGCGTTTCACCATCGCCCACGCGCTGGGTCACCTGCTCGCCCGGGACGACCGGCGGCTCATCGTGGACGAGAACATCCACGATCGCGAGCACAAGTCGACGAAGCAGGAGATGCTGGCGAACGCCTTCGCCGCCGAGCTGCTCCTACCCGCACGGCTGCTTCGCGACGAGGCCGCGCGCACCCGCTGGACTCGCGAGGATTTCGCCGCATTGGCGTGCCGGCTATGGGTGGCGCCTAACACGCTCGCCTGGCGGCTCTTCAACCTCGGCCTCATCGACCGCAACCGCTGCGAGGATTTCGGGCGATTGACGGCATGGGACGCCGCGTCCATTGCCGGAGTGGCGGGAACGTTCGGGGAATGGCTTCAGTCCGCATCTCGCGCCCGCATGCCGTTTATGCTCGTGCGTGATGCGTTTCAGGCGTACGCTGATGGGAAGTCCACACTGCGCCCACTCGCGAACCTGCTCGGAGTTGACACGGATCTGCTCCGGCAGGTGATGCACGGGAAGAAAGAGGACTCTCCCCTCGCGTCATGGCCTATTACTGGTTCCCCGACACCACTGTGCTCTGCAACTTCGCCGCCGTGAGCGAGCTGACGCTCTTAGCGCGGATTCTGCGCGGGCGCGGCCGCTGGACAGAGGCGATCGCCTATGAGGTGAGCAGATCCGCCAAGGTCTATCCGGAGCTCAACACCATCGCGTCAGACGGGTGGCTCGGGGAGCCGATCGAGATCGACAATGACGACGAAATAGAACAGATCGAGCGGGTGCGGCGCGCGGTGTTCGGCGGCACGGTGCACGAGCCCCTCAAGCACCTCGGCGAAGCGCGACCTGCTACGTGATCCTCAACCGGCCGGAATTCCGTGGTTCGTACTGGATCACCGATGACCGTGACGCCCGGGAGTACGCCCAGTTCCAGGGGATCACCACGCTGGACACCGCGGATCTGCTCGCCGAGGGCGTGATCGAGAACTGCTGCGGGACCAGCGAGGCGCTCAGGTTGCTGCGGCGCATGCAGCAGGAGGGCCGGAACGTCCGGATCCCGCGGGATCTGGGCCAGCGGTGACGCCGGTGCCGGGGTTGCGATGACGCCGGTGCCGGGGCCGCGAACGGCCGCGGCCTGGGCGGCATCGGTGCGAGAGCCGCTCCGGGACGCGGAGCATGCAAGCCGCAGGTACGCCGGGAACCGGCGCGTGCCCGGCGCGGAGGCGCGGTAAGGCCGAGAGCCCGGCTCCGGCGCGCTCGGACGTCTCGGGCGAGGCGCATCACCCCGGGCATCAGGGGTACGGCTACGCGGAAAAGGCAGGCACGGTCCAGGAAGGACGCCTGGACGGCCTGATCGCATCCGACCCCGAGACAGGAGCGACCATGACCACTTCCGTGGCTCACGTGCACAGCATCGAGCACACGATCCACACCACGAACCGCTGGCTCAACCACCTGTCCGAGGCCATCGGCACCTCGGACCGGGAGTTCGTCCACGGATTACTGCGAACGTGGCTGCACGCCGTACGGGACGCCCTCACCGTGCAGGCCAGCGCCCATTTCGCCGCCCAGCTCCCCGACCTGATCCGTGGCATCTACTACAACGGCTGGAACGCGAGCGCCGTGCCGATCCGGCGGGACAGGCAGGAGTTCATCGACCACTTCGCCACGTCCGGCCGGATCGCCCACTCGGACGTGCCGAAGCTCGCCCCCCTGGTCACCGAGTTCCTGTGCCGGGAGCTCTCCGAGCCGGTGGTGAAGCAGGCGCTCGCCCAGCTTCCGCAGGACGTCCGCGCCCTGCTGCGGCCGAAGGCCATGGCCGGGACGGGATGACGCGGGACCGGTCCGGCCGCCCGGCCCGCCCGGCTCCGGGCCGTTCAGCCGGCCCGGGTCACCCGGACCACCCCCGGAACGGTCCGGATCAGCTCCTCGGCCTCCCTGCTGTCCCACTCGCCCAGGCCGCCGCGGAGCTCCACCTCGCCGTCGCGCACGACCACGTCGCAGGACGCGGCGGCCGGGCACTCCCGGCGCAGCAGCTCGACGATCACGTCGCGGAGGGTCTCGTCGGGCGTGGCGAGCATCGCCATGAGATCGCGGCGGGTGACGATGCCGACCAGTTCGAAGCCGCGGATCACGGGCACGGTCTTCACCCGCATGTTGATCATGAGGTCGAGGAGGGCGGAAACCTCGGTGTCCTCGGTGACCGTGACCACGGTGCGGCTCATGACGTTGGCGACGCGCAGCGACGTCTCCGGGAAGTTCCGGTCCAGGGTGTTCGCCGCCCTGAGCTCCGCGGTGAGCAGATCGATCTCGCTCACCATGCCGGCCAGCTCGCCGCGCTCGCCCACGACCGGGGCCGCGGTGATGTGGTTGCCGTACAGGACCCGGATCGCCTGCCGCACCGTGTCGTCCGGGCGCAGCGTGATCACCGGGGTGCGCATCACCTCGTAGACGAACATGGCCACCTCTCGGAGCGGAGTCCGCGGACGCAGACCGCCGGGGAACCCGGCATAGGGCTTGCTGCTCGCTGCCGCCGAGGTTATGCACGCCGCCGTCGCCCGCCCAGGGACCAAGGTCCCCGCCGGTCCCGCGGACGTCCCGGGTGCGCCGGCCTCCGCATCGCCGGGCCCCGGTGCCGAGCCGCGGTCCGGCCGGAGGTTCGCGCCCGCGGGCGAGGCCGGGCGGGCGCCCGCGCCTCCGGGCCGGACCATCACCGGTCCCGGGCCGGGCCGCCGGGACTTTCGGCCCACGGCGATGGGCTTTCGTCCCTTGGGACGCGCGCCCGCACGGTGTGGAATTCGGACAGGGAGGGGTGATCCCGATGCTCGTTCGCGAGGTGATGACCTCGCCGGTGGTGACCGTTCCGGTCTCCTGGTCGGTCCGGCAGGCGATCCGCCTGCTGTACGACAAGGACATCACCGCGGCGCCAGTCGTCGACGAGCAGGGCCGGATGGTCGGGATCATCAGCGAGATGGACCTGCTGCGCGGGGAGTTCGACACGGACCGGAGGGTCTTCCTCCGCCCCAGCGCCCCGGTCGATCTCGCGCCCTCGCCGGGCATCGAGGAGGTCATGACGCCGAACGTCCGGACGGTCCAGGAGGACGACGACGTCATGGCCGCCGTGGACCTGATGATCACAATGGGGGTGAAGAGCGTCCCCGTTCTGCGGGGCGAGCAGCTGACGGGCATCGTGAGCCGCCGGGACCTGATGGGGATGGTCGCGTACGGCGACGCGAGGATCCGCGACGACGTGCTGGCGGCGCTGCGTGACTCGGACGAGACGTCGGCCTGGCGGGTGGCCGTGCACGACGGGGTCGTCGAGCTGTACGGCGATGCGGCGGACGCGAGTGCCGCCCGCAAGGCCGAGATGATCGCCCGCTCGGTGCCGGAGGTGGTGGATGTCGTCCTCCGCGGCGGCGGGTGGTGAAGGGGGAAAACGGCGGGGCGGTCGGCTCAGCCGAGCACACCGGCGAGCAGGAGGCCGGTGACGGCAGCCGGCACTCCGAGCAGGAGGCCGGCGAACGCGTTGACGCCGGCCGCCCACGTCGACCCTTCTTCGAGCAGCCGCACGGTCTCGTACCCGAAGGTGCTGAACGTGGTGAACGCCCCGCAGAAGCCGGTCCCCAGCAGCGTGGTCACTCCATCGGGGAGGCCGCGGGCGAACTGCAGCCCGAGCAGGCACCCGAGGAGGAACGAGCCGGTCACGTTGACGGTGAGCGTGCCCCAGGGGAAGACGCCGCCGAGGCGCCGCTGGACGAACCGGTCGGTGAGGTAACGGGCGGGCGCCCCGATCGCCCCGCCGGCGAAGACGAGCAGGATCGTCGTCATGCCCTCTCCTCCGCCTGCCCGGCCGCGGGGTAGCGGCGGACCTCCACCGGGTCGCAGACGACCAGGCCCTCGGTGATGAGCTCGTCGAGGACGAGGCGGAACGCCTCGATCCGCTCCGCGTCGTCGACGATGATGATCGTGACCGGCTGCGCCTCGCTGAGCGAGAGCAGCCTGCTGGTGTGGATCTGGGATGAGTGCCCGTAGCCCTCGATCCCGCGGAGCACGGTCGCCCCGGCCAGCCCCATCCGGTGGGCGCGGTCCACGATCTCCGCGTACAGCGGCCGGTGGTGGTACTGGTCGTTCTCGTTGATGAAGATCATCAAGCGCCGGGCCTGCTGCCTCATGGTGCTCCTCCTCTGCGCCGCCGGTGCGCGGCCCGCCGGATGGCCGCGCCGGCCGCGTCCTTCCCGAGCCGGACCGCGGCGAGCCCGGCGAGGATGCTGCCGAGCGCATACCCGCCCGCGACCGCCCATGCGCCGTGGTGGACGAGGGTCACGAGCTCGTTGGCGTAGGTGGAGAACGTCGTGTATCCGCCGAGCAGGCCGACCCCGGTGAACGGGCGCAGGTAGCGGCGGCCCGGCAGCGCGTCCACCACGGCCATGAGCCCGCCGATCGCGAGGCAGCCGGTGACGTTGACGAGGAAGGTCGCCCAGGGGAACCCGTACGGGTGGGCCGGGATGGCGGCCCCGGCGAGGTGGCGCGCCACGCTCCCGATGCCGCCGCCGAGCCCGATCACCGCCAGCACGTCCCAGGTCCGGGCCGGTGCCGTGCCGGCCGCACGCCGCGGCGACGGTACGGCACGCCGGATGCGGCCGCCCGATCGATGGGCTCGCCTCCTCATGCGGCGGCTCCTCTCCTCCTCGGGGTTCGCGGGAGCGGGGTGGCCGAAGCGGTGAGCACGCCGTCCTCGGCCCGCCCCTTCCGGCGGCGGTGACCGGTCCATTCTCCGGTCTGCCCGGTGCCTCGCCCTCCCGGGGATGGGCCGGGGTACGGATCACGGCGCGCGGCCGGGAATCGCATCGGCGGCCGGGGAATCCCAGTGGTGTGGACCCGCGGGAATGCGGGGACAACGCCATACACCGAATGGTGCATTTCGGGACATAGCGTGGGGTTATGGACGCCGCATACGTTGGCGACATCTATGCAGAGCATCTCACCGAGGCTGATCTGCAGTTGCTCGCCGAAGCCGCGGGTCACCAGGGCGGAGCGGCGGAGTTACGGCGCGACCCGGCGATCATCCCGGATCTGCTCGATCACCCGAGGGTCTTCGCCGTGCTGTTCGGGCGATCCGGATCGGCGTCCCGGGATCTCACCGCGATCTCGCCGTTCCTGTTGTTCGCCGCCGCCGTGCACCGGGCGGCCGCCGAGCTCGCCGTACGGGGCGCGGTTCCGTATCCGCGGGTGCCGGCGGCCGACGTCCGGCAGATGTCCGGGTTCCTGGAGTCCCCGTCGCGGCGGCTGTTCCTCGCCGAGCTGCTCTCCTCCTTCGTCCGGGTCACCGGCGGCCGGTACTGGGTGCGGACCGAAGAAGGGGAGCGGCTGCGCGAGCTGACCGAGCTGGACCTGCCGCGGCTCGCCGAGATCCTCGACGCGGTCCCGGAGACCGACCGGCCGGGGGTGCTGCGCCGGCTGGGTGACGTGGCGCTCTTCCTCGCCGGGGTCCTGCCGGGATACGCGATCCGGCACGTCTTCGGCGGGGTCGACGCCACCGCGCTGTGGTTCACCGTCCGGGGCGCGGCCGAGCCGTGGGCCGGGGAGCCGGCCGGGACGGCGGCCGAGGAGCCGGCGGTGGAGATGCTCGAGTACCTCGGCTCCCACTGGTACCGCCGGGCCTGGGAGCTCGCGCCGGTGCGCTCGGCGCGGCTCGCGGTGCTGCCCGAGGTGGCCGAGGGCTTCCGGCCCGCCCGGCGCGTCCTCAACTACGTGGCGGGCCGCTACCTGTTCGCCGCGTCCGGCCGCTGAGCCGTGACACACGGTGCCGGCGTTTCCCCAGGTCATCGAGGGAATCGCCGCGACGCGCCCGGCTCGATTTGCATCTTGCGCGGAGATGATTACCCTCTTCTACTGACAGCGCGCGGGGAACGCGCGGAGGAACCCCCAAGGAGATCGATCCGAGAGGGTGTTCCGCACGGGCCCTGCGGGCGACGAGGCGAGAGCCTCCCGCACCTTGAGAACTCAACAGCGTGCCCTGTGTTACGAGACCTCGACTGGAGAGTTTGATCCTGGCTCAGGACGAACGCTGGCGGCGTGCTTAACACATGCAAGTCGAGCGAGGACCGCACCTTCGGGTGTGGAGCCGAGCGGCGAACGGGTGAGTAACACGTGAGCAACCTGCCCCTGGCACCGGGATAGCCCCGGGAAACTGGGATTAATACCGGATACGACCACTTCCCGCATGGGATGGTGGTGGAAAGGTTCCCCCTTGTGGGGTTCCGGCCAGGGATGGGCTCGCGGCCCATCAGCTAGTTGGCGGGGTAACGGCCCACCAAGGCGATGACGGGTAGCCGGCCTGAGAGGGCGGTCGGCCACACTGGGACTGAGACACGGCCCAGACTCCTACGGGAGGCAGCAGTGGGGAATATTGCGCAATGGGCGGAAGCCTGACGCAGCGACGCCGCGTGGGGGATGAAGGCCTTCGGGTTGTAAACCTCTTTCAGCAGGGACGAAGTTGACGTGTACCTGCAGAAGAAGCGCCGGCCAACTACGTGCCAGCAGCCGCGGTAATACGTAGGGCGCGAGCGTTGTCCGGAGTTACTGGGCGTAAAGGGCTCGTAGGCGGCTTGTCGCGTCGGCTGTGAAAGCCCACGGCTTAACCGTGGAATTGCAGTCGATACGGGCAGGCTAGAGGGCGGCAGAGGGGAGTGGAATTCCCGGTGTAGCGGTGAAATGCGCAGATATCGGGAGGAACACCGGTGGCGAAGGCGGCTCCCTGGGCCGTCCCTGACGCTGAGGAGCGAAAGCGTGGGGAGCGAACAGGATTAGATACCCTGGTAGTCCACGCCGTAAACGTTGGGCGCTAGGTGTGGGGATCTTTTGTGATCTCCGTGCCGTAGCTAACGCATTAAGCGCCCCGCCTGGGGAGTACGGCCGCAAGGCTAAAACTCAAAGGAACTGACGGGGGCCCGCACAAGCGGCGGAGCATGTTGCTTAATTCGATGCAACGCGAAGAACCTTACCAGGGCTTGACATGCTGGGAAATCCCGCAGAGATGCGGGGTGCCTTCGGGCGTCCAGCACAGGTGGTGCATGGCTGTCGTCAGCTCGTGTCGTGAGATGTTGGGTTAAGTCCCGCAACGAGCGCAACCCCCACCCTATGTTGCCAGCGGGTTATGCCGGGCACTCATGGGGAACTGCCGGGGTCAACCCGGAGGAAGGCGGGGACGACGTCAAGTCATCATGCCCCTTATGCCCTGGGCTGCAAACATGCTACAATGGCCGGTACAATGGGCTGCGATCCCGTGAGGGTGAGCGAATCCCCAAAGCCGGTCCCAGTTCGGATCGGGGTCTGCAACTCGACCCCGTGAAGTCGGAGTCGCTAGTAATCGCGGATCAGCAATGCCGCGGTGAATACGTTCCCGGGCTTTGTACACACCGCCCGTCACGTCCTGAAAGTCGGCAACACCCGAAGCCGGTGGCCTAACCCCCTTTTTGGGGGAGGGAGCCGTCGAAGGTGGGGCTGGTGATTGGGACGAAGTCGTAACAAGGTAGCCGTACCGGAAGGTGCGGCTGGATCACCTCCTTTCTAAGGATGATTCATTCCATCACCTCGGTGATGGAACACACTTCAAACCACAGACGAGGTCCGGGGATGCCGTTGGCGTTCCCGGCCGTGGGCACGCTGTTGGGTTCTGAGGGTGCGGGTAACCCGCCCTCAGAAGCTTGAGAACTGCATAGCGGTGTCGCGTGTGCGCGAACGAGCAAGTTACTAAGGGCACACGGTGGATGCCTTGGCACCAGGAGCCGATGAAGGACGTGGGAGCCTGCGATAAGCCTCGGGGAGCCGGCTACCAGGCGTTGATCCGGGGATTTCCGAATGGGGGAACCTGGCCCGAGTTGTGTCGGGTCGCCGCCGTCTGAACGCATAGGACGGTTGGTGGGAACGCGGGGAAGTGAAACATCTCAGTACCCGCAGGAAGAGAAAGCAATCGCGATTCCCTGAGTAGTGGTGAGCGAAAGGGGAAGAGGCTAAACCGGTGGCGTGTTAAAGCCGGCAGGCGTTGCGTTACCGGGGTTGTGGGACGCTCCTTTGCAGTCTCTGCCGGGGCTGCGGGCAGTGAGAAATCGGTGGGATAGCCGAACGCTCTGGAATGGGCGGCCGTAGACCGTGAGAGCCGGGTAGGCGAAATCTTGCCGACTGCCTGGGGGTGTTCCCGAGTAGCACGGGGCCCGAGGAATCCTGTGCGAATCTGCCAGGACCACCTGGTAAGCCTAAATACTCCCTGGTGACCGATAGTGGACGAGTACCGTGAGGGAAAGGTGAAAAGCGCCCCGGTGAGGGGTTGTGAAATAGTACCTGAAACCGTGTGCCTACAAGCCGTGGGAGCTTGGCAGCGCCCTTTGGGTGTTGTCGTGATGTGACCGCGTGCCTTTTGAAGAATGAGCCTGCGAGTTGACGTGCGTGGCGAGGTTAACCCGTGTGGGGGAGCCGTAGCGAAAGCGAGTCTGAATAGGGCGTTGAGTCGCGTGCGTCAGACCCGAAGCCGGGTGATCTACCCGTGGGCAGGGTGAAGCTCAGGTAAGACTGGGTGGAGGCCCGAACCCACCAGGGTTGCAAACCTGGGGGATGACCTGCGGGTAGCGGTGAAAAGCCAATCGAACTCGGTGATAGCTGGTTCTCCCCGAAATGCATTTAGGTGCAGCGTCACGTGGTCCTTGCCGGAGGTAGAGCACTGGTTGGCCGATGGGCCCTCACAGGTTACTGAGGTCAGCCAAACTCCGAATGCCGGTAAGTGTGAGCGTGGCAGTGAGACCGCGGGGGATAAGCTTCGTGGTCGAGAGGGAAACAGCCCAGATCACCGGCTAAGGCCCCGAAGCGTGTGCTGAGTGGGAAAGGATGTGAAGCCGCTGTGACAGCCAGGAGGTTGGCTTAGAAGCAGCCATCCTCTAAGGAGTGCGTAATAGCTCACTGGTCTAGTGGTTTTGCGCCGACAATGTAGCGGGGCTCAAGCACACCGCCGAAGCCGTGGCGTCTTCCGCGTGTGCGGGGGACGGGTAGGGGAGCGTCGTGCGGCGGGTGAAGCGGCGGGGTGACCCAGCCGTGGACGCCGTGCGAGTGAGAATGCAGGCATGAGTAGCGTTTCAGAAGTGAGAAACTTCTGCGCCGGATGACCAAGGGTTCCTGGGGCAGGTTGATCCGCCCAGGGTAAGTCGGGACCTAAGGCGAGGCCGATAGGCGTAGTCGATGGGCAACGGGTTGATATTCCCGTACCCGCCGTGGCGCGTTCTGCCGCTTCGGTGGCAGGTAAGCGATGGGGGGACGCAGGAAGGTAGCCCATCCCAGGCGGTGGTTGTCCTGGGGTAAGCATGTAGGGTGCGGGGTAGGCAAATCCGCCCCGTGTTAAGCCCGAGATGCGATGCCGAGCCGATTGTGGCGAAGTGGGTGATCCTCTACTGCCGAGAAAAGCCTCTAGCGAGCGCTATGGCGGCCCGTACCCTAAACCGACTCTGGTGGTCAGGTAGAGAATACCGAGGCGTTCGGGCGAACCGCGGTTAAGGAACTAGGCAAATTGCCCCCGTAACTTCGGGAGAAGGGGGGCCTCTGCTGGTGTAGGCACGTGCTGCCGAAGCTGGTGGGGGCCGCAGAGAATAGGCCCAGGCGACTGTTTACTAAAAACACAGGTCCGTGCGAAGTCGTAAGACGAAGTATACGGACTGACGCCTGCCCGGTGCCGGAACGTTAAGGGGACGGGTTAGCGGCCTTTCGGGGTTGCGAAGCTCGGAACCTAAGCGCCGGTAAACGGCGGTGGTAACTATAACCATCCTAAGGTAGCGAAATTCCTTGTCGGGTAAGTTCCGACCTGCACGAATGGCGTAACGGTCTGGGCACTGTCTCAACCGCGGACCCGGCGAAATTGCACTACGAGTAAAGATGCTCGTTACGCGCAGCAGGACGGAAAGACCCCGGGACCTTCACTGCAGCTTGGCATTGGCGTTTGGAATGGCTTGTGTAGGATAGGTGGGAGACTGTGAAGCGGGCACGCCAGTGTCCGTGGAGTCGCCGTTGAAATACCACTCTGGCTGTTTCGGACGTCTAACCCGGGTCCCTTATCGGGATCGGGGACAGTGCCTGGTGGGTAGTTTGACTGGGGCGGTTGCCTCCTAAAGGGTAACGGAGGCGCCCAAAGGTCCCCTCAGCCTGGTTGGAAATCAGGCGTTGAGTGTAAGGGCACAAGGGGGCTTAACTGTGAGACCGACGGGTCGAGCAGATGCGAAAGCAGGGCCTAGTGATCCGGCGGTGGCGAGTGGAAGCGCCGTCGCTCAACGGCTAAAAGGTACCCCGGGGATAACAGGCTGATCATCCCCAAGAGTCCATATCGACGGGATGGTTTGGCACCTCGATGTCGGCTCGTCGCATCCTGGGGCTGGAGTAGGTCCCAAGGGTTGGGCTGTTCGCCCATTAAAGCGGTACGCGAGCTGGGTTTAGAACGTCGCGAGACAGTTCGGTCCCTATCCGCTGCGCGCGTAGGAGACTTGAGGGGGGCTGTTCCTAGTACGAGAGGACCGGAACGGACGAACCTCTGGTGTGCCAGTTGTGCCGCCAGGTGCACGGCTGGTTGGCTACGTTCGGTTGGGATAACCGCTGAAAGCATCTAAGCGGGAAGCCCGCCCCGAGATGAGGTCTCCCTCCGGGTTAACCGGGTAAGGCTCCCAGTAGATGACTGGGTTGATAGGCCGGTGGTGGAAGCGCGGTAACGTGTGGAGCCGACCGGTACTAATAAGCCGAGAGGCTTGCTCTTCCGCACCGCGACACCCTATGCGTTCTCAAAAGGCGTCATAAAAGGCCCCACATCGTGGGGCTTTTTATTTTTGCCCGCACATCGCGCATCGTGCGTAGTGCGGCATCGCACCATCCTGGGCATTGCCCACAGCCGCTGCTCCGGCACCGACGCTGTCTGATCACCCCACCGATCGTTCACCTGATCCACCTCGCCGGTCCTCGGCACCGGGGGACCGACGCCTCGGCAGCGCTCGGCCGATGCGATGGCGCTCGCGTGCAGGCCATCCCGGTTCGCCCCAGGGTGTACAAACGCCGATCGGTATCCGGTGACGAGCCGCTGAGCGGCCGCGTCCGATACGCGGGAGAGCATGCCGGCGAACACGAGCCCACAGCCGCCTTGGACGCCGCGATCGAGTATGCGTTCGTCGAGCGTTACGCCGGCGCAGCCCGGGCCGCCGCGGCGGTATCACGCTGCCGGTGACCCACCGCTTCGCCACAGTCGTCACGGCGGACCTTGTCGTCGTCCTCGAACCGCGGCCGTGTCGTCGAGGTGGGCGGCCGCGCCGGGCTGATGGCTGCCCGCGGCCACTACGCAGAGCCGTACGAGCTCCAGGGCTTGGGTTTCCGCTGACACGCGGTCACGACGTGGGCGGCCGCCCTCAGCATGGACCGCTTGACCGCCCCGGGGCGATCTCCTAGTCGGCACCGCGGCGGGGCTGGGACGATACAGGGATGACCACAGAGAGCCCGCCTGATGTGAACGTGACCGCGCTGGCGATCAACGTCGAGATCCCGGAGCCCTTGCGGTGGACGGACTCCCGGCGCGACGTGGAGTACGTCCTCACCACGCTCAACGTGCGGCTGCTGCCGGACGGTCGGCTTGCCGCCAAGGCCTACGGCCGTCCCGTCGCGGGCGGCCCGGGCGCGTACACGTCCTTCCGGGTCCCCGGCCGCCCCGAGCTCGCCGACCTGATCAAGCGGGCGGCCGACCGGGCGGCGCAGCTCTGGGCGGCCCACCGCGGCTTTGACTGAGGCGCCATCCGGCGCGACCCAGAGGTCTTCGGCCGCGTGCAACGCGTCAATGCCGATGCCTCCGCATGGCTCGGCCGATGTGTTGTCGCTCCCTTGCGGGCCGTATCGTGGTCCGCCCCCGGGGTGGGGAAGTGCCGATCCAAGGCATGGAGCCGGCGATGGTACCGGGTCCGGCAGCCCGGGCACCCCCCGGGACGGTGGCCCCGAGCCGAGGACATGGCCCAGTGGCCCGCGCCTACCGTTCAGCGCGTCGTCCGAGCGGGCGAACCCGCTCGGCCCGTTCCTGTGGATGGTCAGGAGATCGGCGCGCCGCACTCGTCCTGCTCGTCTGAGTGACGACGGCGGGCGGTGAGCCTCCCACGGCTCGCAGACCGGCTGAGGACCCCCTTCGTTAGCCTGGCACCAGGCCGTCGGTGCGTTCGGCCACCGGCCGAGCGCACCCGGCGCGACGAAGGCGCGCATCTCCACGGATCACGGAGCGCACCATGGACCATGCTGCATCCGCGCCCGATAGGACCGGTAAGGCGTCCCGCTCCGCGGCGGAACGCCCCATGGCGGGACGCCGTCTGCGGCGGTTCGTGCCACCCCAGCACGGCGCATGGGCGATGCTCGCCGTGCCGTACCTGGCCGGGCTCCTCACCGCCGGGTTCCACTGGCCCGCCGTGCCCCTGCTCGGCGCCTGGATCGCCGGGTACCTGCTGTCCTACTTCGTCTTCCAGGCCCTCAAGTCCCGCCGCCCTCGGCGGTACCGCGACCAGCTCCTCGGCTACGGCCTGATCGCCGCGCCGCTGTTGCTCGTCGTCGTGGTCGCGGCGCCGCGCGTGCTCTGGTACGCCCCGGCCTACGCCGTGCTGTTCGCGATCAACGCCTGGTACGCGTGGCGGCGCCGGGAACGCGATCTCGCCAACGACCTCGCCTCGATCGCCGAGAGCTGCCTCATGGTGTTCGTCGTGGCCACGATCGCGGACACGCCGCCGTCCGCGGTGCTCGTCCCGTTCCTGCTGTGCGCCGCATACTTCGCCGGCACCGTGCCGTACGTCAAGACCATGATCCGCGAGCGCGGCAACGTGGCCTACTATCGCTGGTCGATCGGCTACCACGTGGTCGCGCTCGCCGTCGCCGCGTACCTGAGCCCGTGGGCCGGTGTGCTGTTCGCCTGGTTCCTGGCCCGCGCGGTCCTGTTCCCCCGGCACGGCCTCACCGCCAAGCAGATCGGCGTCACCGAGGTCGTCAACTCGGTGCTGCTCCTCACCTGCATCGCCCTGATCTGAGGCCCGGACGGCCATGCCGGCGGCGGCCGGAGACGCCGTGGCCCGCCTGTCCGACCGCCTGGGTGCCCGGCCGGCCCGCCCGGCCGCGGCCTCCGGGCACACCGCCGTGACCCGTACCCGGGGGAGACGCTGGCCGGTCACCATTCGGGATGGATCACCGCGCGGGCGAGCCGCGGAGCCCGAGGAATCCGCGCCGGCGCGGCTTCGTGATCCGTGTGGTAGGAAGGCAGCATGATCAAGAGTCAGCGAGCTGATCGGTTGCAGGGATCCTCGCGTGCGGTCCGCATCCTGGGCTCACTGGCGGGCGCCCTGGCGATCGGAGCGGGCTTCGGCGCGGCGACCGCGTTCATGAACGCGCTCTCGCTCAGCCACGCCGATCTCGAGAGTCGCGCCTACACCGAGAGCGGCTGGTCGTACGCGGAGATCATCAGCGTGCTGCTCGACTCCGGCTGGGCCTGGGCAGGCTGTGGAGTCGTGGTGGGCTGGGCGGTCACGCGCGGTGACGGCGGCCGCCGTTCGGGACTGGCGCTCGGTGCCACCGCCGCCGCGCTGGCCCTGATCGCGGCCACGATCGCCTACGGCATCGGGGAGGCCATCGCCGACGGCGGGCAGACGCCCTGGTTCGGCGCGGACGAGCTCGTGTGGGGGACCGCGGCCATCGTGCTCGGAGCGCCCCTGGGGGCGATCGGCGCCTGCGCCAGGTGGCCCGGGGCCCTCGGCCTGCTCGCGCGGCTGACCGTGCCGGTCGGCGCCGCCGTACAGATGATCGTGCTCCCACCCGGCAGGAACGAGGTCGTCCAGGCCATAGGGAAGACGATCGTGTGGACCGCGGCGGCGGTGAGCATCGCCCTCATCGTCGCCCACTTCGTCGTCACGCGGCGCCGCAGCCGACCGGCCGCCGAGACGCCGTGACCTCGGCGGCGACGCCGGCAGCCGGTGCGCGAGCGGGTCACCCGAGGCGACCGATCACCACAGGCCGTCACGGCGACAGGCCGGGTACGGCCCTCCGGCCGTGCCCTGCGGGTGATGGGCGGGTGTTCGGCGTCGCCGGGCGCGGCCGGCTCCGATGCCCGTGACCCGTACGGCGTTGACATCGCCCCGGCGCGGATCTTCGGTTCCCTTCCGCGGGTCCGCGACCCGTACGGCGTCGGCGCCGCTCAAGTGGCGCCGCCGGAATTCGACGGCCCGGATTCCTCGCTCGCCGTACGCACCGAGGCACGGTGGTCGGCGTGTTCCGTGAGCACCGGGCGCGGGTCGCTCCTTCTCACCCGGCCACAGGGCGGCGAGCCGCCGGATCAGCGTGACCGCCGCCTCGATGACCTCGCCGATCGCCTCCCGGTTCTCCCAGGTGGCCACGCCAGAGGCAGGTGAGCGTGGCGAGGGCGGAGATGCCCACCAAGCAGGCGAGCGCCCATCGGTATCCGGTGACGAGCCGCTGAACGGCCGCGTCCGATACGTGGGAGAGCGTGCCGGCGAACACGTGATCGTGCATTGCCGGCGGCAACGGAGCCGTGATGATCGACAGGCTGAGCGCGGTGCCCACGACGATGCCGACGCTCTGCAGCATGAGCCGCATCGCGTTCATGATGCCCAGCCGGTTGGACGGAAGCTCACTGAGCAGCACGGTGGCATTGGACGGCAGGAACGTTCCCGAGCCGAAACCGAGTACCAGCAGGCCGGCCATGATGGCGAGTGCCGGCGCATCGGCGCCGATGACGAGAAGCAGCGTGCCCAGCCCGGCGGTGCTCAACGACGAACCGAACATTGCCAGGGAACGCGGGCTGAACCGGCGCTGCAGGAAGCCCGACGTCACCGAGGCGATCATCGCGGCGATCGAGAGCGGGAGCAGCTTCAGGCTCGCCTCCACCGCGGTATCGCCGTGCACGGCCTGGAAGAACAGCGCGATGAGAATCACCACCCCCATCCGCGCGATCGAGCTGAGGAAGGACGCCAGCGTGCCCAGGCCGAACGTGGGGTCACGGAACATCCGGATGTCGACCACGGGGTGCGGGCTGCGCAGCTCCCAGGCGATGAACACCGGAAGCAGCACGACGAAGAACGCGAGCCCGGCCAGGATCACCGGATGCGCCCACCCCAGCCGGGTCACCTCGGAGAGCGCGAGGAGAAGCCCGCCCAGGCTGAGCAGGATCATGAAGCTGCCGGGCAGGTCGAGCCGCTGACCGTCCTCGCCGGGAGCGGGACGCCGCAGCACGATCGCGCCCCATATGAGGCATGCCATGCCGAGGGGCACGTTGTACCAGAACAGCCAGCGCCATCCGAGATGCTCGACCAGAAGACCGCCGAGGGTGGGGCCGGCGAGCTGGGAGATCGAGAAGGACGCGGTGTACACCCCCATGCCCTCGCCGAGCCGGTGGCGGGGAAAGGCATCGCTGATCAGCGCCGCGCTATTGGTGAGCAGCATGGCCATGCCGGCCGCCTGCACGACCCGCATCCCCACGATCAGCCAGGGATCGGGCGCCATGCCGGCGAGCAGGCTGGCGAGCGTGTAGACGCCCAGGCCGCACAGGTACATGGTGCGCCGGCCGAACATGTCGGCGAGCCGCCCGAAGATCACCGTCAGGACGGTGGTGGTGAGCTGGAAGGCGAGCAGGATCCAGCTCGCCGCCGCGGCACTCGCCTTGGTCTGGTCGACCAGCTTGGGAAGCGCGACGTTGAGGGCGTTCCCCCCGATCGTGGCGAGCACGCTCGCCATGCAGACGACCGACAGGGCGCGCCACGCATACCGGAGCTGTTCGCGCTCCTGGCCGGCCGGTAGGCCCGCCGAGCTCATCCGGCTCTCAGCATGACCCGGGACGCCTTGGACACCGCGCCTCCTCTTGGACCCTGATATCAGAATCCAATTCCAAGATCCGAGGTCAAGCGGCTGGCCGCCGCAGCGCCGAGCGCTTTTCCCACAGGCGCCGGCGATACCGGTCCGCGGCCCGTACGGCGTTGGCGCCGCTCATGTGGCGCCGCCGGAGTTCGGCGGCCCGAATGCCTTGCACGCCGTACTCACCGAGGCGTGGCTCGCCGTACGCACCGAGGCGCGGTGGTCGGCGCGTTCCGTGTGCACCGGGCGTGGGTCACTTCGTCTCACCCGGCCACGGGGCGGCGAGCCGCCGGATCAGCGTGACCGCCGCCTCGATGACCTCGTCGGCCTCCTCCCGGGTCTCGCAGGTCGCCACCTCACGGCCGGCCTCGCCGATCACCGTGGTCAGCACCGAGACCGTCATGCGGTCGAGCGGACCGGTGCCCGCGCCGAGCAGCACCGCGTTCTGCCGGACCCACTCCCGGCCGCGGGTGCGCCGCATCAGCTCGAAACCGGGCGGCCCGTCCCCGTCCATGAACATCCGTACCAGGTCGCGCCGCTCCCAGGAGCCCTCGAGGACGGCACGCGCCCCGGTGATGAACAGCTCGACCGGGTCGGTCACCCCTGATGCGCGGGCCTCGGCCACCGCGGAGGCCGCGGCCTTCTCATGCGCGGCCTGATGCTCCTCCCACAGCGCGAGGAACAGCTCGCTCTTCCCCCCGAAGTGGTGGTAGAGGCTGCCCACGCTGGAGCCCGCCCGGGACACGATGTCCGCGACGCTGGTCTCGGCGAAGCCCTGCTCGCAGAAGACCTCGCGGGCCGCGCGCAGCATGTTCTTCCGCGTCTCGGCGGTGCGGCTCCACTCCCAGGAGCCGCTCTTCCGTGCCATCGGGTTCTCGCTTCCGTGACCGCCTTTCATTGCTCGCCATCGATCCTAGAATCCGATTCCGGTGCCCCTTCCGCCCGGCCGTCCGCGGCCGCCGGGCGTCCGGAGCGCGATTCCCGGATATCGGCCGGGAAAGTGACCGCGCCGTTTTCGCTAAACATTTTCCGATCAGTATCTGGCGGATCACCGCCGGCCGGAGCGACGCATCGCAGCACCGGCCTCGGCGGCCGCGATCACCGTGAGCCGGATCCCGCTGCCGCGTCCCGGGATCACCGGGCCGATGCGTCACCGCACCGCCCGGCCGGTCACCGGTCCGGGGTCTCCAGATCAGGCCCCGCGCGGGCGGACGGCGGTTCCGGCGTTCCGCTCTCGCGGCCGCCACCCGCCGCAGCGGTGGGCCATGGCATCCGGTCCGGGACAGGCGCCGGGATGAGGCGGGAGAAGGCCGCCGTACCTCTCGGGCTCCCGCGCGCCGGGTCGGGCCCGCCCGCGAGATCAGCACGCGGCCCTGTCCCGTGCCACGCTCGCAGAGGCATGGCCGGGTACGGCACGGCCGGGAGACCGCCGCGCGGCCGAGGACCGCGCGGACCGTGCGTGAGCGGGCAGGCGTTCCCGACCGCGGGCCTGGCATACCGCCCGCGTGCCGGGCCCCGCCCGCCCACCGGCTCGGCCCACCGGTCCGCCGCGCGCACCGCGGGAACGGCCGCCCGGACGCGGGTCTCAGCCGGCGATCAGGCCGGGTGCCGTACCCGGAGAGCGCGGGGAATGACGATCGGCGCTCACCCGGAATCGGCCGGCATCCGATCACAACAACGCCGGTAAGGAAATCCGACGATGCCGTTTCGGATTTCGCTTCCTGAGGAGTTCCTGAGCGTGGCTCGTGTCCTGGTCAGCGGGATCTACCAGCACGCTAACGGTTAGATTGCGAGTCTTGACGCGTTGCCGCAGTGACTTATGCAATGGCACGGCCACGAGCAAACAAAAGCACACTTCGCAATGGAGTACCACAAAATGGTCAAGGTACGTAAAGTTGCCATCTTCTCGCTGGCCGTGGCCGTGACCATGCTGTCGGCCGGGTGCAGCCAAGGGCTGCTCGGCAGCGGCGGCGACTCGGGATCGGCGGCGGAGCAGGGCCCGATCGTCCTCGGCATGCTGATCCCGCAGTCGGGCAGCGAGGCCGCGGTGGGCCCGTACATGCAGAACGCCGCCCAGATGGCCGTGGACGAGATCAACGAGCAGGGCGGGGTGCTCGGCCGCAAGCTGGAGCTGAAGGTCGCCGATGACGCGTGCGACCCGCAGACCGCGGTGGCCGGTGCGAACAAGCTCGTCACCGAGGGCATCGCGGTCTCGGTGGGCGGCTACTGCTCCGGGGCCACGCTGCCCACGCTGCCGGTCTTCGGCAAGGCGAACATCCCGATGATCATCCCGGCGGCCAACTCGCAGGAGCTCGTGGACCAGCGCCTCAAGCACGTCTTCCTCATCAACGGCACCGGGGCGCAGCAGGCGGCCGCCGCGGTGAAGTGGATCACCAAGCGCGGGGCCAAGAACGTCGCGCTGGTGCACGACAACACCAGCTACTCCAAGGACATCGCGGTCCGCACCCAGCAGATCCTCGACGAGCCCGGCGGCCCCGAGACCGCGATCGTCGAGGCGGTGACCCCCAAGGAGAGCGACTACAGCGCCAACGTCACCAACATCCTGGCCAAGAAGCCGGACTTCGTGTACTGGACCGGCTACTTCCAGGAGGGCGGCCTGCTCACCCGGCAGCTCCGCCAGGCCGGCTACAAGGGCGACATCATGGTCGCGGATGGCGCGGTCTCCGAGAAGCTCGTGGAGATCGCCGGCGGCGAGCACGCCGAGGGCGTGTACGCCACGATGACCTACACCCCCGACACCATCGAGGGCGCCGAGGGCTGGATCGAGAACTACAAGAAGAAGTTCGGCACCGCCCCCGGCCCGTACTCGAACCAGGCCTACGACGCGGTGCGGCTGGCCGCCGAGGCGATCAAGCGCGCCGGGTCGACCGACGGTGACAAGATCATCGCCGCGCTGGAGGGCATCGACGGGTTCCCCATGTTCTCCGGACCGCTGAAGTTCACCCCCGAGCACACCCTCGCCACCGGGGGCTTCCAGATCCTGGTCGTCAAGTCGGGCACGTTCGTCCTGCAGGACTCGCTTCAATGATCGGCAGGGTTGATCGACCGGTGACGGCCGGCGCCCTGCGCCCCGGGGACCGCTCCGCTCCCCCGGTGGATGACCGTTCCGGCGGGGTCCGCCGCCCCGGAGCACCGGGGGAGCCGAGATGACGCAGCTGATCTGGAACGGGCTGTTCGTCGGCTCGTTCTACGCCCTGGTGGCGCTCGGCTACAGCATGGTCTACGGGATCATCAAGCTGCTGAACTTCGCCCACGGCGACATCTACATGCTCGGCGCGTTCGCCGGCTTCGCCATCCTCGGCGCGACCGGCGGCGTCTCGCCGGACATGCAGCTCCCCCTGCTGCTCGGGGTGCTGGTCGTCACCATGGGCTTCACCGGGATGTGCGGGGTGCTGCTCGAGCGCATCGCCTACCGCCGGCTGCGCTCCGCCCCCCGCCTCTCCCTCCTCATCACCGCGGTCGGCGCATCGTTCTCCCTCGAGTACGGCGTCCGCGTCATCGCCGGGCCGGATCCCCAGGTCTACCCGGTACGGCTCGGCGGCACCACGATCCACGTGCTCGGCGCGTCGATCACGGTGCAGCAGATCGTGCTGATGGTCGTGGCCGTCGCCCTGATGGTGGCGCTCAACCTCCTCGTCACGCGGTCGCGCGAGGGCCGCGCCATGCGGGCCATCGCGCTCGACCCGCGGACCAGCGCGCTGATGGGCATCAACGTCAACGCCGTGATCGCCCGGACGTTCTTCCTCGGCTCGGCGCTCGCCGGCGCGGCCGGGGTGATGGCCGGGGCGTACTACGGAAAGATCGACTTCATGATGGGGTTCCTCATCGGGCTCAAGGCGTTCACCGCCGCGGTCATCGGGGGCATCGGGAACATCCCGGGCACCATGCTCGGCGGGCTGCTGCTCGGGATGCTCGAGTCCTTCGGCACCTACTGGCTCGGTGGGGAATGGCGTGACGTGTTCGCCTTCGGCGTGCTCATCCTGTTCCTGACCGTGCGGCCGACGGGCCTGCTCGGCGAGCGTGTGACGGAGCGGGTATGAGCGTGCAGACCCCGACATCCACCCCCACCCGCAGGAGGCGCAAGGGCACGGCGCTCGGCCGGGCCATCACGCGGACCTTCGACAACCGGTGGGCGGGCCTCGCCGCCCTGGCCATCGCCCTGCTCGCCCCCTTCGTGATCGCCACGCCGTACGCCCTCTCGGTCATGACCAGCGCGGCGATCTTCGTCATGCTGGCGGCCGGGCTGAACATCGTGGTCGGCTACTGCGGCCTGCTCGACCTGGGGTACGCCGCGTTCTTCGCGGTCGGCGCCTACACGAGCGGGGTGCTCAGCACCCGGTTCGACCTGCCGCTGCTGGCGACCCTGCCCGCGGTCATCGTCGTGACGATCATCGCGGGCATCGTGATCGGCGCGCCCACGCTGCGGCTGCGGAGCGACTACCTCGCCATCGTCACCCTCGGGTTCGGCGAGATCATCCGCATCACCGCCAACAACCTGGAGATCACCGGCGGGCCGTCGGGGATCTACGGCATCCCCGGGCTCACCGACAACGCGGTGGTCTTCTACTACCTGACCGTGGTGGTCGTCGCGGTGGCGGTCGCCGGCGCGGCCCGGCTCGGCCGCTCCCGGCTGGGGCGGGCCTGGCGGTTCATCCGGGAGGACGAGGACGCCGCCGAGGCCATGGGCGTGCACACCTACCGGGTCAAGCTCGCCGCCTACATCGCCGGCGCGATCTGGGGCGGCCTCGCCGGGGTGCTGTTCGCCGCCCACCTCTCCGCGATCTCCCCGGGGAGCTTCACCTTCCTGCAGTCGGCCCTCGTGCTCATGGCCGTGGTGCTCGGCGGGATGGGCTCCACCCCGGGCGTGGTCCTCGGCGCCATCGTGATCAGCCTCCTGCCGGAGGTGCTGCGCGACTTCGCCGACTACCGGTACTTCGCCTTCGGCGTGCTGCTGATCATCTTCATGCTGGTCCGCCCGCAAGGCCTGTGGCCCCACCGCTCCAGGGAGGCGTCGGCATGACCCTGCTGTCGGTCGAGAACCTCAGGCTCTCCTTCGGCGGCCTCCTCGCCATCGACGACCTGTCGTTCTCGGTGGGCGAGGCGGAGATCGTCTCGGTGATCGGGCCGAACGGCGCCGGGAAGACGTCCGCGTTCAACTGCGTGACCGGGTTCTACAAGCCGACCGCCGGGCGGATCCTGTTCCGTGGCCGCGACATCACCGGCCTGCGGCCGTCGAAGATCGCCGGGCTCGGGGTGGCGCGGACGTTCCAGAACCTCCGGCTGTTCGGCGAGATGTCCGTGCTCGACAACGTGCGCGCGGGCGCCCATCTGTGGCTCAAGCAGAGCGTCTTCGACGCGCTGCTCCACACCCCGCGGTACCGCCGGAGCGAGCGCGAGTGCACCGAGCAGGCGCACCACTGGCTCGACTTCGTCGGCCTGCGCGGCGACCGGTACGGCCCGGCCCGGGCCCTGCCGTACGGCGAGCAGCGCCGGGTGGAGATCGCCCGGGCGCTCGCCCGCAAGCCGGATCTGCTGCTCCTCGACGAGCCGGGCGCCGGCCTCAACCACGGCGAGAAGGCCGAGATGCGGGACCTGATCCGCAGGATCCGCCATGACCTCGGCATCGCCATCGTGCTGATCGAGCACGACATGGGACTGGTCATGGAGGTGTCCGAGCGGGTGGTCGTGCTGAACTTCGGACGCAAGATCGCGGACGGCAGGCCGGAGGAGGTGCGCCGCGACCCCGCGGTCATCGAGGCCTACCTCGGCAAGGACGAGGACGAGACCCCGGCGGGGGAGCAGATGGAGGTCGGCGGGGGGCACGATGCCGGCGCTTGAGATCGACTCGCTCCACGTCCACTACGGCGGGGTGCACGCCCTGCGCGGGCTCTCCCTCACCGTCGAGGAGGGGGAGATCGTCGCCCTGCTCGGCAACAACGGCGCGGGCAAGACCACCACGCTCTCCGCGGTCTCCGGGCTGGTACGGCCCAGCGCCGGCCGGATCGTCTTCCAGGGCCGGGACGTGACCCGGGCCAGGCCGGAGGAGATCGTCAAGGCCGGGCTGGTCCACGTGCCCGAAGGGCGCCGGGTGTTCAGCACGCTCACCGTGCACGAGAACCTCCAGCTCGGCGGCTACCTCGTCCGCGACCACGCCGAGCTCCGCCGGCGGATCGACCGGGTGTACACCCTGCTGCCCCGGCTCGCGGAGCGGCGCGACCAGCAGGCCGGCACGCTCTCCGGCGGCGAGCAGCAGATGCTCGCCATCGGCCGGGCGCTGGTCACCGGCCCCCGGCTCCTGCTCCTGGACGAGCCGTCGATGGGCCTGGCCCCGCTGGTGGTCGCCTCGGTCATGGAGCTGGTCCGGGAGGTGAACTCCCAGGGCGTGTCCGTGCTCCTCGTCGAGCAGAACGCCAAGGCGGCGCTGAAGATCGCCCACCGCGGCTACGTGATCGAGAACGGCGAGTGCGTGCTCGGCGGATCGGCCGCGGAGCTGCGGGGCGATCAGCGGGTGGTCGCGGCATACCTCGGCGGAGCCTGATCGGGCGGCGGATCCCGCGGCCGGGGTCCGCCGCCTTCTCCTCCCGGCCCATGGGCGCCCGCCTTCTCCTCCCGGTCCACGGGCACCCGCCATCGCCACCCGGGCCAGGAGCGCCCGCCATCCCCCGCCGGGCTCTGGCCCGGCCTGAGATGGCCGCCCGGCGGGGGTGGTTCCCGGCGAAGCACCGCCTTTCCCGCGAATCCCCGCTTTCTCCCGTTCGTCCTCTCGGCCGGTGCGCGGAACCGTACCGTACGCCGTGATCGTTTCCGCTTAGACCGACAACTTCGCGATCAACGGGAGAGACCGTGGTCTTCAAACGGATGCTGGGAGCCCTCGGCGTCGGTGCCCCATCGGTGGACACCGTGCTCGCCAACCCGCGGGTCCAGCCCGGCGGGACGCTGACCGGTGAGGTCCGGCTCAAGGGCGGCGACTTCGACGCGGAGATCGAGCACATCACGCTGAGCCTGGTCGCCCAGGTCGAGATCGAGCACGGCGACCGCGAGCGCCGCGGGGTCGGCGAGTTCTACCGCTACCAGGTCTCCGGCCCCACCGTCCTGCGCAAGGGCGAGAACCGGGTGCTCCCCTTCCAGATGTCGGTGCCCTGGGAGACGCCGATCACCGAGGTCGACGGGCAGCACCTGACCGGCATGGCGGTCGGCGTGCGCACCGAGCTCGCCATCGCCAAGGCGGTCGACAAGGGCGACCTCGACCCGATCGCGGTCATGCCGCTCCCGTCCCAGCGGGCCGTGCTCGATGCCTTCCCGCGGCTGGGCTTCGCCTTCAAGGGCGCCGACCTGGAGGCGGGGCACATCTACGGCGTGCAGCAGATGCTGCCGTTCTACCAGGAGATCGAGTTCTACGCGCCGCCCCAGTACGCCGGAGTGGTGAGCGAGGTGGAGCTCACCTTCGTCACCAACCCCGGCGGCATGGACGTCGTGCTCGAGGTCGACGGCCGCCGCCTCGGCGACGCGATCGGCCGGTTCACCGTCAGCCACGACGAGGCGCTGCGCACCGACTGGGTCGCGGAGATCGACCGCTGGGTCGCCTCCCTCGGCCAGTATGGGGCGCCCGCCCCCGGGTACGGCGCCTATGGGGACCCGCACGGGTACGGCCCTTACGGGCACCCCGACCCGCACGCGTACGGCCCGCACGGGCACCCGTACCCGCCGCACCACAGCAGCGGACCGGGCTGGGGCACGGTCGCCGCGGCCGGGGCCGCCGGCCTCATCGGCGGCATGATCGCCGGTGAGGTGGTCGAGGAGATCGTCGAGGAGATCTTCGAAGACGACGGAGGCGACGGGGGAGACTGGTGAGTGCCAGCGACCGGGCGCCCCGCTGACGGGCGTCCGGCTCATCCGGCCGCATGAGCATTGGAGAGAGCGATGCGTATCGGCAATGTGTACCGTCCGGACGTCTTCGGCTGCTGGGTCGACGAGCGGCTGCCGGACGTGGCGCGGCGCATGGCGGAGAAGGACGTCGGCGCCCTGGCCGTGCTCGACGGCAACGAGGTCGTCGGGGTCATCACCGAGCGGGACCTGGTCCGGGCGCTCGCCGAGTCGCCGGACGTCTACTCGGCCCGGGTCTCCGAGTTCGCGACCACGGATGTGGAGACGGCGGACGTGGAGGACGACTCCCGCGAGGTCGCCGAGCGGATGCTGGAGGCCGGGTTCCGCCACATGCCGGTGACCCAGAACGGGGAGATGGTCGGCATGGTGTCGATGCGCGATCTGCTCGCCCTGGAGACGTGGTCCGGCTGACCCCGTCCGGGCACGTCCATCACGTCCATCGCGGACACCGAGACATCCCGCGCGTCCAGCGCGGACGGCAGTGGGCTCGCCGGGCCGCCGCCGGACGGGCCGGCGGCTCGGCCCCCACCGAGCCGATCACATGACGGCCGATCGCCCATGACGGGCGAGTGAGAACGCATCCCCGCGCCGCCGGGCTCTCCGCTCCGCACCGCGGCGGGGCCGCTCCCGCCGCCGGGCCGCCGGACAGATTCCGGTCCGGTGCTCGAGGCGCTGATCCGCCCGCGCCCGGTTTCCGGCGTGTGCGCTGTCCGTGAGCTGCAGGGCGAGGGTGAGCACGAGCGAGCCGAGGAAGGGATTCATCTGCCCCCTGCCGCCGCACCGGGCCGATCTCAGATCCCCGCCGGTGCCGGGTTCATCGGGATCCCCGCCGCTGCTCCGGGTTCACCCGGGATTCCGGCCCGGCACGCTCCGCCCCTGGATCAGCCCTCATCGCGTGCGCCCTCGGGTGACGCCTTGCCGGTGCGCCCTCGGATGGCGCGGCCCGTGATCGGGATGCGCCTCACCTCATCCGGGGCCATGGGCACTCGTCGCGCGGCGTCCGGCCCGCGGGCGGTGTCACGCGGTGGCGCCGAGGCCGCGGGTGATGAACCGGTGCATCTCCTCGAACACGTCCTCCGGGACCTGCCGCGGCGGCTGCTTGTCGTCCCACAGGATCCAGCGCATGCCGATGAGCTCGCCGATCCCCATCAGGGCGTAGGCCAGGACCTCCGGGTCGGCGCGGACGATCTCGCCGTCGTCCATCGCCTGGCGCAGGCCCTCCATGTACCCCTCGGCGATCTTGGCGTAGTGGCGGCGCATCGCGTCAGGGGAGACGAACTCGGCCTGGCGGATGATCCGGTAGAGGGCGGGGTGCTCGGCGGTGAACCGGAAGTACCCGGCGAAGCCGAGCCGCTCGCGCTCGGCGCGGGTGCGGCCCTTCTTCGCCGCCTCCGACATGGCGTGCCGTACCCGGCGGTTGAGGTCGGCGACCAGCTCGTCGAAGATCTGCTGCTTGCTCTCGAAGTAGATGTAGAAGGTGCCCTGGGATACCCCCGCCGCCTCGGTGATCTTCACGATGGAGGCCTCGTAGTAGCCGAGCTCGGCGAAGACCTGCTCCGCGGCGTCCAGCAGCTTGCGCCTGGTGCGTTCCCCCCGCTTGGAGAGCGGGGCTCCGCGCGCGTTGGTGGGGACCTCGGCCTCAGGGGTCGCGGTCAAGCTGGACCTCCCTCGCGTCTGCGCTGGTGAGCCAAGCCAAAGATAACAGATGAATCACCACTCATATTGCTCTTGACCTTCGCATGCCCCGGCCCTAATTTGCGAGGTGAATCACGTCTCAACTTTCGGAGGTGCGCGGGTGCAGGGGCTCATCCTCACCCAGGTCGACGGGCCGGTGGCGACGATCGTCCTCAACCGTCCCGAACGGCACAACAGCCTCGTCCCCGAGCTGCTCAGGGACCTGCTCACCGCACTGGAGAAGGTCGCGGACGCCCGCGCCGTGGTGCTCGCGGCCGAGGGGCGCTCCTTCTCCACCGGCGGAGACGTCCGCGCCTTCGCCGAGCGCGACGGCGACGCGCTCCGCGACTACGCCAACGAGCTCGTCGGTCTGCTGGGCGAGACCATGCTCGCCATCATGCGCCTGCCCGCCCCGGTCATCGCCGCCGTGCACGGCATGGTGACCGGTGGCTCGCTCGGCCTGCTCCTCGCCTCGGACATCGTGCTCATCCACCCCTCCGTGACCATCGCGCCCTGGTACACCACGGTCGGCTTCGCCCCGGACGGCGGCTGGACCGCGCTGCTGCCGTACCGCATCGGGGCGTCCCGCGCGGCCGTGGTCCAGTACACGAACACCCCGATCGACGCGGAGACCGCGGTCGCCTGGGGGCTCGCCACCAGGGTCGAGTCCGACGTACGGCGGGCCGCCGCGGAGCTCGCCCGGACCATCGCCGGCCAGCGCCCGGGTGCGGTCCGGGCGACCAAGCGCCTGATCAACGGCGACCTCGACGCGATCGCCGCCCGCCTCGACGCCGAACGCGAGGCGTTCGTCCGGCAGATCACCACCCCCGAGGCCCGCGAGGGCATGACCGCCTTCCTGTCCAGAGCCGCCCGATGAGCACCGTCCGGAGGGGTCCCATGAGAAAGCGCCCGGCCGCGGCGTTCGCCGCGGCGCTCTTACTCGCGGTGGCGGCGGGCCTGGTCCGGCCCGCCGCCGAGGCCGGCGCGGCCACCGTGCTCACCTTCGCCGACGAGGACCGCTCGTCCGAGCTGACCGGGCACGTCGTCCACCAGCGGTACCAGTTCAACACGCCCACCACGGTCACCTACGACCGGGACACCATCACCGGCAACCCCGCCGCGGCCCGGGTCTACGTGGCCGACATGGGCAACCACGTGATCCGCGTCTTCGACCTCAACGGCAAGCAGATCGGCCGGCTCGACGACGCGGACACCCAGCTGGCCCCGGACAGCCCGGCGAGCTCGGTGCCGCAGATCACCGCGCCGCTCGGCATCTACTTCCTCTCCAAGAGCGAGGCCGTCGACGACCGGCTGGCCGGGCTCTACATCAACGACGTCGGCGTGCACAAGCTGCACTTCTTCCGCACCGACCCGTCCAACCCGGACCGGTTCTACTACGTGACCTCCTTCGGCCAGGAGGGCCACGGCGGCGGCGCCGACCTGAAGCTGCCGCGGAACATGACGGTCACCCCGGACGGCCTGCTGTACGTCTCCGACGAGTTCAACCACCGGATCAAGGGCTTCCGGATCGACCCGGACACCTGGACCGCGACCCTCGTCACCACGGTCGGCTCCCAGGGCGGCCCCATCATCCCCGGCACGGACAAGGACTACGGCACCGACTCCACCCACTACGACGACTACGCGGGCGAGCCGCTCAAGCGGGACGGCTTCCGCATCCCGCAGGGCATGACCTACTGGCGGACGCCGGACGGCTCCCGCACCTACCTCTACGTCGCCGACAACGGCAACAACCGCGTCAAGATCTTCGAGGTCGCGGCGAGCGGCACGCTCACCCTCGTCGACATCCTCGGCCGGTTCACGCGGAACGGCACCGCCGACCACCTCAAGCGCCCCCGCGGCGTCCGGGTCGACGTGAACGGCAACCTCTACGTCGCCGACACCTACGGCGGCCGGATCATCCGCTTCCCGAACCTCGGCACCAACACCGCCAAGTACCGCACCTCGCTCAGCGCGGACGCCGCCGCCTCCTGGGTGTACGGCCGGCTCGGCATCCACCAGGTGGAGATGCGCACCCCCGCCACCGCGCTCACCGAGGACGAGGCGTTCCAGCTCCCCAACGACGTGGTCCCGGTGGAGACCCCGAGCGGCGCCCGGTACACCGAGAACATCTGGTCGTGGGGCGTCTACTACCCCGGCGCGCGGGTGCTGCTGGTGAGCGACACCGGCAACCACCGGATCAAGAAGTGCTGGGAGCACCCCACCCAGAACACGATCCTCCGTTGCTCGGTCTCGGCCGGCGTCGGCGGGGTCACCGCCCACGAGTTCTGGGGCCACCCGCGCACGCTCGCCGGCCAGCTCCACGCGGTGGGCGGCATGGACCTGCTGCCCGGGCAGGGGAGCGACCCCGACACCCTGCTCGTCAGCGACACCCCCAACACCGTCATCTACCGCTACGGGCTCGACGGGTCGTACAAGGGCAAGTTCACCGGCGGCTCGATCTCGTACGGGGTCACCGGGCTGAGCGTCTACCCGGTCTCCGGGAGCCACCACGTCGGCGTGCTCGTCGCCGCCGACGCGACCCTGCCCTACCCGTACACCGGGGACAGCTCGCTGCGCATCTACAACCGCGCCGGCGGCTCCGTCAACGTCTTCAACCTCACCACCCGCACCTCCGGCGCCTCGAAGATCAGCTACACCGGCGGGAACTTCCCGGTGGCGATCGACATCGTGCCGGAGGGCGGCTCGTACGGGGTGTTCATCAGCACCTCCGGCAACCGGCTCTACCGGTTCACCCTGAGCGGCTCCTCGCTCACGCTCAACTGGGTGACCGGCGGCCCCGACCCCAGCAAGGGGTCCGACTCCGGCTCGACCTGGAACCTCGGCCCGAACTTCTACGGCGAGGGCGCGGCCGGCACGTTCGACCAGATCCAGGACGTCACCGCCGGCGGCGGCCGGGTCTACGCGGTGGACCGGCGCAACCAGCGGATCCAGGTCTTCAACGCCTCCACCGGCGCCTACATCGCCAAGATCGGCAAGGGTGGCGGCACCTACGACCACCCGGCGTCGATCACCCCCGACGAGTTCTTCCTCCCGCACGGCGTGCGGCTCGACGGCGGCCTGCTGGTCGGCGACGGGTTCAACATGATCGTCCGCGACTACGACGACCCGACCGGGCTGACGCCCGACTCCTCCGGCCGGCTGCCGGTGACCATGCGCGGCTACTGGGTCGACCCGCACCTCGGCACCCGCAAGGGCGGCCTGTTCGCCACCCAGCACGTGCTGCGCGCCGGGCCGTACGTGTTCGTGGACTCCCTGATCTCGAATCGCATCACCCGGATCTCATAGGAGCCGAAAGACATGAAAGTGCCCGATCTGCTCGGCAAGGGCGCCGAGCTGAGCCCCGATTCGACCGCCCTGGTCGACACGCTCAGCGGGCGTGAGTTCGACTACGCCACGGCCTCGGAACGCGCCGGCCGAGCGGCTCGCTACCTCTCCGAAGGGCTCGGGGTGCGGCCGGGTGACCGGGTGGCGGTGCTCTCCGGGAACCGGGTCGAGCTGATGGAGCTGCTCTTCGCCTGCGGGCGGCTCGGCGCGCTCCTGGTCCCGCTCAACTGGCGGCTGTCGGCGGACGAGCTCGCCGGCATCATGGCCGACTGCACCCCCACCGTGCTGATCAGCGACGACACCCACGCGGAGAAGGCGCTGCGGCTCGACGGCAACGCCGTACGGTTCGGCGCGGACTACGAGCGGGCGCTCGCCGAGGCCGACCCGATCTGGGGCCCCACCGAGTGGCCGGACGAGAAGGACCCGTGGTACCTGCTCTACACCTCCGGCACCACGGGCCGGCCCAAGGGGGTCATCCAGACGTACGGCATGGCCGTGGTCAACCACCTCAACATCGGCGTCGCCATCGGCCTGACCTCCGTGGACACCACGCTCAACGTGCTGCCGATGTTCCACACCGGCGGCATCAACCTCTACACCATGCCCACGCTGATCGTCCGGGGCACGGCGATCATCCAGCACGAGTTCGACGCCGCGCTCGCCCTGCGGCTGCTGTCGGAGCGGGCCACGGTGTTCTTCGGCGTGCCCACCGTGTACCAGATGCTCTACGACCACCCGGACTTCGCCACCACCGACCTGTCCCGGGTGCGGTCGTGGTCCTCCGGCGGGGCGAGCATGCCGGTGCCGCTGCTGCACAAGCTCGCCGAGAAGGGCGTCGTGGTACGGCAGGGCATGGGCATGACCGAGACCGGGCCCACCATCTTCCTCATCGACGAGGCCCACGCCCTGTCCAAGGCGGGCTCGGTCGGCAAGCCGCAGGCGTTCACCGAGGTCAAGCTCGTCGACCGGAACGGCGACCCCGCCGACGAGGGGGAGATGCTGGTCCGCGGGCCGGGCGTCACCCCCGGGTACTGGAACCAGCCCGAGGCCACCCGGGCCGCGTTCACCGAGGACGGCTGGCTGCGCACCGGCGACGTGGCCCGCCGGGACGAGGACGGCTACTACACGATCGTCGACCGGGTCAAGGACATGTACATCTCCGGTGGGGAGAACGTCTACCCGGCCGAGGTCGAGAAGGTGCTGCTCACCCACCCGGCGGTGGCCGAGGCCGCGGTCGTCGGGGTGCCGGACGACCGGTGGGGCGAGGTCGGCAAGGCCTACCTCGTGGTCCGCGCGGGCATGACGGTCGATGCCGACGAGATCCGGGCGTTCTGCAAGGAGCGGCTCGCCGGGTACAAGGTGCCCAAGCACGTCGAGGTGATCGAGGCGCTGCCGCGGAACGCCACCGGGAAGGTCCTCAAGGACCGGCTCAGGGTGGTCACCTGGAGCGAGGAGTTCACCGTCACCCAGAAGGACTTCGACCGGTTCGCCGCGCTCAGCGGGGACGACAACCCCATCCACGTCGACCCCGAGTACGCCAAGACCACCCGGTTCGGCGGCACGGTCGCGCACGGGATGCTGATCTTCACCCTGATCCGCGCCGCCGTGCGCCGCCACCACCCGGGCGCCGAACTGACCGAGCAGTTCCTGAAGTTCCCCGCGCCCACCCCGGCCGGGGAGCGGGTCACCATCACCGCGCGGGAGTCGGCGGCCGGGCCCGACCGGATCACCTGCGACATCACCGTGACCCGGACCGACGGCACGACCGTGTGCGAGGCCGTCACCACCATCCGCAGGCCCGCGGCCGGCGGCGACCGTGAGCAGGAGGACGCATGAGCGACTGGTGGGAGCAGGCGGTGGGGCGGTCCGCCACCCTGGAGCGGACCTTCACCGCGGAGGATCTCGCCGAGTACCGCAGCCTCAGCGGCGACACCACCGAGGACCCCGCGGGCGGGGAGAGCGTGCCCGAGCCGCTGATCGCCGGGCTGTTCTCCACGCTGCTCGGCACCGACCTGCCGGGCAACGGGACCATGTACCTCAAGCAGGAGATGCGGTTCCTCGGCCGGGCCAAGCCGGGCGAGACCGTGCGCGCCGAGGTGACCGTCACCGCGGTCCGCCCGGAGAAGGCGCTGGTCGACCTGGACACGGTCGCCAAGGTCGGGGATCGCGTGGTGTGCGAGGGCAAGGCGCTCGTCATGGCCCCGCAGTACGGCCACCGCTGACCCCGTCCCCGTTCCCTCGGCCGGCCTCAGCCGTCCCCCTGAGCCGGCCGGTGGGTGGTCTCCCCGAAGGCCGGCCTCAGTCGTCCCCCTGAGGCCGGCCCCCTGGGTCGTCTCACCGAAGGCCGGTTCCGTCGCGTCCCCATGGCCGGCCCTCGGCTCGTCCCCGAACCCTCGAAGAGGAGAGTTCTCATGAAACGATACGGCGTCGCCCTTTCGGCGCTGCTCGCCCTCACCCTCACCGCGTGCGGATCATCCGGCGGCGAGGACACCTCCGCCTCCGGCTCGTCCGGCGGCGGATCGCCGGTCAAGGTCGGCGTGCTCACCTCCACCAGCGGCCTGGTCGCCGGGTACGGCAAGCAGTTCATCGAAGGCTTCAAGGCCGGGCTCGACCACGCCACCAAGGGCACCGGCGAGGTGGCCGGCCGGAAGATCGAGGTGACCTACCACGACGACGCCGGTGACCCGGCGAAGGCGACCGCCGAGGCCACCGACCTGATCGGCAAGGGCTACAAGATCCTCACCGGCACGGTCTCCTCGGGCGTGGCCATGCAGCTCGCCCCGCTCGCCGGGCAGAACAAGGTGCTCTACATCGCGGGCGCGGCCGCGGCCGACGGGGTGACCGGCAGCAACGCGTACACGTTCCGCTCCGGCCGGCAGACCTGGCAGGACGTGAAGGCCGCCGAAGGGCTCGCCGGCGGCGTGCAGGGCAAGAAGGTGATGGTCTTCGCGCAGGACTACGCCTTCGGCCAGGCGAACGTGGACGCGGTCAAGGCCGTGCTCGGCGAGGCGGGCGGCGCGACCGTCACCCCGGTGCTGGTGCCGCTCAAGACCACCGACTTCACCCCGTTCGCCCGGCAGATCGTGGACGCCAAGCCCGACCTGGTCTTCGTCGCCTGGGCGGGTGACACCGCGCCGAACATGTGGCGCACCCTCGCCCAGCAGGGGGTCTTCGACGTCACCAAGGTGGTGACCACCCTGGCCGACCGGGCCACGTTCGGCTCGTTCGGCCCCGCCGGCGACAAGATCGACTTCGTCGCGCACTACTTCGCCGAGGCGACCGACAACGAGCCCGCCAAGGCGCTGGCCTCCGCGCTCGGCACCACCGCGGACATCTTCCACACCGACGGGTTCACCGCCGCCCAGATGGTGGTCCGCGCGATCGAGCAGGGCGGCGACGACGTGGAAAAGATGATCACCGCGCTGGAGGGCTGGACGTTCACCTCGCCCAAGGGCGAGATGACCATCCGCGCCGAGGACCACGCGCTGCTCCAGCCGATGTTCCACGCCACCTTGGAGGGCGAGAAGCCGCGGGCGGTCGCCACGCTCGGCCCCGAGCAGGTGGCCCCGCCGGCCAACCCCATCAAGCGATGAGCGCCATCCTCGAAACCCACGGCCTCGGCGTCGCCATCGGCGGGGTGCGGATCCTCAGCGACGTCTCCCTGTCGGTGCGGCGCGGCGAGATCATGGCGGTCCTGGGGCCGAACGGGGCGGGCAAGACCACCCTGTTCAACCTGCTCACCGGGCTGCGCAGGCCGAGCGCCGGGCGCATCGTCCTCAACGGCACGGACATCACCGGTGCGCCGGTGTTCCGCCGCGCCCGGCTCGGCCTGGTCCGGAGCTTCCAGATCACCAGCCTGTTCCCGTCGCTGACGGTCCTGGAGAACGCCCGGCTCGCCGCGCAGGTCCACCTCGGCGGCAGCCTGGCGCTGTGGCGGCGGGTGCGACCCACCGACGCCGCCGTGGCCATGGCCCGGGCCGCGCTGGAGACGGTCGGCATCGCCGAGTACGCGGACGAGCCGGCCGGCTCCCTCTCCCACGGGGCCAAGCGCAAGCTGGAGGTCGCGCTCGCCATCGTCGGGAAGCCCGCCGTGCTGCTCCTCGACGAGCCCACGGCCGGGATGAGCGCGGAGGACGTGCCCGAGCTGACCGAGGTGATCCGGCGGGTCCGGGACCGGCACGGCACGACGATCCTCCTCGTCGAGCACCGCATGGACGTCGCGATCGGCCTCGCCGACCGGATGGCCGTCATGCACCACGGAACCCTGCTCGCCTGCGACACCCCCGACGCCGTGATGGCCGACCCGCTCGTGCAATCCGCGTACCTCGGGGAGGCACTGTGACCAAGGCAACCGAGGGCACGATGCTCTCCGTCCGGGGCCTCCACGTCCACCTCGGCGAGTCGCACGTGCTCCAGGGCGTCTCGTTCGACGTGCGGGCCGGCGGCGTCACCGCGCTGCTCGGCCGGAACGGCGCCGGCAAGACCACCACCATGCGCGGCCTGCTCGGGCTGGTGCCCCGCCGCGGCGAGGTGATCCTCGACGGCGAGGACATCTCCCGCCTCCCCACCCACGAGGTGGTCCGGCGGGGCATCGGCTACGTCCCGGAGAACCGGGAGGTCTTCGCCGGCCTCACCGTGCAGGAGAACCTGCTCCTGGCCGAGCGCCCCGGCAGCCCGCACCACTACGACCTGGTCTACGAGCTCTTCCCCCGGCTCAAGGAGCGCCTCAAGCAGCGGGCCGGGACCATGTCCGGCGGCGAGCAGCAGATGCTCGCCCTCGCCCGGGCGCTGCTCAACGACAACCGGCTCCTGCTCATCGACGAGCCCAGCCAAGGGCTGGCGCCGTACCTGGTGGCCGAGCTCACCGAGGCGCTCGCCCGGGCCGCCGAGCTCGTGACCATCGTCCTCGTTGAGCAGAACCTCCGCATGGTCCAGCGCCTGGCCAGGGACGCCGTGGTCCTGGACCAGGGCCGCGTCGTCTGGTCCGGCGGGGCGGCCGACCTGCTCGGCGACGGCGAGCTGACCCGCCAGTACCTCGGAGTGGGGGTGGCGAAGGCGTGAGCACCTTCATCCTGCTGACCGTCACCGGGCTCGGCCTGGCCGCGCTCTACTTCCTCGTCGCCTCGGGGCTGTCGCTCATCTACGGCCTCATGGACGTGCTGAACTTCGCCCACGGCGCCTTCCTCACCCTGGGCGCGTACACCGCCTGGGTGGTGGTGGACGCCACCGGCAGCCTCCTCCTCGGGGTGGCGGTGGCGATCGCCGTCGGCGCCGTGCTCGCGGTGCTCATGGAGACCGCGCTGCTGCGGCGGATGTACGGCTCGCACGTCCCCCAGGTGCTGCTCACCGTCGGCCTGCTGCTCGCGATCACCGCGCTGATCCGGTCGATCTTCGGGACCGACGCCCTGCAGCTCGCCACGCCGGAGTGGATGAACGAGGTCACCGAGATCCTCGGCGCGCCCATCCCGAATAACCGGTTCGTGCTCATCGTCACGGCCGTCCTGGTGTACCTGGCGATGTCCGCCTTCCTGGCCAAGACCCGCTATGGGCTGATCATCCGGGCCGGGGTGGAGAACCGCGCCATGGTCACCGCGCTCGGGATCGACGTCCGGCGCGCGTTCACCCTGGTCTTCGCGATCGGCGGGGCGCTCGCCGCGCTCGCCGGCGCGCTCGCGGGCGTGATCAACAACGCGGTCTCGCCGGAGCAGGGCATGAGCCTGCTGATCTTCGCGTTCATCGTGGTGATCATCGGCGGCCTGGGGTCGTTCCGCGGCTCCGCGCTCGCCGCCGTCCTCGTCGGCCTGCTCCAGCAGTACGCCAACTTCTACGGGGCCGTCGGCGCCGGCGACCTGATCGTCGTCCTCATGCTCGCCGCGATCCTGCTCGTCCGCCCGCAGGGCCTGCTCGGGAGGGCCGCCTCGTGACCGACCAGATGATCCGCACCCGCCCGGCCGTCGAGCCCCGCACCCGGCGCGGCCCGCGCGCCTGGGCCAAGCCCGTGGTGCTGGCCGCCCTGCCGCTGCTCGCCGCGGCCCTGCCGTACCTGGACGTCCAGGTGCCGCTGCTCTTCGACGGGCCGCTCGGCAGCCCCGGCGTGCTCCACGTGCTCTCCCTGATGTGCGTGATGGCCGCGGTCGCGGTCACCTACGACCTGCTGTTCGGGTTCACCGGGCTGCTCTCCTTCGGCCACGGCCTGTACGTCGCCCTCGGCATGTACACCACCGGGATCGTGCTCACCCACACCGACCTCGGCTTCGCCGGGGCCGTCGCCTGGGTGGCCGTGCTCGGCCTGGTCGTGCCGCTCGTGCTCGGCGCCATCTGCCTCCGGGTCGGCGGCATCGCCTTCGCCATGGCGACGCTCGCCTTCGGCCAGGCCGGGGCCATCTTCGTGGTCCGCGACCCGCTCCGGATCACCGGCGGCGAGCTCGGCCTCGCCCTGCCGTACGAGAAGCTCCCGGAGCCGCTCGTCGGGGTGATCAACGCCGGGAACCGGTACTGGCTCGCCCTCGCCCTCCTCGTCGTCACCTACGCCGTGGTGCGCTGGGCGCTCGCCTCGCGGCCCGGCCGGGTGTGGCGGGCCATCCGGGACAACGAGACCCGGGTGCTCGTGCTGGGGCTGCGGCCGTACGCGTTCAAGCTGATGGCCTTCGTGCTCTCGTCGTTCCTGGCGTCCCTCGCCGGCCTGGTCTACGCGCTGATCGCCGGCGGCGCCCACGCCGAGGTGACCGAGGCGACCTTCACCCTCGGCCTGCTCGTCATGGTGGTGCTCGGTGGCAGCGGCCACCCGTACGGCGCGCTCATCGGCGGTCTCGTCTACACCTACCTCAACCACCGCCTGGGCCAGCTCTCCACCACCCTCGGCGGGCCGCTCAGCGAGCCGCTGTTCATCCTCGGCGTGCTCTTCGTCGTCCTGATCCTGTTCCTGCCCGGCGGCATCGTCTCCCTCGTCCGCCGTACCGAGTCCAAAGGAGGAGCGTGACCGTCTGCATCGCCGGTACCTCGAGCTACCTGCCCAGCCGCTGGATGACCGCGGCCGAGATCTCGGCCGCGAGCGGGGTGCCGGAGGACGTGATCATCGAGAGGTTCGGGCTGCGCGGCAAGCACATCGCGGCACCCGATGAGCACGTGACCGACATGGCGGCCCGGGTGGGCGCGCAGGTGCTCGCCGAGACCGGGACCGACCCCGCCGACGTGGACGCGGTGGTGTACTTCGGCTCCACGTGGAAGGAGCACCCCGTCTGGCACGCCGCTCCCAAGATCGCTCACATGCTCGGCACGCACCGCGCGTTCGCCCTCGAGCTCGACTACGTCTCCTGCGGCACCCCGGTGGCGATGCGGGTCTGCCGGGACATGATGCTCGCCGAGCCGCACCTCAACCGCGTGCTCGCCGTCGCGGCCAGCCGGGAGTCGTACCTGCTCGACTACACCAACGTGCGCTCCCGGTTCGCGTTCAACTTCGGCGACGGCGCCGCCGGGGTGCTCTTCACCCGCGACCAGGGCGTGGCCGAGGTCTACGAGACCGAGATGATCACCGATGGGAGCTTCGCCCACCAGGTGCGGGTGCCCGCCGGGGGCAGCGTCGAGCCCGCCAGCGAGGAGACCGTCCGCAAGGGGCGGCACAAGCTCGACGTGTACGACCCGGCGTCGATGAAGGAGGGCCTCGACCGGGTGTCGCTGCCCAACTTCGTGCGGGCCGCCGAGGGGGCGCTCAAGCGCTCCGGGCTCGGGCTCGGCGACGTCGACCACCTGTGCGTGCTGCACATGAAGCGGTCGATGCACCTCGGGCTGCTCGACGCCCTGGGGATCCCCGCCGACCGGGCGCTCTACCTCGACGACACCGGGCACATGAGCGGGGTGGACCCGCTGCTCGCCCTCGACCGGGCCGCCCGGGCGGGCCGGCTCTCCGAGGGCGACATCGTGCTCCTGCTCGCCGCGGGCACCGGGTACACCTGGGCCGCGACCGCGCTCCGCTGGATCGGACCCCGGTCCTGACCGGCCGCGGGTCCTCACCGGCCCCGGACGTCCCGGCCTGACCGGCTCCGGCGTCCCGGGGATGTCGTCGGTGGCGGTGACGCCGCCACCGGATGCGCCCGGCCCGGCCGCCCATGGGCGCCGGCGTCCGGTGGCGCCGCGCTCGGCGGCCGGGCTTGCCCGCCATAGGAGAGACCAGGTCACCGCCCACACCCACACGCGAGGGCCCTCACCCCGGAAAACCCGGGGTGAGGGCCCTCGGCCGTGATCGCCCGGCGGCTCCCGGTGCCGGTTCCGTCGCCCGCGCCGCGGCATCGACCTGGCCTCGGCGAGGTCGCCGTCTGCGCACGCACGCTCCTCGGGTCTCAAGCCCGGCCGTCGTGGCGGGCGGAGGGGGATGAGACAGACCCGACGGTGACAGCGGTGCGTTACGCGCACTAGGGCATGAATAGCCCTATATGTGAATTACTACTTACGAATATTTACAACTCAGGAATACGGGCAGAAATCACCATGGTGCCGTAGAGCGGAGTGCTGGTGAAGGGCCATGGTGAGCAGCGGTTATCGGGCGATCCCGCGCGCGGCCGGCCTCGTGGTCGAGGCATGGGGGGACAGCCGGGAGGAGTGCCTCGCCGAGGCGGTGCGGGCGGTGGTGGACAGCTTCGCCGAGATCGGCGATGCCGTACCGGACGGCAGCGTCGAGTTCGCCCTGGCCGTGCGGGACGACGACGCGCTGCTCCTCACCGTGCTCGACGAGGTCATCGACCAGATCCAGGTGGAGGAGCGCGTGCCGGTCGACGTGTCGATCGACGAGGGGACGGGCATCGCCATGGGGGAGTTCGAGATCCGGCTCGCCACCGTCCCGCTGGAGGCGGTGCGCGAGGTGGGCGCGCTCCCCGAGGCGGTCCAGCCCGCCGGGTCGTGGTTCCGCCGGGAGTCGGGGGTGTGGCGGGCGCACGCCCTGATCGAGGTTTAGTGTTGGATTTCCGTAAATCGGCCTTTGGGTATGCCCGGCGGGTGGGCTGCCGCGGTCTTTCGTCGCGGTGCCGGGAGATTTCCGGCTGAATCACCGCAATTCTCTTGACGCGCGGCCGCGTCGCGGGGAGCATCGCGCGGAACGCAGCCGAGCGCACGAGGAGCCCGCCATGGCGGTCACGCTGTTTCACCGGGGCCCGTCCCTTGCGGCCCTGCACGACGAGTACGCCGCCCGCGGGCGGATCGACCACGAGGCTCCCGTGCGCTCCTCGTCCGGCACCGTGGTGGCGGCACCGGCGGAGCGGGTCTGGGCGATCATGGCCGATGTCGCCTCCTGGCCGTCGTGGGCGTCGAACCTGCAGGTTCTCGAGCTCGGCGAGGTACGGCCGGGGGAGACGTTCCGGTGGCGGCTCGGCCCGGTCACCATCCGCTCCCGGTTCGCCCGGGTCGATCCCGGGCGGGAGCTCACCTGGACCGGGACCTTCTTCTGGTACCGGGCGGTGGACCGGCACGTGCTCGAGCCGCCCGGCGACGGCACGACCCGGGTAACGATCGAGGAGTCGCTCGCCATGCCCCTGCTGCCCCTCCTGTACGGCGAGGCCCGGCTCCGCGCCAACCACGAACGGTGGCTCGCCGAGCTGAAGGCCGTGGCGGAGGCCTGAGCCGGCCGGGCCGTACCGGCGCATGAAGCGCGGCCGGGCGGGAAGCGGGTACGCCGTAGCGGTGGGCGCGACCCCGCGGGGTTGACCCTGACACAGTGTGAGGCCCTAGACCGGACGGCGTCATGTTCAACATCGGAGAATTCGCCCGCCTTGGCCGGGTGTCCGTGCGGATGCTGCGGCACTACGACGCGCTCGGCCTGCTCCGGCCCGCCCGGGTCGACCCCGTCACCGGGTACCGCTACTACGAGGCCCGGCAGCTCTCCCGGCTCAACCGGCTGCTCGCCCTCAAGGACCTCGGCCTCGCTGGACGGCGCGGCACCGCTGACGAGCGCGGCCGGCCCGGCACAACCGCCCATCCCGATGCCGGTGACCACCCGATAAGGGGGACGCTGACCTCCGGCGTGCCGGGTGTTTCCGGCTGTCGCTCAGGGTGGATTTCGCGGACCAGGCCTCGCCATGCGGTCGCGAACGGCATCCCCTCTGGGCGGCGATGTGCGGGCCGATCACGGTGTCCGCGCTGACCAGAAAAGAATGAATTTCACAGGTCGAGGCTGTGAGCACGGTGATGCGGCACGACCGATCGATATCTGCCCGGGCGATCCCGGACCTTCCACCGAACGTGTGCTCGTCTACGCGCGATCGGTAAAGGGCAGAACTGATTTCGGAGACCGTACTCCGGTTCAGCCTGATCGGCATCGAGTGAATGCCTAGACGACGGCTCGGCCGCGCGGGCCACGGATCGTGCATCCGATCGGCCGGCGCGGCCACGCCGGAGAGTCATGCCGTGGCCTGATCAGCGCCATCCCATGCGGATCTTCAGCGTTCACTCCGCTGTGCATCCGGCATAAGCGGAGCGGGCCAACTGTGCGCATCGCACCGTGACGGGGGACTTGTCCGGTTTCTACCCTCTGTGGCCATCAGCACGTCCGGCCTGGTCACAGGCACTCCGGCCCCCCACGGAGGATTCCATGGCATCAGCTCTCGGCAACGACGACTACGCGATATCCCGTGTGCCGCTGCAGGCCCGCTACTCGTGGTGGTCCGTGGCCGTCCAGCGGTTCGGCCAGCTCTCCGCGCTCAGCCAGTTCCTGCTCGGCGCCACCCTCGGCTTCGGCATGACCTTCTGGGAGTCCTTCTGGGCGATCACCTTCGGCGCGGTCATCCTCGAAGTCGTGGCGATCGCGCTGGGCGTGATCGGCATGCGGGAGGGCATGTCGACCTCCATGCTCGCCCGGTGGTGCGGGTTCGGCCAGGCCGGCTCCGCGCTGATCGGGCTGGCGATCGGGATCAGCCTCGTCGGCTGGTTCGGCATCCAGTCCGGGGTGTCGGCGGAGGGCCTGTACCAGCTGCTCCCCGTGATGCCCGTGTGGGCGTGGTCGCTGGTGTTCGGCCTCGCGGTCACCGCCATCGTGGTGAAGGGCTTCCACTCGATGGCGTGGACCGCCTACCTGACCGTTCCCGCGTTCATGCTGCTGGTCGCCTGGTCGATCGGCAGCGAGCTGGCGAACCACTCGCTGGCGGATCTCGTCGCGTCCGCGCCCGCCGGGCCGCGGCTGTCCCTGCTCGAGGGCACCACCCTGGTCGCGGGCGGGTTCATCGTGGGCGCGGTGATCACCCCGGACATGACCCGGTACAACCGGTCGGTGGGTGACGTCATCAAGCAGACCCTGGTGGGGATCACGCTCGGGGAGTACGTGATCGGCCTGGCCGGTGTGCTGCTCGCCCACGCGGTGAAGTCGGCGAACATCGTCACCATCGTCACCTCGACGGTCGGCTTGATCGGTGTCCTCGTCATCGTCACCGGCACGCTGAAGATCAACGACTGGAACCTGTACTCCTCCGGCCTCGGCGTGGTGAACTTCATCGGCACCGTCTTCGGCCGGCAGGCGAACCGCGCGGTGGTCACCCTATGCGTCGGGGTGGTGGGCAGCGTGCTGGCCGCCGCGGGGATCCTGGAGCGGTTCACCGACTTCCTCACCCTGCTCGGGGTCACCTTCCCGCCGATCGCCGGGATCATGATCGCCGAGTACTTCGTGGTGCGGACCTGGCGCCGGCAGCTCACCGCCACGAACAAGGCCGGCACCATGCCGGCCGAGGCCCCGCGCTGGGTCCCGGCGACCCTGGTGATCTGGCTGATCGCCAGCGCGATCGGCAAGTTCGTGACCTGGGGTCTGCCCAGCATCAACTCCCTGGTGGCCGCCTTCGCGCTCTACGTGATCGCCGGCTGGCTCGGCCTGATCCGCGGGTACGGCACCGCGCACACCGAGTCCGTGGAATCCGGCGCGGCCCAGACCTCGGCGCCGTCGGCCTCCTGAACCGTCGGCCTCCTGAAAGGACTGACATGCGCATCGGAATCGACGTCGGCGGAACCAACACCGACGCCGTGCTCATGGACGGGCAGCGGGTCCTGGCCGCGGTGAAGACCGCGACCACCCGCGACGTGACCAGCGGGATCAACACCGCCCTCGCCGAGCTGAAGCGGCAACGGGCCTTCGACCCGGTGGCGATCCAGGCGGTGATGATCGGGACCACCCACTTCATCAACGCGCTGGTCGAGGCCGAGCGGCTCGCCCCGACCGCGGCGATCCGGCTCGGCCTGCCGGCCACGGCCTCGCTGCCCCCCATGGTGGACTGGCCGGAGCGCCTGGTGCGCGCCATCTCCGGCCGGTACTACCTCTGCCATGGCGGCCACGAGTTCGACGGCCGGCACATCTCCGAGCTCCGCGAGGACGAGATCCGCCGGGTGGCGGAGGACCTGCGGCGGCACGGCATCCGCAGTTTGGCGATCTCCAGCGTGTTCTCCCCGGTGAACGCCGAGTTCGAGCAGCGGGCGGCGGAGATCCTCAGCGAGGAGCTCCCGGACGTCGCGATCTCGCTGTCGTCCGAGATCGGCCGCATGGGCCTGCTGGAGCGGGAGAACGCGACCATCATCAACGCCTCGCTCCGCGAGCTCGCCTCGCAGATCGTCGACGGGCTGGCCGGCTCCCTGGAGAAGGCGGGCATCACCGCGCCGCTCTACCTCAGCCAGAACGACGGCACGCTCATGGACGTCGAGTTCGCCCGCCGCTACCCGGTCGCCACCTTCGCCTCCGGCCCGACCAACTCGATGCGCGGGGCCGCGTTCCTCTCCGGGGTGGAGACCTGCGCGGTGGTGGACGTGGGCGGCACCACCAGCGACATCGGGGTGCTCCGGCACGGCTTCCCCCGGGAGGCCACCACCGAGGTGAGCGTGGCCGGGATCCGCACCAACTTCCGGATGCCCGACGTGCTGAGCCTTGGCATCGGCGGTGGCAGCCGGGTCCGCTCCGGCGACGACGGGGTGACCGTGGGCCCGGACTCGGTCGGGTACCGCCTCACCGAGGAGGCGCTGGTCTTCGGCGGGTCCACGCTCACCGCCACCGACGTGGCCGTGGCGGCCGGCCGGGCCGAGATCGGCGACCCGTCCCTGGTCCGCGGGCTCGACAGGTCCCTGGTGGAGGCGGCGCTCCGCCGGATCGCCAAGGACGTCGAGGACGCGATCGAGCGCATCCGCACCTCGCCCGAGCCGCTCCCGGTGATCGCGGTCGGCGGCGGGTCGATCGTGCTGCCGGACGAGATCGGCGACTCCGGGCCGATCCACCGGCCCGATCACTTCGCCGTGGCCAACGCCATCGGCGCGGCCATCGCCCAGATCGGCGGCGAGGTCGACCGGATCTACCCGGTGGAGCCGGGGCGGCGGCAGGCCGTGCTCGACGAGGCCAAGCAGGAGGCGGTGGACCGGGCGATCGCCTCCGGGGCCCGGCCGGGCAGCGTCCGGATCGTCGAGGTCGACGAGGTCCCGCTCGCCTACCTGCCGGGCAACGCGACCCGGATCCGCGTCAAGGCGGTCGGCGAGCTGCAGCTGGAGGCGGCCGATGCCTGAGCGGCTCATCACCGAGGCGGACCTCGACGACATCGCGGTCGGCGCGGCGATCCTCGGCACCGGCGGCGGGGGAGACCCGCACATCGGCCGGCTCCTCGCCCACGCCGCGGTCCGCGCGCACGGCCCGGTCCGGCTGGTCGGCCTCGACACCGTGCCCGATGACGCGGTCACCATGGTGGTCGCGATGATGGGCGCCCCCACGGTGATGCTGGAGAAGGTGCCCTCGGCCGAGCAGGCGTCCCGGGCCGTGGAGGCGCTCGCCGCCTACCTCGGCCGCACCCCCACCCACCTGGCGTGCGCGGAGGCCGGCGGGGTGAACGCGCTCGTCCCGGTGGTCGCCGCGGCCCAGCTCGGGCTGCCGCTGATCGACGCCGACGGCATGGGCCGCGCCTTCCCCGAGCTGCAGATGGTGATGCCCACCCTGTACGGCATCGGCGCCACCCCGATGTCGATCGCCGACGAGAAGGGCAACAGCGGGGTCTTCGCCACCATCGACAACCACTGGGCGGAGCGGCTCGCCCGCTCGGCCACGATCGACATGGGCTGCTCCGCGATGATCAGCCTGTTCCCGATGAACGGCGAGCAGGCGCGCAAGGCCCTGGTCCCCGGCACCCTCTCCCTCTGCGCCGAGCTGGGCCGGCTGGTCCGCGAGGAGCGGGCCGCGCACCGGGACCCGGTCGCGGCCGTCACCGAGCGGCTCGGCGGGGTGGAGCTGTTCCACGGCAAGGTGGTGGACGTCAGCCGCCGGACCGAGGGCGGGTTCGCCCGCGGCGAGGCCGTCCTCGACGGGCTGGGCGGCTGCACCGGGGAGCGGATGGAGCTGCGGTTCCAGAACGAGAACCTGGTCGCGGAGCGCGACGGCACCGTGGTGGCGTCCGTGCCCGACCTGATCTGCGTGCTCGACGCCGAGGCCGGCACCGCGATCACCACCGAAACCCTCCGGTACGGCCAGCGGGTGCGGGTGATCGCCGCGCCGTGCGACCCGCGCTGGCACACCCCGGAGGGGATCGAGCTGGTCGGCCCACGGTACTTCGGTTACGACCACGACCCGGTCCGGGTCGGAATGGGAGTGGGGGCATGAGCTACACGCTCGAGCGGGAGGACCTCGCCGACCTCGCCCGCGGCGCCGCGCTGCTCGGCACCGGGGGCGGCGGCGACCCGTACATCGGCCGGCTCCTCGTCGAGCAGGCGCTCCGCGAGGGAGACGGGAAGATCACCGTGCTCGACCCGTCCGATCTGCGGGACGACGACCTGGTCATCCCGACCGCGCAGATGGGCGCCCCTACCGTGGTGGTGGAGAAGATCCCCCACGGTGACGAGCCGGTCGCCGCGCTCCGGGCGCTGGAGGAGCGGCTGGGCCGCCGGGCCGACGCGACCATGCCGATCGAGTGCGGCGGGATCAACTCGATGATTCCGCTGCTCGTCGCGGCGCGGACCGGGCTGCCGGTGGTGGACGCGGACGGCATGGGCCGCGCCTTCCCCGAGCTGCAGATGGAGACCTTCTCCGTGTACGGCGTGCCGGGGTCGCCGCTCGCGATCGGCGGGGAGAACGGCGAGACCGTGATCATCGACACGGGGGCGGACAACAAGCGCATGGAGTGGCTCGCCCGCGGGGTCACCATCCGGCTCGGCGGGGTCGCGCACATCGCCGAGTACGCGATGAGCGGTGCGGAGGTCCGGCGGACCGCGGTGCCGAACACCCTCACCCTGGGCCTGCGGATCGGCCGGGCGCTGCGCACCGCCCGCGAGCGGCACGGCGACTTCATCGAGGCGCTCGCCGGCGCCCTCGAGGGCAGCGGCTACGACAACATCCGGGTGCTGTTCCGCGGCAAGGTGGTGGACGTCGAGCGGAGGACCGTGGGCGGGTTCGCCCGCGGGCACGCCACGTTCGCCGCGTTCGACGGGCCGGAGCGGCTCGAGCTGACCTTCCAGAACGAGAACCTGGTCGCCCGGGTGGACGGCGAGGTCCGCTGCGTGGTCCCCGACCTGATCTGCGTCCTGGAGGCCGAGACCGGGGAGCCGATCACCACCGAAGGGCTGCGCTACGGCCAGCGGGCCGTGGTCGTGGGGATCAGCACCCCCGAGCTGATGCGCACCCCGGAGGCGCTCGCCGTGTTCGGGCCGCGCGCATTCGGTCTCGACGTGGAGTTCGAGCCGGTGGAGCGGCTTGTGTCACCCTGAACGCATGCCGTACCACCTGGGGGAACGGGACGTCGACCACCTGGCGCGGGGCGTCACCCTGCTCGGCTCGGGCGGCGGCGGGCAGACCGACACGGCGGGCCGCCTGCTCCGGCGGACCCTCGCCGGTGACCGGGTCGCGCTGCTGCGCCGGGACGAGCTGCCCGGCGGCGACATCGTCCCGGTCGGGATCGTCGGCGCGGTCTCCGCGTTCACCGAGCGGCTCCCCGCGGGCGGGGAGTGGGGGCCGGTGGTCGCGGCGGTAACCGAGCGCACCGGGGTCCGCCCGGCCGGGCTGATGTCGATCGAGGCGGGCGGGGTCAACGGCATCCTCGTGTTCGTCGCCGCCCGGGAGCTCGGCCTCCCGGTGATCGACGCCGACCTGATGGGCCGGGCCCTGCCCCGCCTCGACCAGACGTCCACGGCCGCGGCGGGGGAGCCGCTCACCCCGCTCGCCATCGGCGACGCCACCGGCCGGCTGCTCATCCTCGACGGCCTGTCACCCACGGCCGCGGAGCGGATCGTCCGCTCCGCGCTGAGCGAGTTCGGCGGGTGGGCGGCGGTGGCGCTGCGCCCGCTCCCGGCCGGCCGGCTCGACCGGGTGGCGATCCCCGGGTCGTTCGCCCGCGCCCTCCGGCTCGGCGCCTGCCACGCGGCGTGGCACCGGGCCGCGGACCCGTACGCGATGGCCGCCGCGCTGGGCGCGCGGGTGCTGGTCCTCGGCCGGGTGGTCGAGGTGGTCCGGCACCGCGCCGGGACCGGGTTCGGTCGCGGTTCGGTGATCATCCGGGCGACCGGCGGGCGCACGCTCGTCCGCCTGGAGATGGAGAACGAGTACCTGCTCGCCCTCGCCGACGGGCGGCCGGTCGCCTCCACCCCGGACATCCTGTGCGTGCTCGACCGGGCCACCGGGGTGGCGATCTCCTGTGACTCGGTGCGCGGCGGGGCCGAGGTGGTGGTGCTCCACCTGCCCGGCCCCGCGTTCTGGTGGCGGCCGGAGGCCGTGGGGGCGGTGGCGCCGCGCGCGTTCGGGCTCGACATCGACCCGGTCGGGCCGGAGGACCGGCGATGAGGCGCGGCGCGCCCACCCTCCGGGAGCTGCTCGGCCACCCCCGGCTCGCCGCGGCCGTCCCGCTCGCCGGGGAGGACGACCTGGACCGGCCGGTCACCGGGGTCACGTTGATCGACCCCGCGGACACCTCCCCGGTGCAGGCCGGGGACATCGCGCTCTGCCCCGCCGTACCGCCCGGGTTCCTCAGCGGCTGGCGGCTCGACGCCACCCTCCGCCGCCTCCACGACCAGCGGGCGGCCGCGCTCGCCGTGCCCGTGGGGGAGAACGGCGCCCTGCTCGACTCCACCCGGCAGCTCGCCCGGCACCTCCACCTGCCGGTCCTCGGCCTCCGTACGGCGCCGCTGCGCTGGGCGGGCGAGGCGATCGCCCTGGTGCACGCGCCCGAGGTGGACGCGGCCGAGGTGCTGCGCCGGGCGCACCGGGCGCTCACCCGGGAGCCGATGAGCCCGCAGGAGGTCGCCCGCGCGCTGAGCGGGATCCTCGACCGGCCGGTGGGGGTGTTCTCCCCGGACGGCACCCCGACCGGGGTCACCCCGGAGCCGTCGCCCCGGTTCAACCCGCGGGCCACGGTCGCGCAGATCGTCACCGAGCACGGCCGGACCACGGTCGCCGTCCCGGTGCCCGGGACCACGGTCGGCGCCGTGGACCTGTGGCTGGCCGCCGCCCTCGGCCAGGCCCCCGCCTACTGGGCGGCCGCCGTCCGGGACGTGCTGCAGGCCGGCGCCCTGGCCGTCCAGCGCTGGCAGGCGGTCCGCCGGGTGGTGCTGGAACGGGACGCCCGGTTGCGCGCCGGGCTCTTCAGCGACCTGCTCGAGGGCCGGCTCGGGACCGGCGACGTGCCGCGGGAGCGCGCCAGCGAGATCGGCTGGCGGCTGGACGGCTGGCACGTGGCGTTCCACATCGCCGCCCTGGGGCAGGTCGACCTGCTCCGGCACACGGACGCGGTGAGCGCCGCCATCGCCGCCGAGGGGATCGACGCGGCCGTGGTGGAGCGCGGTGACGGCTGGTCCGGGTGGACCACCACCCGGGACGAGCCGGACCAGGACGCCGACCGGGAGCTGCTCGCCGCGCTCCGGCGCGTCCGGCGCCGGCTCGCCACCCGGTTCGACTGCGCGATCGGCGTCGGCCGCGCGTACCTCGGCCCGGCCGGGCTCACCCGGAGCCTCGCCGAGGCGTGGGACGCGGCCCGGCTCGCCCGGGGCCGGCCCCAGGCCGGGCGGCTGGCGCACATCGACCGGCTCGGGCTGGCCCAGCTGCTGGTGGCGTGGGCGAGCACCGAGACGTTCGCGCCGACCGCGGCCCGGCTGCTCAAACCCCTGGAGTCGCAGCCGGGCGACCTGATCGCCACGCTCACCGCCTACCTCGACGCCGGGGGATCGGTGGCCGAGACCGCGGCGGTCCTCGGCGTGCACCGCAACACGGTCACCGCCCGGCTGCGCCGGATCGAGGAGCTGCTCACCGTGGACCTGGCCAACCCGGACGACCGGCTCGCCCTGCACCTGGCCTGCCGGGTCACCCAGGGCCGGCAGTCCGGCGGGTGAGGCGGCCGGGCGGTTCTCCCGTACGGCACCGCGGGCGGTGGGGTGGCGCTCCGCCGGGATGCCGCCGCGACGGGAGCCACCCGGCGTCCGGCCTCGGCGGGCCGGGACCGGTCGCCGCCGGGGCGCGTGCGCGGGTGATGCCGCGGGCCCGTCCCGGCGGACGTCATATCGGCGCCGCGGGCCCGGCGTCACGGGTCCGGCCGGGCACGCCGGGCGGCATCGCGGAAGTGCCGGAGGCGGCGGGTACACCGCGGGAGCGTAAGGAGAAGGGCGAGGTTTCCTCGATCGTCCGTGCACGCCCGGGTGGTGGACGGTAGCGCTCCGTAACGTGGAGCCATGACCCGGACCCCCTATGTGGCGCGCCACCGGTCGCGCCTCGGCTACCGGCTGGCCTACGCGCTGCGCCACCCCGGCAAGGTCTGGCCGTACCTGAGACGGCTGACCCGTGACGCGCGGCTGCGGCTCACCACGCGGGACCACATCTCCTACTACCGCGCGGTGATGCGCGCCGACATCAAGGAGATGGGACCCGACGCCGCGATCGGCAGCCACAGCCGCCGGAGCTGGCTCCGGGTCGGCAAGATGCAGTTCGACTACCTCATCGCCCACGGGCTCTCCCCGCAGGACCGGGTGCTCGACATCGGCTGCGGCAACCTGCGGCTCGGCTGGCGGCTCATCCACTACCTGGAGCCCGGGCACTACTACGGGATCGACATCTCCCCGGAGATCCTGCTCGCCGCCGCCGACACCGTCGCCTGGTACGGCCTGCAGGCCAAGCTGCCCTACCTGGCCCTGGTGGACGACCTCACCTTCGCCGCGCTGCCGGACGCGTACTTCACCGTGGTGCACGCGCACAGCGTGTTCTCGCACAGCCCCATCGAGGTGATCGACGAGTGCCTGCGCCACGTGGGCCGGATCCTCCACCCCGATGGCTTCTTCGACTTCACCTTCGACCGCACGGAGAAGGAAGAGCACCACGTGCTGCGGGAGGACTTCTACTACCGCACCGAGACCCTGGTGGAGCTCGCCGCGCGGTACGGGCTGCGAGCCGAGTTCATGGCGGACTGGGAGCGGTACCGGCACAAGCAGTCCCGGATCCGCGTCCGGCACGCGCGCCGCCGGGCCGTCGGCCGTGGCGAGGGCGGCAGACGCCCCGGCGGGCGGGCGGTGAGGTCACCGGTGAGCCGGCCGGCGGTCACCGGGCGGGCGCGGGAGGCCGCCGTGGGCGGGCGCGGGAGGCCGCCGTCCCGCAGCCGGTCGGCCGCTCTCCCGGGCATCCCGCGCAGGCGGGTGATCAGACCCGCCGGAAGAGGGCGGCGAGGGCCTGGCCGCCGCCGATGCACATGGTGACCACGCCGAGCTCCTTGTCGTGGCGGACCAGGTGCTTGGCGACCCGGAGGGTGAGGATCGCCCCGGTCGCCCCGACCGGGTGGCCGAGGGCGATCGCCCCGCCGTACGGGTTGGTCTTCTCCGGGTCGAGCCCGGCGTCGCGGATCACCGCGACCGCCTGGGCGGCGAACGCCTCGTTCACCTCGAAGACGTCGATGTCCTTGGGGCCGGTGCCGGTCCGCTCGAACAGCTTGCGGAGGGCGAGCACGGGGGCGTAGCCCATCAGCTCGGGCTCCATCGCGGCGGTGACCACGGCCTCGAGGCTCACCAGCGCGCGCAGCCCGCGCTCGGCGGCGACCGACTCCCGGGTGAGCACCAGCGCGGCCGCGCCGTCGTTGATGCCCGAGGCGTTGCCCGCGGTGACCGTGCCGTTCTCCTCGAAGACCGGCTTCAGCCGGGCGAGGGCCTCCAGGGTGGTGTCCGGCCGCGGGTGCTCGTCCGCCTCGACCGTGTACGGCTTGCGGCCCTTCACCTCGACCGGGGTGATCTCCTCGGCGAACGCGGCCTTCGCCTCCGGGCTTGCCGCGCGGCGCTGGGAGCGGAGCGCGAACTCGTCCTGCTCCTGCCGGGACACCCCGTACTTGCGGGCGACGGCCTCGGCGGTGCGGCCCATGTGGATGTTGTGGAACGGGTCGGTGAGCATCATCACCGTGCCGTCGTAGAGGGTGCGGTCGCCGAGCTTGTAGCCGGAGCGGGCGCCGAAGTCGTAGAACGGCATCCGGCTCATCGACTCGTCGCCGCCGGCCACCGCGAAGTCGATGTCACCCCAGCGGAGCTGCATGGCCGCCGACCACACCGCCTGCAGGCCGCTGCCGCAGAGCCGGTTGACCGTGTACGCGGGGGTGCCGACCGGCAGGCCGGCCGCGACCGCCACCCGCCGGGCGTTGTAGGCGTCCGGGCCCACCTGGCCGATGCAGCCCATCACCACCTCGCCGACGTCCGAGCCGTCCACGCCGGCGCGGCGCAGCGCCTCCCGCACCGCGATGGCGCCGAGCTCGTGCGCAGGCACGTCCTTCAGCGCTCCACCGAAGCTGCCGACCGGAGTCCGCGCCCCGTCGATCACCAGGATCTTCTCGCCAGATTCCATCGCCGAACCCCTCATCTCCTTCAGCCCGCGAGGTGGCCGTGCCGTACGGCCGGCCCGGGTGGGCCGTGCGCCCGACCGACGTGAACCATGGGGAATTACTTTGACATCCTATTAATTAGTAGGACGTCAAAGTAAAGAGCGCCAGGGCCATGCCGGCGCCGGCCTCCCAGCCGCGGTGCCGATAACAAGGTGCACCCCGGCAGTATCCGCCGCCGGTCCCCGCCGGGATCGACCGGGGTTCGGTTTCGCGCGCGCTCGTGTTCCCCTGCCCGGTGGCCACTCCGCGGGCGGCCATCCGGTTTCCCATGGCGGTTCTCTTCAGGGCTCGATCGTCCGGTCCGGTGCGGCGAGTCTTCGCGACCGGGGATCCGGTACGCATGCCCGGTGATCCGGGTTTCGCACTCGGCACGGTTCCGGTGCCCCGGCGCTCCGGACTCGTGGCCGCCGACGATGCGCTGGGCCCGGTCCGGGTGCCGGGCGGCGACGTGCGCCCACGCCTTGATCAGCATGTCGTGGTCCTTGGCGTAGGAGACGGCCGCCGTCGCCGGCCGGGCACGAGCGCGGGCCGGCGTCGTGCCCGGCGCCTCGGCCGGGCGTCCGGGCACAACGCTCCCGGCGGGCGCGGCTCTCGCCGATCGCTCTTCCGGATGGATCGGCCGTGGCGGCGGAACGCCGCCGGAGGCCCGAGCGGGGTGGGCGTCGGGCCCCGGGGGATCAGCGCGCCGCGGGGGAGGCGCTCACGCGGTCCCGGCCTGCACCGCGGGCGCCGGGCCGATCACGGCGGCGAGCTTGGCCAGCACCTCGGGGTTGGCCCGGTAATACACCCAGGTGCCCCGGCGATCGCCCTCGATGAGCCCGGCCTGCCGGAGCACCTTCAGGTGGTGGCTGATCGTCGGCGGGGTGACGTCGAAGGCGACGGTCAGGTCGCACACGCACACCTCCCCGCCCTCGTGGCTGGCGATCAGCGACAGCAGGCGGAGCCGTACCGGGTCCGCGAGCGCCTTGAAGAGCGGCGCGATCTCGGCCGCCTCGTCCTCCGAGAGCGGCTTGCAGGTCAGCGGTGCGCACCAGGTCGCCGCGCCCGCCGCTAACCGGTCCTGTATCGACATATCGCTGACTCGTCTCCCATCTCTGTCATGCTCTGCGTCGTCGTTCGACGCTCGTGTGATCGGTCGCCCGGGTGCCCCCGCCCCGGGCATGAGAGGTCCATCTCCGCGCTCCGTCCACCCGGCGCCCCGCCTGAAGGGCGGTGGAGTCCCGGTCCACGCCGCCCGCGCCACGCCGTACGGCCGCCTGGCCCGCCGAGCCGTGCCAGGCCGCGCCGGGCTCCGCTGGAGACCGCCCGCCCTCGCCGCCCGGGGAACCTGATAGGCCTCGCCTGCGATCACGCAGGGCGATCCGCCGATCACCGAACAAGATCGTGACCAGCGGGCCGGGCACCGGCATGATGCGGGCATGAGAGATCCGTGGACCCCCATGAGAAAGGGACCGGAGGTGCGGCGGTGAGCGCCTTCGTCCTCGAGAACGCCAACCTCCTCGACCTGGAGAGCGGCGAGTTCCGGCCCGCCACCAGCGTGCGCGTGGAGGGCGACCGCATCGTCGAGGTCTCCGAGCCCGGCGCCACCCTCACCGCGCCGGACGACGTGCCCCGCCTGGCCGCCGGTGGCCGCACGCTCCTGCCCGGGCTCATCGACGCCCACGTCCACGCCGCCATCACCACGATGGACTTCGCGGCCTTGGGCCGCCGGGCGTACACCCGCATCGGCATCGAGGCCAAGGCGATCCTCGAGCGCATGCTGCGGCGGGGCTTCACCACCGTGCGCGACGCGGGCGGCCTCGACGCCGGGCTCAAGGAGGCGCTCCAGCTCGGCCTCATCAGCGGCCCCCGGGTGTTCCGCTCGGGCCGGGTGCTCTCCCAGACCGGCGGGCATGGCGACACCATCCCCCCGAACCCGGCGGCCGAGCCGCACCTGTGCGCCTGCTCGATCCACTCCACCGGCTTCGCCCACATCGCCGACGGGCCCGACGCCGTACGGCGGGCCGTCCGGGAGGAGCTGAAGGGCGGCGCCGACCAGATCAAGGTGATGGCCGGCGGCGGGGTGGCCAGCCCCAGCGACCCGATCGACATGGTGCAGTACAGCGAGGAGGAGATCCGGGTCGCGGTGGAGGAGGCCGCCCGCCGGCGCACCTACGCCTTCGCCCACGCCTACGTCCCCGACGCCATCGTCCAGGCGGTGCGGGCCGGTGTCCGCTCGATCGAGCACGGCAACCTCATCGACGCCGAGGCCGCCCGGGTCATGGCCGAGCACGGCTGCTACCTCGTCCCCACCCTCGTCACGTACGACCAGCTCGTCGAGCTCGGGCGGCAGCTCAGCCTGCCGCCCGAGAGCATGGCCAAGCTCGACGCGGTGGTGAACGCCGGCAAGAGCGCCATCGAGACCGCGCTCGCCGCCGGGGTGCGGATCGGGTTCGGCACCGACCTGCTCGGCGAGACCCACGACGCCCAGTCGAAGGAGTTCCTGCTGCGCGCGGAGGTGCAACCGCCGCTCGACGTGCTCCGCTCCGCCACCCTCGTCAACGCCGAGCTCCTCGGCAAGACCGGCGAGCTCGGGGTGATCGCGCCCGGCGCCTACGCCGACCTGCTCCTGGTGGACGGCGATCCCCTCGCCGACATCTCCGTCCTCACCGGCCAGGGCGAGCGCCTCGACCTCATCGTCCGGGGCGGCGAGATCGTGGTGAACCGGCTGCCGGGGTGAGCGGGCAGCTCCGCGGAGCCGGATCCCCAGCGCGTGGCACGCCTCGGGCGGTCGTCCTCGCGCCGCTCGCGCTTCGCACCTCCTTCCGCATGTCACTCGGGCCGGCACCTCGTCGAGGCGATCACCGCCGGCGGGGAGAGGTCACCGCGTCCGCGGGCAGATGGCGCGACGCGGTCGCCGGGTGATCGCCGGACGGCAGCGCGTGGCGCGGCGGTCGGCGGACCGCCGCGCCACGGTGCGGTGGACGGGCTGAACCGTCAGGCCACCCGGCAGGTCACGCTCGGCCAGCTCCAGTTGCCGTTGTGCATGATCGTGAAACCGAACGTGTTCCCGCTGCCGTTGGGCCTCATGGTCATCACGTTGCCTGTGTAATCCCAGGTCGGATTGCCGTTCCAGGTGGCGATGATCTTCTGCGGCGGGGTCACGGTGACCGTGACGACCCAGTTGTCGGTGCCGGTGACCTGGACCGACAGGTTGAACCGGTCGGCCCACACCTGGCCCGGGATGATCGTGGCCTGGCAGCCACCGCCGCCACCGCCACCGCCGCCACCGGGCGGAGGCGTGGTGCCGCCACCGCCGCCGGTGCCCAGGGTGACGTTGGAGTTGCCGCTGCTCTGGTAGCCCTCGGTGGCCATGATCATGTAGTCGAAGCTGCCGAGCTGCATCCCCGCGCGGGCCCAGGCGTCGAAGTGGTTGCCGGTGGTGATGGTGCCGCTGGTCCGCTTCGACTGCCGGACGCTCCAGAACTGCTTGAAGGTCCGGGTGCCCTCGATGGAGGGGGCGTTGTACCGGGTCGTCTCGTAGATGTCGTAGGTGCCGCCGTCGGTGGTGACGGTGCCCTTGTAGGTGCCCGTCGGCCGGTAGGTGCCCCAGCTCTCGACGATGTAGTACTCGACGAGCGGGTTACGGGTCCACCCGTACAGCGCCAGGTAGGCGTTGCCGGACGGGTTGAAGCTGGCCGAGTAGGTCACCGTCCGGCGGCCGCCGGTGGCCCAGCCCTTACCCGCGACGAAGTTCCCGGTGTTCCACCACGAGGTGCTGTAGTTCCCGCCCGATCCGAGGGTCATCGAGACCGTGCCGGGGGCATCGGTCCAGAAGGAGTAGAAGTAGCCGTCGTGGTAGCCGGTCTGGTTCGAGCTGATCGTCTGGGCGTGGGCGGTGCCGACCGACATCGTCAGCCCGGTGATCACCGCCACGGCTAAGGCGCAGATCCGGCCGATGAACCTACGGCCGCGCCCGTGGCCTCTCGGGGACCTGAACATGAGCGCTGCTTCCCTCCTCGTGAGGTTGCGGAGGTGCGTTGGCGTGCGTGCCACGCGTCCGGGGCCGGCGGTCGCGTGCTCCGCGACCGGCCGGCCGAACCGCGGCACCGGATCGGTGTGGCGTCAGTGTTCGATCGGCCCCGACAGGCCGTCAACGAACGTGTCAGCTCGTGAAGATCTTCGGAACCGTCGTCCCTGGTCATCGGGGATATGTGACCGATCTCGCGTGCGGATTGCCATGAAAATTTCGGAAACATATCGAAACAGATGGGTGTGGGCGATGTCCACCCGTTGAGCGAGATCGGCGCTGAGCAGGGCGAGGCGCGCCACACCCGCTCTCGGAAGGGATCGGCCGGTCGAAACCGGTGGCGGTCCACCGCCCGGGTACGCCGAGCCGACCACCTCGGGATGAGCACTCCACCCTTGGGCAAAGCACTGTGGATCACGGGCCAGACCGGTCGGCACCCGCATCGGCCGGAGCCGATCTCTCGGCCGGCCGCCATGTCCGCCCACTACCCCTAGGGGGATGGGGAACCGGGGCGTCCGAGGTGCTGACTCAAGGTCCCTCGGTCCCGGTCAGCTGTGGAGCCAGCGGTCGTCCTGGTACTCGGGAGGGATCTCGTCCGTCCAGGGGTCGATGCCGCGTTGCTCCAGCTCCGCGAACCAGCGGTCCCGCCGGGACTCGGGCAGGCGGCTTCCGCACCACGGGCAGTAGTGGATCTCAATGAACGAGCGCCCGCCGTCGCGGACGATCAGGCCGTACTCCTGGAACCTGGCATCGAAGATCACGACGGCGTCCGGGCAGTCGAACGGGTCGTCATGCTCGGCGCAGCGCCACGCCACCCGGCGGGTCATCTCGGCACAGCAGTGCTCGCGCATGCGCACCAGGGTCTCGCAGCGCGCGCTCCGCGTGCCGCGCACAGCGCGCATCCCGGGCGCGCCGGCTCCGCGCCGCCATCCGCCCGGGCGGAGCCGCCGGGGCAGGGGAGCGAGCGCGCCGCCGATCCGGACCCGTGGCCCGCGAGGGCCGGGCCGTCCCGCCGGTCAGCCCTGCCGGGCGCGCAGGAAGGCCTCGAGGTCGGCGGCGCCAGTGAGCATGGCCCGTCCCCGGGCGGCCAGCCGCTCCCGCCAGGAGCGGATCGCCGATTCCAGCGGCTCCACGCCCCCGGCCGCCCGCACCTGGGCGATCAGCGGGGCGATCTGCGCCAGCAGGTAACCGCCCCGCCGTAGCTGGTGCACCAACCGGGCGTCCCGGACGTCGGCCGCGCCGTACACCCGGTAGCCGGTGCGCGGATCGCGGCGCGGCCGGACCAGCCCGGCCTTCTCCCATTTGCGCAGCGTGGCGGGCCGTACGCCGAGCCGCCGGGCGAGCGCGCCGATGTGCACCCCGCCCGGCTCCGGCGGCGGGGCGGGCGCGAGGTCGCGCAGCGCGGCCTCGACCGCCTCGAGCGTGCGGCGGTCCTCCAGCAGCCGCGCGTGGCTCTCGTCGATGAGCCGCAGCGCCTCGTCGACCGCGCCCCGGTTCACCGCCTGCATGATCGCCGTCGCCATGGCGTGCCCGTGCCCGGCCACCAGGGAGAGGAACGCCCGCAGCGCCGCGGCGTGCACCGGGGTGTAGACGCGGTAGCCCGCGGCGGTGCGCCCGGCGGGCGGGAGGATGCCCGCGCTCTCGTAGTTCCGCACCGCCTGCGTGGACAGGCCGTGCTCGCGCGCCAGGTCCACCGGCCTCATGGCTGCCCCGACGGTTGAAGGTTCACCGTATGAATCGCCTGGAAAGGCGCGAAAAGTTTACATTGAAGGTTCAACGATACCGTAAAAGGTATGGAAATCAGGGACGCGGCCCGGCCGCTCGACGGCGCGGCCGTATCGGCCTTCCTGCGCTCACTGCCCGCCCGGCCAGACCTGCTCGGCCTGGGCGAGGCCATGCACTTCGTGACCGAGCTGGGCGAGGCGCGTAACGCGATCTTCCGGCACCTGGTCGAGCACGAGGGCTTCCGCGCGTTCGCCATCGAGAGCGACTGCCTCAAGGCCCTCCTGGTCGACGAGTACGTCACCACCGGCGCCGGCGACCTCGACGAGGTCATGGAGCGCGGCTTCAGCCACGGCTTCGGCGCCTTCCCCGCCAACCGCGAGCTGGTGCGCTGGATGCGGGAGCACAACGAACGGCACGGCGACCGGCTCAGGTTCTTCGGGATCGACGGCCCGCTGGAGTACTGGGCGGCGAGCCCGCGGGAGGCGCTCGCCGGCCTGTACGCGCTGGTCGACGGCCCGCCGTGCTCCTGGGAGACGATCGACGAGCTGCTCGGCCCCGACGCGCGGTGGTCGGACGAGGCCACGGTGCTGGACCCCTCCCGGTCGATCGGCCAGAGCGACGACGCCCGGCGGCTGCGGCTGATCACCGACGACCTGATCACGCTGCTGGAGACCCAGGCGCCGCGGCTGAGCCCGGCCGACCGGGAGCGCGCGGAGCTGTACGCGCGGACCGCCGTCGGCCTGCTGCGCTACCACCACTGGATGGCCGACACCTCCCCGGCTCGGGTGTCCCGGCTGTCGGCGGTGCGGGACGCGCTGATGGCCGCCAATCTGCGCGCGATCGCCGCCCACGGCCCGGTCCTGGTCTTCTCCCACAACCTGCACCTGCAGCGGAGCGGGAGCACGATGACCTTCGGTGACCAGGAGCTGGCGTGGTGGAGCGCGGGCGCGCTCGTCTCCGCGCACCTGGGCGACCGGTACGCGTTCATCGCCTCGGCCCTGGGCGCGCTCGGTGACGATGGCCCCCCGCCGGGCACCCTCGAGGGCGCGCTCGCCACCCTCCCCTGGGAGCGCGCGCTCGCCGATGCCCGCGCCCTCGCCGCGGCGGTCCCGGGCGCCGCCCCGCGCACGTCACCGCACTACGCCTACTTCCCCCTCGACCCCGCCCAGATCGGCACGGCCGACGGCGTCCTCTTCCTCGGCAGGGTGCGCGTCCCGGACTGGCCGCGCGGTCCGCGCGAATGACGGCTCTTCCCGATGGTTTCCGGCTCCGCCGCCGATCGTCTCCTTCTTGGGTCAGCGGAGAAATCGAGTTGATCGACATAGGCGGCGAAGGCCACGATTCGGTGCAGGCCGTCCTGGACGCGCGTGCGGTGAGCACACGGGGATCCGCCGGTCGGGCCGGCGAGTGCCGAGCAGGAAGGCGAGCGGAAGTGGTCGACACGGCATTGGCGACCGATCCCGCGGCGATCGAACGCGCGGTGCGCGACGAACCGGTGGGCACGACGTGGCCGTGGAACAGCGGCCCGAAGGCCATCGAGGCGTTCCTGCACCGGGTGGTCGACGCGATGAACGGCATGCGGGAGCTGTGCGTCGTGGAGGCCGAGTTCGGGCATTACGGCTCCGGATACGCGTCCTTCGTCGACGTCTTCCTCACCAAGCGGGACGGGTCGCTGCGCGAGACCTTTGCGGACGGCTGGACGAGGTTCACGGGATGGACCCTGGCCCTGTGCCGGCTCGCGCCGTTCGCGGTGCTCTTCGGCAACAGCCGCGTGTGGTATGGGCCGCGCCCCGGGACCCGGTCCTCCAGCATTCCCCACCGGGACCGGTTGCCGGAGGACACCGTGCCGGCCTCGCGGACGGAGCTCTGGGAGCTCGCGGAGCTGCTCGAGGGGTACGGCTTCGCCTTCCTCGATCCGGAGATCCTCATGCTGCCCATCGATCCCACGCTCGAGATCGACACCACGCTCGGCGAACGCCCGTATCGCGTGTGGGACGCCTGGTTCCACTGGGCGGACTAGCGGCTCACCCGGGGGTCCGGGCGGCCGGGGTCAGTGGAGCAGCTTCAGCCCGACGACCCCGCTGATGATCAGTGCCAGGCAGATCAGCCGCCCGGCCGTGGCCGGCTCGCCCAACACGACCATCCCGTACACGGCGGTGCCGACCGCCCCGATGCCCACCCACACGGCGTACGCGGTGCCGACCGGGATCGAGCGCAGGGCGTAGCCGAGGCCGAGCATGCTCGCCGCGAGGGAGAGCACGAACAGCGCGGTGGGTAACGGCCGGGTCAGGCCCTTGGACTCGGCGAGCGCCACGGCCCACGCCGTTTCGAGCATGCCGGAGACGATCAGGACGACCCACGCCATGGCTCAGGGACCTCCACGAGACGGCCATCTCCCGCCTCATCTTCTCCCGCCGGGTACGACGCACTCGTACCGGCCCGTCCGGCATGAATGATCGCGTGTTGTCCGTTGTCTCCGGCTCCGGGCTGACGGTCATGGTCCGGGAGCCGCCGGGGAATAGGTTGATCGACATGGGTGGCGAGCACGACGATCCGGTGCAGGCGGCGATCACGGGGGAGATGCGCCTGCTCGAGTGGGAGGTCCGCTCGTCCGCGGTGCTCCTGGGCGAGCTCCTCGACCCGGAGTTCACCGAGATCGGGGCGTCGGGGCGCCTCTGGGACCGGCATTCGCTGATCAACGCGCTGACCCAGGAGTCCGATGCGCCGCCGTACCGGATCACGGTGAGCGAGATGAAGGGCAGGCTGCTCGCCCCCGGGATCGTCCACCTCACCTACGTCTCGGACGAGAACGGCCGGCGGGCCCGGCGCAGCTCCATCTGGCGGCGCTCCGAACAGGGGTGGCGGCTCTACTTCCACCAGGGGACGCTGCTCCCGCCGCAGGAGCCGATGCCCGCCGACCTGGGCTGACCGCCGGCGCGCGGCGGAGGCGCCCCCTGCCGGCCGTACCGGGGCGGACGTGCCGGGATCACCGGCCCGGCCGTACCGGCGGGCGTCGATCCGGGAAGGCGAAGGCTGGCCGGGGCGGGAGCCGGCCGCGGTCGTGCTCTGCCCGGCGGCCGCTCACCCAGCCCGGCCCCGGACCGCGCCTTGTTCGAACACGAATCCGAGATATCATCACGATATTATGATTGATTCCGAGACTGGAATGATCTCCCGGGAAGCGCTGGCACCCGCCGCCGCGCTGTTCCGGTCGCTGGCCGACCCGGTGCGGCTGTCGATCGTGCAGCGGCTGGCGCGCGGCGAGGCCCGGGTCGTGGATCTCACCCGCGAGCTGGCGCTGCCGCAGTCCACGGTCTCCAAGCACCTGGCCTGCCTGCGCGACTGCCGGCTGGTGGACTACCGGGCCGAGGGCCGGCAGTCCTTCTACTTCATCGCCACCCCGGAGCTGCTCGACCTGCTGCGCTCGGCCGAGGCCCTGCTCGCCGCGACCGACCAGGCGGTGGCGCTGTGTCCCACGTACGGCACGGCCTGCGCGGGCTCCCGGCCCGCGGAGGCCCCGGCGGTGGGGGAGGGGACGGCCGGATGACCGCGCTGACCGTGGGGCCGTCGCCGGAGCGCCGGGCCGTGCTGATGCGCCGGGTGCGGCTGCTCGTGGCGGCGACCATCTCCTACAACGTCATCGAGGCGGTGGTGGCGATCGCCGCCGGGTCCGTGGCCTCCTCCGGCGCGCTGGTGGCGTTCGGGCTGGACTCGGTGATCGAGGTGGCCTCGGCCGCGGCGGTGGCCTGGCAGTTCTCCGCGCGCGACCCGGAGGTGGTGGAGCGCCGGGAGCGGCGGGCGCTGCGGATGATCGCGCTGTCCTTCTTCGCCCTCGCGCTGTACGTCTCCGTGGACTCGGTGGCCGCGCTGCTCGGGGGCGGCGAGGCCGAGCACTCCACGCCGGGGCTGATCCTGGCGGCGCTCTCGCTGGTGATCATGCCGGTGCTGTCGTACGCCCAGCGGCGGGCCGGCCGGGAGCTCGGCTCGGCGAGCGCCGTCGCCGACTCCAAGCAGACCCTGCTCTGCACGTACCTGTCGGCCGTGCTGCTGGCCGGGCTGGCGGTGAACAGCCTGTTCGGCTGGGCGTGGGCCGACCCGGTCGCGGCGCTGGTCATCGCGGGCGTGGCGGTCAAGGAGGGCCTGGAGGCCTGGCGCGGCGACGCGTGCTGCCAGCCGCCGCTCCATCCCGCGGCGGCCCTGTCCGGGCGGGCGGACGGAGAGCCCGGGTGCTCGGCCTGCGGGCCCGGCTGCGCGTGCTGCTCATGACCCGCGTCCCGCTCGATCGTGGTGAGGTGACCTCATGGCGCTGACCGCGCTGGCCGTCTATCTGGTCTCGCTGGCGCTCGCGTTCGGCGTGCGGACCTGGGTGCAGTGGCGCCGGACCGGCGACACCGGGTTCCGCGGCGGCGGGCTGCGGCCGGGCAGCGTGCAGTGGTGGGCGCGGCTGCTGTTCATCGCTGCCCTGGTCGCGGTGGCGGCCGGCCCGGTGGCCGAGCTGGCCGGCCTGGCCGCGGTGCCCGCGCTGGACGTGCCGGTCGTCCGCGTGTCCGGCCTGATCCTCGCCCTGCTCGGCACGGCCGCCGTGCTGGCCGCGCAGGCGTCCATGGGCGCGTCCTGGCGGATCGGGGTGGACGAGTCCGAGCGCACCGACCTGGTGACCACCGGGGCGTTCGCGATGGTGCGCAACCCGATCTTCACCGCGATGATGATCACCGCCGCGGGCCTGGCCGCCATGGTGCCGAACGTCGTCTCGCTCGCCGCCCTGGCGCTGACCGTGGTGTCGATCGAGGTCCAGGTGCGCGCGGTCGAGGAGCCGTACCTGCTGCGGGTGCACGGCGAGGCGTACGCGCGGTACGCGGCCAGGGTGGGCCGGTTCCTGCCCGGCCTGGGGCGCCTGCGCCGGTCCGGGGCGCCCGCCGGGCGCTGACCTGGGCGGGAGCAGGACCGGAAGTCGCAGGTCTCCGCCCCAGGCGGCCGAGGTGATCTTGCACCGACCGGCGGCGCGGCCGTACGGCCGGCCGGTGGCGGAGGGGCGTTCCCGGCGGTGACCGTCGACGTCGCCGCCCGCCGGAGCGCCGACGCGAGTGGTCAGTGCGGGCGGGGGAGCAGGCCAGGAGCTCGAGCAGGGCCCGGCCCTGGTCGCGAGCGTCAGTGTGGGCGGGGGAGCAGGGCCGGACGGGGGTGCCAGTCGCCGAGGTACTTCCTGGGGGTGTGCTCCGCGGCCTGTTGGGGGGTGAGCTGCGGCCGGTTCTCGGGCACGGGGATCGCAGCGCCCGGTCCCTTGTTGTGGAACTCGCCGAACCGTGCGTCCCGCCAGTGATACCCCGAGCTCATGTCCACGTACGGCGTGGCGGCGTCGATCGACGGGCCCATCCAGGTTTCGCGTACGACCAGAGACGGGACGGCGGTCGGGTCGCTGCTGGGCCGCCAGGGCCGGGCCAGGCCGAAGGACGCATCCGCCGCCGGCCCGTTGATCACGCAGTGCACCGCCAGGAAGCCGTGCGGGTTGGCGGCGGCCGTGCTCGGTGCGAACACGAAGCCGTACGGACGGAACGTCACGTCTCTCGCCAAGGTGGTCAGCTCGCATCGCTCGAAGACGGCGGTCGCGCGGCCGAAGACGAAGTCGACGTCCCCTTCGATGTAGCACTCGCGGTAGTACTGCCGGGCGAAGGTCGCCACATTGCGGGTGTCGGCGTACAGCGTGTCCTGATGGCCGAGGAAGCGGCACCGCTCGAAGTAGGAGCGGTCGCCCATGACCTTCGCCGCCACCGCCTGCGTGTCCGTGATCTCCGGATGGTCGGCCCGCAGCCAGTCGTTGGCGAACGTGACATGGGCGGCGGTGAAGCCGTCGGCCTGGATCGTGGCGGTGGCACTGCCACTGGTTCCGTACGTGCCGCCGTCCGGCTTGGGCGTGCCGGCCGCGTTGTCGTAGACGATCACCACGTCGCGTGCGTCGCCGGTGGCGCCGAGGAAGCACAGTCCGGTCTTGGCCTGCGGCACGAGGACGGTCTCCCGGTAGGTCCCGGCGGCGATCACCAAGGTCCAGCCCTCGGCCGGCGAGTCCGGGGTCGCGTCGACGGCGGCCTGCACGGTGGTGTAGTCACCCCGGCCCTGGCTGTCCACGTACAGCGTGCGGTCGTTCAGGCGGTGGCGGGGCGAGCCGTACCGGCCGAAGGGAGGCACGTGGGCGGCGCGCGCGGGTGACGCGAGGGCGAGACCCAGGATCCCGGCGGCACCGGCCAGCACCTGTCGTCGGCCGATCAGGGGGGTGTGCGACATCACGGCTCCGGTTGGTCACATATATGAACAGATTCCGTAGATGCGAACACCAGCACGGTAAATTTCGCCCTCAGCGGTGTCAATGACGGATGGGAATCGGTCCGGGGGCGGCCGCCGATCGTCAGGCCCTGCGCTCGCCGCCGACCGGTGCGGCGGGGTGGCCCGCTACACCACCGCGCACCTTCCACGGGTCGTGGGCAAGGACGTAGAAATGATCAAGGCCCGGGCCGGGAGTCCCGGCCCGGGCCTTCGGCTGGAGCGGGTGACGGGAATCGAACCCGCGTTGTCAGCTTGGGAAGCTGATGTTCTGCCATTGAACTACACCCGCGTGGGGCGACCGTGAGGTCGCTCCGTCCCCATACTGTAGCGGAAACCTCGGGCGCGTGGTGCACGTCGTCATCGCGGAATGCGGCGGACGAGCGCGTCCCAGCGACCGGTGGACGCTGGGTGAGGGTTCCGGCACCGCATGTCACGGTACGTGCCAATCGGCCGTTCTACCGCCAAACTTGGGCAATCGTGAGGGAAACCCGCATACTATCGGGCACCGCGGAGAAGCCACCCAGGGGGACACCCTGGGCGGATTGCGGGCGGCCGATTAGCCTTGCATTCGTGCTCCTATCCGACCGCGATCTGCGCGCCGAGATCGAATCGGGGCGGATCAAGATCGACCCGTGGGACCCCGAGATGTTGCAGCCGTCGAGCATCGACGTGCGGCTCGACCGGTATTTCCGGGTTTTCGAGAACCACCGGTACCCGCACATCGACCCGGCGGTGGAGCAGCCCGATCTGACCCGGCTGGTGGAACCGGTCGGTGACGAACCCTTCATCCTGCATCCCGGCGAGTTCGTGCTCGCGAGCACATACGAGGTGATCAGCCTCCCCGACGACGTGGCGGCGCGCCTCGAGGGCAAGTCGAGCCTGGGCCGGCTCGGCCTGCTCACGCACTCCACCGCCGGCTTCATCGACCCCGGCTTCGAAGGGCACGTGACGTTGGAGCTCTCCAACGTGGCCACGCTGCCGATCAAGCTCTGGCCGGGCATGAAGATCGGCCAGCTCTGCATGTTCCGGCTCAGCTCGCCCGCCGAGTACCCGTACGGCTCACCGAGGTACGGCTCGCGCTACCAGGGGCAGCGCGGGCCGACGCCGAGCCGGTCCTACCTGAACTTTCACCGGACCAAGGTCTGAGTGGAACCGATCATGACGGGGGCCGCGTCAGCCTGGCATGTCCGGGTAAGACCGTTACAGGCGGGTTGCCGTGGGCTGAACTTCGTAATTCAGGTGGTTACCCGTACCCTTTCTGCGGACTGTCCCCCGCACCCTGGAGAACAACGTGCGACTGCGTCTCACACCACGTGAGGACAGCTACTACGACTTGTTCGCGCACGCGGCCAACAACATCGTCACTGCCTCGCGTGTCCTCGTCGAGATCATCAGCGACGGCTCCGACCGGGAGGCGCTGGCGGAGAAGATGCGTGCCTGCGAGCACGCGGGTGACGAGCACACCCACGCGATCATGAATCGCCTCAATGAGAGTTTCATCACGCCCTTCGACCGCGAGGACATCTACCGCCTCGCGTCGAACCTCGACGACGTGATGGACTTCATGGAGGCGGCGGCCGACCTCATCGTGCTCTACCAGATCGACCGGCTGCCCAGGGATGTCATCCAGCAGGTCGAGGTGCTCGAGCGGGCCGCCGAGCTCACCGCCGACGCCATGCCGCGCCTGCGCTCGATGCAGCACCTCAACGGGTACTGGATCGAGATCAACCGGCTCGAGAACCAGGCGGACCAGATCTACCGCCGGCTGCTGGCGAAGCTCTTCAGCGGGGAGTACGACGCGCTCACGGTCATGAAGATGCGTGAGGTGATCGAGCAGCTGGAGCTCGCCGCCGACGCGTTCGAGCACGTGGCGAACACGATCGAGTCGATCGCTGTCAAGGAAAGCTAAGTGGAGCTCGCACTCGTCATCGGCGTCATCGTCATCGCCCTGATCTTCGACTACACCAACGGTTTCCATGACGCCGCCAACGCGATCGCGACCTCGGTCTCGACCCGCGCGCTCACCCCGCGTACGGCGCTGATCATGGCAGCGGTGATGAACTTCATCGGGGCGCACCTCGGCACCTCGGTCGCCCAGACGGTCGGCAAGGGCATCATCGCCCCGCCGGACGGGCAGCAAGGCCTGCTCATCGTGGGCGGGGCGCTGATCGGTGCGATCCTGTGGAACCTCATCACCTGGTACTTCGGCCTGCCCTCCTCCAGCAGCCACGCCCTGATCGGCGGCCTGGTCGGCTCGGCGCTCGCGGCCGGCGCCGGCGTCTCCTGGAGCGGCGTGGTGGAGAAGGTCGTGATCCCCATGATCCTGTCGCCCGTGATCGGCTTCACCCTGGGCGCGCTGATCATGATCGCGATCTTGTGGATCTTCCGGCGCTCGAACCCGCACCGGACCGGCAAGGGCTTCCGGTACGCCCAGACCGTCTCGGCCGCGGCGATGGCGCTCGGGCACGGCCTGCAGGACGCGCAGAAGACGATGGGCGTGATCTTCCTCGCCCTCGTGGTCGGGGGGTACGTGGCGCCCACCGACCCGATCCCCGAGTGGGTGATCACCATCGCGGCCGCGGCGATCTCGCTCGGCACGTACGCCGGGGGCTGGCGCATCATGCGCACGCTCGGCCGGCGCATCATCCACCTGAACGCCCCGGCCGGCTTCGCCGCCGAGATGGCGGCCGCCTCCGTGCTGTACGGCGCGGCCATGGGGTTCGGCGCCCCGATCTCCACCACCCACACCATCACCACCGCGATCATGGGGGTGGGGGCGACCCGGCGCCTGTCGGCGGTCCGCTGGGGCGTCGCCGGCAACATCGTCACCGCCTGGGTCCTGACGATCCCCGCCGCCGCCGTCGTCGCCGCCCTCTCCTACGGCCTGCTGCACCTGATCTTCCGCGTGTGACTCACCGCCGGTACATGACGTCCACGGTCCACCTGGTGAACCCGAGCGACTCGTAGAGCCTGACCGCCGCCGTGTTCGCCTCGTCCACGTAGAGCATCACCTGGTCCAGGCCGCGCGAGCGCAGATGGGCCAGGCCGGCGAGGGTGAGCGCCCGGCCGAGGCCGGTTCCCCGCTCCTCCGGGTCCACCCCCACCACGTACACCTCCCCGATCGGCCCGTCTGCGCCTTCCGCCTGCGCGTGGACCTTGGTCCAGTGGAAGCCCACGAGCGTGCCCGCACGCTCCGCGAGGAAGAACCCGGCCGGGTCGAACCAGGGCTCCTGCTGCCGCCGTTTGAGGTCCTCCAAGGTCCAGGAGCCCTGCTCGGGGTGGTCGGCGAAGGCCCGGGCGTTCAGGGCCAGCCACGCCTCCTCGTCCCGCCCCGGCTCGAAGGTGCGCAGCCGTACGCCCTCCGGGAGCTCTGGGGCGGGCAGCGGCGTGGTGAGCGGGCGGCGCATCCGCCACAGCGCCCGCGCCCGGGTCATGCCGAAGCCCGCGGCGAGCCGTGCCGCCGCCGGAAGGTCGCCGTGCGCCCACAGCCGCACGCCCTTGCCGCCGGTGTCGAGGACGGCCGCGAGCAGCCGGCCGCCGAGCCCGCGGCCGCGGAAGCCCGGGTGGACGACGAGCTCCCCGCTCGGGGGATCGGACGGCTCCAGGTACGCGAACCCGGCCAGCTCATCACCGTCGTAGAGGAGCAGGAACCGGGCCCCGGACGGCCCGCCGTACCGCAGGGCGAGCAGCGTCTGCTCGTTGAGAGGGCGCACGCCGTCCGCTTCCGCGGCGGCCTCGGCGAGGGCGAGCACGGCCTCTTGATCGCCAGGAGTCTCCCGGATCTCCACGCGCACCGTCATGTTTCGCACCTTAGGCGATCGACCCGTCACGTGGCGCACAGCGGGGCACGTACGATCTGACTGATTCTTGGTGAAAAAACGTTACCGTTTTTGTCATGCGTTGCTTAGATCACCGTTTTACCTTCGGGGCATGACCAAAGCCTTTCTCACCCGGCTGGCGGTCGCCGGCACCGCCGTGGCGGGCGTCCTCGCCCTCGCCGCGCTCCCCGCGGGTGCCGACCCCGCACCGCAGAGCGCGTCCAAGGGCCGCGGAAACGGCGGCTCCAAACCGGACCACTCCGTGCCGGTACGCCTGCTCACCATCAACGACCTGCACGGGAACCTCGAACCCCCGACCGGCTCGAGCGGCCGCATCGTGGACGAGACCGGGCAGACCGTCGACGCCGGGGGCGCCGCCTACCTCGCCGCCCACCTGAAGCGGCTCCGCGACCGGAACACCCTCGTCGTCGCCGCCGGTGACCTCATCGGCGCCTCCCCGCTCATCTCCGCCGCCTACCACGACGAGCCGACCGTCTCCCTGCTCGACAAGCTCGGCCTGGCGACCTCCGCGGCGGGCAACCACGAGTTCGACGAGGGGTACGCCGAGCTCAAGCGGATCATGGACGGCGGCTGCCACCCCACCGACGGGTGCTCCCCCGCGGGCAAGTGGAAGGGCGCCCGCTTCGACTACCTCGCCGCGAACGTGGTCCGGGAGAAGAACGGCGCCGAGGCCCTGCCGCCGTACGTCATCAAGCAGGTCAACGGGGTGAAGATCGGCTTCATCGGCCTCGTCACCCAGACCACGCCGAGCATCGTCACCTCCTCCGGGATCCAGGGGCTGGAGTTCACCGACGAGGTGGAGGCGGCGAACCGGGTGTCGCGGCTGCTCGCCGCCAAGGGGGTGAAGGCCCAGGTGGTCCTGGTCCACGAGGGTGACCAGGTCGCCACCCCGCAGAGCCCCGACACCTGCCCGGTCGTGCCCGGCCCCGGCTCGCGGATCGCGGCCGGCCTCGACCCCGAGATCGACCTCGTCATCTCCGGCCACTCCCACCAGGCCTACATCTGCAAGATCAAGGACCCGGCGGGCCAGGACCGGTACCACACCCAGGGCTCGTCGTTCGGGCGGATCATCACCCAGATCGACTTCCGCGTCGACCGCAAGACGCGGGACGTCATCCGCTCGTCCGTGTCCGCCGACAACCACGTGGTGACCCGCACCATCACCCCCGACCCCGAGGTCGAGGCGTACGTGCAGACCTGGAAGGAGCGGGTCTCCGTGGTCGCCAACCGGCCGGTGGGGAACATCACCGCCACCATCGCCCGCGACCCGTCCGGGGCCGGGGAGTCCCCGCTCGGCAACCTGATCGCCGACGCCCAGCTCGAGGCGGCCCGGGAGGGCGGCGCCGAGATCGCGCTGATGAACCCCGGCGGTGTCCGCGCCGACCTCACCTACCCGGCCAGCGGGTCCGAGGGCGACGGGGTCGTGACGTACGGCGAGGCCTTCACGGTCCAGCCGTTCAACAACCTCGTGCAGGTGGTCACGCTCACCGGGGAGCAGCTCCGCCGGCTGCTCGAGCAGCAGTGGACCGAGTCCTACACCCGGGTGCTGCAGCCGTCGGCCTCGCTCACCTACACGGCCGACCTGACCAAGCCCATCGGCTCCCGGGTCTCCGACATCAAGATCAACGGCATCCCGGTGACCGACACCCAGCGGATCCGGGTGGCGGCGAACAACTTCCTCATCGGCGGCGGCGACGGCTTCACCGTGTTCACCGAGGGCACGGAGCTGTGGAGCGGGCCGCTCGACATCGACGCGTTCGTCGCCTACCTCAGCGCCCACTCCCCGGTGGACCCGCCGGCCACGGACCGCATCACGTTCATCCGGTGATCCGCCGGTTCATCCGGTGATCCACCGGGCGGAAGAGCACGCGGCCTCCGCCCACGGCCGCTCCGGTCGCAGCTCCCGGGTGGTCCGCCCGCGGGTGGGCCACCCGACCTGCCGGGTGCCGGGCGTGGGCGCGCCCGCCGGTCAGGCGTGCTGCTCCTCGGGATTCTTCTCCCGGGCGGCCTCCCGGGCCTTCTCCCGGGCGACCTTGTTCTGCTGGTCCCCGCCCCGATCGGGGACGAACCGGTAGCCGACGTTCCGCACCGTGCCGATCAGCGACTCGTACTCGCTGCCCAGCTTGGCCCGCAGCCGCCGGACGTGCACGTCCACGGTCCGGGTGCCGCCGAAGTAGTCGTACCCCCAGACCTCCTGCAGGAGCTGGGCCCGGGTGAACACCCGGCCCGGGTGCTGGGCGAGGTACTTCAGCAGCTCGAACTCCTTGAACGTGAGATCGAGCACCCGGCCGCGGATCCGCGCGGTGTACGTGGCCTCGTCGATGCTCAGGTCCCCGCTGCGGATCTCCCCCGGAGCCTTCTCCGCCTCGGAGGTGGAGAGCTTCCCGATGGCCAGCCGGAGCCGGGCCTCGACCTCGGCCGGGCCGGCGCTCTCCAGGACCACGTCGTCCACGCCCCACTCGGCGTTGATCGCGGCGAGGCTGCCCTCGGTCACGATGGCGATGAGCGGGGCGGTGAGCCCGGTGGTCCGCAGCAGGCGGCACAGGCTCTTGGCGTGGATCAGCTCCCGGCGCGCATCGACGAGGATCGCGTCGGCGGGCGGTGCGTCGATGAGCGCGCTGGCCTCTGCCGGGGCCACCCGCACCGGGTGGAGCAGCAGCCCGAGTGCGGGGAGTATCTCGGTGGAGGGCTCGAGCGCGTTGGTCAGCAGGAGCAGGTTGCTCACGCGCGCCTCCTCGAATCCGAACGTTCCGTCTGCGCCCGCCTTGCGACCGCCGGCGCAAACACATAAGGACCCGGGGGCGCCGTTGCCCAGGTCCCTTCTGTCGTAGGTTAGCTCAGCGGATCTGCGCTTCACCTGTGGGTCTTCCGTGTTAAGAGCTCGTAACAGGCGGATGGCTCACGCGATCACGTAATGTGATCGTCAAGGCAAAGGGGGAGGTGACCGGCGAATGGCGAGCGGGACGGTCCGCTACTGGGCCGCGGCGAAGGACGCCGCCGGCGTCGCCGAGGAGCCCTTCGAGGCTGAGACCCTCGGGGAGCTGATCCGCCGGATCTCCGGCAATCCGGAGCTGGAGCGCGTGTTGCGGCGATCGTCGTTTCTCGTGAACGGGGCGCCCGCGGGCACCCGTGACCCCGGCACCATCCGCCTGCCGGAGGGCGCGGTCGTCGAGGTCCTCCCGCCCTTCGCCGGCGGGTGAGGCCGCGCGGCACGGCACACCGGCGTGGGCGGCGGACCGGCGCCGGCCCGGGCGTGCCCTCGCCCTTGGCGCACGAAACGGACCGGTGAGGCCCTAGTGTGGGGGCGACGCGTGCTTCCCGGAGGATTCGGATGCGCAAGTTGCTCGTGTCGGTCTTCGTGCTCGCCGCCCTGCTCGTAGGCCTCGACCGGGTCGCCGTGGTGGGCGCCGAGCGGGAGATCGCCCGGCGAGTCCAGGCCGTCTTCGACCTCCCCGACCCGGTCTCCGTGGACATCACGGGCTTTCCGTTCCTCACCCAGGCCCTCTCCGGGCGCCTCGAGGAGATCTCCCTGAGCGCCGGCGAGGTGACCAAGGCCGGGATCACGCTGTCGAGGATCGACGCCACCCTCGAGGGGGTCACCGCCCCGCTCGGCGAGCTGATCGAGGACAGCGCGAACGCCGATGTCCGGGCCGAGCGGATCACCGGCACCGCGGTGATCTCCATGAAGACGATCGCCGAGTTCGCGCCGCCCGGCATCCGGGTGACGGGCACCGGCGGCGACACCGTGAAGGTCTCCGGAAGGGTCACCGCGTTCGGGCAGCGGGTCCCGGTCGACGCCGAGATGAAGATCCACGTGGGGCGGGGGGAGATCCGCCTCACACCGGTCAGCGTCAACGTCGGCGGCGGCATGCAGGTACCGAACGCGGAACGGCTCCTCACCTTCACCGTCCCCATCCCGAACCTCCCGCTGGGGCTCAAGGTCACCCGGGTGACGTCGACCTCCGATGGGCTCGCACTGACCGGGACGGCGACCGATGTCCGATTCCGCTGAACCGGGGCGGGCCGGCGAACCGCCCGGCCCCGCCGTACGTGACAAGGGTGTGGGCACGGGAGCGGGCACCGGCGAGGAGCTCGTGCGGGCGCTCTTCGCCCACCACGCGGGGCCGTTGTACGGCTACGCGCTGCGGCTCACCGGTGATCCGGGCAAGGCGGAGGACGTGGTGCAGGAGACGCTGCTGCGGGCGTGGCGGCACCCCGCCGTCCTGGAGGGGCGCCCGGTGCGGGCATGGCTGTTCACCGTCGCCCGCAACCTCGTGGTCGACCAGCACCGGGCGCGCCAGGCGCGACCCCAGGAGACCGGGGACGAGGCGCTCGCCCGGGTGCCCGCCGACGACGAGCTCGAGCGGGCGGTCGAGTCCTGGGAGATCGCCGAGGCGATCGCGTCGCTGCGCCCGGAGCACCGCGACGTGCTGCTGGAGGTGTACTACCGGGGGAAGTCGGTCAAGGAGGCGGCCGAGGCCCTCGGCATCCCGCCGGGCACGGTGAAATCACGGACCTACTACGCACTCCGGGCGCTCAAGCTCGCCCTGGAGGAACGGGGGCTGGCGCCATGACGTGCGAGGAGACGAGGATGTCGCTCGGCGTCTACGTCCTCGGGGCGCTCGACGCCGACGAGGAGGCCGCGGTCCGGGCCCACCTCGAGGCCTGCGCCGCCTGCCGGGCCGAGGCCGAGGAGCTCTCCGGGCTGACGCCCCTGCTCGCCCGGGTGACCGAGCGGGACATCGAGCAGGTGGGCGAGCCGCCCCGGGCCGTGCTCGACCGGCTGATCACCACGGCCGCGCGGCGCGGCCGCCGCCGGCGCCTGCTGCTCGCGCTCGCCGCCTCGGTCTCCGTGGTCGCCCTCGCCGGTACGGCATGGCTCACCGTCGCCCAGGGCGCCCGGAACGGCGCCGCCGAGAGCGCGGCGGACACGTCCACGGCGCAGACCGCGGACATCAGCGCGGCGGACCGGCCCGAGATCGCTCTGGACCGGGCGTCCACTCCCGGCGATGGGCGGACCACGATGGCCACCGAGGCACGCGGCGCGAACGGCGACATGCGCGTCGCCGTACGGCTCATCCCGCGGGAAGGCGGGACCGAGGTCGTCGCCCGGGTCGCCGGCGTGCCCGCCGGAACGCTGTGCACCCTGCGCGCCATCGGCACCGACGGCACGGTCGCCCCCGTGGGGAGCTGGTCGGTCGCGCCCGGGCTGTACCGCGAGGACAACGTGGTCTTCGAGGGGCGGACCGGCCTGCAGCTCCCCTACATCCAGCGGCTGGAGCTCACCGGGTCGGACGGCGACGTGCTCGTCACCGTGCCCGTACGGCACCGGCCCGGCCCGGGCTGACGCGCGTTCCGCGGCCGATGCTCACGCGGTCATGCGGTGCGGCGGCCGGCTCGGCCCGGGTTCGTCCGCAGGAGAACCGTACCCGGCCGGCGACCGCGGCAGGGCCGGAAGCGGTGACCTCGGCCCGCGAATCCGGCCCGGCCGGGAGGAATGAATCGCCGGCCGCGTAGAGTTTCTCACCGATGTGGTGGGAGTCATCGTCCTCGCGGTCACGCTCGCCGTCGGCGTCGTCATCGGCCTGTTCCTGCGCCATCGGGACGGGAGGATGCGCACGGTGAGCGCTCCGGCATCCGATCAGGCGCCGCAGGAGCGGTCCCCCGGCGAGCCGTCGGCCGGGGCGACCGTGCTGACCAGCGAGGACATCGGCGCCGAGCTGGGGGAGCGGGCCACGCTCGTGCAGTTCTCCACCGCCTTCTGCCAGCCGTGCCGCGCCACCCGGGTGGTCCTCGGCGAGGTGGCCCGGATCGTGCCCGGGGTACGGCACGTGGAGATCGACGCCGAGTCCCGGCTCGACCTGGTCCGGCGGCTCGGCATCATGCGCACGCCGACCGTGCTTGTGCTCGACCGTTCGGGGAATGTTGTCAAGCGTGCCTCGGGCCGGCCTCGGAAGGTCGACGTGATCGCGGCATTGGGGGCGGTGGTGGACGATGACGCACCTCGTCCAGCTGCGGAGACGTCTCACGAGCCGTCTCAGCATTCGGACAAGGTGTGACAGAACACGAGACAACAGGTACTGTCATGGTCATGACTTCCACGACAGAGCTGCTCACCAAGCGCCGCGCGGTCGACTACTGCCGCGTCGCCACTGCGCTCTGTCGCCTGGCCTGAGGGTGATTCCTGCGGCGTCCGCGTTCACGCTCACGTTCACGCCGCCGTCCGATCAACCTTCAGGAGCATCCTCACGATGCAGATCGACCCTCGAGGCCCCCGTTTCAGCGCGGTTATCACCACCCTCGTCCTCGCAGCCGTCCTGGTGACGGGCAGCGCGTGGCTGCTCGCCTTCCAGGCCCTGGTCTTCGTGCTCGGCATCTTCGACGCCTCGCCGTACGGGCTGATCTACAAGAGGCTCGTGCGCCCGCGGCTCGGACCGCCGAGCGAGCTCGAGGACGCGGCACCGCCACGGTTCGCTCAGGGTGTCGGGTCGGTGTTCGCGATCGCAGGTCTGATCGGGTTCGCAACAGGGATCACCCCGCTGGCCTACGGCGCGACAGCAGCGGCATTGCTGGCCGCCTTCCTCAACGCAGCCTTCGGTCTCTGTCTCGGCTGCCAGATGTACCTGATCATTCGCCGTCTTCAACCTGGGAGAGTTCAATGAGCCGCTCTGCCGTTCTGGTGGATGCCGACTGGGTGGAAGCGAACCTCGACACGCCCGGCGTGGTGATCGTCGAGGTCGACGAGGACACGACCGCTTACGACAAGGGCCACATCCGCGGGGCCATCAAGCTCGACTGGAAGAAGGACCTGCAGGACCCGGTCCGCCGCGACTTCATCGACAAGGCCGGCTTCGAGGCCCTGCTGTCGGAGCGCGGCATCGCCAACGACGACACCGTGGTCCTCTACGGCGGCAACAACAACTGGTTCGCCGCCTACGCGTACTGGTACTTCAAGCTCTACGGCCACGAGAAGGTCAAGCTGCTCGACGGCGGCCGGAAGAAGTGGGAGCTGGAGTCCCGCGAGCTGGTCACCGAGGTGCCGCAGCGGCCGCGCACCAACTACAAGGCCAAGGACCAGGACCTGTCCATCCGCGCGTTCCGTGACGACGTCATCAACGCGATCGGCAAGCTGAACCTGGTCGACGTGCGCTCGCCCGACGAGTTCGTCGGCAAGCTGCTCGCCCCGGCCCACCTGCCGCAGGAGCAGGCGCAGCGCCCGGGCCACGTGCCCACGGCCCGCAACATCCCGTGGTCCAAGGCCGTGAACGACGACGGCACCTTCAAGTCGGACGAGGAGCTGCGGAAGATCTACTCCGACGCCGGCGTCGACTTCAGCAAGGACACCATCGCGTACTGCCGGATCGGCGAGCGCTCGGCGCACACCTGGTTCGTGCTGCACGAGCTCCTCGACCTGCCGAACGTGAAGAACTACGACGGTTCCTGGACCGAGTACGGCTCGCTCGTGGGCGTGCCGATCGAGCTTGGGGAGGCCCGCTGATGAGTCAGGGATGCGGAGCTCCGGCGCAGACCGTGACCCTTCCGGTGGGGGTCGATCTGTCGAGCCAGGCCATCATCCAGGGCGTGGTCACCGGCACCGGTGGCACCGCGTACGCCCGCCTGCTCGACCGCACGGGTGAGTTCGCCGGCGAGGTCGTCGTCTCCGATGAGGGGGTGTTCCGCTTCTTCGCCGCCCCCGGCCGGTGGACCGTCCGCATCATCGCGGCGGGCGGCGTCACCCGCGACGTCGAGGTGGAGGCCAAGCTCGGCGAGGTGACCCAGGTCTCCATCGACCTCTGACACACCTCCTTCCTTCCCCGCACGCACGCCGGGCCGGTGCGTTCACCCATGGGCGCGCCGGCCTTCGGCGTTCCCCGGGGCAGGCACGCGGCCGGTCCAGGCCGAGAGCGAGCCGTACGCGTTGGGCCGCCGCCGGTTCGGCCGCTGCCGGTTCGGCCGGGACGGCATCCCCGGTGGCCGTCTCAGCCGCTCCTCGCGGACCGGGTGGAGTTCTGCGCGTTCCATGGGACGCGCGTTTTCTCAGCGGTCTGATCCGGTCCGAGGGCACGTGCGTCCCGGCGGTACGGCAGGCTCCGTGACCATGCCACGGTCATTCCGGACCGCGGTCACGCGCTCGCCCGTCGTGCAGCTTGACGAGCGTGTCTTCGCCTCGGTGACCAGGGAAATCGTCATGCGCGGCCGGGCCGTCGACCACCGCGACCGGTGCGGAGCGGGGATCATCGGCGGGTCGCCGGAAGCGGTCGCAGCCGGGCAGAGGCGCCCGATAGTATGCGGCAGGTGTCCGGAACATCCGCGCATGCCGTCGCCGACCAGCCCGCCGTGCGCCGGAGACCGGCGTGGCTGCTCTCGCCGTACGCGTTACCGCTCCACGCGCTGCGCATCGCCGGAGCCTGTGCCTTACCGCTGATCATCTGGTTTTCCCTCGGCCGTGTCATCCGGTGGGGGCTCCTGCTCCTCGCGGCGACCATCTCGCACGGCGAGTGGTACCAGGCTCGGCTGGTCGTCGTGATGTTCCTGTTCACCCTGGTCGTGATGGCCTCGCTCGTCACGACCATCGGCATGCTCTACATCCTCCGCGGCGCCCTGATGGAGACCCAGGCCCGCCGCGCGGCGGGTGAGGCGCACGAGAGCCTGCTCAACGCCCTCAACCGGACCGCGCTCGTGTTCTGCGGGATCTACCTGACCTGGGGGTTCCTCGCCGAGGACGCGCGCGACTTCATGAACATCGACCTGCTCCGGCAGCCCGACCGGATCTTCATCGACGCGTTCGCGGGCGAAGAGAGCACCGTGATGCGCGGGCTCATCGGCCTCGACCTCATTGTCTCCGCGGTGACCATGGCCGTGGCCTGGGTGGTGAAGACCCTCTTCGCCCGCCGTCACGAGGCCGGCCGCGGGCGGTTCTCCGGGGTGATCGCCACCTGCGGGGAGCTCGCTTTCGTGCTGTACGGGCTGAACGCGGTGACCACGGTCTTGGGCGCCCGGTCCGACTGGGTCGGCAGCCGGGTGGTCATCGTGGCCTGGCAGGAGTGGATGGAGAAGGCCAGGGAGAGCATCCCCGGGTGGAAGTCGGTCACCGACTTCATCGGGGAGGTCTGGCCGTACGTGGTCGACGCGCTCGTCCTCCCGCTCACCTGGCTGACGGTCGGCATCCTGGTCTACGGCGCGTACGCGGAGGACACCCGCACCACGATCCGGGGGACGCCGCTGGAGCGCGCCGCGGCGCCCCTGGAGCGCCGCACCCACGCCCTGACCCGGCGGGCGCTCGACAGGCTGACCGAGGGGTGGACGAGCCGCTGGATCCCGCTGCTCCATTCACTCCGGCTCACCATGCGCGGCGGCGCCCCGCTGTTCGGCATGTTCGCCCTGTGCTACGTGGGCCTGCACATCGGCGGCATCTACCTCGAGCGCGCCGGCCGGTACCTGCTGGACACCGGCGAGCCGTACTTCTGGATCTTCACCAGCGTGCCCATCGAGTTCGTGTCGGAGCTGATCGTCACGACGCTGAGCATGTGCCTGATCGCCGCGACCTTCGATCTCGCGGCCACCCGGGACCGGCTCGCCCGCGCGCAGGTCAGCGCCGGAAGCGCAGCACGTGATCGTTCCTCTCCTGAGACTTCGCCGCTGCCTTCATGAAGTCTTCCGTCGACTGACCGGGCACGTCCCGGTAGGTGCTCGGCCGTACCAGCAGCTCGACCTCGTCGGCGACCTCAGGCGGGGCCACGCCGATGAACTCCATCCGGTAGGTCACGCCGATCCGGTTCTGCTCGGTCGACGGCGGGGTTTCGTTGCTGAGCTCCTCCATGCGCCAGGTACGGCCGGCCCGGTCGGTCAGCATGACCTCCGGGGTGCCGTGGCGGATGGCGCCCTCCTGGTCGAGCGCGGTCCGGGTGATGACCGCCTTCAGCCACTTGCGATCGGTCGAGCCCGGTGAGCTGTCCGGCGGCGGGATCTCGAACAGGGTGGCCCGCCACTCCACGTGCTGCCAGACCATGGACTCGCCCTTCGGCACGATGTGCACGTGGTCGGCCGGGCGCCCGTACCGGTACACGCTGTAGTGGAACCAGCCGGGCACGCCGACGGCGAGCGCGACGGAGAGCACGGCCGCGCCGCCGAGCAGGATGGTCCGGCGGGCCCGCGACGTGCCCTTTCCGGTGCCGGGGGCCGCGCCCTCCTGGGCGGCGGCGCCGCTCTCCGCCGTGGCCGGCGGCTCCGGCCGCCCCGGCCCCTCGGCCTGCTGCGGCGGCTGCGGTGGCAGGGTCCGGGTGCCGCGCAGCGCGGGGAAGGGCTGGGTGGACCGGTCCTCGTCGTCCTCGGGCGGCCAGACCCGCTTGTCCTGCGGCGGGCGGACCCGGCTGGAGGCCGGTCTCGGCTCCTGGGCGGGCAGGCGCCCGCTGTAGGTGATGTCGGGCGATCCTTGGGACGGCAGCGGTCCGCTGTAGGTGATGTCACCGGGCTGGGGCTCGCCGCCGGGTTGCGGCCCTTGAGCGGGCAGGGGAGCGCCGTAGGTGACGTCGTCCGGTCGTGGTTCCCCGCCGGGCCGCCCGCCCTGCGGCGGGAGAGCGGCGCTGTACGTGATGTCCGGCGGGGGTGGCGTGCCATGAGCGCCCTCGCCCGGCTGGGCGCCCGGGACGGGCGGCGCGGGCTCGTAGGCGGGGTCGCCGGGCTGCGGCGGGAGCGCGGCGCCGTAGGTGATGTCGCCGGGCTGCGGCTCACCGCCGGGGTGTGATCCCTGCGGGGGCGGGGCGGCGCCGTAGGTGATGTCCGCCGGTTGGGTCCCAGAGGACGGCGCAGGAGTGGAATACCCGCCCTCTCCGGGCTGCTGCCCGTGCGACGGCGCAGGGGTGGGGTACCCGCCCTCCCCGGGCCGCTGCCCGTGCGACGGCGACGGGGCGGGGAACCCGCCTTCGCCCGGCTGCGCCGCCAGGGACGGGCCGGGCTGCGCCGCCGGGGGCGGAGAAGCGGGCGCGGAGTGCGGACCCTCGCCGGGCCGGGGGCCGTGCGGCTGCACGGGGAAGTGGTAGCCGAGGTCGCCACGGTGCCCGCCGGGGTGCGGCCCATACGGCAGGTCGGCCGGCCCGCCCTGGGGGTACGGCCCGTGCGCCGGCGCCCCGCCGCCCGGCGGCTGGGCGGGCATGCCGAAAGCGCCGGAGGTCCCGGCGGACGGATCGGCGTCGGACGGCCGGTCCGGCGGGAGGACGTACCACTCCTGCCCCTCCGGCGTGTTCCCGCTCGGTGTCCCGTTCCTCGGCGGCTGGCTCATCACTTCTTGTTCACCAGTGTGTGGTACTCCTCTGCCTCGTCGATCAGCCGAGCGGCGGCGCCGCCGGTGAGCCCGAGATCGATCTCCGTCTCCGGCTGGTACAGGTCCACGACGAGGAGGCCGGCGGGCGGGGCGAAGACCAGCCGCGCCCCCGGGACGGCGTCCTTCGGCACCTCGTAGACGAGCACCCCGCTCGACCAGAGCCCCGGCTGGATCCACTTGCTGAACAGGGTGAGGCTGCTGTCGACCTTGTCCGTCGGCCAGTAGACGCGGTCATCCCTGGTGCGCAGGACCGGAGGGCTGCCCTGCGAGAGCCGGAACGGTTCGCGCACGCCCCGGGCGGAGATGTTCACCACCAGGAACAGGTTGCTGGTCCGGACCTGGATCGTGTCGCCGACGCCGAAGTTCTTCGTGTCGACGGAGAGCGCGGCCTTGATCCAGTTCACCTTGACGCTGTACCGCGAGGTGTGCACCACCTCGCCGATCCGCCCGTGGACGGTCAGGTTGGAGAGCTGCTCCTCGTACGACGGCTCGAAGGTCTGCGCGTAGACCGCGGCCGCGGCGAGGGCGAGGCCGATGAGCCCGCGGGCGATCCTCCGGCCGGCGCCCGCCTTGGCGGGCCGGGCCTCCGCGGCCGGTCCCTCCACGCTCGGGAGCTGCGGCTGCGTGACCGTCATTGCCCCTGCTCCTGCCGTACCGGAAGGGTGATGCGCGCCGCCACGGTGGGCGTGAACTCCTCGTCGTCCAACTCACCGGCGAGCCGCCATTGCCGCGTCTTGTCGCGGAGGCCGATCTCCTCGTACACGAAGCTGCCGACGTCGATGGTGATCTCGGAAGGGGCGGGGTCGGTGGGCTTGAGGTCGTACTTCACCACCACCGTCGTCGTGATGCCCGGGTGGAGCTGCCGGCTCTGGACGCCGTAGCTGAGCACGTAGACGCTCGGGCCGTACTCGGACTTGATCTCCGGGGCGATCCTGAGCAGTGAGCTGGCGAACTCCCCGAACCCCATGGACGGCTTGGCATCGGGCTTGGGGATGCCGCCGACCGGTGCGGTCTCGTTGCTCACGTTCTTGACCTTGAGCACGAGCTGCAGGCTGCGCTTGGGCGTGCCGTACCGGTCCTGTTCCGTGGTGTCGATCGCCTTGATGAACTGCGTGCTGAACCGGCCCTGATCGATGATCTTCCCGGGGGCGACCTCGGGAGGCGGCTTCTCCGGCGCCTCCTGCAGGCCGCCGAGCAGCGCGGTGACGCCCAGGCCGGCAGCGGCGATCGCGATGGCTGCCGGGATGAGGATCGGGCGTCGGCGGCGCTTGCCTCCGCGGGATGAGGTCATGCCAAGGGATGGTAGTACGACGCCCTTGCGGCACTTGCCGGATCTATGGCACGGCCATGGGAGAAATACGTCTGAATGGCGAGAAGCCCACACCGGTGAGGCGTGGAGATCCTAGGCTGGGATCGAGGCGGACATGGAGGGCTCGTGGGCGACCCGCACCCTGATCATGCCCAGCTTCAGGCTGATCGGATATACCTGGGCTGGCAGTATGCGCAGTTATATCCGGATCCCGGACCGCCGCCCAAGCGTCCTCCCAGGGAAGAGATCCCCGAAGAGCCGCTCGACGACGAGTGGTTACGCCGCCAGCGGTTTCAGGAGGATCTGTTCAACCGTCCGGTCCGGCTGCTGCGCACCTCGGCGGCGATGATCGCCGCCCTCATCCTCCTCCTCGGCGTCACCGGGGTGCTGATGTGGCCCCTCGTCCTGCTCGGCCTCGCCGCGGCCGGCGGTGTCGCGCTCATCTGCAGTTACGCGATCTACAAGGGCAGGCGCACCGTGGACGCGCGGATCGAGGAGCGCCGGGAGCGGCTCCAGCGCGAGCGGGAGCGCCGGAAGCGGGAGCTCCTCGCCGCCGAGGAGGAGCACGCGGCGAAATACCGGGAGTGGGCTGAGCGGAAACGCCGGTACGAGGAGCAGGTGACCTGGTATGCGGTTACCGTGCCCGACGACATCGACCGGATCGACGTGGCCGGCGGCACCCTCGCCGGATGGTCCGCCCTGATCACCTTGGTCGGCGCCACCCGGCTCCACAGCGGGGGCGATCTGACCGTCCTCGACCTCTCCGAGGGGGCGATCGCAACGGACCTCATCGAGCTCGCCAGGCGCGGCGGCGACAAGCCGCTCGTCTGGGTGCTCCCGGCCGACCTGCCGCGCCTCGACCTGGGCGCGCGGCTGGGGCCGGAGGCCTTCGCCGACGTGCTCGCGCACGTGGTGAGCGTGAGCGAGGAGACGGGGAGGGACATCGGGTTCGACAACGCGATTCTGGAGCGGGTGCTCCAGGTTCTCGGCGAGGACGCGACCATCAGCCAGGTGACCGCCGCGCTGCGGGCCCTCGCGCAGGTGGGCGACCCGCGCGATGACATGCGGCGCGGCCTGCTCACCGCGGCCCAGCTCGAGCGGATCGGCACGCTCTTCGGCCGCGGGGTGGCCGACCGGGTGGTCATCGAGCGGGCCTGGGCCATGGAGTCCCAGCTCCGGAAGCTGGAGCCGCTCGGCTCGGAGGCGGTGCCCCTGCCCCCCGCCCGCCTGCGGGTGATCAGCATGGACCGGCAGGCGGGGGTGTTCGGGAACCGGGTCCTGGGCACCTACGTGGCCACCGCGCTGACCCACCTGCTCCGCAGGTCGCCGGCGAACCGGCGGCCCTGGGACCACACGATCATCGTCGCGGGGGCCGACAAGCTCCGGGGCGACGTGCTCGACCGGCTCATGGACGCCTGCGAGACGTCGCGCACCGGGCTGGTGTTCACCTACCGCACCCTCACCCCGACCGTGCGGGAGCGCCTGGGCCGCGGCCACGCCGCCGTCGCCTTCATGCGCCTCGGCAACGCCGAGGACGCCCGGGTGGCGAGCGAGCACATCGGCACCGGGCACCGCCTGGAGCTCGCCCGGCTCACCGAGCGGCTCAGCGCGTCCGCGGGCGGGATGGCCGGCCGGTACACGTCGACCGTCGGTCCGCAGCAGGCCTCGGCCGGGGAGCGGAGCGAGGGCGATCTCCGGGAGGACATCACCCGGTCGACCGAGTGGGGGCGGCGGGCCACGGAGGTCGCGCACGGGGCGCCGCACCTGTCGCGCGAGTTCCTGGTGGAGCCGCACCAGCTCCAGCAGCTCCCCACCACCTCGGTCATCGTCACGCACGCCACGGCCGAAGGCCGCCGGGTACGGCTCGCCGACGCCAACCCGGCGATCCTGACGTTCCCCAAGAGCACGCTCCGCGACATCGATGAGGTGTTGCGGGCCCTGCCCGACGGTGGAGAGGAAGAGGCGTCCCCCGCCGGCGCGGACGCCCCGCCGCCCAACCTGGGGCCACCGCCGCCCCGGCTCGACTGGCGGAAGCGACCATGACACCGTTCACATTGGGTAACGGCATCGTCAACCGGGCTGTGTCGGCGTGTTCGGTGAAGGAATCTCTCCCCAGTTCGTCGTCACCTGAGGGGTCTCATGCATCCGTTCCCCTTGAGCGGGCCGTGGTACCGGATCCAGGCGATCACCGCCCCCGCGCGTAGCCCGTCCGCGGAGTGGGACTTCGTCACCGTGCTTCCCGCCGTCCTCTCCGCGGCGCAGCGGAACCGGCCGTTCGTCATCGGCTGGCTGTCGCGAGGGGCGGGGGCGCCGTTAGAGCTGATCACGAACGCGGGGCCGCTGGAGCCGCCCCGCCAGCCCAAGCGCGCCGCCACGACCGGCGACCCGCCGCCCGCGGGCCCGCAGCCGCTGCTCTTCCCCGGCGGCGCGCGGGGCGTGGAGATCGGCGACGACTGGCTCGCCGATCTGGCCGACCTGGTGTGGACGCCGTGCCCGGGCCGGCAGGCGCCGCCGCTGCAGGGCCGGGCGGGGACGGACGCCGAGTCCGGCCGGCCGACGCTGTTCGAGTCGACGCTGGTCACCCTCATGTCCCGGCCGTTCGCCTGGCTGGTGATCGCCGAGCCGACCGACCTGCTCGACGCGGAGATCGCCCACCTGCGCACCCAGCTCAACGTGCTCCGGCAGTACGGCGACGCCTCCGAGCGGTCGCGGTTCGACGTGGAGCGGGCGGAGCGGCGCATGCAGGAGCTCGACGCGTTCCGCGAGGCCGGGCTGTGGAACGTGCGCGTGCTCGCCGGCGCGGCGAACGCCGAGGAGCTGCGGCAGATCGCCCCGGTGCTGGTGGGCTCCGTGGAGATGAGCCACCACCCCTACCGGCTGCGCACCGCCCTGTCCGGGGCGGGCCTGGCCGGGAAGGACTCCGGCCCGGGCGCCGGCCCGGTGTACGCCTTCACCGAGGCGCTCTCCCTCGACCTGCGCGACCCCACCGACGGGGCGGCCACCCCGTTCGCGGCCACGGCCGGGGCGCTCGCCGCGCTCGCCGGGCTGCCGCACCGGGAGGTGCCCGGGGTGCGGGTGCTCGACGCGGGCTTCTTCGACGTGACGAGCGAGGCCGAGGTCGACGGCAGCTCCGAGGTGATCGATCTCGGGACGATCGTGGACGGCCAGGACCGGCCGGTGGGAACGTTCCGCGTGCCGCTCTCCACGATCAACCGCCACGTGTTCGTGACCGGCGCCACCGGGTCGGGCAAGTCGCAGACGGTGCGGCACCTGCTCGAGCAGCTCACCGAGGCGGGGATCCCGTGGCTCGCGATCGAGCCGGCCAAGTCCGAGTACGCGGCGATGGCCGGCCGGATCGAGCACCTCGCCCCGCTGACCGTGATCAACCCGTCGGCGCCCGACAACGTGCCGATCAGCGTCAACCCGCTCGCGCCCGAGCCGGGCTACCCGGTGCAGGCGCACATCGACATGGTCCGCGCGCTCTTCATGGCCGCGTTCGACGCCGAGGAGCCGTTCCCGCAGATCATGTCGCTGGCGCTGCAACGGGTCTACGAGGCCAACGGCTGGGACGTGGTCACCGGGGCCGGCATCCCCGGGGCGGCGGTGCAGCCGGCCGTGCCCACGCTTGAGCAGCTCCAGCAGCACGCCCTCGAGGTGATCCAGGAGATCGGCTACGGCAACGAGGTGCAGGCCGACGTCGAGGGCTTCATCAGCCTGCGGCTGCGCAGCCTGCGGGTGGGGAGCGCCGGCCGGTTCTTCGAGGGCGGCCACCCCGCGGACATCGGCGGGCTGCTCCAGCGGAACGTGGTGCTCGCGATCGAGGACGTGGCCAACGACGAGGACAAGGCGTTCCTCATGGGCACGCTGATCATCCGGATCGTGGAGCACCTGCGGATGCGCGCCCGGCAGGAGCCGCGGGAGGAGCTGGCCGGGGGCCTCCGGCACGTGATCGTGATCGAGGAGGCGCACCGGCTGCTGCGGAACCGCGGCGCGGGCCGGGCCTCCACCCACGCGGTCGAGCTGCTCGCCGGGATGCTCGCCGAGATCCGGGCGTACGGCGAGGGCATCATCGTGGCCGAGCAGATCCCGACCAAGCTCGTCTCCGACGTGGTGAAGAACACCGCGCTCAAGATCGTGCACCGGCTGCCGGCCGAGGACGACCGGCGGCTCGTCGGGGCGGCGATGAACCTGAGCGAGGACCAGTCCCGCCAGGTCGTCTCGCTGCGGCCCGGGTACGCGGCGGTGTTCGCCGACGGCATGGACCGCCCGCTTCGGGTGAAGATCCCTCTGGGGGAGGACCGGGAGCGGCCGATGCTCAGCCCGGTGCCGCCGATCCGGGGCCGCCGGTCGGCCGCCTGCGGGCGCGAGTGCCGTACCGGGAAGGCGTGCACCCTGGTCGAGCTGCGGGAGGCGGACCTGCTCGCCGCCGCCCCCGAGTGGGCGTGGCTGCGGATCTGGACCGACACGGTGATCCTGGCCTTCGTGACGAACCGGCCGCTGCCGGGGGTGCCGCGGGTGCTCGCCGACATCTGGGCCGAGCTGCCGCCGCGGCGCCGGGAGTGCCTGCTCGCCACGCTGATCGAGCGCTCGGTCTCCCGCCGCGCCTGGTCGCTGCGCACCTGGTTCGACCCGGCGCTGCTGACCGAGCGGGCCGCGGAGGTCGCGGCCGGGCTGCTCGACCCGGAGAGCGTGGAGGGCGAGCTGCCGCCCATGCGGCCGGGCGACCGGCCGGGCCCGTCGTGGGTGATCCCGCAGGTGCGCTGGCTGCACGAGGTGGAGCGGCTCTTCCCGTACGGCCGGCCCGCCCCGGACCTGCGCGACCCGGCGCCGCCCATGGAGTATCCGCTGTTCGGCACCGACCCGGCCGGGCGGCCGTACCCGCACCCCGGGGTGAACGGGTCGGTCCAGCCCGAGGGCAAGGGGGAGGGCGCCGTGGCCGTGGGGGCGCGGGTCGAGCTGCTCGGCCACCGGGCCAAGGCGCTCCGCCACCACCCGCTGTCGATGGAGGTCGACCGCAACCGGGCGCTCGCCTGGCGGGTGATCCTCGGCGACGACGAGCACGAGGGGATCCAGCGGGACATCACCATCGTCGCGATCGGGGTCGAGCCGCATGAGCGGCTCCGGTTCGTGGCGCAGACGATGGGCGCCTCGTGGCTGGAGACGGTCCTGTCGTGGCCGCGGCGCTTCGTCCTCCCGTTCGACGGTGACGCGCCGACGGAACTTTCCTTCCCTGATGCGGGATGAGCGGGGGCGGATCGCCGCAATAGGATCTCGACATGAGTCAGCTTCCGTTGCGGGCGCAGCTCGCCACCGCGCTGGGCCGTACCGCCGCGACCCTGTCCCGGGCCACCGGCCGCGGCGACGGCTCGGTGATCGGCGGCAGGATCGGGCTCATGCTCGACCCGGACCTGCTGCGCAAGCTGGCGGCGCACCGCAAGCTCGCCCTGGTCAGCGCGACGAACGGGAAGACCACGACGACCCGCTTGATCGCCGCGGCCCTGCAGGAGCTGGGCGAGGTGGCGACCAACGCCTTCGGGGCGAACATGCCGGCGGGTCACGTGACGGCCCTCGCCTCGGCCAAGAACGCGCCGTACGGCGTGCTCGAGGTGGACGAGAAGTACCTCCCCGAGGTGCTCGACACCACCGGGGCGCAGGTCGTCTGCCTGATGAACCTCAGCCGCGACCAGATGGACCGGGCCGCCGAGATCTGGCTGCTGGCCCAGAAGTGGCGCCGGGCGCTCAGCGGCAAGCCCGCCCACGCGATCGCCAACTGCGATGACCCGCTGGTGGCCTGGGCCGCCAGCACCGCCGCCCGGGTCACCTGGGTGGCGGCCGGGCAGCGCTGGCGGGAGGACTCATGGTGCTGCCCGGAGTGCGGCGGCCCGCTCGACCGCCCCGAGCCGGGGACGATCGGCCAGGGGATCGGGGTCTCGTCGGCCGCCGGCGCCATGTGGGCCTGCCGGGAGTGCACCTTCCACCGCCCGGAGCCGAACTGGGTGCTCGACGGTGAGGAGGTCATCGACCCCCGGGGCACGCGCTGGCGGCTGGACCTGCAGCTTCCCGGCCAGGCGAACCGGTCGAACGCGGCGATGGCCCTCGCGGTCGCGGCCGCCTTCGGCCTGGAGCCCGCCCGGGCCCTGCCCCGGCTGCGCACGGTGACCTCGGTGGCCGGGCGGTACACCACGGTCGAGCGGGACGGCCGGGTGCTGCGGCTGCTGCTCGCCAAGAACCCCGCGGGCTGGCTCGAGGCATTCGACGTGACCGACCCCGCGCTTCCGGTGATCCTCTCGGTCAACGCCCAGGTGCCGGACGGCCGCGACACCTCCTGGCTGTGGGACGTCGACTACGGCGTGCTCAAGGGCCGCCCCGTGGTCGTCACCGGCGAGCGCCGGCTCGACCTGGCGCTCCGGCTCCACGTGGCCGGGGTGCCGTTCCAGCTGTGCGACTCGTTCGGTGAGGCGGTCTCCGCCGTGCCCGCCGGCCGGGTCGACGTGATCGCCAACTACACCGCGTTCCAGCAGATCCGAGCGGAGTTCGGCCGTGCAGTCTGACCTGTGCCTCGTCTGGATCTATCCCGACCTGCTCAGCACCTACGGCGACCAGGGCAACGTTCTGGTGCTCGAGCACCGGGCGCGGGCCCGGGGGATCCCGGCCCGGACGATCCACGTCCGCTCCTCCGACCCGGTCCCCCAGCAGGGGCACATCTACCTGATCGGAGGCGGTGAGGACCGGCCCCAGATCCTCGCCACCGAGCGGCTGCGCCGGGACGGCGGCCTGCACGCCGCGGTCGCCAACGGCGCGGTGGTGTTCGCGGTCTGCGCGGGTTACCAGCTCATCGGCCGGGTGTACGCCGGGGACGAGGGCCAGCCGGTGGAGGGCGTCGGCCTGCTCGACATCAGCTCCGGCCGCGGCCAGCGGCGGGCCGTGGGCGAGCTCGCCGCCGAGCCCGACCCCGCGCTCGGCCTGCCCACGCTCACCGGGTTCGAGAACCACATGGGGGTGACCACGCTCGGCCCCGGGGTGCGGCCGCTCGCCCGCACGGTCGCCGGGGTCGGCAACGGCGACGGCACCGAGGGGTGCTACGCGGGGCGGGTGGTCGGCACCTACATGCACGGCCCGGCGCTCGCCCGCAACCCCGCCCTGGCCGACCTGCTGCTGAGCTGGGTCGTGGGGGCGCTCCCGCCCATGGACGACACGTGGTACGAGCGGCTGCGCCAGGAGCGGCTCGCCGCCGTGCTCTCCAAGTGACGGAACGCCGCGGCCCGGTGGGCCTTCGGTACGGCGCCGCCGGGGAGCGCCGCCGCGCCGTGGCGCGGACCGGCTGAGGCGGCCGCGCCGCGGCCCCGCTCCCGGTCCTTGCCGGCGGCGGAGGCGCGCCGGAGATGCCCCTCCGGGCCGAGGGCGCGCGGGGAGGCGTGGGCAGGCCGGCGCGGCCTCACCCGTGGTCTCTCCATGGCGCCACCGGGCGTACCCGGGAGCTCAGCGCGTGGCCGTCACGGAGCAGCGCGAGCAGGCCGGTGCGGTCCCGCGCGTGGTCCCTCCGCCGCGGTGCCGGGGCGTACCCGGGAGCCCAAGTGCGCGGCCGTGAATGGGCGACCGGGCCGGTGCCGGCACGGCCGCCTCAGTAGACGAGGGCCTGCGCCCCCTCGGCGAGCACCTCTTCGACGAACGTGGGCGCGCCCGCGATCCGGATCCCCTCGATCACGTCGTCCACGGTGATCCCGCGGCGGGCGGCGCACTGGGTGCACAGGGTGACCTTGCCACCGGTGAGCACCGCATCGAGCAGGTCCTCCAGCGGGGTCGCCTCCGGCAGGCGGAACTCCTTCGCCCGGCCGGGGAGCGCGAACCAGGCGGACTCGCCGGTGAGCCAGAGCGAGACCGGGACACCGCTCGCCACCGCGGCCGCCGCCACGGTGAAGGCCTGGTTGCACCGCTCGGGCGCGTCCATGCCCGCCGTCACCTTGATCACAAGAGAGCGTGCCATGCTCGCAGCCTAGTCCGGCCCCGCCGCCCTCGGTGGAGCGGCCGCCGTGTCCGCCGGATCGGCTCCCGGATCGGTGGACGCATGGCATCGGTGGACGCCGGGCATCTGTGAACGCCGGACGGGGGCGGCCGATGGCGTGCGGCCACCGATCCGCGGCATCCAGGCCACCTTTGCCGGTGCTCATGCCCGTGGGCCGGGCGGGATGCCGGTGGGGCGGGCGGGATGCCGGCGCCCGCCGGCCGTACCGCAGCCGCGGGGCGTCCGCGCCGGCGGCGGTGACGTGCCGATCGCGCCCGCGCCGGCGGCGAGGGCATGCGCCGCGTCGCCGGGTCGGCCGTACGGCCCGTAGCCATGCCGCGGGCACCCGTCCGGGCCTCTAGGCTCGGGTGCATGGACGTTCACCCCGAGCTCGAACCGATCGCATTCCTCCTCGGCCGCTGGGAAGGCGCGGGTGTGATCGGTTATCCCACGATCGAGAGCGCGAACTTCGGCCAGGAGGTGGTGTTCGGGCACAACGGGAAACCGTTCCTGACCTACCAGAGCCGCACCTGGCTGCTCGACAGGGACGGCAACCGGGTGCGCCCGCTGGCCATGGAGTCCGGCTTCTGGCGGATGCTGCCCGACCGGCAGGTCGAGGTCTGTCTCAGCCACCCGACGGGCATCGTGGAGATCTACGTCGGCGAGGTCGTCTTCCACAAGATCGAGCTGCACACCGACGTGGTCGCCCGTACCGTGACCGCGAAGGAGTACAACGCCGGGCGCCGGCTCTACGGCCTGGTCAACGGCAACCTCATGTACGCCTTCGACATGGCGGCGATGGGCCAGTCGCTCCAGGCGCACGCCTCGGCCGAGCTGAAGAAGGTGGCGGACTTCGTCCCCGGCGAGTGACCCCGCCCGCGGCGTGGGAAGCGCCGGAGTGGGCCTGCGGGTGGAGAAGCGTGAAGAACCCCGGGCGCGCTTCCGCCGGAGGCGGGCCGGTTGGACCTGGGCCGAGAGCGTGCTCGGCCACCGGCTGCCCGGGGTCCGGTGCCTGCTGTGGATTCGCCGGGACGTCACCGACATCCAGGCGGAGGCCTAGACGGGGGCGTCCTAGCGGACAGTCACCTCGCCGGTCCGATAACTGTCGATCATTGTCTGGACCACCTCCTTTCTGGCGTGCTTGCACGCTATGCGACCGGATCCGGAAGGGCAATCGAATATTCCGCCGATCCGGGCGCAGGACTCCCAGAGGCGGCGAACCGTAAACTCGGGTCATGGCCAAGGCATGGCACGAGGAACTGCGGGCGCGCGGTTACCGGATCACCCCTCAGCGGCAGCTCGTGCTCGAAGCGGTCGCCAAGCTGGGGCACGCGACGCCGGAGGACATCTGTGCCGAGGTCCGGGAGACGGCACGCGGGATCAACATCTCGACCGTCTACCGCACGCTCGAGCTCCTTGAGAAGCTCGGCCTGGTCACGCACACGCACCTCAACCGGAACGCCCCCACCTATCACCTGGCCTCCGAGGCCGATCACGTGCACCTCGTCTGCCGGGGCTGCGGGGAGGTGACGGAGGTCTCGCCGGACATGGCCGCGGGGCTCGTGTCGAGCCTCGAGGAGAAGCTCGGTTTCGAGACCGATATCAGTCACCTCACCGTCTACGGCCACTGCCGTAACTGCCGTTGATTCTTCGTAATTTTTATCTAATTTGTCATGGTTTGTCCTATATTGTCGTGCCTGTACTGTGGCGCCAAGGGGGCATTGCCGGCGCTGAGGAGTAGTAGTGACCGTCCAGGCAGAAGCAGCCATCCGGCGCACCAAGGAACTCTTCCTGGAGCAAGACGGACGGCTGCTCGATCAATGGTCCGAAAAGGCGAACATCTCCGCCGATGAGCTCCGCGAGCTCTACCGTGCCCTGCGCACCGCGCTCTCCGGCAAGGAAGAGGACTTCACCGACGTACGCGGGCTGCTCGCCGAGTTCTCCCGGACCCGGGTCCGGCAGGGGTACACGCCCTCGGAAACCGCGCGGACGGTGTTCGCGCTCAAGGACGCGATGTACGAGATCGTCGAGGCCGACGGCAGCCCCGAGGCGCTCCGCGGGTTCGCGTGGTTCTCGCGGCTCGTCGACGACCTCGGCCTGTTCACCTTCGAGACCTTCTCCAACGCCCGGGAGAAGATCATCCTTGACCAGACCGAGCAGCTCCTGGAGCTCTCCACGCCCGTGGTGAAGCTGTGGGAGGGCATCGTCGCGGTGCCGCTCGTCGGCACCCTCGACTCGGCCCGGACCCAGGTCGTGATGGAGAAGCTGCTGCAGACCCTGATGGAGACGGGCTCACAGCACGCCGTCATCGACATCACCGGGGTCCCGGCCGTGGACACCCAGGTCGCCCACCACCTGCTGAAGACGGTGATGGCGGCCCGGCTGATGGGCGCCGAGTGCGTGATCTCCGGGATCCGCCCGCAGATCGCGCACACCATCGTCACGCTCGGCATCGAGTTCGGTGACATCGTCACCAAGGCCTCGCTCGCCGACGCGCTGGCGCACGCGCTCCGCAGAAGCGGCGCCGAGATCAAGGTCAACGGCCGCCGGCCCGACGAGGAAGAGACCGAGAGCAGCCCATGACCCGCCCGCCGATCCTGAAGCTGGGCGACATCCTGATCGTCTCGATCCAGACCGACCTCGACGACCAGGAGGCCGTGGCGCTTCAGGACGACCTCGCGGAGGCCGCCGTCGCCTCGGGGGCGCGCGGCGTCATCATCGACATCACCGCCGTCGACGTCGTCGACTCCTTCATCGGCCGCACCTTCGCCACCATCGCCGCCATCACCCGCATCCTCGACGCGGAGACCGTGGTGGTCGGCATGCAGCCGGCCGTCGCGATCACGATGGTGGAACTGGGGCTCTCCATGGGCGGGGTGCGCACCGCCCTCAACCTCACCCAGGCCATCGAGATGCTCAACCATGCCCGGAGCCCTGGGTGAGCACCGAGCCGCAGGAACTGACCATCGCCACCAACGGCGACATCGTCCAGGCGCGCCGGCAAGTCCGGATCGCCGCGGCGGAGCTGGGGCTGTCGCTGGTCGACCAGACCAAGGTGGTGACCGTGGCGAGCGAGCTGGCCCGGAACGCCCTGGTGCACGCGGGCGGCGGCCACATGCGGGTCGAGGTCGTGCACAACGGACCCCGCCGGGGCCTTCGGCTGACCGTGGTCGATGAAGGGCCCGGCATCGAGGACATCGAGCAGGCGCTGACCGAGGGCTTCAGCACCGCCAACGGCCTCGGGCTGGGCCTCAGCGGGTCGCGCCGCCTCGTCGACGAATTCGACCTGGTCTCGGCACCCCAGCAGGGCACGCGGGTGACGGTGATCAAATGGGCGCGGTGATGGACGGCCGGGCGGACGTGTGGATCCGCACCGAGGACCCGAGCGCGGTCGGTGCGGTCCGCCGGGCCGCGGCCGAGCTCGCCAGGGAGGCCGGTTTCGACGCGACCCGGACCGGTGAGGTCGGGGTGGCCGTGACCGAGGCCGTCTCGAACCTGGTCAAGCACGCGGTGGACGGCGTCGTCCTGCTCCGCCCGCACCCGGAGATGGCCCGCGCGGTGGAGCTCGTGGCCATCGACAGCGGGCCCGGCATCGCCGACCTCGGTCAGGCGCTGCGCGACGGCTACTCCACCACCGGCACCCTGGGGATCGGCCTGGGGGCGATCCGGCGCCTCGCCTCACGGCTGGACGCCTACTCCCTCCCGGGCCGGGGCAGCGTGCTCGTGGCGGTCTTCACCCCGCACGGCATGCCGGCGCCGCCGCAGCGGTGCAGCGGGCTGTGCCGCCCGATCGGGGAGGAGGTGGTGTGCGGGGACGCCTTCGCGTTCGTGGCGACCGAGGACTCGGTGATCGTCACCGTCTGCGACGGGCTGGGGCACGGCGGTGCCGCGGCACAGGCGTCCCAGCAGGCGGTACGGATCTTCCTCAAGCAGCCGCACATGTCACCCGCCGAGATCCTGGAGCGCGTCCACCGCGGGCTGGGGCAGACCAGGGGCGGCGCGGTCGCGGTCGGCCTGGTGCGGCCGGGGTCGGTGTCCTTCGCCGGGCTGGGCAACGTCTCCGGGTTGATCGTCACCGCCGAGGGCAAGGTGGCGATGACCTCCCAGCCGGGGATCGCCGGCCACCCGGGCGGGCTCACGCACCAGTACGAGTACCCGCTGCCGCAGCACGCGGTCGTGGTCTTCCACTCCGACGGTCTCTCGGACCGCTGGGAGCCCACGACCTTCCCCGGCCTGCTCACCCACTCGCCGGCCGTCATCTGCGCCACCCTGCTGCGCGATGTGGGCACCCGGCGGGACGACGCGTGCGTGGTGGCGGTGAGGGCGCGGCCATGACCGGTGAGGAGATCACCCGGGTCGGCTTCGGGGATGACCAGGACGCCTTCGCCATCCGGCGCCTCGCCCGGGAGATCGCCGAACGGGTGGGGCTGGAGGCGCAGGACCGGATCCGGATGGCCACCGCGCTCAGCGAGATCGTCCGGGAGGTGCTCGCGCTCGGCGGAGAGGGGGTCGTGATCATCAGCCTCACCGAGGAGAGCCTGATCATGACGGTGGACTACCGCGTCGGCGAGGACCTGCGGCAGAGCGAGGGGATGGCGCTCGCCGGGCGTCTGGTCGACGAGGTCGTCCACGCCGAGCCCGGGAGCATCACCCTGGTCAAGCGCGTGCCGGCCCACGTCGCCCGGCGCTCGCCGGCCGAGGTCCGCGCCGGCCTGTCACCCGTGGTGCGGGTCACCGCCATGGACGAGCTGCGGGAGCAGAACCGGGAGCTCGCCGGCACCCTGGAGGAGGGGCAGCGGCTCAACGTCGAGCTGACCGAGACGAACAAGGGCATCCTGGCGCTGTACAACCAGCTCTCGGCCGAGCTGGAGGAGACCAACCGCGGCGTGGTCGCGCTCTACGCCGAGCTGGAGGAGAAGTCCGCCCGGCTCCGGGAGCTGGCCGAGGCCCGGCAGCGGTTCTGGGTGAGCGTCAGCCACGAGCTCCGCACCCCGCTCAACTCGATCATCGGGCTGGTACGGCTGCTGCTCGGCCCGGGCGGGGAGCCGCTCAGCGAGGAGCAGGAGCACCAGATCCGGCTGATCGGCTCCTCGGCCGAGACGCTGCTGGCCATGGTGAGCGAACTGCTCGACATGGCCAAGGCCGAGTCCGGGCGGATCCAGCCGCAGCCGGTGGCCGTCGATGTGGCGGCCCTGGCCGAGGAGGTGTGCACGGCCCTGCGTCCGGCCGCGCCCCACCGGGTGGCCCTGATCGTCGACGTGGCCGCCGACGTGGGCGAGATGTTCGCCGACAAGGCGATCCTCGCCCGGATCCTGCACAACCTGCTCTACAACGCGCTGAAGTTCACCTACGAGGGCGAGGTACGGCTCAGCGTCCGCCTCGACCCGGACGCGGGCGACGTCGTCTTCACCGTCGCCGACACCGGGATCGGCATCCCGGCCAAGTACCTGGAGCGGGTCTTCGAGGAGTTCTTCCAGGTCCCCGGGCCGGTGGCGGTCAAGGCCGAAGGGAGCGGGCTCGGCCTGCCGTACGCGCGGCGGCTCGCCGAGGCGCTCGGCGGCACGCTCACGCTGACCAGCCGGGAGGGCGAGGGCACGACCGCCACGCTCCGCGTGCCGCGGCGGATGGCGCGGCCGGAGGTGAACCGGGTGCTGATCGCGGACGGCGACGCCGGGTTCCGCGCCGCGGCCCGGCGGCTGCTGACCGGCTTCGCCACCCACGTGATGGAGGCCGCCGACGGGATCACCGCCCTGCAGCTCATGACCGCGCACCCGCCGGACGTGGTGTTGATCGACGAGTTCCTGCCGCGGATGGACGGCGCCACCCTGCTGCAGCGGATGGCCGAGGCCGCGCGGCTCCGCGACGTCCCGGTGGTGGTCGTCGGCTACCCCTCCCAGCAGGCGGACCGGGGATTTCCGGTCCTGAGCCGGCAGGAGCTCGACCGGGACCGGCTGCTCGCGACGATCCGGGCGGTCCGGGCCGCCCGAACGGGTGGGGGGCCGGAGCATGGGTGACACGCGGGCCACGGTGCTGGTGGTCGACGACACGCCCACCAAGCGGTACATCCTGTCGAGCTGGCTCCGCCGGGCCGGGCACCGGGTGGTGGAGGCCACCGGCGGCGGCGAGGCGCTGTTCCTCGTCGGGGAGGTCAAGCCCGACCTCGTCGTCCTCGACATCCGCATGCCCGACATCAGCGGATTCGAGGTGTGCGAGCGGATCAAGGGCGACCCGGCGACCGCCGCCATCCCGGTCATCCAGGTGTCGGCGGCCGCGATCGCCGCGTCCGACCGTACCGAGGGCCTGGAGCGCGGGGCGGACGCGTACCTGACCGAGCCGATCGAGCCGGACGAGTTCACCGCGACCGTCGAGGCCACGCTGCGCTACTACTGGGCGCGGCGGCGGGCCGAGCGGATGGCCGCGCGGCTCGCCCAGCTCGTCGAGATCACGCTGCGGATCAACGAGGCGGAGACCTTCGACGAGGTGCTCCGGGTGGCGGCCGGCGGGGCCGCGCAGATGCTGGAGCGGCCCGCGGGCCTGCTCGCGCTCGCCCCGAACGGGAAGACACGCGCCTACATCGCCCGGCCGGGCCGGGAGACCACGGCCATGTCCGCCACTCCGGGCAGCCTCGACCGGCTCACCGGCCGCTCCCTGGGGGAGGCGGCCGGGGTGCGGCTGCTCGAAACCGGCGTGGACGAGTGGACGCGGATCGTGCCGGGCTGCGGGATCACCTCCGGCGTGCGGGGCGTGGTGTGCCGGACCAAGACCGGCCGGCCGCCGGTCTACCTCGGCGTGGCGAGCCGGCCGCCCATGGACGAGGGCGACACGAACCTCCTCCGCCAGCTCGGGCAGGCGCTCGCCCTGGCCGTGGACGCGCTGCGGGCGTACACCGAGGAGCACACGATCGCGCTCACCCTGCAGCGCAGCCTGCTGCCCAGGCGCGTCCCCGACATCCCCGGCCTGCGGATCAGCGTCCGCTACCAGCCGGCCGCCAAGGAGGTGGGCGGGGACTTCTACGAGGTCCTGCCGCTCGGCGAGCGGGTGCTGGTCGCGCTCGGCGACGTCCAGGGCCACTCCCTGCACGCGGCGACCGTGATGGCGGAGCTGCGGCACGCCCTGCGCGCCTCGCTGCTCGACAAGGTCGACCCGGCGCATTCGATGGGGCTGCTCAACACGGTGCTGCGCCGCTACCACCCGCTGATCACGGCGACCGTCTGCCTGCTGCTCATCGCGCCGGCCACCGGGGAGGTGGAGCTGGTCAACGCCGGGCACATCCCGCCGCTGCTCGCCGGGAAGGACGCGCGATACCACCCGTTCGGCGACCTGATGCTCGGCGTCACCGACGAGACCTACCGCGTGGAACGGCTGATCCTGCCCGAGGACGGCACCATCCTGCTCTTCACCGACGGGCTGATCGAGGACCGGGGCCGGATGCTCGACGACGGCCTGGAGACCGCCCGGCGGCTCGCCGAGGACGTGGGCGACGACCTCGACGCGTTCTGCGACCGGCTCATCGGCGCGTTCGGCGCCCGGGAGGACGACTTCGCCCTCGTCGCGGTGCGCCGCACCGGAGAGCGGAAGCCGTACCCGAGCGAATAGCCTGGGAGCCATGCGGAGCCCACTGCTGGACGCCCTAGGCGCGGTCCCCGGTGAGCGGCCGGACGAGACCGTCGCCGCCCACTACGGAGACCCCTACGCCGAGCAGCGCGCGCTCGTGCGCGGGGAGGCGCTCACCGACCGGAGCAACCGGGGGGTGGTGCGCGTCTCCGGTCCCGATCGGCTGAGCTGGCTCAACAGCCTCAGCTCGCAGAAGCTCGACACCCTCCGGCCCGGCGTCCCCACCCAGACGCTGATCCTCGACCCGCACGGCAGGATCGAGCACCACCTCACCCTGGTGGACGACGGGACGGCGGTGTGGGCGCACGTGGAGCCGGGCACCGCGGCGGACCTGATCGCCTTCCTGGAGAAGATGCGGTTCATGCTCCGGGTCGAGATCGAGGACCGGACCGCCGAGTACGCGGTGGTCTCGGTGGGCGCGCCCGGCACCGAACCGGCGCCGCGCACCCTCCCGGAGGGCATCATCGCGATCGGCGGCGACCTGCTCGTGCCGCGCGACCGGCTCGCCGGGATCGCCGATGAGCTCGGGCTGCGGCTCGCCGGGCTGTGGGCGTACGAGGCGCTGCGGATCGCCGCGCACATCCCCCGCCTGGGCTTCGAGACCGACCACAAGACCATCCCCCACGAGGTCGGCTGGATCGAGAAGGCGGTCCACCTCAACAAGGGCTGCTACCGGGGCCAGGAGACGGTCGCCCGGGTGCACAACCTCGGCCACCCGCCGCGCCGGCTCGTCTTCCTCCACCTCGACGGCAGCGTCGACATCCTGCCGCCGCACGGCGCCCCGGTCACGCTCGCCGGCCCGGCCGCGGCCGCCGGGGAGCCCGGGGCGGAGCCGGACGCCGGCGACCGTGGGCAGGTGGGGTTCGTCGGCTCGTCGGCCCGGCACTACGAGCTCGGCCCGATCGCCCTCGCCCTGGTGAAGCGGACGGTGCCGGTCGACGCACCGCTGCTCGCGGGTGGAGTGGCCGCGTCGCAGGAGGTCATCGTGCCGCCGGACGCCGGGCGGAACGTGAAGATCGACCCCGCCCTGGCGCGCCGCCGCCTCCGCTGAGGACCGCCCGGCGGGCGCCTGAGGACCGCCCGGCGGGCGCCGTCCACGGGCGCCCGCCCGCGCGCGGGAGTGCCCGCCGGCGCGGGCCCGCCGGCCGTGCGCCGCGCCGTCGCGCGGCGGTGAGGCGGAGGCCGATCCGGTCCCGCACGTGCGGGCCGCGGCGGTCAGGCATCCCATCCGGCAGGGCCGCGCGGCGGTCAGGCCGAAGGCGCGTCGACGTGGAGGACCAGGGTGACCGGGCCGTCGTTGGTCAAGGTCACCTTCATGTCCGCGCCGAACACCCCGGTCTCCACCCGGGCGCCGAGCGCGCGCAGCTCCTCGACCACCGCGTCGACCAGCGGCTCGGCCACCGGGGCCGGCGCCGCCGCCTGCCAGGTGGGCCGGCGGCCCCGCCGGGCGTCGCCGTACAGGGTGAACTGGCTGATCACGAGCAGGGGCGCGTTCAGGTCGGAGCAGGACTTCTCCCCGTGGAGGATGCGCAGCCCCCACAGCTTGGCCGCGAGCCGCGCCGCCTCCGCCCGCCCATCGGTGTGGGTGACTCCGACGAGGACGAGCAGGCCCGGCTCGTCGATCGCCCCCACGACCTTGCCGTCGACCGTCACAGACGCCGAAGTGACCCGTTGCACGACCGCACGCATGGCCCCGAATTGTGCCACGCCATGCCGTACGGCCATGCGGCCGGCCGGGTCCGGGATCCGGGGCGCCGCGCGCCGGTCCCGGATCCCCGGGCGTGGTCACCGGTCCCGGGTGCCCTGAGGCCGGCCGCGGCCGGCTCGGTGACCGCCGGCGCAGCGATCGGCAGACCGGCCGCCCACCGGGAGCGGCCGGACGGGTCCCCTCGGCGCGTGCATAGACTGCTCGGCATGCCTGAGCTGGTCGTCGAGGTGGTCCGTTCGGGGTTCGTGGAGTGCGTGCACCGCGTGCGGGTGCACGTCGTGGACGCGCAGGGGGAACCGGTCATGGTGCGCGGGGACACCGCGGCCCTCGCCTCCCCGCGCTCCGCGATGAAACCCCTGCAGGCGCTCGCCATGCTCCGCCACGGCCTGCCGCTCACCGGCGAGCTGCTCGCGCTCGCCTGCTCCAGCCACTGCGGGGAGGCCTTCCACGTCGACGGGGTGCGGAAGATCCTGGCGTCGGCCGGGCTCGACGAGTCCGCCCTGCGCTGCCCCCCGGACCTGCCGTACGACGAGGAGTCGCGGCTGCGGGTGATCCGTTCGGGCGGCACCGCGGAGCGGATCTACATGAACTGCTCCGGCAAGCACGCGGCGATGCTCGCCACCTGCGCGGTGAACGGCTGGCCGCTCGACAGCTACCTGCACCCCGGCCACCCGCTGCAGCGGGCGATCCGCGCCGCCGTGGAGGAGTTCACCGGGGAGCGGATCGCGGCGACCGGGGTCGACGGCTGCGGGGCGCCGCTGCTGTTCGTGTCGATGACCGGGGTGGTGCGGGCCTACCGCCGGCTCGTGCTCGCCGAGGGCGGGCCGGAGCGGCGGATCGCGGACGCCATGCGCGCCCATCCGGAGTGGACCACGGGTACGGCCCGGCCGGAGACCGTGCTGATGCGGGCGATCCCGGGGCTGCTGGTCAAGTCCGGGGCCGAGGGGTTCGTGGTCTGGGCGCACTCCGACGGCCGCGCCGGCGCGGTGAAGGTCGAGGACGGCGGGGAACGGGCGCGGATGCCGGCGACCGTGGCGGCCCTGCGCGCCGCCGGGCTGGACGCGCCCGAGCTCGCCGGGCTCGCGACCGCCCCGCTCTTCGGCGGCGGCGAGCCGGTCGGCGAGGTCCGGGTCCGGCCGGCCTGACGGAGCCTTCGGCGTACCGCTCGCGCGGCCGCGCACCGCACCTCTTCGATCGGTATCAAATGGATATTTGATATATGTCGAAAAATTTTTTATTCAATGATATGATAGCCAAAATTACAAAAATTAGGCGGTAGTTTCTCCGTCATGCGAAATGACGGAGAACCGAGCATGACCGCGCTCATGGCCGCGGCGGCCCGGGCGGCGCATCTGATCGTCGATGAAGAGCCGCACATCTTCCGCGACACCCTGGCCTACCGGTTGCTCGGCGAGCGGGCCGAGACGCTGGTGGGCTTCCACCGTGCCCATGGCACGGAGCCGGTCCTCGCGGGCGCCCGGACCGCGGCGGTCACGCGCAGCCGCTACACGGAGGACCGGCTGACCGAGGCGATCGGCCGCGGAATCGGCCAGTACGTGATCCTCGGCGCCGGGCTGGATTCGTTCGCCTACCGGTCCCCGTACGCCGGGAAGATCCGCGTCTTCGAGGTCGATCACCCGGACACCCAGGGGTGGAAGCGCGCGCTGCTCACCGCGAGCGGGATCCCCACGCCGCCCTCGCTGCGCTTCGTCCCGGCCGATCTGGAAGAGCAATTCGACCGTCTCGCGTACGGCGGGCTGGACCCCTCCCGGCCGGCGTTCGTGAGCTGGCTCGGTGTCACCATGTACCTCACCCGCGGTGCGGTGGAGCGGACGCTCGCGTGGCTCGGCCGCCTCGCGCCCGGCACGGAGCTCGTCGTGGAGTACCTGCTCCCCGAGGCGCTGTGGGACGCCGCCGGCCGGGAGTACGCGGAGCACGTCCGGGCGGCCGCGGCCGGATTCGGGGAACCATGGGTGACCTTCTTCGCCCCCGAGGAGATGTCCGCCCTGCTGGAGAGGCACGGGTTCGAGGTGATCGAGCAGGCACGGCAGCGCGAGGCGATCGACGCCGCCCTGTGGCACCGGTCCGATTCGCTGAGCGCCTGCGACCTGTCGGTCTTCGCCCATGCCCGGGTACGCCGCGATCCGGCCGCGGGCGGCGGCGCCTGACTCCTCCGCGGCCGGCGCCGGTTCGCCGATCCCGCCCACCGGCGTCGGATGTGGCGCGCCCCACCGGCGCCGGCCGGGGCGCCGGTGGGACGGGCACGCGCTCGCGACGCCGCACCGCCGCGCGCGGGCTCGCCGGCCGCCGGCCAGGCCCGGGCGCCATCGCCGGCCCGGCGGCCTCCGCCGGCGCGCCGGGCGGACCTCCCGGCCGCAGGCGCCCGCGCGGGCGGGTTCGCCGGCCGCGGCGCGGGCTACAGCGAGCGGAACCGGCGGCTGGCGGAGATCGCGCCGGAGGTGGTCACCGTGAACGTCCGCATCGAGTCGGCGAACTTCGACAGATCCCACTCGGCGGGGCCCTGGTACCAGTACAGGTGGTCCGCCCGCTCGCCGTTGCCGGTGAACGAGCTCACCACCCTCGCCCAGGGGTCCACGTTGTCGAAGATCACGGCGTACGGCAGATAGCGGGAGAACAGCTCGATCCGTCGCTCCGGCGGCACGTCGTCGATACCGCCCTCCGCCAGGTACCGGCGGAAGCCCAGGGTGTGCGCGAGGGCCGCCGACCCCTTCGCGGTCTTCGCCGGCATGAACTGCCCGCCGTACGCGAGCGCCGCGCCGGCGATGATCACGGCGAGGCCGAGCAGTCCGTACGTGGTGAACCAGGCGAGCAGCACGGTGCCCAGCACGCCGATCACGATCGTGATGATCCCCAGGGTGGTCCACCGGGAGCGGACGGAGTCGGGCCGCCTGGCGAACCAGCCCTGCCGTACCACGTCCTCGTAGAGCGCGTCCCGGACCGCGTCGAGCCTCTCGGCGAACGAGCCGTGGAGCTCCGACAGCAGCACCGAGTCCCGGCCGTCGAAGAGCGCGTCGTAGAGGGCGCGCTCGTAGGGGAGGAGCTCGTCGACCCGGGCGCCGGGCAGCTTGACCAGCCGCCAGTCCGGGGCGTCGTACGCCTGCCGGGGCTGCTCGTCGATCCGCAGGTAGCCGCGGACCGCGAGGTCGAGGATGGTGGCGGTGACGTCGACGACGTCCGCCTGCTCGTCGATGAGGGTGCCGATCTGTCCCGGCCGCACGCCGTCGGGCGGGGTGAACACGCCGTTCCGGTGCCCGCTCAGCGGGCCGGACTCGGTGCTGATCACCCGGGCGTCCCGGCCGCGGGTCCAGTAGAGGAGGCCGACGCCGCCGAGGAGGACCACGAGCAGCGCGGCGAGCGCCGTACCGGTGACCGCGTTCAGGGTGAAGGCGGTGGAGAGCTCGAACCGGCGCTCCAGGATCGGCTGGGCCTTGGCCGCCCCCTGGGGGAAGCCGACGGCGACGGTGAGGAGCTCACCGGCGCGGAGGTTCTGCTGCTCGAACGTGGCCGAGGCGCCGGTGTGGTCCATCGAGGCCGAGGTGCAGCCGATGACGGAGGACGGCGGCCCGGCGAAACAGGACAGGTGGTGGATGGGCTGAGGGCCGGTGACCGTGACCGTGGCGCTCTCGGCGGGGCCCGCCACGGGGAACCAGCGCAGCTCCACGCTGCCGGGCAGCGGGGTGACCGCACCGGTGACGTCGTACTCCACCGTGCCGCTCTTGGCCATCGTCAGGGTCTGCCCGTCGAACGAGGCGCCCTTGACGTTCGAGATCCGGTAGAGCCGGTCGCGGGTGTCGTCGTACCGGGTGCGGGTGATGAGCTTGCGCTGGACCGGTCCGCCGGCGAGGGTGACCGACTCCTTGACGTGGAGCACGCCGTCGGTGCGCAACTCCATCGTCACCTCGGTGGCGGTGATCCGGCCCGGCGCCTCGTCGGCATGGGCCGGAGCCGCCGCAAGGACGGCAAAGGGGAGCAAGATCAACAATCTTAATCGGCGTGCCAAATTCACCACGAGGTAGCACCTTAGCGTCGTCCCGCCCGGCGGGCCGGGATCTCGATAGGCTTGCCGGACGTGGCACGTTCCCGGCTGTACCGCAACGGGGCGCTGGCGGCGGAGGGCTTCCCGGCCGCCGAGGTCGCCGGCCTGATCCGGGATCCGTCGGCGGTGGTGTGGCTCGACCTGTGCGCGCCCGGCCGGGAGGAGCTCGAGGCCCTCGGCGCGGAGCTGGGCGTCCACGAGCTCGCCGTGGAGGACGCGGTCAAGCGCCGGCAGCGGCCGAAGCTCGACGCCTACGACGGGCACCTCTTCCTCAGCGTGCACGCCGCCCGGTTCGACGCGGGGTCGGGCGGGCTGCGCGTCGCCGAGGCGGCCGCGTTCGTCGCCCGCAACGTCCTGGTGACCGTCCGGGAGCCGGACTTCCCGATCGACGAGGTGGTCCGCAGGTGGGACGAACAAGCGGGCCTCGCGGCGCACGGGGTGATGTTCCTCCTGTACGGCCTGCTCGACTACGTGGTGGACACCCACTTCGACGCGGTCGAGCGGATCGACGACGAGGTCGAGGCGCTGGAGGAGACGGTCTTCGGCGACGGGCCGGTGACCCCGGCGGATCAGCGGCGCGCGTACCGGATCCGCAAGAGCCTGGTGCGGCTGCGCCGGATCGTGGTGCCGATGCGCGAGGTGGTGAACGGCCTCATGCGGCGGGAGGAGGAGCTCGGCGACGGCCGCATGCGGCCGTACCTGCTGGACGTGTACGACCACGTGCTGCGGGCCACCGAGTGGACGGAGTCCCTCCGCGAGCTGCTGGCCGACATCCGGGAGGCGCACCTGACCATGCAGGGCAACCGGATGAACATGATCATGAAGCGGGTGACGAGCTGGGCGGCGATCATCGCCGTGCCCACGCTGATCACCGGGTTCTACGGGCAGAACCTGCCCTTCCCCGGGTTCGGCCAGGTGTGGGGGTTCTGGGTGTCCAACGCGCTGATCGTGATCGCCTCGGTCACCCTCTACCTGACGTTCCGCAGCCGCGACTGGCTGTGACCCGTTCCCGGGCGATCACCAGGGGCCGTACGGGCCCTCGCTTCCGCCGCTGCGGTACATGGTGACCGCGGGCTTCACGTCGGCGAGGTAGATGCCGGAGGCGATGATGGCGGCGATGGTGAAGATGTTCGGCAGCCCGGTCCCGATCCCGCCGTAGTTGACGGCGGCGGCGAAGGTGAACAGCGTCGCGAAACCCAGGATGATCAGCCAGAGCTGCTTGGTCTGCTTGCCCGCCGCGGCGAAGGCTCGCGCCGGAATCCGCACCGCGTGCACGAGCGCCCAGACGGACATGACGAAGGCCGTGACCGAGATCAGCCAAAAGATAAGGCTCAAAATGCTGTTCACCGGTCCGAACATGGACTCTCCCGCACGGTCATGGTCATGGACGTCCCCAAGACTAATGCGCGCTCCCAGGAGGTGCGCCAGACCGGATCCCGTGGCGGGAGCCCGGGACACCGGCCGGATCGCGCGGGCGGGCCGCCGCCTCCGGAACCGGATCCGCGCGGTCCCCGGCGGCGGGGCACACGGAGGACGCAGGGCGGCACGGCCCGCCGCCCGGAACGCGAACGACCCGCCCCGGAGGGCGGGTCATCCTCAGTTCCGGACCACGTCAGCGCCGCGACCCGGCCTTGGCGCGGGTGCTCTTCTTGCTCTGCTCGGCGGCGCCGCGCTCGGCCTCCTTGGCGGCCGCGGAGAACTCGCGCGCGGCGGACTGGGCGACCTTGGTGAGCTCGCGCGCGGTCTCGCCGCTCACCCGGCCCACGACCCGCTGGCCGCGCGCGGCCAGCTCGTCGTAGAGCCGCGTGAGGCGCTGCGCCGCGGAGTCGGCGTACTTGCGCGCCTTCTCGGGCATGTCCCGGGCCACGGTCTCCGCCTTGCCCTGCACGGTGAGCGCGTACGACCGCGCCTTCTCCAGGGCGAGATCGCCGGCGCCGGTGAGGGCGTAGAACGGTTTCGAGCGTGTGATCTTCTTGACCTCGGTCGCGAGGGTCATCGGCTATCCTTCCTGCGATTCCGGTGTGACGCCGTCACGCGAGGAGGCCGGGTCGCCATCCCCGAGAGGCTCAGCCGATGGCCGCGGCTGAGCGGAGGCGGCCCGGTTCTCCTTGCGGAACGATTCGTAGATGTCGATGAGGACCTGGCGCTGCCGGGGGGTGAGCGTCATGTCGGCACGGATCGCGGTCAGCACGTCGCTGGTGCCGTCGCCGTTCTCGATGAGGCCCGCCCGCTCGTAGAGCGCCTGGGCCGAGATGCTCAGCGCCTTGGCGATCTGGTTCAGGATCTCGGCGCTGGGCTTGCGCAGACCTCGCTCCACCTGGCTGAGGTAGGGGGTGGACACGCTCGCCTGGGCGGCGAGCTGGCGCAGCGAGATCTTCGCCTGCTGCCGCTGCTGACGGATGAACTCACCAAGCGAGCCGACCTTCGGCAGTTCCATGCCTCCAGTCTGCCTCGCCCTGTTTGCAGTTGCAACCGTAATGTATAACTAAAGCAAACGCTGGCGTTCAGCCGGGGAGGAACCACAGGGCCGGCGCGGAGGCGGCGAGGGCGACCGAGGCGGCGAGCAGCAGGAACCGCTGGGCCGGCGGCAGCGCGGACTGCGGACGGAGCAGCCGCTCCACCCGGGCCATCACGCTCTCGGCGGCCGAGGCGCCGAGCGCACCCTGCGGAACGGGCACCGCGGCCGTGCCGAACCGGAGCAGCGCGCTGGCCAGCCGCTTGGGGCAGCACCGCTGCCGGGCACGGTCGTCGGCGGCCATCTCGACCAGCAGCTCGACCGAGGCCTGCGCGTCCCGGACCAGCCCGGACCAGGGCAGGGCCCGGCGGAGCGCGCCGAACGGCAGCAGCACGAGGTCGTGCCGCTCGCGCACGTGCGCGGCCTCATGGGCGAGGACGGCGTCCAGCTCGCCGGGGGAGAGCAGGCTCAGCGTGCCGTCGCTGATCACGACCTGGGACTTCAGCCCGGGCACGCAGTACGCGGCCGCGGCCGGGAAGTCCACGACGCGCACGCCGGGGACCGACGGGTCCTCCCGCGCGATCAGCGCGAGCAGGTCACGATGCCGCCGCCGGGCCCGCAGCGTCTGCACCGCCGCCACGATCGGCACGGCGATCAGCACGGCGAGCAGGGCCAGGCCCAGGACCAGGGCGGTGAGCCGCGCCACGTCGTGCGGGCTCTCCACCCCGCCGTACTCCGGCGCGGTGACCATGGCGGCCATGCCGTAGAACACGCCCTTGCCGTACGGCTCGAGGGCGAACGCGAGCAGCGCGCCGATGGTGGCGAGCCCCCAGGCGACGCCGATCGCCTGCCACAGGAGGATCCCGATGTGCGGGGCTCGGTGGGTCCACTTGGCCGCGGTCAGCCGCTTGGCGGCGAGCACACAGCCCATCGCCAGCGCAGCTAACACAGCCGCGGCTATCACCGCTTCTCCAGCTCCATCAGTGCCTTGCGCAGGACCTCGGCCTCCGCCCCGGAGACCGAGCGGGCGAAGTGGGTGAGCGCGGCGTGGCGGTCACCGGTGAGGTCGAGGGCTTCGAGCATGAGCTCGGCGACGTACGCGTCCCGGCTCGCCGCCGGCTGGTACCGCCAGGCGCGGCCGTCGCGGGTGCGGTTGAGGAACCCCTTGCGGACGAGCCGGTCGAGAACGGTCATCACCGTGGTCGGCGCGAGTTCGCGGTCCTCGATCCGGCGGCCTACCTCGCGGGCGGTCAACGGAGTCTCCGCCGCCCACAGAATGTTCATGATGACGCGCTCGAGCTCACCCAGTCCTCTCACGTTAGTTAGGGTACCTGCGTTTCCGCACCCTCCGGCTGGGAGGTTTCCGCAATGGCGCTCATTCTCGTTCAGGGCGATATCACGCAGCAGCGCGTGGACGCCATCGTGAACGCGGCGAACTCCTCGCTTCTCGGCGGCGGCGGCGTGGACGGGGCGATCCACCGCCGGGGCGGCCCCCAGATTCTCGAGGAATGCCGCATCTGGCGCGCGACCCAGTACCCGGACGGCCTGCCGACCGGGAAGGCCGTGGCCACCACGGCGGGGCGGCTGCCCGCGCGGTGGGTGATCCACACCGTGGGGCCCGTGTATTCGCGGAGCGAGGACCGTTCGCACCTGCTCGCCTCCTGCTACCGCGAATCGCTCCGCATCGCGGACGCCCTCGGCGCGCGGACCGTTGCCTTTCCCGCCATCTCCACCGGCGCCTTCGGCTGGCCCATGGAGGACGCCGCCCGGATCGCGCTCACGACCGTACGGCGGGCCGACCCCGGCATCGACGAGGTGCGGTTCGTGCTTTTCGACGCCGAGGCCTATTCCGTGTTCGAGCGCGTGCTGAAGGAGATCAAATGAGCGGGCGGGGAATTCCCCGGTCCGGCGCGCCCGGGAATTCCCCTCGCGATTGATCTCCGCGGGCCGGTCACGGGGCCACGGCCGACCAGGGGAGGGTGAGCTCGCCGAGCCGCCACCGGGAGCGCCCGCCGAGCGGGGGCGCGGTGGCCACCGGCCAGTCCCGCGCGAGCAGCTCGGCCGTCTTGATCCACCGCTGCCGCATGCCGAACGCGCCGAACGGCGCGCACGCGGCCCACGCCCGGTCCCAGTCGGTGAGGAAGGCGTGGATCCGCTCCCCGGGGACGTTGCGGTGGATCAGCGTCTTCGGCAGGCGCTCGGCGAGATCCGACGGGCGCTCGAAGCCGGTGAACCGCGCCGCGAACGTGAGCGTCCGTGGCCCCTCGGCGCCGAGGGCCACCCAGGTGGCCCGGTGGCCGACCTCCGAGCAGGTGCCCTCGACGATCACGCCGTCCGGGTGGATGCCGGAACGCAGCAGGTCCCAGTGGGCCCAGGCCGCCTCCTCCTCGTACTGCCGCAGCACGTTGAACGCGCGCACCAGCAGCGGCGGCCGGCCGACCGGCAGCTCGAAGCCCCCGAGGGTGAACGAGAGCCCTTCCCGCTCGTACGGCTTGGCCGCGGCGACCCGGGCCGGGTCGATCTCGACGCCCACGACCTCCACGCTCGGGCACACCCGCCGCAGCCGGGTGAACAGCTCCAGCGTGGTGACGTGGGACGCGCCGAAGCCGAGGTCCACCACGAGGGGCGGCGCGGCCGAGCGCAGCAGCGGGCCGTACACCGCGGCGATCCACCGGTCGCAGCGGCGGAGCCGGTTCTGCCCCGTGGTGCCGCGGGTGATCATCCCGATCGGGCGGGCCCGCGCACCGGCCCGCGATCGTGGATCGAGGACGTGCGCGCCCCGGCCGGCCCGCCGGTCCGCCGGTGCGGTGAGGCTCATGCGTCCTGGGTCACCCGGTGCACCTTGTGCTGCGCCGCCTGGGCGCGCGGCCGTACCACGATCTGGTCGATGTTCACGTGCGGGGGACGGGTGACCGCGAAGGCGATCACGTCGGCGATGTCGTCCGCGGTGAGCGGGTCCGGCACGCCCTCGTAGACCTTGGCCGCCCGCTCGGCGTCGCCCCGGAAGCGGGTGAGCGAGAACTCCTCGGTCTTCACCATGCCCGGGGCCACCTCGATCACCCGGACCGGCCGGCCGCACAGCTCGAGCCGGAGCGTCGCGGCCATCGAGGCCTGGGCGTGCTTGGCCGCGCAGTATCCGCCCCCGCCCTCGTACGAGACGTGCCCGGCGACCGAGGTGACGAGCACCAGCACGCCGTCCCCGGACTCGATCAGCTTCGGCAGCAGCGCCCGGGTCATCCGGAACGTGCCGAGCACGTTCACGTCGTACATGCGCTGCCAGTCCTCGACGCTCCCCTCGGCGACCGGCTCCAGCCCGATCGCGCCGCCCGCGTTGTTCACCAGCACGTCGCAGCGGTCGAGCGAGGCGGCGAGGGCGTCGACGGACTCCTGGGAGGTGACGTCGAGCGTCACCGGGATGATCCCGTCGACCTCGGCGGCGAGCTTCTCCAGGCGATCCCGCCGCCGCGCCCCGGCCACGACCTGGTACCCCTCGGCGGCGAGCCTGCGGGCCGTCGCCGCGCCGATCCCGCTGCTCGCGCCGGTCACCACCGCAGTCTTCTTCGTCACCCCACAGTCCTTCCGCGTCGTCTTCCGCTCCGGCTGAGCCGATCCTCCCATTGGCCGCTTTCCGAGCGATCTGACGGTCCAGGGGAATCTCGTGAGACTTCTTAGGGTTATCAGCCTTTCGGAGGTGGTTCGGGTGGCGGCCAGACGGCGTCGGGTCAACCGAGTGGCGACGATCAGCGTACACACGTCCCCGCTGGACCAGCCCGGGACGGGCGATGCGGGCGGAATGAACGTCTACATCGTCGAGGTCGCCAGACGCCTCGCCGACCTCGGCATCGAGGTGGAGATCTTCACCCGCCGGACCGCCCGCGACCTGCCGCCGGCCGTCGAGCTCCACCCGGGCGTCCTCGTCCGGCACGTCACGGCCGGGCCGTACGAGGAGCTGGACCGGGCCGACCTCCCCGGGCAGCTCTGCAGCTTCCTCTCCGGCGTGCTGCGCACCGAGGCGATGTACGAGCCCGGGCGCTACGACGTGATCCACTCGCACTACTGGCTCTCCGGGCAGGTCGGCTGGCTCGCCAAGGAGCGCTGGGGCGTGCCGCTCGTGCACACCATGCACACCATGGCCAAGGTGAAGAACCTGCGGCTCGCCGAGGGCGACAAGCCGGAGCCCGCGATCCGCGTGCTCGGCGAGGAGCAGGTCGTCGACGTCGCCGACCGGCTGGTCGCCAACACGGTGACCGAGGCGCGGGAGCTGATCGAGCTGTACCACGCGCCGCCGGAGCGGGTCACCGTGGTCAACCCGGGCGTCAACCTGAACATCTTCCGGCCCGCACCGAAGGCCGCGGCCCGCCGCCGCCTCGGCCTGCCCGCGGACGCGCGGGTGCTCCTCTTCGTCGGCCGCATCCAGCCGCTCAAGGCCCCCGATGTGATGCTCAGGGCCGCCGCCATCATGATCGCCGAGCGGCCCGAGCTGCGGTCCCGGCTGATCGTCGCCTGCGTGGGCGGCCCCAGCGGCAACGGGCTCGCCCGCCCGTCCCTCCTCGCCGACCTCGCCGCCGAGCTCGGGATCGCCGACGTGGTGCGGCTCGAGCCGCCCGCCCCGCAGCCCGAGCTGGCCGACTGGTACCGGGCCGCCGACCTCACCGTGGTGCCGTCGCACAACGAGTCGTTCGGGCTGGTCGCGTTGGAGTCCCAGGCGTGCGGCACGCCGGTCGCCGCGGCCTCGGTCGGCGGGCTGCGCACCGCCGTACGGCACGGCGTCTCCGGCGTGCTCGTCGACGGGCACGACCCGCGGCAGTGGGCCGCCTCCCTCGCCGAGCTGCTCGACGACCCGGACCGCCTCGCCGCGCTCTCCGCCGGCGCGGTACGGCACGCCGCCCGGTTCGGCTGGTCGGCCACGGCCGCCCGGCTCGCCGAGGTCTACACGGAGGCCCTGGAGCGGGTCCACCGCACCGTCCCGGTCGGGGCCAACTCCTAGCGGTTCAGCGCCGGCTCGTAGGGTGGAACCATGAGGTCGGACCTGGAAGGCGTGATCGAGTCGGCGCTTGCCGCGGCCGTGCTCTCGTACGAGCGCCCGAGGCCCGGGGCCTTCCTCGTGAAGCTCCCCGGGCAGCACAAGCTCGCCACCATGACCTGGCTCATCCTCGGCGACCAGGCGCTCAACATCGAGGCGTTCTTCTGCCGCAAGCCGGACGAGAACCACGCCGAGTTCTACCGGTGGCTGCTCCGGAAGAACGGGTCGATGTACGGCGTGCACTTCGCCCTCGACGAGATCGGCGACGTGTACCTCGTCGGCCGGATCCCGATCGACGCGGTGACGCCGGAGGAGATCGACCGGCTGCTCGGGTGCGTGCTCACCTACGCGGACGAGTCGTTCGAGCGCGCCATCGAGCTGGGGTTCGCCTCCTCGATCCGCCGCGAGTGGGAGTGGCGCGTCAAGCGGGGGCGAGTCTTTGGCCAACCTCCGGCCGTTCGCCCGGGTCGTCGAGGCCGGCTCGGGGAGTTGACGCCCGGACGATCGATCCGGTGAGCCGCGGGCCGATCGACCCGTCAGGCCGCGGGGAGGCGCGTCCCCATAGGATGGGCGCCATGGCGACTTTGGTCCTGCTGCGGCACGGCGAGAGCGAATGGAACCTCAAGGGGCTGTTCACCGGCTGGGTGGACGTCACCCTCTCACCGGCGGGTGAGGAAGAGGCCCGCAGGGGCGGGCGGCTCCTCGTCGAGAAGGGCATCTACCCGGACGTGGTGCACACCTCCGTGCTCACCCGTGCGATCAAGACGGCGAACCTCGCTCTCGAGGCGGCCGGCCTGCTGTGGCTCCCCGTGAAGCGCTCCTGGCGGCTGAACGAGCGTCACTACGGCGCGCTGCAGGGCAAGGACAAGGCGCAGACCCGCGCCCAGTTCGGTGACGAGCAGTTCATGCTCTGGCGCCGCTCCTACGACGTGCCGCCGCCGCCGATCGCCGACGACGACGAGTTCTCCCAGCGCGGCGACCGCCGGTACGCGAACCTGCCGCCCGAGCTCATCCCGCGGACCGAGTGCCTCAAGGACGTGGTCGCGCGGCTGCTGCCGTACTGGTACGACGAGATCGTCCCGGACCTCGCCGCGGGCAAGACCGTGCTGGTGGTGGCGCACGGCAACTCGCTGCGCGCCCTCGTCAAGCACCTGGAGGGCATCAGCGACCAGGACATCGTCGGGCTGAACATCCCGACGGGCATCCCGCTCCGTTACGAGCTCGACGAGAACTTCCGGCCGAAGGGCCCGGGCGAGTACCTCGACCCCGAGGCCGCCAAGGCCGCGATCGAGGCGGTCGCCAACCAGGGGAAGAAGTAACCGCCGCGACGGCCGGCCCAGGCGCGGGGCGGGCGGGCCCGGGCCGGCCGATGATCATCACGCCCCGCGCGGCGGGGCGCATCGGCTCGTCTCCCTCGCCGCGGAGCTCGCGGTACGGCGTGCCCACCCGGCCGGTGGCGGAGATGAGCGCCACGGCGAAGCCGGACCGCCGGCCGGATGCGGCGCGCCGGCGGGTGGCGCGCGCACGCGATCGTTGGGCTGCGCGCAGCCGATCGTGAGGCTTCGGTGGTGGGGCGGTCCCCGGTGCGTCGCGTGGCCCGCCCCACCGGGCCGGGCGTGGGCGAGGCGTGTTCCGAAGTCCCAGCCCCCGAACCAGGGCTTCGCCGGGGCCGCGTCCCGCGGGTCGCGGCCGCCTCGGTGTCCAAGGTTCATTTCTCCGCGGCGCGACCGGAGGTGCGCCGCGCCGAGTGAGGTTGGGTTCCCCGCGGCGGCCGGGGATGCCGGGATCCCCTGCGGCATCGCGGGTGGAGGTCAGGCGTCGCCGGCCGGAGAAGGCTCAGCCGGATGGCCTCGCCTCCGGGCCGTACCGGCGGGCCACCGGCGCCGGGCCGCCATCGCCCGTGAGCGGGCTCAGCCCGCGCCATCGGCGTCGCGGTCGCCGGTGGCCAGGTAGATCACGTCCTGGGCGATCCGCACGGCGTGATCGGCGTACCGCTCGTAGTACCGGCCGATGAGCGTGACGTCGATCGCCGCCTCGACGCCGTGCGGCCAGTCCGCGGAGAGCAGGACGCGGAAGAGCCGCCGGTGCAGCCGGTCCATCTCGTCGTCTTCCTTGACCAGCCGCCTGGCGAGATCCACATCGCGCGACTCGATCACGGAGGCGGTCTTGCTGATCAGATCCTCGGCGATCGCCCCCATCTCGGCGATGGTGTCCCGCACCTCGGCCGGGACCGCCGGCTCGGGATGGCGCATTCGCGCGATCTTGGCGATGCGCTCCGCGTGATCGCCCATCCGCTCGAGATCCGCCGAGATGCGCAGAGCGGTGATCACGGTGCGCAGATCGACCGCCACGGGCTGCTGGGTGGCGAGCAGCAGCTGGATCGAGGAGTCGACCTCCGCGTAGCGCCGGTCGATCTCCGCATCGTCGGCGATCACGCTCTCCGCCAGCGCCAGGTCGGCGCCGAGCAGCGCCGTCGTCCCCCGGGACATGGCCGACCGCACGAACCTGCACATCTCGAGAAGGCGCGCGGTGAGGGCATTGAGCTCTTCGTGATAGGCGTCGCGCATGCCGCCACGCTATTCAGGAAATGGTTAACGCCACCTGACCGCAATATGAACATTTCCGGAAACGCGTGCGGGGCGCCATTTGCACGTGATGATCAGCGAAAAAGCGGCATAGCATGCTGAGAGTGAATGAGTTGCTGGCGAGCCTGGCGGCGATGGGCGGATTCCTCGTCGGCGCGTTCGTCATGCTCGCGATCGTCCGGACCCTGGAGTTCAGCATGCGCCAGCGCGATCGGGGGGACGACCTGGCGCCGGGGGTCGCCTCCGTCCTCGCCGTCCTGCCATCCTCCGCCGTGGTGCTCGACCGCGACGACCGCGTGCTCCGGGCGAGCCCGGCGGCACGCGCGTTCGGCCTGGTGCGCGGCGACACCCTGATGGCCGCCGAGCTCCTCGCCATGGCGCGGAAGGTCCGCCGGGACGGGGAGATCCGGGAGAGCGAGATCGAGACCAGGGGCGGCAGGTTCGGGCAGGACACCACGACCTTCGCGGTCCGGGTGGCCCCGCTCGGCACCGACGGGCAGGTGCTCGTCCTCGCCGAGGACCAGACCGAGCGGCAGCGGGTCGAGGCGGTCCGCCGGGACTTCGTGGCGAACGTCAGCCACGAGCTGAAGACCCCGGTCGGCGCGCTCAGCCTGCTCGCGGAGACGGTCATGGCGGCGGCCGACGACCCCGAGGCGGTGCGGCGCTTCGCCGGCCGGATGCAGCACGAGGCGGCTCGCCTCACCAACCTCATCCAGGACCTGATCACGCTCTCCCGGATCCAGGGCGGGGAGCCCATCCCCTCACCGGCCCCGGTCCTGGTCGACGACGTCATCCGGGAGGCGATCGACCGGTGCAACACCAAGGCCTCGGCCAAGGGCATTCAGCTCGTCACCGCCGGTGCCCAGGGCCTGCAGGTGTGGGGCGACGATGACCTGCTGGTCACCGCGCTCCGCAACCTGATCGACAACGCCATCGCGTACAGCCCCGAGAAGACCCGGGTCGTGGTGAGCTCCCGGTCCGCGCACGGGCACGTGGAGGTGAGCGTGGCGGACCAGGGCATCGGCATCCCCGAGGAGGCCCAGCAGCGCATCTTCGAGCGGTTCTTCCGGGTGGACGCCGCCCGGTCGCGGGCCACCGGCGGCACCGGGCTCGGGCTCGCGATCGTCAAGCACGTCGCCGTCGCGCACGGCGGCGAGGTCACGGTGTGGAGCAAGGAAGGCTCCGGATCGACGTTCACCCTCCGGCTCCCGGCGTACGCCGGTGAGCCCGCCTCATCCCGAACCGACACCCCTGTGGAGGCCGCTCAGTGACCCGCGTGCTCGTCGTCGAGGACGAAGAGTCGTTCTCCGACGCCTTGTCGTACATGCTGCGCAAAGAGGGGTTCGAGGTCGCGGTCGCGGCCAGCGGACCCGAGGCGCTGGAGGTCTTCGACCGCGAGGGCGCCGACCTCGTCCTGCTCGATCTCATGCTCCCGGGCCTGCCGGGGACCGAGGTGTGCCGCTCGCTCCGGCAGAGGTCGAAGGTACCGGTGATCATGCTCACCGCGAAGGACAGCGAGATCGACAAGATCGTGGGCCTGGAGCTCGGCGCGGACGACTATGTGACGAAGCCGTTCTCCTCCCGGGAGCTGGTGGCGCGGATCCGCGCCGTGCTCCGCCGCCGGGGCGACGCCGAGGAGCCCTCGTCCTCGGTGCTCGCGGCCGGTCCGGTCCGGATGGACGTCGACCGGCACGTGGTGACCGTGCGCGGGGAGAAGGTCCAGCTCCCGCTGAAGGAGTTCGAGCTGCTCGAGGTGCTGCTCCGCAACGCCGGGCGGGTGCTCACCCGCGGCCAGCTCATCGACCGGGTCTGGGGCGCCGACTACGTGGGCGACACCAAGACGCTCGACGTGCACATCAAGCGGCTGCGGGCCAAGATCGAGCCCGATCCGTCCAAGCCCCGGTACATCCTCACCGTCCGCGGCCTGGGCTACAAGTTCGAGACCGCGGAGAACTGACCCCGGAAACGCGGAGAACCGACCCCGGAAACGATGAGGGGCGTACGGCGGTGCCGTACGCCCCAGGCCGTTCAGATCTCGCCGCCCGGTGCGGCCTCACGGCTCGGTGGTCGGGGAAGGCGAGGGCTCCGGGGTCTCCGTCGGGGTGGCCGCGGTCTCGGTCGGCTGGGGCGCCGGCGGGAGCGTGGCGAACTCACGGCTGCGCGTCACGACCGGCACGGTGAGCGGGATCTCGCCGGCGTTCTGGAACTGCAGCCTGAGCTGGATGTACTCACCGCCCCGCAGCGGCTGCTTCAGACCCTGCAGCAGCGCCCCGGTCGTCCGGGCGAGCCCCTCCGAGGTCACCTGGACCGGGCCGGGCAGCGTGACCTGCGTGGCCTTCTGCTCGTCAGGGGTGACCGCGGTCAGGGTGTCCGTGCCCCCGCTGGTGGTGAGGGTGAGGTAGAGCGGAGCCGAGCCGCCGGCCGCGATCTGCGCCCCCGAGTCGGGCCCGAGGATGAAGGCCTGGGGCACCTGGATGCCCTTCACTTCGTACGGATTGCTGAACGGTCCGTCGGACTCGGCGCTAATCAGGACACCGGCCTCGGTGGGAGCGTACGGTTTGTTGGTGTTGGCGGTGAAACCGGCGCCACACGCGGCCAGGGCAGGGATGACGGCGGCGAGAAGCGCTCCTGCGGCGATCGCCCTGCGTCTGCTGCTGGTCACGGTGCAAGTCTCCTTGGTACGCACGTAGATGGGCAGCACACACCTTATCCACGCCCACGGGAGGTCTGGTGGGCGCTCCCCGCCGGTACGGCGGTCGCGCCCCGGGTTGACAGCGGTGCAGGTCACGCCATGTACCGAAATGCCGGTTCACATCGTTGACGGCCTGTCAAGACCCAAAACGCGGCTTTGACCTGCAGTTATGTTCCTTTCACTGTTCCGGGGGGCGCGAGGCGCGTGGTACTCTCGAGTACAGCGGAAGGGGTACTCGTCACATGACTTTCAAGGTCGGCGACACGGTCGTCTACCCCCACCATGGGGCTGCTCGCATTGAGGCCATCACCACCCGCACCATCAACGGTCAGGAGAAGACCTACTTGGTGCTGAAGGTCGACAAGGGCGACCTTACCGTGCAGGTTCCCGCGGAGAACGCAGAACTCGTCGGGGTGCGCGATGTCGTGGGCCAGGAGGGCCTCGAGCGCGTCTTCGACGTGCTGCGGATGCCGCACACGGAGGAACCGACCAACTGGTCGCGGCGCTACAAGGCCAACCTTGAGAAGCTGGCGTCCGGTGACGTCAACAAGGTGGCCGAGGTCGTCCGTGACCTGTACCGGCGGGACAAGGAGCGCGGCCTCTCGGCCGGTGAGAAGCGAATGCTCGCTAAGGCGCGGCAGATCCTGGTGAGCGAGCTGGCGCTGGCCGAGAACACCAACGAGGACAAGGCCGAGGCCCTGCTCGACGAGGTGCTGAACTCGGCGAGGTGCTGATCTCCTGAACGCGACGGCACCACGGGTGGGTATCGGAGTCGATGTCCATCCGTTCTCTCCCGGAAGAGAGCTCTACCTCGCCGGTCTGCACTGGCCGGGTGAGCCCGGACTGGCCGGTCACTCCGATGGGGATGCGGCGGCACACGCGTGCTGTGACGCCCTCCTCTCCGCCGCGGGACTCGGCGACCTCGGCGGATTGTTCGGTACGGCCGACCCACGCTGGGCGGGGGCGTCCGGTGCCGTGCTCCTGGAGGAGACGGCCCGGAGAGTGCGAGCCGCCGGATTCGAGATCGGCAATCTGGCGGTCCAGATCATCGGCAACCGCCCTAAGGTGGCGCCACGCCGTGCCGAGGCGGAGAAGGCCCTGGGCGCGGCCGCCGGTGCACCGGTGAGCGTGGCCGCGACCACCACGGACGGCCTTGGCTTGACGGGAAGGGGCGAGGGCATCGCGGCGATCGCCACCGCCATCGTCTTCCCCCGGTCTTAAGGACCTAACCGCATACGTCAACCGCATCAACGCCTGGGTGTCCTCTTAAGGCGTGAGGCGGCGGCTCAACGAGGCGCGGGACGAGCCGTCGCCTCTTTTCTTTTTCCCGGTTTCTCCTCTCCCATCGGCATATTTCCCGGGCTGGGGGTACATCCACACCGCGGCCCTCAGGGGCGCCCCTGCAGACCGGGAGGTCGAGATGACGGCGATTATCGGCGCGATCATCATAGGCGCCATCGTTGGCGTGATCGCGCGCTTGCTGCTGCCGGGTAAGCAGCAGATCACCTGGGTGTGGACGATCGCCATCGGCATCGTCGCCGCCCTGATCGGCACCGCCCTCGCTCAGGTCATGGGCGTGGCGACGACCCCTGGCATCGACTGGATCGAGCTCTTCATGCAGATCCTGCTCGCGGTCGTGGGTGTCGCCCTGTTCAGCGGAATCCGGGGCCGGAGCCGGGGCAGGTCACGCGTCTAACCGGCAGTGACGGGTGTCCGGCGGGCAAGCGTCCGCCGGGCTTTCGTATGTGAGCGGGTCACGCGGATCCGGGCGGCCGGCGATGCCGGCCCGCCCGGTCACGGCGGCACGCACCCCGGACGCCCGGCGGTCGTCGAAGCGGTGCTCGGCGCCAGGGCGGCCCAGAACGAGCCGATGGTCACGGCCTGGCAGGCCTCGGCGGACGCGGGCGTCGTGCGGCGTCGCCCGGCGGCCCGGCACATCCGAGACCCGCAGGGGACGCCCCCCGAAGACCTGGCCGGCCGGCCCAGGAGACCCGGTCGCCCGGCACACCGGCTTCGGCGACCTTCTGACGGACCGGCCCCGGTTCACCACCAGCCAAGCCGCCCGCGACGGCTCAGCGGGGCGGCCGGGGCGTGCTCCGCATCCGGCCCGAGGGCGGCTGGAGCGGGACCGTGGGCTCTGCGGAGGAGTCCTCGGGCTGTGCGCCGGGTTCTTCGGTGGCGGGCTGCGCCGCCTGCTCCGCCTTGGCGGCCCGTCCCCGGCGGGGCCTCCGGACCGGCTGGGTGTCCTCTGCCTCGGGCTGCGCCGGTGCGCCGCCGGTCTCCGGATCCGCGGCCGAACCGGACGCGGTCTCAGCCCTCGCGGACGGGGATGCCGCCGGCTCCGTGGACGAGGCCGGTGCCGACGGGGAGGCATCGGCCGTGGCCTGCTCCGCGGCCTCCTGGGACCGCTTCGGGTAGACGAGCACGTCGCCCTTGGGCGGGCGCCTGAGGTCGCCCCAGCGGAGCGGCCGGGTACGCCCGGGCGCCTGGGCCGGATCCGGCTCCGGGGCCTCGGCGGCGGCCTCCGGGGCTTCGGCGGCGGCCGCAGACCGGCGCGCCCTCGCGGACCGTGCCCTCGCAGACCCCGTGTCGGACCCGTCCTCGCGGCGATCCCCGCCGGCCGGCTGAGCCTCCGCCTCGGGCGCCTGCGGGGATTCCGGTTGAGGCGCGGTCCGGGCCGCGCTCTCGGCCGGCTCGGCGGCCTCGGGCTCGGGTGACGGCGTGCCCGCATCCGCCACGGGGGCGGTGGCCGGGGCCGGCTCCGCACCGGGCGTGGCGGCGTCGTGCGGCTCCTGCCGGCCGGGGGAGGCCGTGCCGGTCTCCGCCGCCGGGTCCGCCGGGGCCGGGCTCTCCGCGCCGGACGGCTCGTGGGAAGGGGGCTCCGTGGCGTCCGGGCCGCCGGCGGGCCGGTCCGGGGGCTCGGCCGCGGCGTGCTCGTCTCCGGAGGGCTCTGAAGCGGCGAGGGCGGTGCCGGAGGCGGTGGGCTCATCCGCCTGCGCCGCCGGCCGTACCTCTGCCGTCTCGGCGTCCGCGGTGCGGTCGCCGGCCGGTCCCTGCGCGTCTCCGGCGTCCCGCGCCTGCGGGCCGGCCTGCCGTACCTCTGCGGGCGGCTCGGCGGGCTCCGGCCGCGCGGGCTCGAACGGCAACAGGTCGTCGGCGCCGGCCGTACCGTCCGGCTCGACCCGGTTCGCCCGCGCGTGCGCGAGCAGGAGCAGCAGCAGCCATAAGCCGATCGCGAGCATCACCCACGGCAGGAGCGCGATCACGATCGAGGCGGTGTGGGGGTCGAGGGTGAGGCCGGCCGCCATGGTGCTCGTCGTCGCGGCGGCCGCGACCAGCAGCACGCACAGGACGAACCCCGCCTGGAACAGCAGCAGCCGGGACCCGCCGCGCACCAGTGGCAGGGTCAGCAGCGCCACGGCGAGGAGGACGTCGAACGCCGCGGGGTAGAGGGCCGCGAGCTCGGCCGGGGCGCCCCCGGCCAGGGCGAACGCGCGCAGGTCGTCGAAGGAGAGCGCGCAGGCCGCCACGGTCAGCGCGGCCAGGGCGAGGGAGGCGGCGCCGATCGCGAGGCGCCGCAGCACCGTTGCGAACGCGGACGGCCGGCGTGCGGGGGGTTCGGCGACGCCGGGTCGAGCGGGGGGGATGGCGTCCATGACGATGGGAGCCTACAGAATCGGACCGATAGATCCAGCGTTCCCAAGACACCGGATGCGCCGATGACCCGGGCGAGGCCTTCGGGGCGGTGGCATGATCGGGCTTGTCGGCGCCGATCAGAGGGAGGAACGTTGCTGCCGGACTCCGCCCGTGAGCTCTTCGACGGTGTCAACCACGCGACCGTCGCGTGCCTCAACCCGGACGGCTCGCCGCACACCTCGGTGGTCTGGGTGAAGACGGACGGCGGCGACATCCTCTTCTCCACGGTGAAGGGCCGCCGCAAGCACCGGAACATCCTCCGGGACCCGCGCGTGTCGATCCTCGTCATGGACTCCGGGAATCCGTATCGGTACGCCGAGGTCCGCGGAATCGCGACCATGATCGACGATCCGGAGGCGGATCTGATTCAGGAGCTTTCCCGCAAGTACACGGGCCGGCCGTGGGATGTCCACCCGGACGGCGAGCGGGTAATCGTGCGAATCACGCCGAAAAAGGTATTCGTGCGTTGAGTGGTGCCGATGGGCAGGTCGAGGGCTCCCGGGGTGGTGTGACGCGGCCCCGGACGCCAGCCGTCCGGGTCATGACTCCACAAGTAGGCCTGTCCTGTGCGAATAGGCATTAGCCTTGCCTTTGTGAGCCTGCACCTCTACGACACCAGCACGCGTACGGTCCGCGAATTCGTGCCGATCAACCCGGGACGGGTCTCGATATATCTGTGCGGCGCGACCGTTCAGGCTCCGCCGCACATCGGCCACATCCGGTGCGGCGTCGCCTTCGACGTGCTGCGCCGGTGGCTGATGCGGCTGGGGTACGACGTGACGTTCTGCCGGAACGTCACCGACCTCGACGACAAGATCATCAAGGTGGCCGCCGAGGAGGGGGTGCCCTGGTTCGTCGTCGCCGAACGGAACCAGCGCCTGTTCACCTGGGCGTACGACCAGCTCGGCTGCCTGCCGCCGACGGTCGAGCCGCGGGCGATGGGCCACATCCCGGAGATGATCGAGCTGATCAAGCGGCTCCTCGACAAGGGGCACGCGTACGTCGCAGGCAACGACGTCTACTTCGACGTGCGCTCCTTCGCCGACCGGTACGGCAGGCTCTCCAACCAGAGGCTGGAGCACATGCGGCCGGCCGGGGACACCGAGAACGAGTCGCTCAAGCGCGATCCCCGCGACTTCGCCCTGTGGAAGGGCGCCAAGCCGGGTGAGCCGAGCTGGCCGACGCCGTGGGGCCGGGGCCGCCCGGGCTGGCACCTCGAGTGCTCGGCCATGGCGACCAAGTACCTCGGCGAGACCTTCGACATCCACGGCGGCGGGGTTGACCTGATCTTCCCGCACCACGAGAACGAGATCGCCCAGTCGCAGGCGGCCGGTGACGGGTTCGCCCGCTACTGGGTGCACAACGGCCTGCTCAAGGTCGGCGGCGAGAAGATGAGCAAGTCGCTCGGCAACTCGCTGCTGATCTCCGAGATCCTCCGCAAGGTGCGGCCGATCGAGCTGCGGTACTACCTCGTCGCCGCCCACTACCGCTCGGAGCTCGACTACTCCGAGGAGGCGCTCAAGGAGGCCGCCGCGGCGTTCCGGCGGATCGAGGGGTTCGTGAACCGGGCGGCCGAGATGATCCACGACGTGGACGCGGCCGCGCCGCTCCCGCAGCCCTTCGTCGACGCGATGAACGACGACCTCAACGTGCCCCAGGCGCTCGCCGTGGTCCACGAGGTCGTCCGCGAGGGCAACATCGCGATCTCCCAGGTCAACAAGGAGCAGGTCGCCCGGCTGCTCGCCGAGACGCAGAACATGCTCGACGTGCTCGGCCTCGACCCGCGCGCCGAACCCTGGCGGTCGCGGAACGGCTCCGCGATGCGGGAGGTCGTGGACGCCCTGGTCTCCATCGCGCTCGAGCAGCGCCAGGCCGCCCGGGCGAGGAAGGACTACGCCACCGCGGACGCGATCCGCGACCGGCTCGCCGCCGCCGGCATCGTGGTGGAGGACACCCCGCAGGGCACGCGCTGGGAACTGGCACGCTAGCGCCGGCCGTAGGCTAGGTCCCATGGCGCGAAAGACTTCAGGGAAGCCCGCGAAGAAGCAGAAGGGCTCCGGCGGCAAGATCAGGGGCTCCCTGGAGGGCCGTGGGCCGACGCCGCCCGCTCACATGCGGCACTGGTACAAGGAGCGGGTCCGGGCCGCCGAACGGCAACGCAAGGCCGCAGCCGCCGCTCAGGCGCCCGCCCTCGCCCGCACGCCGAGCCGTCCCTTCCTCGAGGAGGGGGCGGAGATCATCGCCGGCCGCAACCCGGTGGTCGAGGCGCTGCGCGCGGACATTCCGGCCCGCGTGCTGTACGTGGCCTACCGCATCGACACCGACGACCGGGTCCGTGAGGCGATCAAGATCGCGGCGGACCGGGACATCCCGATGGTCGAGGTCTCCCGGGACCGGCTCGACCAGCTCACCGGCGGCGCCGTGCACCAGGGCATCGGGCTCGAGATCCCGCCGTACGAGTACGCCCACCCGGACGACCTGGTGGAGGCGGCCCACCAGGCGGGCGAGGTGCCGCTGATCGTCGCGCTCGACGGCGTGACCGACCCCCGGAACCTCGGGGCGATCGCCCGCTCGGCGGCGGCCTTCGGGGCGCACGGGATCGTCGTGCCCTCCCGCCGGTCGGTCGGGGTCACCTCCGGGGCGTGGAAGACGTCCGCCGGCACCCTCGCCACTCTCCCGGTCGCCCGCGCCTCCAACCTCACCCAGACCCTCAAGGCGTACCGCAAGGAAGGCCTGTTCGTGGTCGGGCTGGACGGCGACGCCAAGGAGGAGATCGCGGACAACACGCTCCTCACCGAACCGCTCGTGCTGGTCGTCGGCTCGGAGGGCAAGGGCCTCTCCCGGCTGGTGCGCGAGACCTGCGACATGCTGGCCCGCATCCCCATGGGGGAGAGGGTCGAGTCGCTCAACGCCGGCGTGGCGGCCGGGATCGCGCTCTACGAGATCGCCCGGCGGCGTCGTCAAGCGGTGACACAGTGACGTGGCCTTCCTCGGCCTACTAAACTCTTGTGATGACACGCCGCCTTAGCTCAACCGGCAGAGCATCTGTCTTGTAAACAGAAGGTCTGGGGTTCGAGTCCCCAAGGCGGCTCTCGCAGGTGAGGCCCCTGGCCCGTGGTCCGGGGGCCTTTATTCGTGTCCGGGATCTTTGCGCGCCGCTCATGCGATCCGCCGGCATGGCGGACCTGATCGTGAGCGTCCCCTGCAGTTGAGGATCACGGCGTTCGTCCGGGCGACGATGGTGTGGGCGCGGCCGGGCCGAGCGGTGTGGGCGCGGCCCGGCCGAGCGGTGTGGGCGCGGCCCGGCCGAGCGGCGATGCGGGGATGCCCGAGTCTGCCGGGCGCGGCCTCGACGTGATCCGTTCAGCGGTTCATCGCCGTGTCCCGGTGGCGTCCGGAGCGCGGTGCCACGTCAGCGCGGTCGCGAGACCTGACGGCGGATCGGCTTTCTCGTCTCTGTGAAACGCCCATCATGATCCGTGCATGTGCCTAAGCTCCCGCTAAGTCCACGAAGAGGGGCATTTCCGCCCGCCGGCTGTGACCTCTGATTCGGCAAGCTTTACGGGCGACCATGGGTGCTCAAGTCTGTCTCGCGGCCGGGCCCCTGTGCAGAGATGTGGTCTGTATTTCGGATCACCGCTGGGCCACAGCTCGCTGACCATGATCTGCCCCGGTGGTCGCCAGGCAGCACAGGTCAGGGATGACGGTTCAGGGTCACTCACCCCTGAGCCGATGAGCTCGGTCGGGCGGAGAGCCGCATAGCGGCTGGTAGGTGATCATCTACCGGGCCGGCGTGCGCTGCATCACCCTTGATCAGCGGTGGGTGGCCTTCAGAAATGCACGCTGGAAGACGCCGCGTTCCGCCCCGGTCGGCCTATCCGAGATTCGCGGCTGTGGGATCGCGACGTGGCGGCCTTGATTCGTCCCTTTTCGCTACTCCGGTTCGCCATTTCCGGGGGATCTACCCCGGATGTCGTTGGAAGTTCTGCTCACCGGCCGGTGAAACACGGGCGAACCGCCGCGTCGCGGTAAATCGAGCGGCGGCCGCGCATCGGCGATGCCGGTGAGCCGTTGTCCCCGGGCTTCATGTTCCGCCCCGATCGACGTGATCGGAGCGAGCCCTCAGCCGGTGAGACCTTGGGTGATCGAGGCGGTGCGCGGCCTGTGCGCACCCCTGGTCGACGGCCGGGTGGTGCCCGAGCACGTGGAACTCGCCCGCGACGGCTCCGTGCGGAGACGCCGGCCCGCCCGCCAGGCCTTCGCGGCCAGGTTCGACCCGGTACGACGGGCGGTGGTCGAGGAGGAGACGGCTGAACCGCCCCATCTGGACACCGAGCGGCTCGACGCGGTCCGGGTGAGCGTGCTACGGGCCGCCCAGGTGCTCGGCACTCCGGTGGACATCGAGTGGAGCTGGCACCCGGCCACCGGGTTGACCATCCTGCAGGCCCGGCCGATCACCGGCCGCCGCAGCGCCCTGGGCCCCTGAACGCGGCCGCGCCGCGCCCGGGCGCCGGACGGCGCCTCCTCACCAGGCCGCGTCGAGCCTGGCGAGCAACCGGGGGAGCGCCGAGCCGAGCCGGGCGTCGATGGTGACCAGGGCGTGGGCGTCGCCCCGGGTCGGGCCCTGATTGATGATCGCGATGGGGATCCCGTGATCGGCGGCGTGCCGTACGAGCCGGTACCCGGACATCACCGCGAGCGAGGAGCCGAGGACGAGCAGCAGCCCGGCGCGCTCGGCCAGCTCCAGACAGGCCGCGACCCGGTCCCGGGGCACGTTCTCCCCGAAGAACACCACGTCGGGCTTGAGCACCCCGCCGCAGGACGCGCAGTCCACCACCCGGAAGCCCGCGATCTCCTCGTCGGAGAGCTCGACGTCCCCGTCCGGGTTGACGGCGCCGGCCCGGGCGGTCCACCCGGGGTTGGCCTCCCGGAGCCGCCGGTCGAGCACCTCCCGCGGGGTGCGCTCACCGCAGCCGAGGCACCGCACCCGGCTGAGGCTGCCGTGGAGCTCGATGACGTCCCGGGCTCCGGCCGCCTGGTGGAGGCCGTCGACGTTCTGCGTGATGATCCCGGCGACCAGGCCGCGGCGCTGCAGCTCGGCCACGGCGTGGTGGCCGGCGTTGGGGCGGGCCTCGGCCATGTGCCGCCAGCCGAGGTGGCTGCGCGCCCAGTACCGCCGGCGGGCCGCCGCGCTGCCGATGAACGTCTGGTACGTCATCGGCTGGGACCGGCGCAGCCGGCCGTTGACCCCGCGGTAGTCCGGGATGCCGGACTCGGTGGACAGGCCGGCCCCGCTCAGCACGACCACCTCGCCGTCCGCGACGAGGTCGGCGAGCAGCCCCATGGGATCGACGGTGCACGGCCGCGCGTGCGCCGTGCCGACGCCGCCGGCCGCGAGTCCGTCCGCCACCTCGGTCACCGCTCCATGGTGCCCCAGGTTCGCGGCAGGAGGTACCCGGCAGGCCGCTCACCGGGCGAACCGCCAGGTCTCACCGCCCCCTCCCGGCGGCATCCCCACCGTGCCGCATATCGCGGAAGAAGTGACCGTCCGCATGGTGGGACGCATGGGCCTCAAGCGACGGGAGTGGTTCTCCCGGGTGATTAAGCTACGGAACGTGCCAAGGGAGGCTCGGCCGCGCGAGTGCTCCATTGCCGACACATTGGACCTGGTCGGCGAGCGGTGGAGTCTGCTGGTGATCCGCGAGATCAGCTACGGCGTGCGGCGCTTCGACGGCATCGTGCGCCACACCGGCGCTCCCCGGGACATCCTCACCACTCGCCTGCGCAAGCTAGAGGCCGCCGGGGTGATCCGGCGGGAACAGTACCGGGATCACCCGGTTCGCTACGAGTACCACCTGACGCCCGCGGGTGCCGAGCTGTTCGACGTCCTGCTGATGCTGATGAAGTGGGGCGACCGGCATCTCAACTCCGGTGACCCGCCGGTCCGGTGGCACCACTCCTGCGGGGAGGTCCTCGACCCCGTGGTGGTCTGCCGCCACTGCGGCGGCGAGGCCCGTACGGGTGCGCATTCCCCCATCGGCCGGGGCGTCGCCACCCCGGAGCGGATCTGACCGCGGAGGGAACGGCGCGAGGCCCCGCGGCCACCGGGCCCACCCGAGGCGGCCCGGCGTGCCCGCGTGCACCCGGGTAGGCAGCCCACCATGCCCCGGCCGCCGGGCGCACCCGGCGCCCGGGATGATGCGCGCCACATTTGTGATCTTCGCGGATCCGGCGCCGAGCGCGGTTCGTCGTAATTGATGTGGGGGACGGCACGTCCGGTACAAAGCGGACGGCCGTGCGGCTCACCGGCTCGGGCGGCGTTCCGGAGAACTCCGCGCGCCGCTCGCTTGGCGACGGGTTTGCCCGCGGCACGCCGGGCCTTGAAATCCCAGGTCGGGGCAGTGGGGCGGCACATAATGGGGGGCGATGGAGGCGGAGGGTGTCGGCGCGGTCGACGTCAGCGTGGTCGTGCCAGCGTACGGCTCCCGCACGTCTCTCGACCGCTGCCTGACCTCGCTGCTGGTGCAGCGCGTCCGCAAAGAGATCATCGTGGTCGATGACGGCGCGTCCGAGGAGGTCCGCCGTCTGCTCCGGCTCTACGCGGTGTACCACCCGGGCGTGGTCCGGGTGATCCAGGAGCCGGGCCCCGGGCTGCCGGGCCGGATGCGCAACCGGGGCCTGGACGCGGCGCGCGGCCGCTTCGTGTACTTCGGCGATCCCGAGGAGGAGCTCGGCCCCGAGGTGCTGGGCCGGATGCTCGCGGTGGCGGACGGGCAGGGCGCCGACATCGTGCTCCGGGCGGCCGAGGGCCGGGCGTTCCCGCGGGCCGCCGCCCGGGAGGCGTTAGCGGACGGCTCGGTCTACGACGACCTCACCTGCGCCAAGCTGTTCCGGCGGTCGATGCTCGAACGGCATCGCATCCGCTTCGACGAGACCCTCCGGATCGGCGAGGACATGGTCTTCGCCGTCCACGCGTACTGCCACGCCGAGGTGATCTCGGCGGTGGCGGTGGGGGAGCGCGGCGGCCCGCCGTCCCGCCGCGAGGAGCCGTCCGGGGACCCGCTCGCCTGGCTGCAGATGATCCGTGTCCCGCTCGCGGTGCTGGGGCGGCACGTCCCGCCCGGCCCGCTCCGCGACCGCCTGCTGGCGCGGCACTTCCGGCTGGACGTCCTCTCCCAGCTCGGCGCCCCGTTCCTGGCGGCCCGGGAGGAGGACCGGGAGAAGATCGTCGCCGAGACGGCGGACATCTGCGCGCAGTGGCTGACCCGGGGCGTGCTGGACCTGCTGAGCCTCACCGACCGGGCCCGGGTCGAGGCGCTCGACGACATCACGCACCTGGTACGGCTGGCCGAGGTGGAGCAGGCGCGGCTCACCCACCGGCTGACGGGCCTGGAGTGGCAGGGCGACCGGTTGCTGATCTGCGGGCGGGTCGCGCTCGACGGCATTCCGGGCCGGCCGGGGCTGATCCTGCGGGAGCGGGCCTCCGGCCGGGAGTGGCGGCCGGGGGTGACGAGCGTCGCGGACCTGATCTGCGCGGTGATCCCGGCGCGGTCGCTCCCCGCTGGGGTGTGGGACGTGCACGCGGTGGTCGAGTGCCACGGCACCCGCCGCACCGCCCCGTTCGGGCAGGTGCGCGACGCGAACGTGACTGTGCCGCGCCTGCGGTTCGCCGGCCGCCGGGTGGTGGGGCCGTTCTTCACCCCGGACGGCCGCCTGGGGGTGGACGTCGGCGGGCACGTGATCCGGGTCCCGGGTTCGGTACGGCTCACGCGCACGGAGTGGGTCGGCCGGCGGTTGCGGGTGGACGGCCGGGTGCGGGTGGCCAAGGCCCCGGCCGCGCCGGCGGTGCGGCAGCTCGTGTGGCGGGAGCGGACCTCCGGGCTGGAGGTGCGCGAGCCGGCCGCGGTGACCGGGCCGGGGACGTTTAGCGCGCAGACGTGCGGGTTCTGGCCCGGGGTGTGGGACGCCTACCTGGAGCTCGACGTGGGCGGCCCGCCGCTGCGCTTCCCGGTGAAGGTGGACTGCCCGGAGAACCTGGGCCGATCTTTGCGCTGGTGGCGTGGGCCGGTGCGGTGGACGGCCCGGCCGTACGCGACGGCGGTGAACCGGCGGCTCAGCACCTCGGTGGTGGTGTCCTCCCCGCGGGTGGTGTTCCGCAGGCTGGTCCGCCGGATCCGCCGGACCTAATTGCAAAGACTTTGCAACTGCAAGCGATCGCCCTAGAGTTGGGACAAACCGCCCACTCGTAGGGGATGAGACATGCACGTTCCAGACGGATTCTTCAACCTTCCCGTGTCCGTGGGCACCGGGCTGGTCGCGGCGGCCGGGGTGGCGGTGAGCCTCCGCGGCGCCCGGCGCGAGCTCGACGACCGGACCGCGCCGATGGCGGGCCTGGTGGCGGCGTTCATCTTCGCCGCGCAGATGCTCAACTTCCCGGTCGCCGCCGGGACGAGCGGGCACCTGCTGGGCGGGGCGCTCGCCGCGATACTCGCCGGGCCGTACACGGCCGTGTTATGTCTCGCCGTGGTCCTCCTCGTGCAGGCGGTCTTCTTCGCCGACGGCGGCCTGACCGCGCTCGGCGTCAACATCACCCTCATGGCCATCGTCGGATCCGCGGTGGGCTGGGGCGTCTTCCGGCTCGTCACCCGCGGCCGGCCGCGAAGCCGCGCCGTGGCGGTGGCCGGTTCGTTCCTCGCCGCGCTGGTCTCCGTGCCGGTGGTGGCGCTCGCGTTCACGCTGCTGTTCTGGCTGGGCGGCACCGCCCCGATCGACGTGGCGGCCGTGGCCGCCGCGATGGGCGGCGTCCACGTGCTGATCGGCATCGGCGAAGGCCTGATCACCGCGCTCGTGGTGAGCGCCGTGCTCGCGGTGCGGCCGGACCTGGTGTACGGCGCGCGCGGGCTGGCCGGCCCGCTGGTGCTGCGCACCTCCGAGGGGGAGAAGGTGGTCACCCCGGAGCAGCCCGACGCGCAGCCCGCCCGGACCGGCCTGCGCCCGTTCCTCCTCGGCGGCGGGCTGGTGGCGCTGCTGCTCGCCGGCGTGGTCTCCCTCTTCGCCTCCTCCGCCCCGGACGGCCTGGAGCGCGTGGCGGAGGACAAGGGCTTCGACACGGTGGCGCAGCCGCACCCGCTGGAGGACGGCCCCATGGCCGACTACGCGGTCAAGGGCGTGGAGAACGAGATGCTCGCCACCGGGGCGGCCGGGGTCATCGGGGTCGGGATCACGGTCGTGGCCGGCGGCCTGATCTTCACCGCGGCGCGGCGCCGGAACCGGGACAAGGCGGCGGCATGACCCCGCCCATGGGCGGCGCGACCCCGTGGACGCGCGGAACGCCCCCGGGGGTGGCCGGCGCGGCCGTGAACGGCACCGCGGGCCCCGCCCACGCCGGCCGCGATGACACGCCGAGCGCCGCCGTGCGGCCCGGCGCGGTGAGCCCCGTTCGCGTGGTCCGGCCGTCCCCGTCCGGGAGGCGCGGATGAGCGCCCCGTACATGGCAGGGAGACGCGGATGAGCGCCGGTCGCGTGCCCTACGTGGCCGGGAGGCGCGGATGAGCGCCGGGCACCGGCTCCACCTCCCGGGCGACACCCCGGTCCACCGGCTGCCCCCGCAGTGCAAGCTCGCCGCCACCCTGGCCTTCGCCGTCGCGGTGGTCGCCACCCCGCGCGAGCGGTTCTGGGCGTTCGGCGTGTACGCGCTCCTGCTCGCGGGCGTGGCGCTCGCCGCCCGGGTGCCGGCCGCGTTCCTGCTGCGCCGGATGACGATCGAGGTGCCGTTCGTCCTCTTCGCCGTGGCGATCCCGATCATCGGCATGGGCGAGCGGGTCGAGGTGCTGGGCGTCCCGCTGAGCGTCGAGGGCCTCTGGGCGAGCTGGAACATCCTCGCCAAGGCGACCCTCGGGGTGGCGGCCTCGATCCTGCTGGCCGCGACCACGGAGCCGCGGATGCTGCTCTACGGCGCCGAGCGGCTCCGCCTGCCGCAGCTCATGGTGCAGATCGCGATGTTCATGCTCCGCTACCTGGACGTGATCCTCGATGAGATGCGGCGGATGCGGATCGCCCGGGAGTCGCGGGGCTTCGTGGCCCGGGACCTGCGGCAGGCCCCGGTGCTGGCCAAGTCGCTCGGCGCGCTCTTCATCCGCGCCTACGAGCGCGGGGAGCGGGTGCACATCGCCATGCTGAGCCGCGGCTACACCGGCCGGATGCCGGTGATCGACGAGCTGCCCGCGTCGGGCCGGCAGTGGGCCGCCGCCGCGTCGGTCCCGGTGCTCGCCGCGGTCACCGCCGTGCTCGCGTGGACCCTGCCGTGACCGGCACGCCCGCCGGCGGCCCGCACCGGGAGGCCGCCGGCCCGGCCGGCACGTGACGGGCAGGCAGGGCGTCCAGGCGCGGACCGGTGCGAGTGAAGGAGCCGCTTCCCGGCCTTGGCCCGGCGGGTCACGGTCTCGCGGGCCCGGTAGCGCGCGAGGGAGCCGGCCCGGTCCGCGACGGAACCGGCACGGCGCCGACCGAAGGAGCCCGCCCCGGCCGGGCCGTCCAGGCACCCGCCCGGCGCGGGAACGCGGAGGAACTCATCCGGCGCAGGGAAGGAGCCCGATGGTGACCACCCGGGAAGCCGCGGTACGGCCGGGCGCATACCCTGGTGACGTCCCCGCCGGAGGCGGCGGAGAACCGGACAGGAGAGGGAGAATGAGCGGCCCGGCCGGTGAGCGGCACGCGGAGGGCGCGGAGCGCGCGGCGGGCGCGCCGCCCTCGCTCGTCGTACGCGACCTCGCCTACGCCTACCCGGACGGCACCCAGGCCCTGTTCGGGGTGAACTTCACGATCCGGCGCGGCGAGCGGGTCGCGCTGCTCGGCCCGAACGGGGCGGGCAAGACCACGCTCGTCCTCCACCTCAACGGCATCCTCACCCCCGGGCACGGGACGGTGGAGGTGGCCGGGATCCCGGTGCGCAAGGACACGCTCCGGGAGGTCCGCCGCCGGGTGGGCCTGGTCTTCCAGGACCCTGACGATCAGCTCTTCATGCCCACCGTGCGGGAGGACGTCGCCTTCGGCCCGGCGAACCTCGGGGTGCGCGGCGCCGAGCTGGAGCGGCGGGTGCGGGACGCGCTGGCCCGGGTCGGCATGCTCGACGCGATCGACCGGCCGCCGCACCACCTGTCGTTCGGGCAGCGGCGCCGGGTCGCGGTGGCGACCGTGCTCGCCATGGAGCCGGAGATCCTCGTGCTCGACGAGCCCTCGTCCAACCTCGACCCCGCCTCCCGCCGCGAGCTCGCCGAGATCCTGAAGAGCCTGGACGTCACCGTCCTGATGGTGACCCACGACCTGCCGTACGCGCTGGAGCTGTGCGAGCGGTCGCTCATCCTCTCCGGCGGGGTGATCGTCGCGGACGGGCCCACGGCCGAGCTGCTCGCCGACGCCGACCTGCTCGCCGCCCACCGGCTCGAGCTGCCGTACGGCTTCAGCGTCCCGGCGGCGCAGCGCTCGTTTACCCACCCCGCGTAGAACTTGATTCGGTCGTCGGTTATGGTCGCGGTATGGATCTGAACGGAGCAGCTGCGATCGTCACGGGCGGCGCGAGCGGCCTCGGTGAGGCCACCGCCCGTGAGCTGGCACGAATCGGCGCCACGGTGCTCGTCGCGGACATCAACGCGGAGCGGGGCAAGAAGATCGCCGACGAGATCGGCGGTGTGTTCGCGCAGACCGACGTGGCCGACGAGGCCTCGGTGCAGGCCGCGGTCGACGCCGCCGTCGCCACCGGCAAGCCGCTGCGCGCGGTGATCAACTGTGCGGGCATCGGCTGGGCCGAGCGGACCGTGAACCGGGACGGCTCGCCGCACAGCCTCGCCTCCTACCGCAAGGTGATCGACGTCAACCTGATCGGCACCTTCAACTTCATGCGGATCGGCGCGGCCGCCATGGCCAAGACCGACCCCGTGGACAGCGACAACTCCCGCGGTGTGATCATCAACACCTCGTCGGTCGCCGGCATCGAGGGCCAGACCGGCCAGGTCGCCTACTCCGCGTCCAAGGGCGGCATCATCGGTATGACCCTGCCGGCCGCCCGTGACCTGTCGGTCATCGGTGTCCGCGTGCTCACCATCTGCCCGGGCATCATCGACACCCCGATCTACGGCACCATCGGCAGCAAGGACGTCGAGGAGTTCAAGGCCCGGCTCCTCGCCCCGGTGGCGTTCCCGAAGCGCATGGGCCGCCCGGAGGAGTTCGCCCACCTCGTCCGGTCGCTCATCGAGAACGACTACATGAACGGCGAGGTCATCCGGTTCGACGCCGGTATCCGGTTCCAGCCCAAGTGAGGGTGGCGCCCATGGCTGACGAGGTTCTGGTAAGCGTCGACGGCGGGGTCGGCGTCATCACCATCAACCGGCCGCAGGCCAAGAACGCGGTGAACGCCGCCGTGGCCCGCGGGATCGCCGACGCCATCGACGATCTGGACGCCCGCAAGGACGTGTCCGTGCTCGTCCTCACCGGGGCGGGAGGCACGTTCTCCGCGGGCATGGACCTGAAGGCCTTCCTCGCGGGCGAGCTGCCGATGATCGAGGGGCGCGGCTTCGGCGGCATCACCGAGGCCCCGCCGAAGAAGCCGATCATCGCCGCCGTCGAGGGGTACGCGCTCGCCGGTGGGTTCGAGCTGGTCCTCTCCTGCGACCTCATCGTCGCCTCCGAGGAGGCGAAGTTCGGCCTGCCGGAGCCCAAGCGCGGCCTGGTCGCGGCCGCCGGTGGGGTGATGCGTCTGCCGCGGCGTATCCCGTACCACATCGCGATGGAGATCGCCCTGACCGGTGACTTCTACCCGGCCACCCGGCTCCACGAGCTCGGGCTGGTCAACCGGATCACCCCGGCGGGCAAGGCGCTGGAGGAGGCGACCGAGCTCGCCAAGAAGATCGCGGCCAACGCCCCGCTCGCTCTCGCGGCGACCAAGAAGATCATGGTCGAGTCGATCGACTGGTCGCTCGACGAGATGTTCGCCAAGCAGGACGAGATCACCGGTCCGGTGTTCACCTCGAAGGACGCCATGGAAGGCGCGGCCGCCTTCGCCGAGAAGCGCGCGCCCGTCTGGAAGGGCGAGTAACCGTCGCCTCCCCGTTCCCCCGCGGGCCGCGCACCCGTCCCGCGGGGGAACGGGACCCCGGGCCGCCCGCGATCCGGCCCGGCTGCGTACGGTAAGGGTATGGGAGATTACTGGCCGAGCGTCCCGCCTCCGCCGCGGAACCCGGGCAACCGCCTCGCACACGGCCTGGGTGGGGCACTGGGCGGTATCAGCCTGGTGGTCCTGCTCGTGGCGGCGATGTGGGTCATCGAGATCGTCGACACGCTCTTGTTGGGCCAGCTCGATCAGCTCGGCATCATCGCCCAGGAACCGTACGGCCTTCCGGGCATCCTGTTCGCGCCGTTCCTGCACGCCGGGTTCGGCCACCTGATGGCGAACTCGGTGCCGCTGCTCATCCTGGGCTCGCTCGCCGCGATCCGGGGGGTCGGCAAGTTCGTCACGGCGAGCTTCCTGATCACCATGGTGAGCGGGATCGGCGTCTGGCTCACCAGCCCGCCGAACACGCTCACCCTGGGTGCGAGCGGCCTGGTGTTCGGGTACTTCGGCTATGTCGTGGCCCGGGGCCTGTTCGACCGGCGGCCGCTCGACATCGTCCTGAGCGTGATCGTCGTCCTGCTGTACTCGTCGCTCCTGCTGGGCGTGCTGCCCGTGCAGCCGGGCGTCTCCTGGCAGGGCCACCTCTTCGGCCTCATCGGCGGTGTGCTCGCCGCCTGGCTGCTGCGCAGACGGCGATACCGGCCCCTCTACTACTGATCGGGGCGGTCCCGCCCTCCCAGGGCCTGAGTGACGGCGCGGCCGGCGCGTCCGCGGCCGTGGGCCGCCCGGCCGCCATGACCGCCCGGATGCCATGACCCGCCCAAAGGGTCCGGTCGCGCGTGTCCGCCGCCAGGTCCGGGGCACGTGATCTTCGAATCGTGAAGCCACCCGTCCCGTACCCGGCCTGCCCGCGGGCTCAGCCCTCCAGCGCGTACCGCATGAACAAAAACCCTGGCGCTCGCCGCCGGGAATGGCCTTCTACGGCCCGTAGACGCCCCTACGGAGCCGTTTCCGGCGGTTCGGGTCCCTTCCCAGCCGAGGCGGCGGTACGGGGTGCGTGGAAACGCTCAGACGCCCGGCGGGATCCGTGCGCTCACGGTCTGACCGGGCGCTGCCGTACCTCCGGCGCGTCGCCGTGCCGGCCGCGGCGGTCGCGGCCGGCCGGAGCGTACGCGGAGCCCCGCGGCCGGTGGCGTCCCGGCCGCGGGGGTGAGCTCAGAGCCGCTCGACCACGTAGTCGATGCAGGCGGTCAGCGCCTCGATGTCGGCGGGGTCGATCGCCGGGAACATCGCGATGCGGAGCTGGTTGCGGCCGAGCTTGCGGTAGGGCTCGGTGTCGACGATGCCGTTCGCCCGGAGGACCTTGGCCACGGTGGCGGCGTCCACCCCATCGACGAAGTCGATGGTGCCGACGACGTTGGACCGCTGGGCCGGGTCGGCCACGAACGGCGTGGTGTAGGAGGTCTTCTCCGCCCACGTGTACAGCCGCGACGCCGAGTCGGCGCAACGGGCCGTGGTCCACGCCAGGCCGCCCTGGGAGTTCATCCAGTCGATCTGCTCGGCGAGCAGGAAGAGCGTCGCGACGGACGGCGTGTTGTAGGTCTGGTCCTTCTGCGAGTTGTCGATCGCGGTCGGCAGGCTGAAGAACTCGGGGATGTACCGCCCGCTGCCGGCGATCTCCGCGGCGCGCTCCAGCGCCTTCGGCGACATCAGCGCGATCCACAGGCCGCCGTCGGAGGCGAAGCACTTCTGCGGCGCGAAGTAGTAGACGTCGAACTCCTCGGCGCTCACGGGCAGGCCGCCGGCGGCGCTGGTCGCGTCGACGAGCACGAGCGAGTCGTCATCGGCGACGCGCTTGATCGGCATGGCGACGCCGGTCGAGGTCTCGTTGTGGGTGAGCGCGTAGACGTCGACGCCCTCCTCGGCGACGGGCGTCGGGTGGCTGCCGGGTTCCGATTCGATCACCGTGGGCTCGCTCAGCCACGGCGCCTTCTGCGCCACCTTGGTGAACTTGCTGGAGAACTCGCCGAACTTCAGGTGCTGAGACTTCTGCCTGATCAGCCCGAACGCGGCGATCTCCCAGAACGCGGTGGTTCCGCCGTTGCCGAGGACGACCCGGTATCCGTCGGGCAGCGAGAACAGCTCGGTGAGCCCGGCCTTGATCCGGGCGATCAGGCTCTTGACCGGCTTCTGGCGGTGGGACGTTCCGAGCACGCTCGCCCCCGACGCGGCGAGGGCTGCGAGCTGCTCGGGGCGTACCTTGGAGGGCCCGGAGCCGAACCGGCCGTCCGCGGGCTTGATGTCGGCGGGAATCACTATGTCAGCCACGGATGCAAGCCTAGTGACCTCGCCAGATGCTCTGGACGCAGGGCAGCCGGTTGCGCCAATATAAGAAGCCCTGATTTCTCGAGCCGGAAACTTCGGAGATATTTCCGATCGGGGCGGCCTTCCCGCCTCCGCGGACCGTGGATCACGGCCGCCGAGGCGTCGCGGCCGTCGCCGGGGAGGCGGGAAAGGCCGGACTGCGCGAGCCGTACCCGTCAGCGGCCCCTCCCGGGGCAGAGCCGCTGATCGAGACGGCGGGAACGGGTGTGATGCCGGTGAGGCCCGGAGCGGATCAGAGCTTGCCGATCACCTCGGCGGCGCCGGGCACCTCGTTGATCGAGCGCTGGGACGGGCCCACGTACCGGGCGCTGGGGCGGACCAGGCGACCGGTGCGCTTCTGCTCGAGGATGTGGGCGGCCCACCCGGCGGTCCGGGCGCAGGTGAACATCGACGTGAACATGTTCGCGGGCACCTCCGCGAAGTCGAGCACGACCGCGGCCCAGTACTCCACGTTGGTGGCGAGGACGCGGTCGGGCTTGCGGGCCTGCAGCTCCTCGAGCGCGGCCTTCTCCAGCGCGGCGGCGACCTCGTACCGCGGCGCACCGAGCTCCTGGGCGGTACGGCGGAGCACCCGGGCCCGCGGGTCCTCGGCGCGGTAGACCCGGTGGCCGAAGCCCATGAGCCGGTTGCCCTTGTCCAGCTCGCTCTGGACGTACTTCTTGGCGTCGCCGATCCGCTCGACCGCCTCGATCATGTGGAGCACCCGGGCGGGGGCGCCGCCGTGCAGCGGGCCGGACATCGCGCCGACCGCGCCGGACAGGGCGGCGGCCACGTCGGCGCCGGTGGAGGCGATCACGCGCGCGGTGAAGGTGGAGGCGTTCATGCCGTGCTCGGCGGCGGAGGTCCAGTAGGCGTCGATGGCCTTGACGTGCCGCGGGTCGGGCTCACCGCGCCACATGATCATGAACTGCTCGACGATGGTCTTGCCCTCGTCGACCAGCCGCTGCGGGACCATCGGCTTGCCGAGGCCGCGCGCCGACTGGGCGACGAAGGAGAGCGCCAGCATCGAGGCGCGGGCGAGGTCGTCCCGGGCCTGCTGATCGTCGATGTCGAGCAGCGGCTGGAAGCCGAAGGCCGGCCCCAGCAGGGCGAGCGCGCTCTGCACGTCCACCCGGACGTCGCCCGAGCGGACGGGCAGCGGGAAGGCCTCCATGGCCGGCAGGCCGGGCAGGAAGCTGTTGTCGACGAGGAGGCCCCAGACGTGGCCGTACGAGACCTTGCCTACGAGCTCCTCGATGTCGACGCCCCGGTACCGCAGGGCGCCGCCCTCTTTGTCCGGTTCCGCGATCTCGGTCTCAAACGCGACGACGCCTTCGAGCCCGGGTTTGAAGTCGGACATTCTCGGCCGCCTCCCTCTCTGAGTTCAGAGCCTTGATGTCGAGATACCGGCGGGTCAATTTAACCCTTTCGGTTCGGATGCGGCTCCGCCACCCCTCCCTATAAGCGCTCTCCCAGGTCGGATGGTGGTACCCCGGATCCGGCCAACTCTGAGGCGCGCGAGAATACCTTCTCGTGGACAGCGCTTCCCACCTGCCCGGACTCCGCAGCGCTTACGACGGTGAGCCGCTGATCGAGTCCGACATGGCCGACGATCCCCTGGACCAGTTCACCGAGTGGTTCGCCGACGCCGTCGACGCCCGCCTGCCGGAGCCGAACGCCATGGTGCTCGCCACCAGCTCGGCCGGGGGCCGCCCGTCGGCGCGGCTCGTGCTGCTGAAGGGCTACGACGAGCGCGGCTTCGTCTTCTTCACCAACTACGAGTCCCGCAAGGGCCGGGACCTCGCCGAGAACCCGCGCGCCTGCCTGCTCTTCCCCTGGCACGCGATCCGGCGGCAGGTCCGCATCGAGGGCACCGTGGTACGGCTCCCGCGCGAGGAGAGCGAGTCCTATTTCCATTCCCGCCCGTACCGCTCCCGCATCGCGGCGTGGGCGTCCCGGCAGTCGGCGGTGCTGGAGTCCCGGGCGGTCCTGGAGGAGCGGTTCCGGCGGCTCGCCGAGCGGTGGCCGGAGAACCCGCCCATGCCGGACTTCTGGGGCGGCTTCCGGGTGATCCCGCAGGAGATCGAGTTCTGGCAGGGCGGGGCCGACCGCATGCACGATCGGATCCGCTACCGGCGCGGCCGTGACGCGTGGATCCGCGAGCGCCTCGCCCCGTGACCGGTTCCCCGTCCGCGTTCACCGGCCGCCCAGCCGGGCGGCGACCCGGACGTCGGCGAGGAACCCCTCGTAGGCCGGGCCCCGCTGCCCGGACGGGGCGCGCAGCACCGCGGACGGGTGGATCGTGGCCACGTAGTACGACCCCACGCCCCGGGGGATCGGCTCGCCGCGGCGCCGGGTCACCCGGAAGGCCGGGCCGAGCAGCGCCCGGGCGGCGGTCGCGCCGAGCACCACCGTCACCACCGGATCGACCACCCGCAGCTCGGCGGTGAGCCACGGCCGGCACGCCGCGATCTCGGCCGCGGAGGGCCGCTCGTGGATCCGCCGTTTGCCGCGCGTCTGGAACTTGAAGTGCTTGACCGCGTTGGTGAGGTAGACCCGGTCCCGGTCGATGCCCGCCTCCTCGATCGCCCGGGCGAGCACCCGCCCGGCCGGCCCGACGAACGGGGCGCCCTGCCGGTCCTCCTGATCACCGGGCTGTTCGCCGACGAACATGAACGTTGCATCGGGCGGCCCGGTGCCGAATACGGTTTGGGTAGCGTTGCGGTAGAGGGAGCACCCCTGGCACCGGCGCGCGGCCTCCCGCAGCGCGGGCAGGCTCGGCTCACCATCCGGAAGGAATCTCTTATCTCCGCTGTTTCCCATTGAAATCGCTTTCCCCAATAAGGTCGGCTGCGAGCGCGGGGAGGTCGTAGCATCGGTTAACAAGGGCTGGAGGAGTCTTGACCTCGAACGGGCTGATCGACACGACGGAGATGTACCTCCGGACGATCTTCGAGCTGGAGGAAGAAGGCATCGTTCCCCTGCGTGCGCGCATCGCCGAGCGGCTTCAGCAGAGCGGGCCGACGGTCAGCCAGACGGTGGCCAGGATGCAGCGCGACGGCCTGGTGATCGTGCACGACGACCGTCACCTCAGCATGACCGAGACCGGCCGCCTGCTCGCCACCCGCGTGATGCGCAAGCACCGCCTCGCTGAGTGCCTGTTGACCCAGGTCATCGGCCTGCCGTGGGAGGAGATCCACATCGAGGCGTGCCGCTGGGAGCACGTCATGTCCGAGCAGGTGGAGAGGCGCCTCGTCGATCTCCTCAACGCCCCGCGCTACTGCCCGCACGGCAACCCCATCCCGGGGCTCGCCGAGCTCGGCGTGCCGGAGGCGGAGCCGGCCGGGGAGGAGAAGATCTCCACCATGGCGAGCGTCGCCACGCAGGAGCCGACCAAGGTCGTCATCCGCCGAATCAGCGAACAGGTGCAAAGCGATCCCGCCCTCATGCTTAAACTCAAGCAAGTTGGGATACAACCCGGACGCGAGGTAACGCTTGCGACGAGCGACGACGGTGTGCGGGTGACGGGCGATGACCAGGCGGGCGGCACTGATATGGACCTTCCGCGCGGTGTCGCCGCACACCTTTTCGTCGCCAGCGCATGACGGAAAGAGCTGTGCCTGCTTGAATTCGATAGGTAACCCCGTTTCTCCAACCACACCACTACCCCGAGCAGGAGCGACCGTGGCCGTTGATGCGAGCGCGCTGCCCCGAGGGGTGGTCGTGGAATGAGATCGTGGGGTGACCTGCCGCAGGACATCACGGAGCGGATGACCGCCGAGGCGATCCTCGAGCAGACGGACATGGCGGTCGTCGTCGCCGACCGGTTCAGCAACATCCTGTACTGGAACCCGTTCGCCGAACGGCTGTTCGGCAAGTCGGGCAAGCCCACGGCCAAGGACTCGCTGGCCAACCTCGGGATGGCGGACAAGGACCGCCCGGTCGCCGGCGAGCTCGCCCGGCACGTGCTCCGCGGCGGCGTCTGGGAGGGCACCTTCGACGTCATCCGCGGCGACGGCACCATGGTCTACGTCCGGGCCCAGGCCGTGCCGATGCGCCACCCGTCCGGGTCCGTCTCGGGGATCGTGCTCACGGCCCGCGAGGCCATGCGCAGCAACGAGCGGGAGAAGGACCGCATCGGCCTGCTCGAGCGCATCGGGGAACGGCTCGCCGGCTCGCTCTACCTGGAGGAGACGCTCGACCGGGTCGCCGACGTCCTCGTCCCGCAGTTCGCCGACCACTGCTTCATCGAGCTCTTCGAGGGCAACCGGCTGATCCGCAAGGTCTCCCGGCACGCGCACGGGTGGCAGCCGCCGGCGGACGCCTGGAAGGGCGTGGGCGACGAGATCAACTACCCGCCCGGGCACTATGCGGAGAGCGCGCTCCGCTACCAGGAGACCGTCCTCGTCGAGGACTTCTCCCAGGTGAGCTTCCCCGCGACCAGCGAGGCCGCGGCCCGGGTCTGCGCGGAGGTGGGGATCACCTCGGCGATCGCCGCCCCGCTCTGCGCGCGCGGCGAGGTGCTCGGCCTGCTGTACCTCGCCCTGTCCAACCTCTCCGACCGGAGCTCGCACCACTACGACTCCTTCGACCGCGACCTGGTCGGCGCGATCGCCACCCGGGTCGCGCTCGCCGTCGACAACGCGCTGCTGTTCGAGGAGGAGCGGCACACCGCCGAGTCGTTCCAGAAGCACCTGCTGCCCCGGGACTTCCCGGAGTTCGACGGCCTGCAGGTCGCCGCGTGGTACTACCCGGCCGCACCCCTTCCGTCCCGCGGCCAGGGCATCCAGACCCAGGTCGGCGGGGACTGGTACGACGTGATCCCCCTCTCGGCCGGCCGGGTCGGCATCGTGATCGGCGACGTGGAGGGCCGGGGCGCCAAGGCGGCCGCGATCATGGGCCAGCTCCGGGCCGCGCTGCGGGCGTTCGCCACCGACGACAAGCCGCCGGCGGACATCCTCACCAAGCTCGACGAGTGGACCCGGATCGTGGTCGAGCCCGAGCGCGACGAGTACGGCGCCGACGTCAGCAGCCCGCCGATCGTCACCTGCCTGTACATGGTGTACGACGCGTGGTCGCGGCAGCTCTCCTACGCCAATGCCGGGCACGCGCCACCGCTGCTCATCGTCGACGGCACCGTGCAGGAGCTCGACATCAGCGAGGTCGGCCACCCGCTCGGCGTACGGGCGAAGGGCATGCACGCGGACCTCGTCTACAAGGAGGAGACGCGGACCCTGCCCCCGGGCGCGACGCTGCTCCTCTACACGGACGGCCTCGTCGACCGGCGGCCGCCGCGGGACGCGGACGGCACCCCCATGTCCGACGACGACGCGCTGCGCACGCTCTGCGACACGCTCGCCAAGGTCGCCAACGAGCCGGTCGAGCGCATCGCCGAGGCGGCGAGCCGCGCCATCCCCGGCGAGATCGACGACGACATGGCGATCCTCGTGGTCCGGTCGGTCGACGACGATCTCGAGTTCGAGGAGCGGACCTTCCCCGCGCAGCCGATCATGGTGGGGGAGGCGCGCCGGATGGCGGCCGAGGCCTTCGCCAGCTGGCAGGTCCCCGAGGAGCGGGCCGAGCTCGCCTGCCTGCTCGTCTCCGAGGTCGTCACCAACGTCGTGCTCCACGCGGCGAATTCGAACGTGCCACGCCGGGCCCTGGTGCTCGACGGTCCGCCGCTGCCGTTCGACGAGTCCTGGGACACCTGGGACTTCCCGGGCGCGGACGACGAGGTCGTCGGCGACAAGGAGTTCACCCTCCGGCTCCGCCGGGGCAAGAAGTCCATCTGGGTCGAGGTGTTCGACCAGGACCTGCGCCTGCCGCGGATCCGCAGCGCCGGGGAGAACGACGAGGGCGGCCGCGGGCTCTACCTCGTCGACCAGCTCGCCGCCCGCTGGGGTTCCCGCCCCACCCGGGACGGCAAGGCCGTCTGGTTCGAAATCAACATCAGCGGCCACTGACCGGGCGCTTTCACCCGCTTAGCTGATTCTGCGGCTTCGGGTGACCATCTGCGGTGGTATTTGGCTTATTAAGTCTACTTTGAGGCATTTCGTGTTTTATTTTTGGTGCCCTGCTTTTTGGAATTGCATTCCTGTAGCGTAATGAGAGGACTCGCCAGCGTGGCCGACCGGTACGACCAGGTGCTGATGTTGCGATCCCTATAGGGGTAATGAGCGGACGACAAGGCAGCCCGGATCGTGAACGGGTACCTGTGTTGCGATCCCTCTAGCGGGTTGATGAGCGGACCCGGGTCCGGCAACGTCTGGTACGTCGGCAGGTGCAACTGGTTGCGATCCCTCACAGGGACTGGCGCCCCGCATGGGCGCTCGCACTCACCAGGTAGTTGCGATCCCTCCAGCGGTAATGAGCGGACTTGTACTCGCGTTGGCGCAGCTTGACGAAACCGCTCCATTCGTTGCGATCCCTCTAGGGGTAATGGGCGGACAGAAGGGCAAGAGCGCGGCCGCGGCGGGCCGGATCATGTTGTGATCCCTCTAGGGGTGATGAGCGGACTGGAGTCCGAGGACGGGCAGCGGCACACCCGAATCGAGGTGCGCGTGTTGCGATCCCTCTAGGGGTGATGAGCGGACCTGCGGATCATCGCATATATCAACGCCTCCAAGTCGTTGCGATCCCTCTAGGGGTGATGAGCGGACATGACAAATTTTTCCGGATCCATCGCGTACCATGAGATGTTGCGATCCCTCTAGGGGTGATGAGCGGACCCGCACCTGCTGGGACCTGGGCGACCCTGCCTCGCACCGTTGCGATCCCTCTAGGGGTGATGAGCGGACGCTGACCGTCCTGCCCGTGCTCCCAGTAGCCATGTTGCGATCCCTCTAGGGGTGATGAGCGGACCCCAAGGTAAAGTCGCAGGTCGCGACCGGTGTGGGCGGGTCCGCTGGGCCCGGATTTGCAGCAGACCGGCGGTTGTGCAGAAGTGCAGGTCAGAAGGGTCAATTGTCCGGTCGCCACGGCTCACAAGCTAGCGTTGTCGATCTTCCCTCGGCGGCAGGTCACGGGTGCGAGCTCCCCCCAGGGGTCGGCGGTCCCCGTGGCCGGCCAGGTCACCCGGCCGGCGCGGCCGGTGCCGCCACCTGGCCGCTGTGATCCGGCAATGGCCGTGACCGGGCGGCAGGGCGGGCCCCATACTGGATCAAGTGGACTCCGGACTCATCCTCCTGGTTTTCTTAGCGTTTCTGTTCGCCTGGGCGCTCAACCGGGTGCGCAGGTTCTTCAAGCTGACGCCGTTGCGCTACGCGGGCGTGATGGTGGTCTTCATCGTCGTCATGCTCCTGCTCTGGGGGCAGGAGCAGATCCGCTGACCGAGCGGCCCGCGACCGGCTCGTGGTCACGAATCTCCGGCGCGCACGCCCGGCGATGAGCGCACCGGACCGCTGGACCGACCAGTGACGCTGGTACGGCACGCCGGGACGTCGATGGCACGCCGAGACGCCGGCGGTGCGGTCCACCGGCGCCCCGGCCAAGCCCCTACGTCGGTCAGATCCCGCGGGTCAGAAGCCGAACGAGCGTCCGATGATCTCCTTCATGATCTCGTTCGTGCCGCCGTAGATGCTCTGCACCCGGCCGTCGAGCCAGGCCTTGGCCACCGGGTACTCGAGCATGTAGCCGTACCCGCCGTGGAGCTGCAGGCAGCGGTCGATGACCTTGTTCTGCAGGTCGGTGGTCCACCACTTGGCCTTGGCCGCGTCCACGGCCGTGAGCTCCCCGGCGTTGAGCGCGCGGATGCACTTGTCCACGTAGTGCCGGGCGATCTCGACCTCGGTGGCGAGCTCGGCGAGGACGAACCTGGTGTTCTGGAAGCTGCCGATGCTCCGGCCGAACGCCTTGCGGTTCCGGCAGTACTCGATGGTCATCTCCAGGACGCGCTCGGACGCGGCCACGGCGGCGACCGCGATCGACAGCCGCTCCTGCGGCAGGTTCTGCATGAGCTGGATGAAGCCCTGGCCCTCCTCCGGGCCGAGCCGGTTGGCGACGGGCACCCGGACGTTGTCGAAGAACAGCTCGGCCGTGTCCTGAGCGTGCAGGCCGATCTTCTCCAGGTTCCGTCCCCTGGTGAAGCCCTCCATGCCGCGCTCGACCACGAGCAGGGTGATCCCACGCGCCCCGGCGGAGGGGTCGGTCTTGGCGACCACGATGACGAGGTCGGCGTTGATGCCGTTGGTGATGAACGTCTTCTGGCCGTTGAGCACGTAGTGGTCGCCGTCGCGGATGGCGGTGGTCCGGATGCCCTGCAGGTCGCTTCCCGCGCCGGGCTCGGTCATCGCGATCGCCGTGATGAGCTCGCCGGAGACGAACCCGGGCAGCCAGCGCTCCTTCTGCTCGTCGTTGGTGAGGTCGAGGAGGTACGGGGCGACGACGTCGTTGTGCAGCGAGAACCCGAGGCCGCTCGCACCGGCGCGGATGATCTCCTCGTCGAGCACGGCGTTGTAGCGGAAGTCCCTGATGCCGGATCCGCCGTACTGCTCCGGCACGGACAGCGCGAACAGCCCCAGCTCGCCGGCCTTCTTCCAGACGTCGCGGGGGACGATCCCGTCCTTCTCCCACTGGGCGTGGTGGGGGACCACCTCGCGGGCGAGGAACTCGCGAACGGTGTCGCGGAAGAGCAGGTGCTCTTCCTCGAAGAGGTCGCGCTGCATCGGGTTACGCCTCCTTGGGTCGTTCGGCACGACCAGAATACTGTTCTGGTTTCGATCGGTCGATCGTCCCGGTTTGGATACGTCCTGGTGAAAGGTCTCAACTAAGCCACCTTTGGCGGATGTGGTCATGCCGTGAGGCGTACCGGCCTAAGATCTACTGACGCTTTACCGTTTCTCGCTTTACGTCGTCAGCCGGTCGGCATCGCGAATCACGGAGCATGCGGTGAGTCAGTGGACAGCGAGGCGGCGCAGAGGTCTCGCCGCCGCGGTGGCGAGCGTGGTCGGCGGGATGCTCCTGGCCACCCCGGCGACCCCGGCCCAGGCCCAGACCGCCGAGATCGACCTCACGTATCGGTGCCGAGGGGGCCTCGTCAGCAGCACACCGGTTCAGCTCAAGGCCACCCTCACCGTGCAGACCGCGCTGACCGTCGGGCAGCCGCTCGACATCCGGTGGGACATCAAGTACGCGGACACGTCCCGTTTCGTCTCCCCTGACTACTTCGCCGCCGGCGGTCGGCTCTCGGCGACCGGGGCCGTGAAGGTCACCGGCCAGCAGTGGTCCGGAGAGCTGCACTCCTCCGGTGCGCAGGAGCAGGAGCAGCTGCGCAAGGGTGATGCCCTGACCCTGCCGTCGCTCATCTCGGGCGCGGTGAGCACGACCCAGCCCGGCACGTTCGAGATCGTCCCGGAGCGGCTCACCCTGGGGTTCATACCGCCCGCGTCGGAACGGATCGTCAACGACGACGACCCCGCGGTCACCTATCACGGGGATCATTGGCGCGACGACAACGACCGCCCCGCCCACTTCAACGACATCCACAACGACGTGCACGCCACCGACAAGGCGTGGCATCGGGTGGAGTTCAAGTTCACCGGGACCGGGGTCGATTTCATCACAGAGCAGGACCACCGGGCCGGGCGGCTGGAATTCAAGATCGACGGGCGGCCGGGCGTCCCGCAGCACGCCGACGCCTCCAAGGACGAGAACGGCAACCCGGTCACCGTCGTGAACCGCGGCAACCACACCCTCTGGAGCGTGCGCGGCCTGCCGTACGGTGAACACACGCTCGAGATCACGAACACCGAGGACAAGTGGGCGATCGTCGACGGCTTCCGGGTGGTCACCGAGGAGCTGCTCGACCCGCCGAGCCAGTTCCGGGTCACCTGCACCGCGGTGAACAAGCCCACCGCGATCCGCGTGGTGATCAGTGAGGGCGGCGCCGGGAGCCCGTCGAACGGCCCGGGCAACGGCGGTCCCTCGTCCACGCCCAGCGTGTCCCCGAGCAACGGCAACGGCGGGAACGGCGATGGCGGCGGGAACGGCAACGAGAGCCCGTCGCCGGGCCCGTCGGACGGCGGGCAGAGCCCGAGCCCGGGCACGTCGGGGAGCCCGACCCCGAGCGGCAGCCCCAGGCCGACGGTGACGACCACGGTGACCGCGACCGCCACCCCGACCGTCGCCCAGGTGCTGGTGACGCCGCGGGGCGGGGTGCAGACCGGTGAGGCCCCGGCCGGGAACGCCGCGGGCGCGGCCATGCTCCTCGGCTCGGGTGGTCTGCTGCTCGCCCTCGCCGCGGGCAGCGGGGTGGCGCTGGCTCGGCGCCGGGCCGCGCACGCGACCGGACCGGCGGCCGGAGAGGGCGGCGATGAGCACCACACCGGGTGACGCGCCCACCCCGGAGGAGCAGCCGGCGGCCTCGGGTGAGGGCGTGACCCCCGGTGCCGCGTCCGGGGAGAGCGCGTCCGCCGGGCCGACCGGGCATCCGGCCCACCGGCCCGCGGATCCCGCACCCGCCGGTCCGTACGGCACGGCCGAGGGGAGCCCGGGCGCGCCGCAGACTCCGGCACCGCCGCAGTCCCCGGCGGCGCCGCAGATGCCGAGCTCGCCGCATGTGCCGGCCGTACAGCACGTACCGGCCGCCCAGGCGATGCCGGCCGCGCAACCGGTGCCTGCCGCGCAACCGGTGCCGGGTGCGGCGCCGGGCCGCAGGTCGCTGCCCCAGCCGGTGCTCGCCGGCATGCTGATCGCCGGATCGCTCGGCGGGATCGTCGCGGTGATGGCCGGGACGCTCGCCCTGCTCTCGCCGTCCGCCGAGGAGGCCGATCCGGTGAACGCCCAGCGGGCCGGGGTGAGCGGGGCGGCCCTCGCCCCGACCGTCGGCCCGGGCGGCACCGATCAGCCGCTGACCGCCGCCGCGGCGACCGCGCCGCCGCCGGATCCCGCGGCCCGGCCGCGCCGGCCGCTGACGCTGACTCCGAAGAACGCCTCGGCCGCGCGGATGACGCTGGCGCGGACGAAGGGCAGGCCGGTGCGGATCCGGATCCCGGCGATCGGCGTCTCCGCGCCCGTGGAGCCGGTGGGGGTGGACGCGAAGGGCGAGATGCAGGTTCCGCCGCTCAGCAAGCCGAACCTCGTCGGCTGGTACCGGCTGGGCCCGGCGCCCGGGGAGCAGGGGCCGGCCATCCTGCTCGGCCACGTGAACACGCGCGCGGGCGCGGCCGTGTTCTACCGGCTGCGCGAGCTCAAGCGCGGCAACAAAATCGCGATCCGGCGGGCCGACGGGAAGACCGCGATCTTCACGGTGGACGGGATCGAGCAGGTGAGCAAGCTGACGTTCCCGACGAAGCGGGTGTACGGCAACACCGCCACCGCGTCGCTCCGGCTGATCACCTGCGGCGGGCTCTACGACGCCAAGACCCACCACTACACCGACAACGTGATCGTCTACGCCACGCTGACCTCGGTCGTCTGAGCCGGCCCGGGGCCTCGCCCTTGCGGGTCCGGCCGCGCGGCCCCGTGCCGGACGTCCTTCCGGGCCCGGCCGTACGCCGCGCCGTCCTGTGATCTTCAGCGATCTTCGGGTGATCTGTGACGTTCCAGCAGGCTTCTGGGACGATCATTAAGAGATGCCGATTATCATCACTTTTCTTTAGGATCTGACGACGGGAAGACCATTTCGTCAGATCGTGGCAGGCCCACGGATGACGGGGATGGGAGCGAGGTCAGTGCGCGAGTCGAAGGCGACCGGCCGGATCGCCGCGCGGGCGGCCCTGGCCGGCGCGATCGGTGCGAGCGTCCTGCTCGGCGGTGGTTTCCTGATCGAGGCGGATGCCGCCCCGGTGACCGTCGCGTACACCTGCACGGCGGCGCAGTCCAGGGCCACCCACGCGCCCGAGCTGACCGTCTCCCTGGCCGGGCCGGCGAGCGCCGCGCCGTCCCAGCCGGTCACCGTGGTCTGGGCGAACACCCAGCCGACCGAGCCCGGGAAGTTCCTGCCCGCCCCCGGGCCGATCCCCGCCACGCAGCCGATCACGCTCACCGGCCAGCTCGTGGTCGCCGGCCCGTCGGCGACCACGACCGCGCAGGCGGCGGGGAGCTCCACCCCGGGCCTCGAGGTGCCGAGCGGTGTGCCGGTCCCGTTGCCGCCGATGACCGCCACGGTGACCCCGGCGGCCGCCGGAGCCATGACGATCACCGCTCAGGCGTTCACTTTGCAGCTCAGCACCGGTGACACGCCGGTCACGTACTCCTGCACCCCGGCGCCCGGCGCGACGCCCGCGTCGCACGTGGTCACCGTGGCCGCGGGGCCGGTCACCTCGCCGACACCGTCGGGATCGGCGTCACCGTCCCTCCCCACCTCGCCGAGCCCGACCCCGAGCCCGACCACGCCCCGGCCGACCCGGACCGTGTACAAGACCGTGACCATGCAGCCCACCCAGGGCGTCCAGGTGACGCGCACGCCGAAGGGCGGGGCGAACACCGGGGGCGGCGGTGAGGCCGGCCCGGACGGCCGGGTCCTGATCCTGACCGGTGGCGCGCTGGTCCTCGCGTCCGCGGCGGGCGGTCTGGCGCTCCGCGCGCGGACCCGGGGCGTACGGCAGCGCTCGTGACGGGGAGGCCGCCATGACCATGCCTCCCGCTGGTCAGTACCCGCCGGGCCCGCCCCATGGCGCGCCGATCGACCCGAACCTGCCGGCCGGGCCACCACCGGTCCTCCAGCCGGTCGTCCTCCCGCCGGTGGTGCCGCAGGCACCGGTGCCGCCGGAGCCCGAGCCGGTGGCCGGGAGCGCCAGCCTGGCCCTGCGCGGGGTGCTCCTCTTCGCCGCGGTGGCCGGGATCATCACGGTCATCATCGGGGTGATCTCCGTGGTGAGCTCGCCCGAGGAGTACGCCGCCCCGGATCGCTCGACGATCAGACTGCAGCGGGAGGAACCCGGCGGGCTCGCCCCCTCGGTGGGGCCGGGCGGTCCCGGGGAGCCGCTCACCCAGGCGGCCGCCACGGCACCGCCCCCGGTCCCGGCCGAGCCGCCGGCCGCGCCCCTCCAGCCCGCCACCCCGAAGCGGCTGATCATCCCGAAGCTCGGGGTGGACGCGCCGATCATCTCGGTGGGGACGGACCGGAACGGCGAGCTCGAGAGCCCGCCCATGGACGAGCCGAACCTCGTCGGCTGGTATAGGGGCGGGCCGACCCCGGGCCAGGCCGGCCCGGCCGTACTGCTCGGGCACAAGGACACCCGCACCCGGAGCGCGGTCTTCAGCCGGCTGCACGAGCTGCGGTACGGCGACCGGATCGAGGTCGTCCGGATGGACGGGACCGTGGCGGTCTTCACGGTCGGGGGCGTGGAGCAGGCGAGCAAGGACACGTTCCCCACCGAGCGGGTGTACGGCCGGACGGAGTACGCCGAGCTCCGCCTCATCACCTGCGGCGGGGTGTACAACCGGGTGAGCGGCCACTACCTCGACAACGTCATCGTGTACGCCCGGATGACCGCCACCGAGCGGGTGGACCGCGCCTCCTGAGGATCGCGCCTGCCGAAGCCCTCCGGCCCGATGGCCGTGGTTTCCGGTCGTCCGGTATCGGATCGGATTCGACCGTTTGCCGGCGGAGTGCCGAGGGGTACGCTTCAAACCGAATACTGCTCGGTTTCTATGGAGGCATCGTGGCAGAGGCGTACATCGTGGGCGCGGTCCGCACCCCGGTCGGCAAGCGGAACGGCGGGCTGTCCACGATCCACCCGACCGATCTCGCCGCTCACACCCTCGCCGCGCTCATCGAGCGCACCGGCGTCGACCCCGCCGCGGTCGACGACGTGATCATGGGCTGCGTCTCGCAGATCGGCCCTCAGTCCCTGGACATCGCGCGCAACGCCTGGCTGAGCGCCGGGCTGCCGGAGAGCGTCCCCGGGGTCACGATCGACCGGCAGTGCGGCTCCTCGCAGCAGGCCATCCACTTCGCCGCCCAGGCCGTGATGTCCGGCACGCAGGACCTCGTCGTCGCGGCCGGTGTGGAGTCGATGTCCATGGTGCCGATCGGCTCCAACGTCACCATCCCCCTGGAGAAGGGCATGCCCTTCCCCTACGGCGAGAAGTGGGTGGAGCGGTACGGCAACCAGGAGATCTCCCAGTTCCGCGGCGCCGAGCTGATGTGCGAGAAGTGGGGGTTCTCCCGCGAGGACCTGGAGAAGTACGCCCTCGAAAGCCACCAGCGGGCCTCGAAGGCGATCGCCAACGGTTACTTCGCCGAGCAGATCGTCCCCATCAACGGGGTCGAGCACGATGAGGGCCCCCGGCCCGACACCAGCCTGGAGAAGATGGCCGCGCTCCCGACGCTGCGCCCGGACGGCAAGATCACCGCGGCCACGTCGTCGCAGGTCTCGGACGGCGCCGGCGCCGTGCTGATCGCCTCGGAGCGGGCGGTCCGCGAGCACAACCTCACCCCGCGGGCCCGGATCCACACGCTGGCGCTCGCCGGCGACGACCCGGTCTACATGCTCACCGCGCCGATCCCGGCGACCAAGAAGGCGCTGCAGAGGGCCGGGCTGAGCATCGACGACATCGACGTCATCGAGATCAACGAGGCCTTCGCCCCGGTGCCGCTCGCCTGGCTCCGGGAGATCGGCGCTGACCCGGCCAAGACCAACCCGAACGGCGGCGCGATCGCGCTCGGCCACCCGCTCGGCGGCACCGGCGCCATCCTCATGACCAAGCTCCTGCACGAGCTGGAGCGCATCGGCGGCCGGTACGGCCTGCAGACCATGTGCGAGGGCGGCGGCCAGGCCAACGTCACGATCATCGAGCGTCTCTGAGCGGGACGGACGTGCCGCCCTGCCATGACCGGAGACCGGCGGGGCGGTAGGCCTACGGGCCCGCCGCCCCGCCGGTCGCGTCTTGTGGCCGGGTCGCGTGTGGTGGCCGGTCGTGTCTCATGTGGGCTCGGGCGCACCGGAACCGGCCCGGCCGAGGGCCTCTCCGCCACCTCGGGAGGCCCACCTCGGGCGGGCCGTCGCGCGGCCTCCGGGCCCCGGAGCGGCCGCGCCGGCCGTACGGCCCCGCCGTACGCCGGCCGCCGCAGCCGCGATGGTCCGTCTTCGTACGGATGGCCCGTTCGGCCGGCACGTGGCCCGCCGGGCCGTGGACCGGCCGGCCCCCGTCCTTGGCCGGTCCGAGTGATCGGCCCGCGCCGGCCGGGCCGTACCGCCCGGGGGAGGGGCGTGGCGCCCCTGCTCGCCCGGGCGCCCGGTTCAGCCGATGTGCCGGTGGACGTCCGGCCGCTCGGACGGCCCCGGCCGGGCCGGCGCCACCCACGGGCCCTCGATCGACGGGTCGAGGATCCCCTCCTCGACGAACAGGTAGTCGCCCTCCAGCACCCGGCGCGCCAGCCCGGTGTCCTCGGCGTCGGTGTTCACCCACAGCCGGCGGAAGAGGTCCTTCACCCGCAGCCGGGCCTGCCGGCAGAACACGTCGGCGATCGCGTACGCGCCCGGGCCCGCCTTCGCCGCGTCCTCCTTGGCCCGCACGCACACCGCGGTCATCGCGTACAGCTCAGCCCCGATGTCCACCAGCCGGGCGAGGAACGCCTGCCGGTGCTCCAGCCGCCCCTGCCAGCGGGACATGCCGTAGAAGGTGTTCCGGGCGAGCTTGCGGCTGGTCCGCTCGACGAAGCGCAGGTGCCGGGCGACCGGGCCGAACGCGGCGTACGCCGAGGGAAGCTGCCCCGACCCGGCGAGCAGGCTCGGCAGCCACTTCGCGTAGAAGCCGCCCGCCTTCGCCGCCGCCCGGCCCTTGGTCTTCAGGTCGGCCTTCGGGTCGATGAGCGCGCCCGCGACCGAGAGGTGGGTGTCCACCGCCTCGCGGGCGATGAGCAGGTGCATGATCTCGGTCGAGCCCTCGAAGATCCGGTTGATGCGCAGGTCGCGCAGGAACTGCTCGGCCGGCACCCCGCGCTCGCCCCGGGCGTGCAGCGACTCGGCGGTCTCGTACCCGCGCCCGCCGCGCATCTGGACCAGCTCGTCCATGGCGAGCCAGGCCATCTCGGTCGCGTACAGCTTGGCGAGCGCCGCCTCGATCCGGATGTCGTTGCGCTCGTCGTCGGCGAGCCGGCAGGTGAGGTCGACGATGGCGTCGATCGCGTACGCGGTGGCGGCGATGAAGGCGATCTTCTTGGCGATCGCCTCGTGCCCGCCGATCCGCTTGCCCCACTGGACCCGCTGATCGCCCCACTCCCGGGCGATCTTGAGCGCCCACTTCACCGCTCCCGCGCAGGTGGCCGGGAGCGACAGGCGGCCGGTGTTCAGCGTGGTCAGCGCGATCTTCAAGCCCTGGCCCTCGCGGCCGATGAGGTTCTCCGCCGGGACCCGGACCTGGTGGAACCGGGTCACGCCGTTCTCGATGCCGCGCAGGCCCATGAACGAGTTCCGGTTCTCCACCGTGATCCCGGGGGAGTCGGCCTCGACCACGAAGGCGGAGATCTTCTCACCGGTGCGGGCCATGACCACGAGCAGATCGGCCACCACCCCGTTGGTGGTCCACAGCTTCACGCCGTCGATGACGTACGAGTCGCCGTCACGCACCGCGGTCGTGGACAGCCGCGCCGGGTCGGAGCCCACGTCCGGCTCGGTGAGCAGGAACGCGGAGATCTCACCGCGCGCGCACCGGGGCAGGAACCGCCGCTTCTGCTCCTCCGTGCCGAAGAGCTGAATCGGCTTGGGCACCCCGATCGACTGGTGCGCGGAGAGGAGGGCGCACAGCGCGGGGGAGTACGAGGCGGTGAGCGCGAGGGCCTTGCAGTAGTGGTAGTGGCTCAACCCGAGCCCGCCGTACTCCTCGCCGATGGTCATCCCGAACGCGCCGATCTCCGCCAGCCCTTTGACCACCTCGTCGGGGATCATGGCGTTCCGCTCGATGGCCATGGGGTCGACCCGTTCCCGCAGGAACTCCGTGAGCACCCGCAGGAACTCCTCCCCCTTGGCGACCGCGGCCTCGGGCTCGGGCGGTGCGGGGTAGACGAGATCGAGCCGGAAATCACCCAGGAACAGCTGCTTGCCGAAGCTCGGCCTGATCCACTGCTCGCGGGCCTCCTCGGCGACTTCCCGCGCCTTGGCGTAATCGGTCATCACGACCTCCTCAGCGGCTGGCATGCCCCGCCGAATCGCGTGCCGCCTCCGGCGGGCCGGCGGCCGCCTCGCGGCGTGTGGTCCCCCTGGGCGGGGCACCAGGTACCGCTATGTTTACCCGCGAGTAGCTTGATCAGCCCTTCCCCGATGCCGGACTGGCGGCATGGCTGACCTGCGAGAAGAGCCGGACGACGGGGCGGTGGGCACACTCCGGAACCGCCCGTGTGGCCGCGCCGGCGATGGGCGGTGAAAGGTTCACGAGCGGGTGCGGCCGCATTCCCAGCGGAGGTACGGCCGAGCCCTCAGAGCGGTACGGCCGCCGGCCAGGGGAGAGCCGGCCAGGGGAGAGGAGCACCCCGGCGGTACCGGCCCGGGCCGGTCAGGGAGGCCGGGCCGTTCGGAGAGGCCCGCGCGGGGGGCGGCCGTGCCGGTCGAGAGCGCTCATGTGGTGCCGGGAACGCCGCCGGTCGGCGGTACGGCGAGGCCGGGTGTGGGTGTGCGGGACCACGCTCTGGAGGGATGCCAGCGGCGCCGGCCAGGGCGCCCATCAGGCGGATGACCTGCCAGGGAGGAAGGGGTAGGCGGGTAAGACGGCCACGCGGGCGGTCAGCCCGGGCCGCAGGCCATGTGGGAGGTCGGCTCTGGCCACCGAGCCATGGGGATGACCATGCCGGGGAACGGCCGGGCGAGCGGCCGATCGATGAGGCCGGCCAGGTGGACGGTCAGCCGGGGACGCGGGCCATGCGGACGGGGTCGGCTCTGGACACCGAGCCATGCGGATGACCGTGGCGGGGAACGGCCGGGCGAGCGGCCGATCGATGAGGCCGGCCAGGTGGACGGTCAGCCGGGGACGCGGGCCACGCAGAAGACGGTCTGCCCGAAGGGCGGCCGGATGAAGCGCTCGATGAACCGGGTGAGCGGCACCACCGTCCGGTCGTAGATCTTCACCAGCCGGGGGTCGGGGTAGCCCACGCCGCCCCGCTTGACCGCCGCCCACCAGGCGATGCCGCCGAGGAAGTTGATCGGCTTGAGGACCTCGATGTCGAGCCCGGCCGCGGTCACGGTCCGGCGCAGCGTGGTGGGGGTGTACCGGGTGACGTGCCCCACCTTGCGGTCGAAGTCGCCGTAGAGCTGCATGTACCCGGGGACCCAGATGACGATCCGTCCGCCGGGGACCGTCACCTTGGCGACCGACCGCAGGGCATCGACGTCCTCCGCGATGTGCTCGAGGACGTTCATCATCACGACCGACTCCACCGGCTCGTCGAGCGGGACCTCGGCGGGCAGCGCGAACTGGAGCACCGAGACGTTGCCGTGGCCGGCGAACCGCTCCCGGAGCCGCTCCACGCAGTAGGGGTCGAAGTCGCTCACCACGAGCCGGTCGACGCGCGGGAGGAACTGCTCGGCGAAGTGCCCGAGGCCGGACCCGATCTCCAGCATCGACCGTCCGACATGCGGCGCGACCATGTCGAACTCGTACCGCCGGTAGTTCTTCGCCTCGTCCCCACCGAGGTGGTTCTCCAGGGCGTCGTCTCCGGCCGCCGGCTGAACTACCCGGTCATATCCAGACATCAGATCCTCATTCACGCGCTGACGGTCGTGGCAAGTGTAGTTGGCGATCATCGAGGAGCCCGGATCGCCGGCACGGGTTCGATACCCGCCTGCAAGCCGGGCCGTACGCCCGGCACCGGGGGAGGGGCGCATCGCCGGACGCGCGGGACGAGCTCCGCCATGGCCCGCCGGGCGAACCCATCCCAACCGTAACGCGAACCGCGCCCCGGGACCGGGTGGCTCCGCCGGCGAGCGACGGGCCGCCGTCCCCGAGGTGGGCCGGACGAGGCACAACGCGCCCATGCTCCGCGGGCCGTTCCCGATCTCGGCGAACCCGCCGGACGGCCGGAAAACGCGCCCGCGCTCCGCGGGCCGGTCACGCCGGTTGCGCCATGAGACCCGGGGCGGGTGCCGGCACGGGAGACCCGCCCGGGGCTGGCCCGGCCGCGGCGGGTTCCGCGGGGACGGGCTCGGCCTGCGACGGTGCGGCGGGGACGGCCTCGGCCGGGGAGACGGGCTCGGGCGGGGAGACGGGCTCGGGCGGGGAGGCGAGCCACGCGTCCACCTCGGCGAGGAGCTCCTTCTTGACCGAGTCCGGGGCGGCCGACGCCCGGATCGACTGCCGGGCCATCTCGGCGAGCTCGGCGTCGCTGAAGCCGTACACCTGCCGGGCCAGCTCGTACTGGGGCAGCAGCCTGGCCCCGAAGAGCAGGGGGTCGTCGGCGCCGAGCGCGATCGGGACGCCCGCGTCGAACAGCCGCCGCAGCGGCACGTCCTCGGGCCGCTGCGCCACGCCGAGGCTGACGTTGGAGAGCGGGCAGACCTCGCAGGCGATCTGCCGTTCGGCGAGCCGCTCCATGAGCCAGGGGGACTCGGCCGCGCGCACGCCGTGGCCGACCCGGTCGGCCTGCAGGTCCTCGACGCACTCCCGCACGCTCGACGGGCCGAGCAGCTCGCCCCCGTGCGGTACGGCGAGCAGGCCGGCGCGCTTGGCGATCCGGAAGGCGTGATCGAAGTCCCGGGCGCGACCCCGGCGTTCGTCGTTGGAGAGCCCGAACCCCACCACGCCCTTGCCCACGTACTGGGCGGCGAGGCGGGCGAGCGTCCGCGCGTCGAGCGGGTGGCGGGTGCGGTTCGCCGCCACGATCACCGCGATGCCGACGCCCGTGTCCTTGGAGGCCCGGTCGGCCGCGTCGAGGATGAGCTCCAGGGTCGAGGTGAGCCCGCCGAACCACTGGGCGTACCCGGACGGGTCGACCTGGATCTCCAGCCAGCGGGAGCCCTCGCGCGCCTCGTCCTCGGCCGCCTCCCGGAGCAGCCGCTGCACGTCCTCGGGGCGGCGCAGCACCGAGCGCGCGATGTCGTAGAGGCGCTGGAAGCGGAACCAGCCCCGTTCGTCGGTCGCCCGCAGCCTGGGCGGCCACTCCCGGACGAGCGCATCGGGCAGATGGACGCCGTGCTTCTCGGCCAGCTCGATCAGCGTGGCATGCCGCATCGAGCCGGTGAAGTGCAGATGCAGATGGGCTTTGGGAAGCCTGTCGAGCGGACGAGCCATTCGCTTATCGTGCCGCATCCCGGCGGCGGCCCGTGGCGCGTTTCGGCGAAAGCCCGGGCGCCGCCCGACCGGCGCGCCCGGACCCCGGCCGGGTGATCACCGAGCGCGTCACCGGGCCGCGCGCCTTCCCGGGCGCACCGGGGCGGGGCGCCCGGCGGAAACGGCCACCGGGGACGGCGGCGCGGCACGTGCCTCACGCCCCGGGCTCAGGGAGAACGGGCTCAGGGAGACCGGGACCGGGGAGCCCGGGACCGGGGCGCGGCGGAGCACACGGGGCGCGCGTGGACGGCACACGGGACGGCCGTGCGCTCCGCCGGTCCGTTCCGCTCGCCAGGGCTCAGCGGGCCTCGGCGAGGAGCTTCGCCACCCGGCTGACCCCCTCGACCAGGTCCTCGTCACCCAGCGCGTACGACAGGCGGAAGTACCCGGGGGTGCCGAACGCCTCGCCCGGCACCAGCGCGACCTCCGCCTCCTCCAGGATGAGCTCGGCGAGCTCGGTGGTGGTCTGCGGGCGCCGGCCGCGGATCTCCTTGCCGAGCAGCGCCTTCACCGACGGGTAGGCGTAGAACGCGCCCTTCGGCTCGGGGCAGACCACGCCCGGGATCTCGTTGAGCATCCGGACCATCGTCCTGCGCCGGCGGTCGAACGCCTCGCGCATCCGCTCCACCGCCGACAGGTCGCCCGAGACCGCGGCGAGCGCGGCGGCCTGGGCCACGTTGCAGACGTTCGAGGTGGCGTGCGACTGCAGGTTGGTCGCGGCCTTCACCACGTCCTTGGGGCCGATCAGCCAGCCGACGCGCCAGCCGGTCATCGCGTAGGTCTTGGCCACCCCGTTGAGCACCACGACGCGGTCGCGCAGCTCGGGCACGAGCGTGGCGATGCTGGAGAACTTCGCGTCGCCGTACACGAGGTGCTCGTAGATCTCGTCGGTGACGACCCACAGGCCCTTCTCCGCCGCCCAGCGGCCGATCTCCGCGACCTGGTCCGGCGAGTAGACCGCGCCGGTCGGGTTGGAGGGCGACACGAACAGCAGGGCCTTGGTGCGCTCGGTGAGCCTCTCCTCGAGCTGGTCGACCGAGGCGAGGTAGCCGGTGCTCTCGTCGGTCACCACGTCGACCTGCACACCCCCGGCGAGCTTGATCGCCTCCGGGTAGGTGGTCCAGTACGGCGCGGGTACCAGGACCTCGTCGCCCGGGTCGAGCAGGGTGGCGAACGCCTCGTAGACCGCCTGCTTGCCGCCGTTGGTGACGAGCACCTGGGACGGCTCGACCTCGAAGCCGCTGTCCCGCTTGGTCTTCGCGGCGATCGCCTCCTTGAGCTCGGGGAGGCCGCCGGCCGGGGTGTACTTGTGGAACCTGGGGTTACGGCAGGCCTCGACGGCCGCCTCGACGATGTAGTCCGGGGTCGGGAAGTCGGGCTCACCCGCGCCGAAACCGATCACCGGGCGGCCCGCCGCCTTCATCGCCTTGGCCTTGGCGTCCACGGCCAAGGTCGCCGACTCGGAGATTGCGGAAATGCGCGCAGAGATGCGAGGACGGGTCATGCGTCCATCGTCCCAGACGCGGTGGCCGCACGGCCCGGATACCCCGTCTTCTGTGGATCGTTTTCCCGGAATTCCGGCATCCCGCCTGAACTGGGAAAACACGCGCCGGGACAGCGGGACGGCCGGGCGCGCGCGGCGGTAGGGTGAGTTCCGCGGACCGCAGGGTTCGACGAAGTGGCGGATTCCCCGTACACTTCAGCGTCTAGCGGGCCACGTGAGGAATGTCGCCCAGCGCGGAGATTCCTCGGGTATCGTGGTTCCTGGCTTAGGGCACTGGCGCAAGTGGTAGCGCACCGGTCTCCAAAACCGGCGGTTGGGGGTTCGAGTCCCTCGTGCCCTGCGGAGTGCGGTCCGCGCACGTGGGCGTGGCGAGCGCGCCGCAAGCTGCGACGGACACGACGGATCAGGTGAGGGCTGTGGCTATCGACACCCGCGGCGAGACCGCCGGCAAGCCTGGCAAGGCGGCCGGACAGAAGAAGGCCAAGCGCACCTCTCCCGTGCTCTTCTACCGGCAGGTCGTCGCCGAGCTGCGGAAGGTCATCTGGCCCCGCCGCAACGAGCTCATCACCTACACGGCGGTAGTGCTGGTCTTCGTGCTCATCATGGTCGGGATCGTCTTCGGGCTCGACACCCTGATGGGGAAGGTAGTGTTGATGGTCTTCGGCGGATCCTGATCCGCCCTCCGAGACTTCCACCACACGCCACCGCATCGATCGAGAGGGAAGAGTCCCGTGCCCGAGTCCCAGATGCCGGCCGAAGGCTCCCGCACAGAGTGGGAGGCCGAGCAGGACGAGGTCGTGGAAGAGGCTGGCACCAGCGCCGCCGATTCGACCGCGGGTGAAGCGAACTCGGCTGAGGACGCGTCCACGGCCGATGGCGAGGGTGAGAGCGCCCCGGATCCGGTCGAGGAGTTCAAGGAGAAGCTTCGCGGGCTGCCCGGCGAGTGGTACGTCGTGCACTCGTACGCGGGCTATGAGAACCGCGTCAAGCAGAACATCGAGAGTCGGATCATCTCCCTCAACATGGAGGACTACATCTACCAGGTTGAGGTGCCGACTCACACCGTCACCGAGATCAAGGGGGGCAAGAAGACCCCGGTCAAGGAGCGCGTCCTCCCGGGCTATGTGCTGGTCCGCATGGTGCTGACCGATGAGTCGTGGGCCGCGGTCCGCAACACGCCCGGTGTGACCGGTTTCGTCGGCCTCTCGAACAAGCCGAGCCCGCTCGGTCTCGATGACGTCGCCCGGCTGCTCGCGCCGGAGCCGGAGGAGGAAGAGGCCGCTGCGAAGGCGTCGGCCAAGTCGGCGGCTCCCGCCGTCGAGTTCGAGGTCGGCGAGTCGGTCACCGTGATGGACGGGCCGTTCGCGACGCTGCCCGCCACGGTGAGCGAGGTCAGCCCCGAATCGCAGAAGCTCAAGGTGCTCGTCTCGATCTTCGGTCGGGAGACGCCGGTCGAGCTCTCGTTCGACCAGGTCGCGAAGCTCTGACGTCTCGCCGATCCGTCGCCTCGCTTAGACTCGATAGCCGTTCTCGCGTCCTCACGGGAGCCGGTCTGCGGACCGGTGCCACCTGCCCGTGAGGATTTGTACGACCAAAGGACCCGGAGAAGGACAAATGCCTCCAAAGAAGAAGGTCGCGGCCCTGGTGAAGGTCCAGCTCCCCGCTGGGCAAGCCACTCCCGCGCCGCCGGTCGGTACCGCTCTCGGTCCGCACGGCGTCAACATCATGGAGTTCGTCAAGCAGTACAACGCTGCGACGGAGTCCCAGCGGGGCAACATCATCCCCGTTGAGATCACCATCTACGAGGACCGCTCCTTCACCTTCGTCACCAAGACGCCGCCGGCGCCGGAGCTGATCAAGAAGGCCGCCGGTCTGCAGAAGGGGAGCGCCAACCCGCACCGCGAGAAGGTCGGCAAGATCACGCGGGAGCAGCTCCGCCAGATCGCCGAGACCAAGATGAAGGACCTCAACGCCAAGGACCTCGACGCGGCGGAGCGGATCATCGCGGGCACCGCCCGGTCCATGGGCGTCACCATCGTCGACTGAGACCCTCGGGTGGGCCCCCGCGAGCGGGGCAGGCGGCGCGAGGGGAGCGGGGTGCGACGCCCCGGCCTCGAGCACGCTCCGCCGAGGATGAGAAAGCCGAGATCCCGGTGGCAGGGCCGGCGCTGGCCCGGACCACCAACTCCTTGAGGAGCATCACGTGAAGCGCAGCAAGAACTGGAGGAACGCGGCGGCGCTGGTCGACCGCGAGCGCCTGTACAGCCCGCTGGAGGGCATCCGGCTGGCGAAGAAGACCGTGACCACGAAGTTCGACCCCACGGTGGAGGTCGCCATCCGGCTGGGGGTCGACCCGCGCAAGGCCGACCAGATGGTCCGCGGCACCGTGAACCTCCCTCACGGCACCGGTAAGACCGCCCGGGTCCTGGTCTTTGCGACCGGTGAGCGTGCCGAGGAGGCGCGCGCGGCGGGCGCCGACATCGTGGGCGGCGACGAGCTCATCCAGGAGGTGGCCAACGGCCGCCTCGACTTCGACGCGGTCGTCGCCACCCCTGAGCTGATGGGCAAGGTCGGCCGCCTCGGCCGCGTGCTCGGCCCGCGTGGGCTCATGCCGAACCCCAAGTCCGGTACGGTCACCACGGACGTGGCCAAGGCCGTGCGGGACATCAAGGGCGGCAAGATCGAGTTCCGCGTCGACCGCCACGCGAACCTGCACCTCATCATCGGCAAGGCGTCCTTCGACGAGCGCCAGCTCCTGGAGAACTACGCCGCCGCCATCGACGAGGTGCTGCGTCTCAAGCCGTCCGCGGCGAAGGGCCGCTACATCAAGAAGGTCACCGTGGCGACCACCATGGGCCCCGGCATCCCGATCGACCCCAACGTGACGCGCAACATCACCGCGGAGCTGGGGTCCTGAGCGGACGGTCGTCCGGGTGATCCCGTAATCTTGACCCCTGCCTGGGTGTCACGACCGACGTCGCAGAGAGCCTCCACCGGTCTCGGTGGGGGCTCTCGTGTTTCTCGCCCGGTCGTGGCCCGGCGCTGCCTCCCGCGGTGACCGGTTCCCACTGTGATCGGCGGTGTTTCCCTCCGTGACCGGTGGCCTTCCCCTGTGACCGGCGGTGTCTCCCGCCGTGACCGGCTGATCCGTCCCGTGGCGACCGGCGGTCTTCCCGCTGTGATCGGCGCTGCGTCCCATGGCGACCTGCGGTGCTTCTCCCGCCGCGCCCGGGCCTCCTTCGCCCGCCCGGAGCCGGCCGTCTCGTTTCCCGCCGGAACCGGCCGTCGCGGCGCCTGAGCCGTGCGTCAGCGGCGCCGGCGCCCTCTTCTCGGCCCTCCGCCTTCCAGCCGTCCCGCGCGTCTACCCGGCCTGCCCGTCCTGTCTGCGCCTTCCCGGTCCGCCGCGGCCTGCCCGGCCGGCCCGTGCCCGCGCCGCGTCGCCCGGCCCCGGAGCCGGGCCGTACGGCCCGCGCCGAACTTGAGACGTACCGTCCGCGTCATAGATCAATGACGGCTCTATCGGGAAAGAGAAGGGAATGTTTCGTATGCGGCGACTGCTCGGTGCCGCCCTGGCGGCGGCGGCGATCGTGACCGCCGGATGCGGCGCGGACGGCACGTCATCCGCCCCGAAGACGTCATCTCTCGGGAACTACGAGCTCACCGCAGCTCAGGCGCTCCAGCGCTCCGCCGAGCGGGCCGACGACGTCACCTCCTACATCGCGAGCCTCAACTTGGACATCCCCGACTACAAGGAGGGGCCGGTCAACGCCCAGGCCACGGTGCGGTACCAGGAGCACCCGCGACTCGCCTGGGAGATCACGCTCGACCGCTCTGCCGTCAACGGCAACGAGGTGCCCGGCGGGGTGCGGGTCATCCTCTTCGAGGATGTCGCCTACGCGCAGATCGAGATGCTCAAGGGCCTCCTGGACACGGACAAGCCCTGGTTGAAGATCGACCTCAAGCAGCGGCCCGCCGACCGGGCCAAGGTCGACCGGATCTTCGAGCAGTTCCGGTCGGCGGACCTGAAGTCCAACCTCGCCATGCTCACCGCGTCCAAGGACGTCGAGCAGGCCGGCCGTGAGCCGGTGGGCGGGGTGGAGACGACCCACTACAGCGGCACCTTCCCGGTCGAGGAGGCGCTCCGGCTGCTCCCCGCCGAGCAACGGGCGAAGGTCACCTTCCCGCCCGGCGGCGAGAAGGTGAAGTTCGACGTGTGGGTCGATGACGAGGGCCTGCCCAGGAAGCTCCAGCTCAGCGAGGTGCAGACCGGCATCGGCACGGCCACCGCGACCGTGTTCTTCAAGTCGTTCAACGAGCCCATGTCGATCGAGGCGCCGCCGGCCGACCAGACCGGGGAGCTGCCCGAGGAGCAGGTGCCCTCCCTGGAGAGGTTCGAGGTGCCGCAGCGCGGCTGATTCGACACGCCGGGAATCCGCACGTATCCTTGCTCCTGCCGAAGACCGCCGGTCGTCGCCGGGCGCATTCCGGTGACCGAAGGATCCACGTGAGTGGACGGCCTGCGTAGGCGTGGAGTGAGCTTCACGACGCGGAATCCCGCGCGTTGCATGTGAGCCCCGTGCCTACGCCGGGGCTTGTCTGTTTTCGTGGTCCTTCGCCGGCGGCATAGCTGGAAGGAGACCCATGGCGAAGGCGGACAAGAACGGCATCATCGCCGAACTCACGCGTGAGTTCGAGGGGTCCAGCGCCGCCGTTCTGACCGAGTACCGCGGTCTCACCGTTGCCCAGCTCAAGGAGCTGCGTGGCTCTCTCGGTGGGCATGCGAAGTTCGCCGTGGCGAAGAACACGCTTGCGAAGATCGCGGCGAAGCGAGCCGGGATCACCTCCCTCGACCCCCTGCTCCAGGGGCCGACCGCCATCGCGTTCGTCAAGGGCGATGTGGTCGAGGCAGCCAAAGGCCTGCGTGATTTCGCCAAGGCCAACCCGCTCCTCGTGATCAAGGGGGGTGTCGTCGAGGGCAAGTCGATGACACCCGAGGAGATCACGAAGCTCGCCGACCTCGAGTCCCGTGAGGTGCTCCTCGCGAAGCTGGCCGGTGCGCTGAAGGCGAAGCAGTCGCAGGCTGCCGCCGTCTTCGCCGCGCTGCCCACCCAGATGGCTCGACTGGCCGAGGCCCTGCGCGCCAAGCGCGAGCAGGCCGGGGAGTAGCCCGCACGCGGCGGGGAAAGCGCGCGACCGCGGTTCACTGTCAACGTTCGTCGGATTCACTGGAGGAACACCACCATGGCGAAGCTCACCACCGAGGAGCTGCTCGAGGCCTTCAAGGAGATGACTCTCCTTGAGCTGTCCGAGTTCGTGAAGGCCTTCGAGGAGGCCTTCGACGTGAAGGCCGCCGCTCCGGTCGCCGTCGCCGCCGCCCCGGCCGCGGGTGGCGCCGCCGCCGGCGCCCCGGCGGAGCAGGCCGAGGAGCAGGACGAGTTCGAGGTCATCCTCGAGGCCGCCGGCGACAAGAAGATCCAGGTCATCAAGGAGATCCGCGCGCTCACCAACCTGGGTCTGAAGGAGGCCAAGGACCTGGTCGACGGCGCTCCGAAGCCCGTCTTCGACGGCAAGGTCAACAAGGAGCAGGCTCAGAAGGCCAAGGAGGCGCTGGAGAAGGTCGGCGCCACCGTCACCATCAAGTAATCACTCGCGCGTGGCAGAAGGGCGGGATCGACGGTCCCGCCCTTTTCGCGTGCCCGGCCGTACGGCCCGGGCGTGCCGGGCCGTCAGGGCTGGCGTTCCCCGCGGGCACCGGGCGCGCGGTCCGGGCGGTCCGGATCTCCGGCGGAGCGGCCCGGCCGTGGCGATTCGGCGAAATCGCGGCGGATTCCGGCCGGGAGGCCGGCCGGCGGGTGGGCGGCGCGCCGCCGGGGGAGTACGATCGGCCGGGGCTTCGCGGGAGATCCGCACCGACGCGCCGCACCACGGCCGGGCGTCCCCGGGGATCGCTGCCACGGCCGTCCGGTACGGCCGGCGTCGCCGGTCACGGGTGGGGCCGGTGGATCCCAGTGGGAGATCCGGGTGTTAATGTGGCATCCCCGCCCATGGCGAGCGGGCCGTGGCCGGAACCCGGCAGCGCGATCCGGCCGAGGCGCGATCAATGGGGAGACCGGCATACCGGTCACCCGGGGATGATCGCCACGGCGGGGCGGTCCCATGCGGCGGGACCCGCGGCGGCGGCTGCGGCCGTTATTAAAATGTTGCTAGATAAGTGGTTTAAGGCTGCTATGCACCGGGAATAGCTCGCGTGTCGGGTTGACCTAACGGTGCAACCGGCGCATGACGGGCACCTCTCGCATGCTCGGTCTCGACCGAGCGCGTCGCGCGTCGTACCATCGGGAAGGCCCGGCTGGATGCCCTGTGGTAGGCGAAATGTCGGCTCTCGGGCTTGACGTTTCGGCTCTGACGGGTGATGCTGCCACCAGCGTGGCGTGTAGCGTGAGAGTTGACTGGACAGGTGTATGCCGTTCGGCTACACTGCCCCTTTGCGCTGCCCTTTGACGACCGTTTCTGCATAGCCGCTAACCTCGGTCGTCTGGCGTGCGTGTAGTCAGTCCGCGAGCCCTCGGAAGGACATCTGTTGGCAGCCTCGCGCAACGCCTCCGCCGCATTCGCCAGTCCTCGCTTGTCGTTTGCACGCATCCAGGAACCCCTGGAAGTTCCGGATCTTCTCGCCGTACAGATCGAGTCCTTCGACTGGCTGATCGGCAACGAGAGATGGAAGGCCCGGGTCGAGGCAGCTCGCAAGGCCGGGCGCAAGGACATCCCGATGCAGTCGGGGCTCGAAGAGGTCTTCGAGGAGATCAGCCCCATCGAGGACTTCTCCGGCACCATGTCCTTGTCGTTCCGGGACCACCGGTTCGAGCCGCCCAAGCACACCATCGAGGAGTGCCGGGACAAGGACATGACCTACTCCGCCTCGCTCTTCGTGACGGCGGAGTTCATCAATAACACCACGGGGGAGATCAAGAGCCAGACGGTGTTCATGGGCGACTTCCCGCTCATGACGCCGAAGGGCACGTTCATCATCAACGGCACCGAGCGTGTCGTGGTCTCCCAGCTGGTGCGCTCGCCGGGCGTCTACTTCGATCGGACGGTGGACAAGACGTCGGACAAGGACGTCTACAGCTGCAAGATCATCCCGTCCCGGGGCGCTTGGCTCGAGTTCGAGATCGACAAGCGCGACAGCGTCGGCGTGCGTATCGACCGGAAGCGGAAGCAACCGGTCACCGTGCTGCTCAAGGCGTTGGGCTGGACCAACGATCGCATCCTCGAACGGTTCGGTCAGTACGAGTCGATGCGCGCGACCCTGGAGAAGGACCACACCACCGGCCAGGAGGACGCGCTCATCGACATCTACCGCAAGCTGCGTCCGGGTGAGCCGCCGACCAAGGAGTCCGCGCAGGCGCTGCTCGAGAACCTCTACTTCAACCCGAAGCGCTACGACCTCGCCAAGGTCGGCCGCTACAAGCTCAACAAGAAGCTCGGGGTCGACGCCGACATCACCCAGGGCACGCTGACCGAGGACGACATCGTCGCGACGATCGAGTACCTCGTCCGGCTGCACGCCGGCGAGGAGACGATGATCGGCGCCAACGGGCGCGAGGTGATCGTCGAGACCGACGACATCGACCACTTCGGCAACCGCCGCCTGCGCACGGTCGGTGAGCTGATCCAGAACCAGGTCCGGCTGGGCCTCGCCCGGATGGAGCGGGTCGTGCGCGAGCGCATGACCACGCAGGACGTCGAGGCGATCACGCCGCAGACCCTGATCAACGTCCGGCCGGTCACCGCCTCGATCCGGGAGTTCTTCGGCACCTCCCAGCTGTCGCAGTTCATGGACCAGACCAACCCGCTGGCCGGTCTGACCCACAAGCGGCGGCTGAACGCGCTCGGCCCGGGCGGTCTGTCCCGGGAGCGGGCCGGGTTCGAGGTCCGCGACGTGCACCCGTCGCACTACGGCCGGATGTGCCCGATCGAGACGCCGGAAGGGCCGAACATCGGTCTCATCGGCTCGCTGGCCACGTACGCCCGGGTCAACGCCTTCGGCTTCGTCGAGACGCCGTACCGCAAGGTCGTCGACGGCCGGGTGACCGACCAGATCGAGTACCTGACCGCGGACGAAGAGGACCGTTACGTCGTCGCCCAGGCGAACACGGTCGTCAACCCTGACGGCACCTTCGCCGAGAAGCGCGTGCTCGCGCGGCGCAAGGGCGGTGAGTTCGAGGCCGTCGACCCGTCCGAGGTCGACTACATGGACGTCTCGCCGCGGCAGATGGTGTCCGTCGCGACCGCGATGATCCCGTTCCTCGAGCACGACGACGCCAACCGGGCGCTCATGGGCTCGAACATGCAGCGCCAGGCGGTGCCGCTGCTCAGGAGCGAGGCCCCGCTGGTCGGTACCGGCATGGAGTACCGGGCGGCCACCGACGCCGGCGACGTGATCATCGCCGAGAAGTCGGGCGTGGTCGAGGAGGTCTCCGCCGACTACATCACGGTCCTCAACGACGACGGCACCCGGACCACCTACCGGGTCGTCAAGTTCAAGCGCTCCAACCAGGGCACCTGCTACAACCAGAAGCCCATCGTCGAGGAGGGCGACCGGGTCGAGCAGGGCCAGGTGATCGCGGACGGCCCGTGCACCGAGAACGGCGAGATGGCGCTGGGCAAGAACCTGCTCGTCGCCTTCATGCCGTGGGAGGGGCACAACTACGAGGACGCGATCATCCTGTCCCAGCGCCTGGTGCAGGACGACGTGCTCACCTCGATCCACATCGAGGAGCACGAGGTCGACGCCCGCGACACCAAGCTGGGGCCCGAGGAGATCACCCGGGACATCCCGAACGTCTCCGAGGAGGTCCTCGCCGACCTCGACGAGCGCGGCATCATCCGCATCGGTGCCGAGGTGACCACCGGTGACATCCTCGTCGGCAAGGTCACCCCGAAGGGGGAGACCGAGCTGACCCCCGAGGAGCGGCTGCTGCGCGCGATCTTCGGTGAGAAGGCGCGCGAGGTCCGCGACACCTCGCTCAAGGTCCCGCACGGCGAGTCGGGCAAGGTCATCGGCGTCCGGGTGTTCCGCCGCGAGGACGGCGACGAGCTGCCCCCGGGCGTCAACGAGCTGGTCCGGGTGTACGTGGCGCAGAAGCGCAAGATCACCGACGGTGACAAGCTCGCCGGCCGCCACGGGAACAAGGGCGTCATCGCCAAGATCCTCCCGGTGGAGGACATGCCGTTCCTCGAGGACGGCACGCCGGTCGACATCATCCTCAACCCGCTCGGCGTCCCCGGCCGGATGAACCTCGGCCAGGTGCTCGAGACCCACCTCGGCTGGGCCGCCAAGCAGGGCTGGGACATCTCCGGCGTCGAGGAGGAGTGGGCCAAGCGGCTCCGCGAGAAGGGCATGGAGAAGGTCGGCCCGGACACCAAGGTGGCCACGCCGGTCTTCGACGGCGCCCGCGAGGAGGAGATCGTCGGCCTGCTCCAGCACACCCTGCCCAACCGGGACGGCCAGCGGCTGGTCGGCCCGAACGGCAAGGCGATCCTGTACGACGGCCGGTCCGGTGAGCCGTTCCCGTACCCGGTCTCGGTGGGCTACATCTACATCCTCAAGCTGGCCCACCTGGTCGACGACAAGATCCACGCCCGGTCGACCGGTCCGTACTCGATGATCACCCAGCAGCCCCTGGGCGGTAAGGCGCAGTTCGGTGGGCAGCGCTTCGGCGAGATGGAGGTGTGGGCCCTCGAGGCGTACGGCGCCGCCTACGCGCTGCAGGAGCTGCTGACGATCAAGTCGGACGACGTCACGGGCCGTGTGAAGGTCTACGAGGCCATCGTCAAGGGCGAGAACATCCCCGAGGCGGGTATCCCCGAGTCCTTCAAGGTCCTGATCAAGGAGATGCAGTCACTCTGCCTGAATGTCGAGGTCCTCTCGAGCGACGGCATGTCGATCGAGATGCGCGAGGCGGAGGAGGACGTCTTCCGCGCCGCCGAGGAACTCGGCATCGACCTGTCCCGGCGCGAGCCGAGCAGTGTCGAAGAGGTGTGAGCTCAGAGCTAAGGGGACCGTAAAGTGCTGGACGTCAACTTCTTCGACGAGCTGCGGATCGGCTTGGCGACCGCTGACGACATCCGGCAGTGGTCGCACGGTGAGGTCAAGAAGCCGGAGACGATCAACTACCGGACTCTCAAGCCCGAGAAGGATGGCCTCTTCTGCGAGAAGATCTTCGGCCCTACCCGGGACTGGGAGTGCTACTGCGGTAAGTACAAGCGGGTCCGCTTCAAGGGGATCATCTGTGAGCGCTGCGGCGTCGAGGTGACCCGCGCCAAGGTCCGCCGTGAGCGCATGGGCCACATCGAGCTCGCCGCTCCGGTGACCCACATCTGGTACTTCAAGGGCGTCCCCTCCCGCCTCGGCTACCTGCTCGACCTGGCCCCGAAGGACCTGGAGAAGGTCATCTACTTCGCGGCCTACATGATCACGTGGGTCGACACCGAGGCCCGGGAGCGCGACCTGCCCTCGCTGGAGGCGAAGGTCTCGGTCGAGCGGCAGCACATCGAGCAGCGCCGGGACGCCGAGATCGAGGCCCGCCAGAAGAAGCTCGAGGCCGACCTCGCCGAGGCCGAGGCCGAGGGCAAGTCCGCCGCGGACCGCCGCAAGATCCGCGAGGCCGCCGACCGGGAGATCCGGCAGATCCGGGAGCGGGCGCAGCGCGAGCTCGACCGCCTCGAGGAGGTCTGGACCCGGTTCAAGAACCTCAAGGTCCAGGACCTGGAGGGCGACGAGCAGCTCTACCGGGAGATGCGCGACCGGTTCGGCCGCTACTTCCGCGGCGCCATGGGCGCGCAGGCCATCAAGGAGCGGCTCGAGAACTTCGACCTCGAGGCCGAGGCGGAGAAGCTCCGCGAGATCATCCGCACCGGCAAGGGGCAGAAGAAGGCGCGCGCCCTCAAGCGGCTCAAGGTCGTCGCCGCGTTCCTCAACACCAAGAACTCGCCGAAGGCGATGGTCCTCGACTGCATCCCGGTCATCCCGCCGGACCTTCGCCCGATGGTGCAGCTCGACGGTGGCCGGTTCGCGACCTCGGACCTGAACGACCTCTACCGCCGGGTCATCAACCGGAACAACCGCCTCAAGCGTCTGCTCGATCTCGGCGCCCCCGAGATCATCGTCAACAACGAGAAGCGGATGCTGCAGGAGGCCGTCGACGCGCTGTTCGACAACGGCCGGCGCGGCCGCCCGGTCACCGGTCCCGGCAACCGCCCGCTCAAGTCCCTGAGCGACATGCTCAAGGGCAAGCAGGGCCGGTTCCGCCAGAACCTGCTCGGTAAGCGAGTCGACTACTCCGGCCGTTCGGTCATCGTCGTCGGCCCGCAGCTCAAGCTGCACCAGTGCGGTCTGCCCAAGCAGATGGCGCTGGAGCTGTTCAAGCCGTTCGTCATGAAGCGCCTGGTCGACCTGAACCACGCGCAGAACATCAAGTCGGCCAAGCGCATGGTCGAACGGGCCCGCCCGGTCGTGTGGGACGTGCTCGAAGAGGTCATCGCCGAGCACCCGGTCCTGCTCAACCGAGCGCCCACGCTGCACCGCCTCGGTATCCAGGCGTTCGAGCCGCAGCTCGTCGAGGGCAAGGCCATCCAGATCCACCCGCTGGTCTGCACCGCGTTCAACGCGGACTTCGACGGCGACCAGATGGCGGTTCACCTGCCGCTGTCGGCCGAGGCCCAGGCCGAGGCCCGGATCCTCATGCTGTCCACCAACAACATCCTCAAGCCGGCGGACGGCAAGCCCGTGACCATGCCGACCCAGGACATGGTCATCGGCCTGTACTGGCTCACCAGGGAGCGGGCCGGCGCGAAGGGTGAGGGCCGGGTCTTCTCGTCCGTGGCCGAGGCGATCATGGCGTTCGACCGCCGTGAGCTGGATCTCCAGGCGAAGATCCAGGTTCGGCTGCAGGACGTCCCGCCGCCGCGGGACTGGAAGGCGCCCGAGGGCTGGGAGGAAGGCCAGCCGTACCGCCTGGAGACCACCCTGGGCCGGTGCCTGTTCAACGAGACCCTGCCGGACACCTTCCCGTTCGTGAACTACGCGGTCGGCAAGAAGGAGCTCTCCGGCATCGTCAACGAGCTCGCCGAACGGTACCGGAAGGTCGAGGTCGCGCACGCCCTCGACGCCCTGAAGGACGCCGGGTTCTACTGGGCGACCCGCGCCGGTGTGACGATCTCGATCGAGGACATCGTCGCGCCGCCGAACAAGGCGCGGATCATGGAGGAGTACGAGCGGCGCGCCGAGAAGGTCCAGCGCGAGTACGAGCGCGGCCTCATCACCGACGAGGAGCGCCGGCAGGAGCTCATCGAGATCTGGACCCACGCCACGGCGGAGGTCGAGGCCGACATGGTCAAGGCCTTCCCGGACGACAACCCGGTCTGGATGATGGTGAACTCCGGTGCCCGTGGTAACCGGATGCAGGTCCGGCAGATCGCGGGTACCCGTGGCCTGGTGTCCAACACCAAGGGTGAGACGATCCCGCGGCCGATCAAGTCGTCCTTCCGCGAGGGCCTGTCCGTGCTGGAGTACTTCATCTCCACCCACGGTCAGCGGAAGGGTCTGGCGGACACCGCGCTCCGTACCGCCGACTCCGGTTACCTGACCCGGCGCCTCGTCGACGTCGCCCAGGACGTCATCGTCCGGGAGCTCGACTGCGGCACCGACCGGTACGTCCAGCTCCCCGTGGCCCAGCGCACCTCGGACGGCCGCCTGGTCAAGGCGGAGTACGCCGAGACCAACGTCTGCGCCCGGAACCTGGCCGAGGACGTCGAGGTCGACGGCAAGCTCATCGCCGCCAAGGGCACCGACATCAACGACGCCGTGCTCACCAAGCTGGTCGAGGCCGGTGTCGAGACCGTCAAGGTCCGCAGCGTGCTGGTCTGCGAGTCCAAGATCGGCGTCTGCGCGATGTGCTACGGCCGCTCGCTCGCGACCGGCAAGCTCGTCGACGTCGGTGAGGCGGTGGGCATCATCGCCGCCCAGTCGATCGGTGAGCCGGGTACGCAGCTGACGATGCGTACCTTCCACACCGGTGGTGTGGCCGGTGCGGACATCACCCACGGTCTGCCGCGTGTCCAGGAGCTGTTCGAGGCGCGGGTGCCCAAGGGTGTCGCGCCGATCAGCGAGGTCGCCGGCCGGGTGCGGATCGACGAGACCGACAAGACCCGGAAGATCGTCATCATCCCGGACGACGGCTCCGAGGAGGTCGCCTACCCGGTCTCCATGCGGGCGCGCCTGCTCGTGTCGGACGGTGACCACGTCGAGGTCGGGCAGCAGCTCATCGCCGGTGCCAAGAACCCGAACGAGGTGCTGCGGATCCTCGGCCCGCGTGCGGTCCAGCTCCACCTCGTGGAGGAGGTGCAGGCGGTCTACCGCTCGCAGGGTGTGTCGATCCACGACAAGCACATCGAGATCATCGTCCGGCAGATGCTCAAGCGCGTGAACGTGCTCGAGTCGGGCGACACCGAGCTGCTCCCCGGCGAGCTGGTCGAGCGGCCGAAGTTCGAGGCCATCAACCGCAAGACCGTCGCCGAGGGTGGCCAGCCCGCCTCCGGCCGTCCGGTGCTGATGGGCATCACCAAGGCCTCGCTCGCCACCGAGTCGTGGCTGTCGGCCGCGTCGTTCCAGGAGACCACGCGGGTGCTCACCGACGCGGCGATCCACGCCAAGTCGGACCAGCTCCTCGGCCTCAAGGAGAACGTCATCATCGGTAAGCTCATCCCGGCCGGTACGGGCATGCCGCAGTACCGGAACATCCGGGTGGAGCCGACCGAGGAGGCCAAGGCCGCGATGTACTCCGTCGGCGGTTACGACTCGTCCGGCGAGTACTCCTTCGGCACGGGCACCGGCGAGTCGGTGCCGCTGGAGGACTACGACTTCGGTCAGTACAACCGATGATCGCGGTCCGGTAGGCCGCCTACCGTGAGCGACGGAGCGGGCCCGGGGCGTCGCCCCGGGCCCGCTTCCTTTTACCAGACCGAGGATGGGTGGGCCGGGCGGTTGTGCCGTGGCTCAGGCCGGCCCATTCACGCGGCCATCCCGGTACGGCACGGCCGTGATGGGCGGCAGCCGGGGCGGCTAAGAGGTAGCGGACACCGGTGTGAGCCGGGTGACTTTTTGATCGCCCCCGGGAGTATCGATCCAGTTCAGGGCGATAATGACTCGCGCGATGTCCTCGCGGTGGATACGGATGCCGTTCCGGTCGATGATGAGACGGCCGTGCTCGCTCATCCGCCTCAGGTAGGCCTGCACCTCAGGTTCCTCACAGGCGACCCGGAGGGGTGTGCCCGTACGCTCCTGGTAGACCCGCGCATCCATGCCCTCCACCGTGGTCAGCGCCTGGGAGAGCCAGTGCAGCGTGAGCTGCGGTGACGACGCGGGCGCGTTGACGTCGAAGCGGAGGGGATTCTGGTTATACGCGTGCAGCCTCCCTTTTCGGAAGGCGAGGTAACGGTGGCCGAGCAATGAGTTGGCCCCGGACCCGAATCCGATCCAGTCCATGGTCAGCCGGTAGTAGGCCTGGTCCGCTTCGCACCGGGGTGCGCCGAAGTACGACATGGCGTACTCGGGGAACCCGGCCTCCTCGAGCAGATCACGGGTGATGTAGTAGGCCGCCAGTTGCCGGTTGAGGTCGAGGTGCCCTCCCCGTTCCACCTGCTTGCGGAGGATGGTCCCCGGGCTGGCGCGATAGGGATAGATCGAGAAGTGATTGATGGGCAGGGTCAGCGCCGTGCGCACTGACTCGGCGACCTCGGCGTCCGTCTGACCGGGAAAGCCGACGATGAGGTCGATGTTGATGTTGCGGAACCCTGCCGCGTGGGCGTTCTTCACGACCTCAACGGCCTGCTCGGCGCTGTGCGCCCGGCCGAGCCGTCGCAGCCGCTGATCGTCGAACGACTGGACCCCGATGCTGATCCGATCGAATCCGAGCTCGCGCAATCGGCGGAGCTTCTGCGGGGTGAGCGACTCGGGGCTGCCCTCGATCGTGGTCTCCCGGACGTGACTGAGATCGAACTCGCTCCGCAGGCACGTGTACAGAGACTCGATCTCTGACTCGCCGAGGATGCTGGCCGTGCCGCCTCCCCAATAGATGATCGCCGGCTGATAGTGTTCCCGTAACACCGGCGCCTGACCCCGGATCTGAGCGCGCACCGCGTCGAGATACGCGATCCGGCCGGGTGCCTGCTGGTCGAGCCGCAGGTCCCTCACGGGGATCTGGACGACCCAGTCGCAAAAGTGGCATTTGGAATTGCAGAACGGGATGTTGACGTAAAGCAGCAGCGGCCTGGTCATCAGCAACCTCCGACCGGTCGTGTCTTCGACGGTGCTTCACTGGCAACGGTGGGAAGAACGCGGAATCGATCCGGTGAACCCGTCATCATCCGGTACCGGTGCCGCCGGGGAGACGCCGTAGCGCTCCAGCCATGCCAGGCCGTTCCGGTCGGTCGGGCGGAGCTCGGCGAGGCGGTACGGCGACGCGGGACGCCGTATCGAGGGCGCGGAGCGCGGGATCAACCGCAGCGGACGGGCATTCTCGACGCCCCGAATATGGCGCTCTGGTAGAACGAGATCCCCTCCCGAGGCCACGGGTGGATCTCGGTGAAGCGGCCGAGCAGCCGTTCCAGCGCGATCCTGCCTTCCAGCCGGCCCAGCTGCGCCCCGAGGCAGAAGTGAACGCCATGGCCGAACGCGATGTGTCCGGTGGTCTGCCGGTGGAGGTCGAAGCGCTCGGGATCGGGAAACCGGCGGTCGTCGTGGTTTGCCGACAGGATCCAGGCCATCACGAACCGGTTGGCCGGGATGGTCTCGCCGGCTATGGTCACATCACGCGTGGTCACCCGGCCTGCCTGCAGGAACGGGGAACGCAGCCGGAGACTCTCCTCCAGAGCGGCGGGGATCAGCGACGGGTCGGCGCGCACGGCCTTCTCGGCCTCCGGATGGTCCCAAAGGCAGAGCATGGTGTTCCCGATCAGGACGGTGGTCGTCAGGTGGCCGGCGAGCAGCAGGAGGCTCGCCGTGTTGACGACTTCCTCCAGGTCGAGCCGCTTCCCCTCGACCTCTGCCTGAACCAACCGGGTGAGCAGATCGTCCCGGGGGTGGGTGCGCCGGCTCCGGCAATGCTCCCGCAGGTAGTCGTTCATCTCCGTCATGGCCGCGGCGACCGTCCTGGCCAGTTCCGGATCGGCGTAGTTCTCCACCTGCAGGGACATCAGCCGGTCGGACCAGGTGCGGAACAGATGCCTGTCTCCGGGCGGCACACCGAGGAGCTCCGCGATGACGATGACCGGCAGGGGATAGGCGAAGTGTTCGACGAGGTCGAACTCAGGGCCGGGGAGCTCGTCGAGCAGGTGGTCGGCGATCTGCCTGATGCGGGGCTCCATCGCCGAAATCGACTGCGGTGTGAACGCGTGGGTGATCAGTCGGCGCTGATGCCGGTGCTCAGGGGGATCGATCATTGTGATCCCGCCCTTGCCGAAGCCCTGCGCGGTCGGCATGAGCCTGGTCCGATCAGAAGAGAACGTCTGATAATCGCCCAGGATCTGCCGTACGTCGTCGTAGCGGAACACGTGGTAAATGCCGAACTGGTCACGCCAGACGGGATGTTCGTTCCGCATCGTGCGGAGCCAGGCGAACAGCGCCGCTCCGCCGTCGGTAAGAGAGGGCTGTCCCGGTAGTTCCATCATCTAGGCGGCCCTCCTGACTCGGACGGGGAGGCTCTTCACCCCGAACATCGGGTCCTCGTAGTACGAAAGCTCGGCGTCGGGGTCGATGGTGATCTCAGAGAAGCGGCGGAGCAGCAGCTCGAGCGCCACTCTTCCCTCGACCCTGGCGAGCGGCGCTCCGAGGCAGTGATGGATGCCGTGTCCGAACGCGAAGTGCCGGTTAGGGGAGCGGGTGAGGTCGAAGCGGTACGGGTTAGGGAACTGACGCTCGTCGTAGTTCGCGGAGAGCAGCCAGTTGATCACCAAGGACCCGGCGGGGATCAGCGTGCCGGCAACCTCAACGTCGGTCGTGGTGAGCCGGGCCGCCTGAGTGAGCGGCGGCCGGAGCCGGAGCACCTCCTCGAAGGCGGGGCCGAGGAGCGAGAAGTCCGCGCGCACCGCCCGCTCCGCATCCGGGGCGTCGCGGAAGCACAGGAAGGTGTTGCCGAGCGCCATCGTGCTCGTGATCTGCCCGGCGAGCAGCAGCAGGCAGGAGGTGTTGACGATCTCGGCGTCGGTGAGCCGTTCGCCGTCGACCTCCGCGGCGATGAGCTTGCTGACCAGGTCGTCCTGGGGGTCGGCACGACGCTTGCGGACATGGGTCTGCACGTACTCGCCCATCTCCCGCATCGCCTCGCCGACCATCCGCCCGATTTCGACGTCGGTCGGATCGTCGACGTGGAGGGCGATGAGCCGGTCAGCCCAGGTGCGGAAGAGGCCTCGATCGTGGATCGGGATGCCGAGCAGCTCCGCAATGACCATGATCGGCAGAGGGTGGGCGAACTTCTCGACCAGGTCGAACTCGTCTTCCTCGATGTCATCGAGGAGTTCCTCGGTGAGCTCGGCGATGCGCGGCTTCATGTCGGCCGACATCTTCGGGCTGAACGCCTGACTGATCAGCCGTCGCAGTTTGCGGTGTTCGGGCGGGTCGGTCAGCATCAGGCTTCCGGCGCTGAACGGGTCACCACCAGGCCGTAAGCGATTGATGTCCGAAGAGAAGGTGGCGTAGTCCGCCATCACCCGTTGTACGTCCGCGTGGCGGAAGACGTGGAAGATCCCGAAGCCGTCCCGCCACACCGGCTGGCTTTCCCGCATCTCGTCCAGCCACTTCAGCAGCGCCTGGCCGCCGTGCGAAATCCTCGGCCGCTGAGCGGCCGGCATCGTCATCGTCGGAGTTCCCTGGGCTGTTAACGGCTCGTTCATGGATCGCCTCCTTTCTGGTCCTATGCCGACGCGGTCGCGGTACGGGTGCCAAAGAACGGGACGCCGAGCATGGCCCGATATTCGTCGGCAGCCGCTTTGAAGATCTCGGCGGTCTTCCGGCTGATGGTTTTCAAGGTGGCCGCCGCAGGTGTTCGCCACGGGCCGAACGACCGCCGGACCAACTCGGCGAGATTGGCGGCGCTGTCATTGATGCTCGCCTCCGTGCTGGAAAGCAGGTGGAGCTTGATGAAGCCCCACATCAGCGCATCCAAGGAGAAGTACTGAGAATCACGGCCCGTGGTGCCGTCGAGGGCACGATTATCGGCGAGCATCCCAAGGTACTTGCGAAACGGGGTGAACGTGGTGATCCGATAGGACTGGAAATTCAGCGACGGATCATCGCATGTTCGCCCCAGGATATACCTGTCCCGGGTATAGAGCGCCCGGAAGAGCGGATACTTGAAAATAAGGGTGAACATGCGGCGGGACAGTGAGGGCAATGTGGGCGCATCGGATTCGGTTCCCGCCCAATTCGACACGTCATCGCAGACGTCGATGATGTCGTGAATGACCAGCGACCTGATCAGGTCGTCCTTGGTATCCCAGCTGAGATAGACCGTGCCCTTACCGATGTCGGCCTTTCTGGCGATCTCATCGATCGTCGTCCGTTTGTACCCGGACTGCAGCAGCAAAGCCCGGGTGATGTCCATGATGCGCCGAACTCGATCCCCTTGCGACCCGGACATCGGCCGGCACGTCGGCATTGCTTGCCTATTCGACATCGTTTCCTTCCCCCCGGTGCGGACGATTCGGCACTTACGACGGCCGCGGGACCGGATGCGTGCGGCCCATAATCCGCTGCCGGTGCCGGGAACGGCACCCAGCGGCATTTTCGCTGGTCGTCGTGATGGTGACGGCGGTGTGAATCTCCCCGTACGTCCTACGCCCCCCTCTTAGGCCGGCCGATCGCCTCTAATGGCACGAAACGCCGTGATTGTCAACCCTCAGAGGCGGCTTCCCTGTTGTACGCCGGTTCTACTGACTGGTTTTCAATTTCAGTCATCGGGTTCGAACTGTTGACTCTTCCTATATCTACACCTAGCGTAAGCGATGCCGCAAGGGTGAGGTTAGCGCCTTTTGCGGTGATATGGCGTGTAACGCACTTGAAACACGTGCGCTTACACACCGCCGTCCACCGAAAATCGCAGGAAGGAGGATCTCGTGGACCTGAACGACCTGCCCATGGACGTTTTCGAGCTCGCCGACAGCGGCGTCGCGGTCGAGTCCCTGACCGCGGGCCACGGCATGACCGAGGTCGGCGCCTCGTGCAACTGCTTCTGCTACATCTGCTGCTCCTGCTCGAGCGCTTGATGTGGCAGCGTGGGCGCCTCCCCGAATGGGGCGGCGCCCACGCCCCTCTCGCGCCGGCCAAGCGATATTAAGGAGCCTTTCTTAATGAGACTTGTGGAGCGCCGTTTTCCGGTCGCCATGACGTCCACTGCGCCCAAAGTCGCCGTTCGAGAATGCGGTCTTCCGGTATCCGCCATCGAATCACTATGCTGTACCGATTCGTTCGCCCTGATCCGTCGTCAGGTCAGGGAGACCGCGTGGCTTAAGGGCGAAGGAAAACGGCTCGCGGTCGATTTGGGCCTGCTCATCGGTGAGCGGGGGGATGGCGACGACGGGCTACGGCCCGTTCTGGTCGGCCTGCGCCGGGCTCTGCACACCGGCCGCCTGCCCGATGCACGTGAGTGGACTCCGCGCGTCGCCTCCGCACTTCCGGCCGAGCTGGCCGCGCGCGTGGCCGACTGGGTGACGCGGATGCGCGCGCTCACCAGAGCGCGACGGGAACTGCCCGAGCTGTTCGCCGCCGAGGCCCGGGTCAAGGAGAAGGTGCTGGCCCAGGTCGCGGCCGACCCGGGCTTCCGCCGGGCGCTTTCGCTGGCGAGCCCTGAGCTCGCCGCTGACCTCGACCGCTGGCTCGCCGAACCGGCCCGCCGTCCCAAGACGCAGAAGCTGCTCCGGCTGGCCAAGTACGTCGCCCGGGCCGCCGTCAAGACGAGCCCGTACAGCACGTTCACCAGCATGGGAGTGGCCGTCTGGGAGAACGGGGAGGATTGGGCGGACGGCGCGATCGTCCGCTTCGCGCCGCGCGAGCCCCCATCGGTCATCCTCGAACCCAGCGGCGAGTGGCTGCACGGTGCGCTGCGCGCCTGGCTCGCTCGGCCCGAGAACCTCGTCCGTTCCAGGTTGCGGCTCAACCCTTCACTGGTGATCCGGGCTGACAAGGCGGAGTTCCTTGGATTCCCGCCACGCGAGCCGATCATCCGGATGGGCCTCACTCCGGTCGTCGCCACTGTCCTGCGTTTGGCCGAACCGGCAGCGGACGCTGACGGCTGGATCGATCCGATGGGGTTCCGCGATCGGCTCGCGCGCGACCTGCCGGCCGAGCCGGAACAGGTCGATCGGCTCCTTCGCTCGCTGATCGAGGCCGGGGTGCTGGAGGCGCACCCCCTCACCAGGGCCGGGCTGCCGGAAACCGGCGAGTGGGCCGAGATCCGCGCCGCACTCCGGCACGATCCCCATGGCGAGGATCCGGAGGCGTATCGCGTACGGCTCGCGCGGTTGAAGCGGGCCATGACCATGATGTGGCCGCAGGGCGACACGACCGCCCTGCTCCACGAGACCGCGGTGGTCACCCGGCCGGTCGCCTCCCTGAATCCCACCGCCTGGGGCCGCGGGCTGAGCGACCTCGACGTGGTCAGGCGATGGCTCTCGGTCTTCGACGGGAAGCTACCGATCCGGATCGTGGTCGCCGAATACCTGCGCGCACGGTACGGCGAGCACGCCCGGGTACCGTTCCTCACCTTCCACCGGCACGTGCAGGAGGAGATCGCCGGGGACGCGCCCTCCGGCGCCGACCTGCGGACGTTCGTCGGCCGTTCCGCCGCGATATGGGCGCCTCCACTGGCGCACTCCCGGCTTCCGAGGCTGCGTGAGCTGGCCAAGCTCCGGGAGGCCGCACGTGAGCTCGCTCTGGGGCGACCGGAGCACGACGGCATCCAACGGGTCGACCCGGAGGAGCTCATCAAGCAGATGGCCACGTGGCCGGAGTGGATCGTGGTGCCCCGCTCCTGTGCCTGTTACGTGCAGCCGGCTCCGGAGGGCCGTCTGGTGCTCAACGTCGTTCACGGCGGGCACGGGCGCGGGCTGCGCCGGCTCAGCCATCTCATCGGCAGGGTGCGCGGCGAGGCGGTCGATCATCCGATGGTCGCGGACGAACCGGAGGGGACGGTCTATGCGGAACTCTCCGGATCCCTCGGCTCGACGCTCAACGTCCACGTGCCCGGTACCCGATACGAGATCGACTACCCGTTCTCGCCAGGCGACCGGTCCCGCGATCGCCGGCTGCCGCTGTCGGATCTCGAGGTGGTGCTCGCTCCCGAGACCGGGCTGGCCGAGCTGCGCTCCCGGCGGCTCGGTTTCCGGGTGATCCCCCTGCATCTCGGCATGGCGGCCGAGTTCCAGTTACCGCCCGCCGCTCGCTTTCTGGAACGCGCGTTCGGCGTCACCTACCTCCTGCACCCGAGTGCACCACCGCTGCTGCGCATCGGTGAGGTACCGCCGCCCCAGGAGGTCACCCGCTATCCCCGCGTGGAGGTGGGCCGAGTGGTGGTGCAGCGCCGCAGGTGGCTGGCTCCCGCAGGCACCCTCCCGATCCGGGCGAAGGGGGAGGACGACGCCTCGTACCTGCTGAGGCTGGTGGCGTGGACCGATGCGAACGGCATACCGACCAGATCGTTCGTCCGCGCCTGGCAGGAGCGGATGGTGCAAGCGGGGCAGGACAAGGCGCGTAAGCCCCTCTTCCTCGATCTGGCGAACCCGTTCCTGGTCAAGGTCTTCGAACGCCAGATCCGTGATTGCGCGTTCGTGCTCTTCGAAGAGGCGCTGCCGGACCCGGCCGACGCGCCGCCAAGAGAGGGCTCCGACCTGCCCCGTGTGATCGAGTTCCTCGTGGAGCTGGGCGAATGACGCCGCATGAAGCCGAAGTGATCTGGGTGAGCGCCCACATATTCCATCAAGGCCCGCTCGATCGGCTCGTCACCGAGGTGGCCGGTCCGCTCTTCGTTGAGCTGGCGGCCGCCGGGCTGAGCACCCAGGGCTTCTTCTTGCGCTACTGGGAGGGCGGCCCGCACCTCCGGTTCCGGGTCCGGCTGCTTCCCGGGGCGGATGCCGCCGAGACCCGCCGGCTGATCAGGGAACGCGCCTGCGCTTACCTGCGGCGGTATCCGTCGCAGGATGTCCTCGATCGCGAGGAGTACGCCAGGCTGGCGGAGGTGCTCGCCGCCCGGGAGGGGCTGACCGGCCACGCCCGTGAGCTCTATCCGAACGACTCGGTGCAGTTCATTTCCTACCGGCCGGAACACCACAGATACGGCCGCGGACCATCGCTCGAGGCCGTGGAACGGCATTTCGCGGAGTCCAGCCGGATCGCGCTGGAGCTGCTCCACGCCGGGCTGACGATCCCGCAGCGAGGGGCGGTATGGCTGACCATGCTCATGGCCACCTGGCTGCTCGCGGGCTCACGAGGCGAGGACGCGTTCCGCCCGTGGCCGGACGCCCGCAAAGAGCAGGCGTTCGACCGTGAGCGGGAACGGTTGACCGGCCTTGCCCGGCATGCCCGGCAGCTCACCCTGCGGCCGCCGGATCCGGAGGCGCAGGGCGTGCTAGCGGCGTGGCACGGTTCCGTGGCCCGGCTCGCCGACGCGCTGGCCGCGTCCGGCTTCACCGCGACGCGGACCGCGACCGTGCTGGACCTGTGCGCGCACCTGCTCGCCAACCGTCTGGGCATCCGGATCCAGGACGAGGCGAGGCTGCGCTATCTGGCGTCCCGGGCGCTCGATGAGGCGGAGGTGACCGTGTGATGGCCGCCGGCGAGCGGTGGTGGCGGTTCCGGGTGGACTACCACGCGGGCCCGATGGACGACCTGATCCTCGACGGTGTGCGACCGGCGTTCGCCGCCTTCGCCGCGCAAGCACCCATGGCCTACTTTCTCCGCCACTGGCGGCGAGGTCCGCACCTGCGGATCTATGTCAGCACCACGCGGGAGGCTCTGGAGGCCGTGGTACGCCCGGCCATCGAGCACGTCGTGGGCGGTTACCTGCGGGCCCGGCCTTCCCCCGGGATGGCCGACCCGTCGGCCTTTCTCCCGCTGCACGAGCGGCTTGCCGAGCTGGAGGGTGAGGACGGCCCGCTCATGCCGTGGTCTCCGGACAACACGATCCACGCAGAGGGGGAGAGACCGGAGCCCTTGACGGTGCGGGACGTGCTCCTAGCCGACTTCTATGCGGACACCACCCCCTCCGTCTATCACGCGCTCGAACGGGTGAGATCCGGGGCCTCGCTGCCCACGATCGCCTTCGACCTGGTGGTCGCGACCGCCCACGCCCTTTCCACCGGGGGACTTCCGGTGGCACGGACCTCACTCCGCTCACATGCCGAGGCGTACCTGGCCCGGCGATCGGACGGCGTTCGGCTGCGCGAGCTGTGGCGCGACCATTACGCGCGCAACCGTGAGGCCTTCACCGAACGGCTGATCGCGGTGGCGTCGTCAGCGGAGAGCGCGGAGAACGGGGCGCACTTGCCGCATGTCCGGGAGTGGGTGCGGCGCTTGCGCCCGATCCGGGAGCGGGCCCGGGCGCTCCTGGAGTCGGGTGAGCTGACGCTGGAGTACGCATCCCCGGCAGAGGGCGCACGGGACCTGCCGTCGCTCGCCGAGGTGTCCGCGTTCCACCGGGAGCTCGAGTCGCGTCCCGAGTGGGCGAGACTGCGCGACTCCCCTGCCTTCGGCGCTTACCGATTGGTGATCAACTGTACGTACCTGCACCTCACCCGGCTGGGGCTGACGCCGCATCAGCGGTTCCTGGTATGCCATCTCGCCGCCGATGCCGCCGCCGACGTCTATGGGATCGCCGCGCACGAGGAGGTTGCCACCCGATGACCATCCCCCCAGGGCTCACGGAGCGGTATGCGCTGCGGGCGGGCGTGCACAGCGCCGTGCTGCCGGACGGCGTGATGCGGCTGTTCGCCTGGCCCCACGCTGAGTCGATCGGCGCCCTCAGCGCGGATGAGACCACGCTGCTGAAGGAGCTGGCGGAAGGACCGCGGGAGATCGCCGATCCCGCGCTGCGGCCTTTCGTGGAGCGGTTGTTCCGGGGCGGCTGGCTCAAGCGGACCCTCAGCCGGGGAGAACACGACCTGTACACGCTCGATCCGCTGCGCCGACCGGGATCGCGGCCCGCCCCACCCGACGATCCGGTGCTCTCCCGGTTCGCCGCAGTACGCCGGCGTCCGTCCGGGTTCGTCATTGAATCGCCATTGGCCTGGTGCGACGTGCACGTCCACGACCCCGCGCTGCTGCCTGACCTACTCGAGCCGGCAGGCGGGCGGGCGGGCCGGTCCTCGCTGGCCCCGCAGATCCGCCGCCAGGCGCTTGCGGACCTTGCATGGGCGGGCCTGGTCGTACCCCGGGGCGCGGAGGACGGCGCTCTGCGGACCCGGCAGTGGGCGCCGCACGAGCTCGACTTCCATCAGCGCAGCAGGCTCTACCACCGGGGCTACCTGGGTGACGGGTTCGGCGGCACGTTCTGGGCTCGGGGCACCTTCGACCCGCCCCAGGCTCGGCCGCAGCGGTATCCCGGGGATCCGATCCCGCTCCACCGGCCGGATCTGAACGCGTTACGCGCGGCCGATCCACCGCTCACCGCGGTCCTCGAGGACCGCCGGTCGGTGCGGGAGTACGACGACGACGCCCCCATGACCGTGGAGCAGCTCGGGGAGCTGCTGTACCGGTCGGCCAGGATCCGGGACGTCAAGGTGATCGATGGCGTGGAGTACGTCAGAAAGCCGTACCCGTCCGGTGGCTCCGTCTACGAGCTGGAAATCTACCCGGTGGTGCGGCACGTGGCCGGTCTGGCGCCCGGCATGTACCACTACGACGCCTACGAGCATGTGCTCCGGCCGGTCCGCCCGGCCGGCCACCCAGCGGTGCGCCGGATGCTCACCGTGGCATCGCACGGATCCGCGGTCGGCATCCGCCCGCAGCTCCTGCTCGTCGTGTCCGCCCGGGTCGGCCGGGTGATGTGGAAGTACGAGGGCATGGGTTATGCCCTGATCCTCAAACACGTGGGCGTGCTGTACCAGACGCTGTACTGCGTGGCGACCGCGATGGGACTCGCCCCGTGCGCCATCGGCAGCGGCGACTCCGCCGCCTTCAGCGAGGCGACCGGGCGTGACCCGCTGGAGGAGTGCGCGGTGGGCGACTTCCTCCTCGGTAGCCGTCCGGCATCCGGCTCCACCGTGGAGGAATCGTGATCCCGGCGCGGCCCGTGCTGACCCCCGGCGTCCGGTACGCGCCGACCTCGGACGGGGTGGCATTCCTCACCCGCGACGGCATCGTGTCGATCACCGGAGTCTCGATCCACCGGTGGATCGACCGGATCGCCCCGCATTTGACCGGTGAGCGGAGCGTGGCGGAGCTGACGGACGGGCTGGCACCGGAGCGCAGGGCCTTCGTGCTCCGCCTGCTCCAGGCGCTGGCCGATCGCGGCCTGATCATCGACGCCGCGGGCGGCCGGGAGCCACGCCTCGAGCGTGGCACCGCCTGTGCACTGCACGTCACCGAAACCTGCGGACCGTACCGTGAGTCGCTGCCGAAGCTCGCCCGTTCCCTCGCCGACGCCCTCACGAGGGCGGGCTTGGACGTGCGGCTGGCGTCGGCGAGCGAACCGTGCGATCCGGAGCGGTGCCATGCGCTCGTCCACCTGACTGCAGCCGATGAGGTGGGGCTGGCCGCGGCGGAGCGGCTCGACCGACTGAGCGAGCGATGGGGGGTGCCGATCGCCCATGTCGTGGTGTGGGGCGGGGAGATATGGCGGACCGAGGCGGGCACGGTGGGGGAGGACGGCCTGCCGCTCGCCGCGGGATGGCGCCGGCTGACGGCCCTCCGTCCTGACACGGAGGAGCGCGTCCCGATCTCCCCTACCGCGGCGGTCGTGGTCGCCGGTCAGGTGGCCGCTGATGTCCGCGACCGCCTCACGACCGCCACACGGGCCGGGCGCCGGCCCCGGTTGCACGTGGTGGAGCCGGCGCGGCTCACGTGCCGCGCCCACCATTTCATCCCGCACTTTCACACCATGCCGCTCACCGGGGACGCGCCGCTGGCCGAAGAGCTGACCGAGGAGGAGTTCTCCCGGCGGGCGGCCGCGCTGATGGACGACCGCACCGGGGTGTTCACCGAGATCGCCGAAGGTGACTTCGGCCAGCTCCCGCTGCACGTCGCGGTGACCACCGTCGCCGATCCGGTGGGACTGCTCGGCCCGGCCGGGGATCGGCCGCGCGTGATCGGGGTGGGGCCGGACTTCGCCACCGCCCGGTATCGGACGGCGCGTGCCGCGATCGCCCTCTACGGTCTGCTCGCGGTGGATCCGCGCCGCCTGGTCGATGCGGACGGTGAACCGCTGGCCGGGCCACGGACCTCCGCGGCGGAGCTGGAGGATCTGCTGGGCAGGATCCGCGCGGGCGGGCTGCCGGCCTTCGTGCGCGCCGAGGACGTGCGCGGCGGCCCGCCTCGGCTCCTCCCCGCGTCCTCGGTCTTCCCCTTTGCTACGGCGCGTGCCCTCCTCGCCGGAACCGTCCCCACGGGCACCGCCGTCGGCTACTCGGAGGAGGGCGCCCTCCGGGCCGCACTGCTCGATCACTGCCGCGAGCGCACGCTCGCCGATCTTGCCAGCCGTCGGGTCGCCCGGCTCACTCCCGATACCGCTCCATCGGATCCGGTCACCGCCCGCTACCTGGCGTTCCTGCGCGCGATCGGCCTGCCGTTCGACGTGCTGGACGCGACGGGTCCGCTGGGCGTCCCGGTGTACGTCGGGGTGCTCGACGGCCGGGTGGTGGCGGCCGAGGCCGGCGCCTCGCCCGGGGAGGCGTTCCGTTCGGTGCTGGAAGGCATCCTCCGCGGTCTCCAGGGCATTCCAGCGGCCCGTTCGCTCCCGGACACGCTCCCGCCGGTGCTCCCCGAGGCGATGGCCGTGCCCGACGGCTCCCCGTTGAGCGCGGAAGCGCTCGCCGCCGCCTTGGCGCGGGCCGGGCTGTCGGTGTCGGTCGTCCGGCTCGACCACGATCGGCGGGTGCACGCCCTGATCCCGCATTGTGTCCGCGTCATGGTGACCGGTGAGGAGAGCGCACATGTCTGATGCCCTGGCCGCGGCGATCATCGGGGCCGGCCTGCTCGCCGATGAGCTCGCCGCCGCGTTCCGGCCGTACGGCGAGGTGATCAGGCTGGACGAGGTGGAGCGGGCCGAAACGGAGGCGCACCGGTTGCGGGCGCTCGTGATGGCGTGCGACGGATGGGATACCTCTATTTATAGGGAGACCCGCGAACGCTGCCGGAGGCTCGGCATCCCGTGGCTGCCCGTCCGGACCGAACACGGGATTGCCGTGATCGGCCCGCTCGAACGGCCCGGGGAGCCCGGGTGCGCGCACTGCTTCGAGCTGCGCAGGGAACGGGCGCGCCCTGACGCGGCGGCCTACCGGGCGATTCTCAACCACCACGGACCGGAGCTCGCCAAGCGGCCGTCGCCCTATCTCGACGAGCTGGCGGCCGCAACCATCGCGGCGCTGGGCGTACGGATGATCGATCAAGGCTCCGGGTGTCACGTCTGGTACGTGAGGCTCAACGGTCTGACCGTGGAACGCCACGCCTTCCTGCCCGAGCCCCTCTGCCCTGAATGCGGGTCACTGCCGATGGACGATCGGGACTCGGCGGTGATCGTCCTTCGGTCCCAGCCGAAGCGCGCCCCGGACGACTACCGCACCAGGGACATCGTCGATGAGCTCGACGCGCTCGTGGCGGATTACGTCGACGGCGAGTCGGGATTGATCCGGCCGCTGGTCCGCGACACGCAGGGCGGCCTGGTGATAGCCGGGGCGATGCTGCCGTTGCGGTTCGCCGGCGGCTCGGAGCCAGGGGTCGGCCGGACCCGCGGCTACCGCACCAGCGAGGTGACCGCCATCTTGGAGGCGCTGGAGCGGTGGGGCGGGGTCGAGCCCGGAGGCAAGCGCACCGTAATCCGGGCGGCCTTCCGCGACATCGCCGCGGACGCGCTCGACCCGCGGACGCTCGGCGTGCATTCCCCCGAGGCCTACGCGGCCGAGGATTTCCCGTTCCGGCCCTTCACCGAGGACGAGGAGACCGAGTGGGTCTGGGGATACTCCTTCGCCCGTCGTTCCCCGATCCTCGTCCCGGAGACGGTGGCCTATTACTACGTGCACCGCGACCGGCCACGACAGGAGCGGCCGTTCCTGTACGAGATCTCCAACGGATGTGCACTGGGCAGCGGCATGGAGGAGGCGATCCTCTACGGGATCCTGGAGGTCGTGGAGCGCGACGCCTTTCTCATGACCTGGTACGGCCGGCTCGGTGTGCCACGGATCGATCTCGATTCGGCGAAGAACAGGATGGTCCCGCTGCAGGCCGCCGCGATCAGCGCGGAAACCGGCTACCGGATCGAGGTCTACGACACCACGATGGAGCACGGGATCCCATCGGTGTGGGCGCTCGCGATACGAGGCGGCGAGGAGCCCACGGCGGCCCCGCGGCCGCGCATGGTGTGCGCGGCCGCGGCTCACCTCGATCCCGAGCAGGCGGTGCTCAGCGCACTCAGCGAACTGGGACCACTGCTCGCCGACTTGCTTCGCCGTTACCCCGACGAGGCCGAGCGGGCCCGGCGCATGGTGGACGACCCCGGCCTCGTCACCACGATGCACGACCACTCGACCCTGTACGGCGCCGACGAGGCGTTCGGCCGGCTCGAGTTCCTCACCGGCACGGCCTCGACCAGGGATCTCGCCGCCATGCGGGAGTCCACCGTGGCGTTCCGGTCGGCGGACCTCCGTGACGATCTCCTCGAGGTGATCGGCCGCATCCTGGCCGAGGGAATGGACGTCATAGTCGTCGACCAGACCACTCCCGAGCACCGGGTGCACGGCTTCACCTGCGTCAAGGTCCTGATCCCCGGGATGATCCCCATGACCTTCGGCCACCGTAATCGCAGGCTCGACGGCCTCACCCGGCCGCTGGTGATCCCGTACCGGCTCGGGTATCGCCCGGCGCCGCTCACCCCCGAGGCGCTCAATCCGCACCCGCACCCTTTCCCGTGAGGAGCGCCGCGGTGACATCACGGCAAAGATCTGCGCCGGCTTCGATCCTCCAGGGGGTGGAAGCGCTGCTGAGGCCGCTCGCGGTGTTCCGGGCAGACCTGCACCGGAATCCAGAGCTGTCCGGCCAGGAGCGGCGCACCGCCGAGCGGCTCGCCCGGTGGCTTGGGCACGCCGGGTGCGAGGTCTTCACCGGGGTGGGCGGCCATGGTGTCGTGGCACGCCTGCGAAACGGCGAGGGGCCGCTCGTCCTGCTCCGCGCTGAATTGGACGCGCTCCCGGTCCGGGAGGAGACCGGTCTGTCCTACGCCAGCACGGTCACCGCGGCGCGGCCGGACGGCCGGGTCGTTCCCGTCGCGCACGCCTGCGGACATGACATCCACATGACCTGCCTCGCAGGGACCGCCGAGCTGCTCGCCGCCAACCGCGCATCCTGGCGGGGGACCGTGCTACTGGTGGGGCAGCCTGCAGAGGAGACGCTGACAGGGGCGGCGGCGATGCTCGACGATGGCCTCTACCAGCGGTTCGGCGTGCCGGACGTGGCGCTCGCGCAGCATGTGGCGCCCCTGCCCGCGGGCGTGGTGGCCCATGCGCCACCCGGGGAACCGCTCACCGCCGCCGGGGCGGAGCTGCGCATCGTGATACGCGGCCGGGGCGGGCACGGCGGGATGCCGCACCTCGCCGTGGATCCGGTGGTGGTGGCCGCCTCGGTGGTGCTGCGGTTGCGGGCCATGGCCGTCCAGGAGCGCAGGCCCGGTGAGCACGTGGTCGTGACGGTCGGGGCGCTGCATGCGGGAGAGCGGGCGAATGTGATCCCGGACTCCGCCGTGCTCGAGGCGATCGTCCGCGCTCCGTCGCTGGCGGCCGTGGATCGGGTGGTGGAGGTGGCACGCCGGGTGGTGGAGGATGAGTGCCTGGCCGCGAGGTGCCCCGATCCGCCCGAGTTCACCGTGGTCACCAGGGTTCCCGCGGGGATATCCGATCCGGTCGCGGCCGCGCGGGTACGGCGGGCGCACCTCGCCGTGTTCGGCGCGGGCCGGGTGGTGGAGGTGCCGCAGGGCCAGGCCAGCGAGGACTTCCCCCTGTTCGGGGCGGATGGGCGTGTGCCCACCGTCTACTGGTATGTGGGCTCGGTGCCACCCGCCGTCTGGGACCGCGCGCCTGGAGCGGGGCCGCTGGAGAAGCTGCATTCTCTTCCGGCCGCGCATTCTCCGAAGTTCAGTCCTGACCCCGTGGCCACGCTGCGGGCGGGCATCACCGCGCTGGCGGCCGGCGCGCTCGCCTGGCTCGGCACCGGACCGCTGGGAAATGGTGAGATCATGTCCTTCGGCTCGCTACCATGAAAGGAGCCATCGGCCCAGCCCGCCTACGGTCTGCAGCAGGTTGATCCAGCGGCGCGCCGTACGCCTGCCGTACGGAGCGCCTCTGTTTTGACGTGAAGTGCGGCGGTAGGTAGGCTGAGCCTTCGTGCCCATGGTTCGTGGGCCCGCACGTGCGTTCTGACAAGCCGTTCTCACGGCGATCCGGAGAGCGCCGTGCGTCCTCCCCCGGCTGGATCCCTCCGTTTCGGAGCTGCGTCTTCAAGGCGCGACACGCCCGAGCGCGGGGGTCGGAGCGAGGGGAGAAATCGCAGGTCAGAGCATATGCCGACCTGCGAAGAACACGAGGGAGAAGTAGCTGGGCTGAGCGTGGCCGAGCGTACTCGACCCGAAAAGACGTAGCACCGGCCAAGGCGCGAAATGGAGACGTAGTGCCTACTATCCAGCAGTTGGTCCGTAAGGGCCGACAGGACAAGGTTACGAAGACCAAGACCCCGGCGCTGAAGGGAAGTCCTCAGCTACGGGGCCACTGCGTGCGCGTCTACACTACGACTCCCAAGAAGCCCAACTCGGCGCTGCGCAAGGTGGCCCGTGTTCGGCTGACCAGCGGCATTGAGGTCACCGCATATATCCCGGGCGTTGGGCACAACCTTCAGGAGCACTCGATCGTGCTCGTGCGTGGCGGTCGTGTGAAGGACCTGCCAGGCGTTCGCTACAAGATCATTCGTGGGGCGCTTGACGCTCAGGGTGTCCGCGGTCGTAAGCAGGCCCGGAGCCGTTACGGCGCGAAGAAGGAGAAGAGCTGAAATGCCGCGCAAGGGATCCCCTGGTCGCCGCCAGCTGCCGCCTGACCCGGTGTACAACTCACCGCTGGTGACCGCGCTGATTAACAAGGTTCTCCGGGACGGTAAGCGGTCGCTCGCCCAGAAGATCGTTTACAGCGCCCTGGAGGGTTGCCGGCAGAAGACCGGTAATGACCCGGTCGTCACTCTCAAGCGGGCTCTCGACAACGTGAAGCCCACCCTCGAAGTGCGCAGCCGGCGTGTCGGTGGTGCCACCTACCAGGTGCCCGTGGAGGTGCGCGCCGCCCGCAGCACGACGCTGGCGCTTCGCTGGATCGTTCAGTACGCCCGGCAGCGCCGCGAGAAGACGATGATCGAGCGGCTCACCAACGAGCTGATCGACGCGAGCAACGGCCTCGGTGCCAGCGTGAAGCGGCGCGAGGACACGCACAAGATGGCCGAATCGAACAAGGCCTTCGCCCACTACCGCTGGTAGTCGGCCCCGACGACGTAAGGACGCACAGAAGTGGCCACCACGACCGCTCTTGACTTGGCCAAGGTCCGCAACATCGGGATCATGGCCCATATCGACGCGGGCAAGACCACGACGACCGAGCGCATCCTGTTCTACACCGGCATCAACTACAAGATCGGCGAGACCCACGAGGGCTCGGCGACGATGGACTGGATGGAGCAGGAGCAGGAGCGTGGCATCACGATCACGTCGGCCGCCACGACCTGCAAGTGGCTCGATCACACGATCAACATCATCGACACGCCCGGTCACGTGGACTTCACCGTGGAGGTGGAGCGTTCGCTTCGCGTCCTCGACGGTGCCGTTGCCGTGTTCGACGGTGTCGCCGGCGTGGAACCGCAGTCGGAGACGGTCTGGCGGCAGGCGGATCGGTACGGCGTCCCGCGTATCTGCTTCGTCAACAAGATGGACCGGGTCGGCGCCGAGTTCCACCGCTGTGTGGACATGATCGAGTCCCGGCTCGGCGCGGTGCCGCTCGTCATCCAGCTCCCCTGGGGTGTCGAGGCCGACTTCAAGGGCGTCATCGACCTGGTGCGGATGAAGGGTCTGTACTGGCGCCCTGAGGCGGTCAAGGGTGACATGTACGACCTCACCGACATCCCGGCCGAGCACCTCGACCTCGCGCGCGAGTGGCGCGACAAGCTGATCGAGACCGTCGCGGAGCACGACGACGAGATGATGGAGCTCTTCCTCGAGGGCGAGGAGCCCACCGAGGAGCAGCTCCGGGCTGCGATCCGGCGCGCCACGATCAAGGGCGCCGTCACCCCGGTCCTGTGCGGCAGCGCCTTCAAGAACAAGGGCATCCAGCCGCTGCTCGACGCGATCGTCTACTACCTCCCCGCTCCCACCGACATCCCCGCCTTCCAGGGCCACGCGGTGGGCAACGAGGATGAGGTCGTCGAGCGGCACGCGGACCCGAACGAGCCGTTCGCGGCGCTGGCGTTCAAGATCACGAGCGACCAGCACCTCGGCAAGCTCACTTACATCCGCGTGTACTCCGGCAAGATCGACGCCGGGACCACGGTCATCAACTCGACCAAGGGCAAGAAGGAGCGGATCGGCAAGATCTACCAGATGCACGCGAACAAGCGCGAGGAGCGCCCGTCCGCGTCGGCTGGTCAGATCGTCGCCGTGATGGGCCTGAAGGACACCACCACCGGTGACACCCTCTGCGACCCGAACGCTCCGGTGGTCCTGGAGTCGATGAACTTCCCGGCTCCGGTCATCAACGTGGCGATCGAGCCCAAGACCAAGGGCGACCAGGAGAAGCTCGCCACCGCGATCCAGCGGCTGGCCGAGGAGGACCCCACGTTCCAGGTCCGCCGGGACGAGGAGACCGGCCAGACGGTCATCTGGGGCATGGGCGAGCTCCACCTGGAGATCATCGTCGACCGGATGCGCCGCGAGTTCAAGGTCGAGGCGAACGTCGGTCGCCCGCAGGTGGCCTACCGGGAGACCATCCGCCGCAAGGTCACCGGCGTCGAGTACACGCACAAGAAGCAGACCGGTGGCGCCGGTCAGTTCGGCCGCGTGGTCATTGACTTGGAGCCGCTCGGCGAGGGCAACGACGGCTACGAGTTCGTCAACAACATCACGGGTGGCCGCATCCCGCGGGAGTTCATCCCGTCGGTGGACGCGGGTTGCCAGGAGGCCGCCGAGTTCGGTGTGCTCGCCGGCTACCCGATGGTGGGCGTCAAGGTCACGCTCCAGGACGGCGCCTACCACGAGGTCGACTCGTCCGAGATGGCTTTCAAGATCGCCGGGTCCATGGCCTTCAAGGAGGCCGCCCGCAAGGCGGAACCGATTCTCCTCGAGCCGCTGATGGCCGTCGAGGTCACCACGCCCGAGGAATACATGGGTGACGTCATCGGTGACCTCAATGGTCGTCGTGGGCAGATCCAGGCGATGGAAGACCGGACCGCGGGTATCAAGGTCATTCGCGCCCTCGTCCCGCTCGCGGAGATGTTCGGGTACGTGGGTGACCTGCGGAGCAAGACCCAGGGCCGGGCCGTCTACAGCATGCAATTCCACTCCTACGCGGAGGTGCCTCCGGGCATCGCCAAGGAGATCGTCGCGAAGGCTCGGGGCGAATAGTCCGCTCGAGGGCGAAAGCCCTCTGCGTACGAGGCACCCGCGGGTGCCACGCCGTACGGAGCCGGAGTAAGCAGGACGGAAGTCAAGTCAGAAATCTCTTAAGGAGACAGACCAGTGGCCAAGGCCAAGTTCGAGCGGACTAAGCCGCACATGAACATCGGCACCATTGGGCACATCGACCACGGCAAGACGACTCTGACCGCGGCGATCACCAAGGTGCTGCACGACCGGTACCCGGACCTCAACGTGGCGACCCCGTTCGACAAGATCGACAAGGCGCCTGAGGAGAGGGCCCGCGGTATCACCATCTCCATCTCGCACGTCGAGTACCAGACGGAGAAGCGCCACTACGCGCACGTCGACTGCCCCGGTCACGCCGACTACGTGAAGAACATGATCACCGGTGCCGCCCAGATGGACGGCGCCATCCTGGTGGTCGCCGCGACCGACGGCCCGATGCCGCAGACCAAGGAGCACGTCCTCCTCGCCCGCCAGGTCGGCGTGCCGTACATCGTCGTCGCCCTGAACAAGGCCGACATGGTCGACGACGAGGAGATCCTGGAGCTGGTCGAGCTCGAGGTCCGCGAGCTGCTCAGCTCGCAGGGCTTCCCGGGCGACGAGGTGCCGGTCGTCCGCGTCTCGGCCCTCAAGGCGCTCGAGGGCGACCCCAAGTGGGCCGAATCGATCATCGAGCTGATGAACGCGGTGGACGAGCACGTCCCCGAGCCGCAGCGTGAGGTCGACAAGCCGTTCCTCATGCCGATCGAGGACGTCTTCTCGATCACCGGTCGGGGTACCGTCGTCACCGGCCGTATCGAGCGCGGTGTCATCAAGGTCAACGACACCGTCGAGATCATCGGTATCCGGGACAAGAGCCTGTCCACCACCGTCACCAGCATCGAGATGTTCAACAAGACCCTCGACGAGGGTCACGCCGGTGACAACGCGGCGCTCCTGCTCCGGGGTATCAAGCGCGACCAGGTCGAGCGCGGCATGTGTGTCATCAAGCCGGGTTCGACCACGCCGCACACCGAGTTCGAGGCGCAGGTCTACGTCCTCTCCAAGGACGAGGGCGGCCGGCACACGCCGTTCTTCAACGGCTACCGCCCGCAGTTCTACTTCCGCACCACGGACGTGACCGGCGTGGTCCAGCTCCCCGAGGGCACCGAGATGGTGATGCCGGGCGACAACACCGAGATGCGCGTCCAGCTCATCCAGCCGGTCGCCATGGAGGAAGGCCTGAAGTTCGCGATCCGTGAGGGTGGCCGCACCGTCGGCGCGGGTCGCGTAACCAAGATCATCAAGTAGTGACCGCAGGGCGGCGGTCGGGCCCGTGAGGGCCTGACCGCCGCACCACGCAGGGGCCCGAACGGGTCCCGACCCACGGGCGACGCCACCGTGATCTCGCAGTGGCTTCGGTTGTTCCGGCCGAAATCACTGCCAGGTCACGGATAACACCGGACCGGGTTCCGGTGCGTCGGCCGTGTGGCCTGACACCAGCGGCAAAGGGCCGCGCGAAGCTTTATAGGACGACAGCGAAGGACACCGAGGCCATCATGGCGGGACAGAAGATCCGCATCCGGCTTAAGGCGTATGACCACGAGGTCATCGATAGCTCGGCCAAAAAGATCGTCGAGACGGTGACGCGGACCGGAGCCAAGGTCGCTGGCCCGGTGCCGCTGCCGACCGAAAAGAACGTGTACTGCGTGATCCGGTCGCCGCACAAGTACAAGGACAGCCGCGAGCACTTCGTGATGCGCACCCACAAGCGGCTGATCGACATCATCGACCCGACGCCGAAGACGGTCGACTCGCTGATGCGGCTCGACCTCCCCGCCGGCGTGGACATCTCCATCAAGCTCTAAGGAACGCACTGACATGGCTAGGCAGATCAAGGGCGTCCTGGGCAAGAAGCTCGGCATGACCCAGGTCTTCGACGAGGCGAACCGGGTGGTCCCGGTCACCGTCGTGGAGGCCGGTCCGTGCGTGGTGACCCGGGTCCGCACGCCGGAGAAGGACGGCTACTCCGCCATTCAGCTCGGGTACGGGCAGATCGACCCGCGGAAGGTCAACAAGCCCCTCGGCGACTACCTGCGCAAGCACAACATCACCCCGCGCCGCTACTTCGCCGAGATCCGTACCGACGACGCGTCCGAGTACACGCTGGGTCAGGAGATCACCGTCGACATCTTCCAGCCCGGCGACTACGTGGACGTCACGGGCCGGAGCAAGGGCAAGGGCTTCGCCGGTGTCATGAAGCGCCACGGCTTCCGCGGGCTGGGCGGCTCGCACGGCACCCAGCGCAAGCACCGGTCGCCCGGCTCCATCGGGGCGTGCGCGACGCCCGGGCGCGTGTTCAAGGGCCTGCGCATGGCCGGCCGGATGGGCAACGCCCGCACGACCGTCCAGAACCTCAAGGTCCAAGCCGTGGACGCCGAGAAGAACCTGATTCTCGTCAAGGGTGCGATCCCCGGCGCCAACGGCAGCCTGGTCCTCATCCGCACCGCCGTCAAGAAGGGGGCTGCTGCCAAGTGAGCACCACGATCGACGTCCTCGATGCCAACGGTGCCAAGGCGGGGACCGTGGAGCTGCCGGAGGAGATCTTCGGCGCGAAGGTCAACGTCCCGCTGATGCACCAGGTCGTCGTCGCGCAGCTCGCCGCGCGCCGGCAGGGAACGCACGCGACCAAGACCCGCGGCGACGTCAGCGGCGGTGGCAAGAAGCCGTACCGCCAGAAGGGCACGGGCCGGGCGCGCCAGGGTTCGATCCGCGCGCCGCAGTTCACCGGCGGTGGCACCGTCCACGGTCCGCAGCCGCGCTCCTACGACCAGCGCACCCCGAAGAAGATGAAGGCGGCCGCCCTCCGCGGCGCCCTCTCGGACCGGGCGAGCTGCGGTCGTGTCCACGTGGTGACCAACCTGATCACCGGTGACACGCCCAAGACCAAGGTCGCCCTCGCGGCGCTCCGCAAGGTCACCCAGGCCCCCCGGGTGCTCGTGGTGGTCGACGAGAACGACGAGCTGACCTGGCGGAGCCTGCGGAACGTCCCCGAGGTCCACCTGCTGGACGCGGGCCAGCTCAACACCTACGACGTGCTGGTCAACGACGACGTGGTCTTCACCCGCGAGGCATTCGAGCAGGTCGTTGCCCGGCTTGGCAAGAGCGGGAAGGAAGAGGCCTGATGGAGAAGATCACCGACCCGCGGGACATCATCATCAAGCCGATCATCTCCGAGAAGAGCTACGGCCTGATCGACGAGCAGAACAAGTACACCTTCCTGGTGCGCAAGGATGCCAACAAGACGCAGGTGAAGATCGCGATCGAGCAGATCTTCGGCGTCAAGGTGACCGGGGTCAACACGATCAATCGCAAGGGCAAGGTCAAGCGGACCCGGCGCGGCTTCGGCCGGCGTCCCGACACCAAGCGGGCGATCGTGAGCCTGGCCGAGGGCCACCGGATCGACATCTTCGGTCCGGCCAGCTGAGCGCCTGCCGCACGAGGGGAGAGTGACGGGTTCCCCGCCTGAGGCGGGGCGCACCCGACCAGCCAGCACCGGAGACCCGCCGGGAGGCGGGGCCGCCGGTACGAACGACGAAGGATGAACGAAAGAGATGGGCATCCGTAAGTACAAGCCGACGACCCCGGGCCGTCGCGGCGCGAGCGTCTCGGACTTCTCCGAGATCACCCGCAGCCGGCCCGAGAAGTCGCTGCTTGCCCCCCTCCACCGCAAGGGCGGCCGTAACCACCACGGCCGGGTCACCGCCCGGCACCAGGGAGGCGGACACAAGCGCGCCTACCGGATCATCGACTTCCGCCGCAACGACAAGGACGGGATCCCGGCGAAGGTCGCGCACATCGAGTACGACCCGAACCGGACCGCCAGGATCGCGCTGCTCCACTACGCCGACGGCGAGAAGCGCTACATCCTCGCGCCCGTCGGGCTCAAGCAGGGGGACCTGGTCGAGAACGGTCCCACGGCGGACATCAAGCCGGGCAACTGCCTGCCGCTCCGCAACATCCCGACCGGTACCTTCATCCACGCGGTGGAGCTGCGTCCGGGGGGCGGCGCCAAGCTGGCGCGGAGCGCCGGGGCGCAGATCCAGTTGCTCGCCAAGGAAGGCAACTACGCCACCTTGCGCATGCCGTCCGGCGAGATGCGCATGGTCGACGTGCGCTGCAGGGCCACCGTCGGCCAGGTGGGGAACACCGAGCAGGCCAACATCAGCATCGGCAAGGCCGGCCGGAACCGCTGGAAGGGCAAGCGTCCTTCGGTCCGCGGTGTCGCGATGAACCCGGTCGACCACCCGCACGGTGGTGGTGAGGGCAAGACCTCGGGCGGTCGCCACCCGGTGAACCCGAAGGGTAAGCCGGAGGGCCGTACCCGCCGGCCGAACAAGCCCAGCGACCGGCTGATCATCCGTCGTCGGAGCAAGAAGAAGCGGTAGGAGCAGCCGAAATGCCACGTAGTCTTAAGAAGGGTCCCTTCGTGGACGATCACCTGATGAAGAAGGTGATCGCGCAGAACGAGAAGGGGACCAAGAACGTCATCAAGACGTGGTCGCGGCGTTCCATGATCGTGCCGGAGATGATCGGCCACACGATCGCTGTGCACGACGGCCGCAAGCACGTCCCGGTGTTCATCACCGAAGCGATGATCGGCCACAAGCTCGGCGAGTTCGCTCCCACGCGGACTTTCCGCAGCCACGTCAAGGAAGACCGGCGCAGCCGGCGGTAAGCGCCTTCGAGTAGGCATCAGAGGAGTTAAGCGATGGAAGCCAGGGCACAGGTGCGGTTCGCGCGCCACACGCCCCGGAAGGCCCGCCGCGTGGTGGACCTCATTCGCGGGCTGCCCGCTTCGGAGGCGCAGGCCGTGCTGAAGTTCGCCCCGCAGGCGGCGAGCAAGACCGTCTACAAGGTCCTCCAGAGCGCGATCGCGAACGCCGAGCACAACTTCAAGCTCGACAAGGACACGCTCTGGGTCAGCCGTGCGTGGGTCGACGAGGGGCCGACGCTGAAGCGGTTCCGTCCGCGCGCTCAGGGTCGTGCGTACCGGATCAACAAGCGGACCAGCCACATCACCGTGATCGTGGAGTCCCGCCCGCAGCAGCAGCCGCAGCAGCAGAAGAAGAAGAGGAGGGCCCGCTAGTGGGACAGAAGGTCCACCCGCACGGGTTCCGCCTCGGCATCACGACCGACTTCAAGAGCCGGTGGTACGCCGAGAAGCTGTACAAGGACTACGTGGCTGAGGACGTGGCCATCCGGCGCATGCTCCAGAAGGGCATGGAGCGGGCCGGCATCTCCCGCGTGGAGATCGAGCGCACGACCGACCGCGTCCAGGTCGACATCCACACCGCCCGGCCGGGCATCGTGATCGGCCGCCGCGGTGCGGAGGCCGACCGCATCCGGGGCGACCTCGAGAAGCTGACCGGCAAGCAGGTCCAGCTCAACATCCTCGAGGTGAAGAACCCCGAGATCGACGCCCAGCTCGTCGCCCAGGGCGTGGCCGAGCAGCTCTCCAGCCGGGTCTCGTTCCGGCGGGCGATGCGCAAGGCCATGCAGACCGCGATGAAGAGCGGGGCCAAGGGCATCCGGATCCAGTGCTCGGGTCGTCTCGGCGGCGCCGAGATGTCGCGCTCGGAGTTCTACCGCGAGGGCCGCGTTCCCCTGCACACGCTCCGCGCGGACATCGACTACGGCTTCTACGAGGCCCGCACCACCTTCGGCCGCATCGGCGTGAAGGTGTGGATCTACAAGGGCGACGTGCCGACCAACCGCGCCGAGCGCGAGGCTCTCGCCGCCGCGAGCGCCCGGGCGAGCCAGCGCCAGGAGCGCCGTGGTGAGCGTCCGCGCCGGGGCGGCGGCAGCGAGCGTCCCCGCCGTGGTGGAGCGAGCCGCGGCGAACGTGCCCCGAAGACCGAGGCGGCCGCCCAGGCCGCCCCTGAGAGCGGCCCGGCGGAGCAGCCGGGTGCTGGAGGGAGCTGACCATGCTGATCCCGCGCAAGGTCAAGCACCGCAAGCAGCACCGGCCTCGCCGTAGCGGAATGGCCAAGGGCGGCACCCGCGTGGTGTTCGGCGATTACGGCATCCAGGCGCTTGAGCACGCTTACGTGACCAACCGCCAGATCGAGGCCGCGCGTATCGCCATGACCCGGCACATCCGCCGCGGCGGCAAGGTGTGGATCAACATCTTCCCGGACCGTCCCCTCACGAAGAAGCCGGCCGAGACCCGTATGGGTTCCGGTAAGGGCTCTCCGGAGTGGTGGATCGCGAACGTCAAGCCCGGCCGTGTGATGTTCGAGCTGTCGGGTGTCCCCGAGCCCGTGGCCCGGGAGGCACTGCGCCGTGCCATGCACAAGCTCCCCATGAAGTGCCGGTTCGTGAAGCGTGAAGTGGGTGAGGTGTGATGGCCAAGAGTCCGACAGCGGCTGAGCTGCGCCTCGAGGACCACGACACGCTGGTCCAGAAGCTCAAGGAGGCGAAGGAGGAGCTGTTCAACCTTCGCTTCCAGGCGGCGACCGGCCAGCTTCAGAACACCGCGCGGCTGCGTGCCGTTCGCCGGGAGATCGCCCGCATTTACACCGTGATGCGCGAGCGCGAACTCGGCATCGTCACGGTCGAGAAGGAGTCGAGCGATGGCTGACACAGCCGAGGCAACCGGGACGGGCCGGCAGACGCGTGGTCGCCGCAAGACGCGCGAGGGCATCGTCGTCAGCGACAAGATGGACAAGACCGTGGTGGTCGCCGTCGAGGACCGGGTCAAGCACCCCCTCTACGGCAAGGTCATCCGGCGGACGTCCAAGTACAAGGCGCACGACGAGCACAATGCCTGCGGCGTCGGCGACCGTGTGCTCCTGATGGAGACGCGGCCGCTGTCCGCCACCAAGCGCTGGCGGGTCGTCCGGATCATCGAGAAGGCCCAGTAACAACCGCACAGAGACGCGCCTCGTGGGGGGTGGGAGACCGCCCCCCATGCGGTGTCCAAGGGACCGAGCCGATCGGCTCCCGGTCCCACCCGCAGCGGCGCCGGTACGGCCGCCGCCGCGGGAAGCAAACGACGATAGGTTCCGCCAGGCTCACGGAAGTGAGAACCGGCGCGACACACAGGAGTTGACGTGATCCAGCAGGAGTCGCGGCTCAAGGTCGCCGACAACACGGGTGCCAAGGAGATCCTCTGCATCCGGGTACTCGGTGGCTCTGGTCGGCGCTACGCGGGGATCGGCGACGTCATCGTCGCCACGGTGAAGGACGCCATCCCCGGCGGCAGCGTGAAGAAGGGCGACGTTGTGAAGGCCGTCGTGGTGCGCACCGCGAAGGAGCGCCGCCGTCCCGACGGCTCCTACATCCGCTTCGACGAGAACGCCGCGGTCCTCATCAGGGACAGTGGCGACCCGCGGGGGACGCGCATCTTCGGCCCTGTCGGGCGGGAGCTGCGGGACAAGAAGTTCATGCGCATCATCTCGCTCGCCCCGGAGGTGCTGTGATGCCCAAGCTGCACGTGAAGAAGGGCGACCTCGTCCAGGTCATCGCGGGCAAGGACAAGGGCGCCAAGGGCCGGGTCATCCGCGCCTTGCCGCGTGAGCAGCGCGTGGTGGTCGAGGGCGTCAACCTGATCAAGAAGCACTCCAAGGTCACCCACCAGGGGCCTCGCGGCGCCAAGGAGGGCGGAGTGCTGACCATGGAGGCGCCCATCCACGTGAGCAACGTCAAGAAGCTCAAGGATGACGAGAAGGCCGAGAAGCCGGAGAAGAAGGCCGCCGCAAAGGGCGACACCACCGAGGCGACCGGTGAGGACAAGTGATGACCGTCACCACTCAAGAGCGGGTCGTCCCGCGTCTCAAGCTGCGCTACCGCGAGGAGATCGTTCCTAAGCTGCGCGAGCAGTTCGGCTACAAGAACATCATGCAGGTGCCCAAGCTCACCAAGATCAAGGTGAACATGGGCATCGGTGAGGCGGCCCGTGACTCGAAGCTCATCGAGGGCGCGATCCGCGACCTCGCCGCGATCACCGGTCAGCGGCCGGCGATCGCCCGGGCCCGCAAGTCGATCGCGCAGTTCAAGCTTCGTGAGGGCATGCCGATCGGCGCGCACGTGACCCTGCGCGGCGACCGGATGTGGGAGTTCCTGGACCGGCTGCTCTCGCTCGCGCTGCCGCGCATCCGTGACTTCCGCGGCCTCTCGCCGAAGCAGTTCGACGGCCGGGGCAACTACACCTTCGGCCTCACCGAGCAGCTGATGTTCCACGAGGTCGACCAGGACAAGATCGACCGCCTGCGCGGCATGGACATCACGATCGTCACCACGGCGACCGACGACGAACAGGGCCGGGCGCTGCTGAAGCTCCTCGGCTTCCCGTTCAAGGAAGCGTGAGCAGCCTGAACGTGGCTGAGGGACCCGACAAGGAGACTTGATCATGGCGAAGACGGCACTGATCGTCAAGGCGCGGCGGAAGCCGAAGTTCAAGGTCAGGGCGTACACTCGCTGCACGCGTTGCGGCCGGCCCCGTTCCGTCTACCGCAAGTTCGGGCTGTGCCGAGTGTGCTTCCGCGAGATGGCGCACCGCGGCGAGCTGCCCGGCGTCACCAAGGCGAGCTGGTGACCGCCGCCGGGTAGCCGGCCGTACACCCCGAAGTCAGTAAGCAAGGAAGTCGTATCAACCCCGGGCGCTGTCCCCAGCGCCCCATGACCACACCGCAGGTCCCGGAGGGGAAACCGCGGTGAGGAGGGCCACCGGCCATGACGATGACGGACCCGATCGCAGACATGCTGACACGTCTGCGTAACGCGAACGCGGCCTATCACGACACCGTGTCGATGCCGTACTCCAAGATCAAGGCGCACATCGCCGAGATCCTCCAGCAGGAGGGCTACATCCAGTCCTGGAGCGTGGAGGACGCCAAGGTCGGCAAGAACCTCGTGATAGAGCTGAAGTTCGGGCCGAACCGTGAGCGTGCACTCGCGGGCCTGCGCCGGGTCTCGAAGCCCGGTCTGCGGGTCTACGCCAAGAAGGACAACCTGCCCCGTGTGCTGGGCGGCCTGGGCATCGCGATCCTGTCGACGTCCAGCGGCCTCATGACGGACAAGCAGGCCAGGAAGCGTGGAGTTGGCGGGGAAGTCCTCGCCTACGTCTGGTAACGAGGGGAGGAAGCAGAGCATGTCGCGGATCGGACGGCTGCCCATCCCCGTACCGGCAGGTGTCGAAGTCACGATCGATGGCCGGCATGTCCAGGTCAAGGGGCCGAAGGGCACGCTCTCGCACACCGTTGCCGAGCCGATCCAGGTGTCGAGGGCCGAGGACGGGTCGATCCAGGTCACCCGTCCCAACGACGAGAACAAGGTGCGGGCGCTGCACGGCCTGACCCGCACGCTCATCGCCAACATGGTGACGGGCGTGACCCAGGGGTACAGCAAGACGCTGGAGATCGTCGGCGTCGGTTACCGTGTCCAGGCCAAGAGCCCGACCCAGCTTGAGTTCGCTCTGGGGTACAGCCACCCGATTGTCGTCGACGCGCCGGAGGGGATCACCTTCCGCGTGGAGAAGCCGACCCTCTTCCACGTCGAGGGCATCGACAAGCAGAAGGTCGGTCAGGTCGCCGCGAACATCAGGAAGCTGCGCAAGCCGGATCCGTACAAGGGCAAGGGCGTGCGCTACCAGGGCGAAGTGATCCGCCGTAAGGTCGGGAAGGCTGGTAAGTAGGCATGGCTAGCAAGATTGCGTTCCGCAAGCGCACGGCCGCCCGCGTCGTGGCGCGAGCCCGCCGACACCGCCGCGTCCGCAAGAAGATCTTCGGTACGGCTGAGCGTCCGCGTCTGGTCGTCACGCGGTCCACCCGGCACATGTTCGTGCAGATCGTGGACGACACCAAGGGGCACACGCTGGTGAGCGCCTCCACCATGGACGCCTCGCTGCGCGGCCTGGAGGGCACCAAGACCGAGAAGGCGAGGAAGGTCGGCGAGCTCCTCGCTCAGCGGGCCAAGGCCGCCGGAATCACCCAGGTCGTGTTCGACCGGGGTGGCAACCGCTACGCAGGGCGCATCGCGGCTCTCGCCGACAGCGCCCGTGAAGGCGGGCTGGTGTTCTGATGGCCCCGGCCCGTGGGTTTCGAGTGATGGCCCGTGAGACGAGCAACGAGAAGAGGAACCACTGATGGCTGCAGCTCCGCGTCGCGGCGCAGGCGGCGGTGGCGAGCGGCGGGACCGTCGTGAAGATCGCCGCGGGGGCGCCGCAGACAAGGGCGTCTCGTACATCGAGCGCGTTGTAAAGATCAACCGAGTCGCGAAGGTCGTCAAGGGCGGCCGGCGGTTCAGCTTCACCGCGCTGGTCGTGGTCGGTGACGGCAACGGCCTCGTCGGGGTCGGGTACGGCAAGGCCAAGGAGGTGCCCGCGGCCATCGCCAAGGGCGTCGAGGAGGCCAAGAAGCACTTCTTCCGCGTGCCGCGGATCCAGGGCACGATCCCGCACGCCGTGATCGGCGAGGAGGCGGCCGGCGTCGTCCTGCTCCGCCCGGCGTCGCCGGGTACCGGTGTCATCGCGGGTGGCCCGGTGCGCGCGGTCCTGGAGTGCGCCGGCATCCATGACGTGCTGTCCAAGTCGCTCGGTTCGGACAACCCGATCAACATTGTGCACGCCACGGTGAAGGCGCTGAAGAGCCTGAACCGGCCCGAGGAGATCGCGGCTCGTCGTGGCCTGCCGCTCGAGGAGGTCGCGCCCGCGGCGATGCTGCGGGCCCGTGCCGAGGGCCTCGCCGAGGCCGCGGCGGCTGCGAAGGCGGTGAGCTGACGATGGCCCGACTGAAGATCACCCAGGTCCGGTCGCAGATCGGCAGCAGGCAGAACCAGCGGGACACGCTGCGTTCGCTGGGTCTGAAGCGGATCGGTGACGTGGTGATCAAGGATGATCGCCCGGAGATCCGGGGGATGGTCGCCACCGTCTCCCACCTCGTGCAGGTAACTGAGCTCACCGAGGAGGGGGGCAACTAGCGATGACGGAGAGGTCTCCGCTCAAGATCCACGATCTCCGCCCGGCCCCGGGAGCGAACCGTCCCAGGATCCGCAAGGGCCGCGGTGAGGCCTCGAAGGGCAAGACCGCGGGCCGTGGTACCAAGGGCTCCAAGGCCAGGACCACGATCCGGCCCGGTTTCGAGGGCGGTCAGCTTCCGCTCCAGCGGCGAGTGCCGAAGCTGAAGGGCTTCTCCAACAGCCTGTTCAAGAAGACCTACCAGGTCGTCAACCTCAGCCAGCTGGCGAAGCTCTACCCGCAGGGCGGAGAGGTGACCCCGGAGGACCTGGTCGCCAAGGGCGCGGTCCGCAAGAACCAGCCGGTGAAGGTGCTGGGCAACGGGGAGATCTCCGTGGCGCTGAACGTGAAGGCGCACGCGTTCTCCGCCAGCGCCAAGGAGAAGATCGCCGCGGCCGGCGGCTCGGTCTCACAGCTGTAAAGATGACTGACGCACCAGGGCGCGGAGGCTCGTAATGAGCCTCCGCGTCCGTTAGTGCGTTAGAGTTCGCTGGAAGCGGGCGCGCATCGCGGCCCGACTCGATACCCGTTCACTGGCAAGCAGACATGTCGATGGACGCCCCCCAGACCATCGCCGACCGCGTCACAGGCGCGCAGGAGGGACCGTGCTAACCGCGATCACCCGGGCTTTCCGGACACCGGACCTGCGCAAGAAGCTGCTGTTCACGCTGGGCATCATCGTGCTGTTCCGGCTCGGCTCGGTGCTCCCGACCCCCGGCGTGAACTCCGAGAACATCCGCCTGTGCCTTGAGCAGGCCCAGGCGGGGGATGCCGGCAACATCTACGGGATGGTGCAGCTGTTCAGCGGCGGCGCCCTCCTGAAACTTTCAGTGTTCGCGCTGGGGATCATGCCGTACATCACGGCGAGCATCATCCTCCAGCTCCTCACCGTGGTGATCCCCCGTCTGGAGACGCTGAAGAAGGAGGGGCAGGCCGGTCAGGCCAAGATCACCCAGTACACCCGGTACCTGACGGTCGCCCTGGCGGTGCTCCAGTCGACGGCGTTCATCGCGCTCGCCCGGAGCGGTCAGCTCTTCCCGAGCTGCACCGAGCCGATCCTGGTGAGCGAGGACATCTTCCCGCTCGTCACCATGGTCGTCACTATGACGGCGGGCACCGCGGTGATCATGTGGCTCGGTGAGCTGATCACCGACCGCGGCATCGGGAACGGCATGTCGCTCCTGATCTTCACTCAGGTGATCGCGGTGTTCCCGGCCGAGCTGGTGAACATCTACCGCCAGAGCCCGCTCAAGTTCGTCGTGGTGATGGCCGTCGGCGTGGTGATCATCGGGGTCGTCATCTTCATCGAGCAGGCGCAGCGGCGGATCCCGGTGCAGTACGCCAAGCGGCTGGTCGGGCGGCGCATGTACGGGGGGACGTCGACCTATATCCCGCTGAAGGTGAACCAGGCGGGCATCATCCCGGTCATCTTCGCGTCCTCGCTCCTGTACCTGCCCCAGCTCGCCGTCACGCTGTTCGGCAACACCGAGAACCCGAACGTGATCATCGAGTGGTTCGCCGAGAACCTGGTACGCGGCGATCACCCGGTCTACATGGCGGCGTTCTTCGCCCTCATCATCTTCTTCACGTACTTCTACGTCTCCATTACCTTCAACCCCGCTGAAGTGGCCGACAACATGAAGAAGTACGGTGGGTTCATTCCGGGCATCCGCCCGGGCCGGCCGACCGCGGAGTACCTCAACTACGTGCTCACGCGGCTCACCGCCGCCGGCGCACCGTACCTCGGGGTGATCTCCCTCATCCCGATCGTCGCGCTGGCGGTGGCCGGTGCAAGCCAGAACTTCCCGTTCGGAGGGACCAGCATTCTGATCATGGTTGGTGTCGGCCTTGATACGGTCAAGCAGATCGAGAGTCAGCTGCAGCAGCGGAACTACGAGGGCTTTCTGAGATAGTGCGCGTCGTCCTGGTCGGGCCCCCCGGAGCAGGTAAGGGGACGCAGGCCCAGTACATCGCATCGCACCTGTCGGTCCCCAAGATCTCAACTGGGGACATCTTCCGCGCGAACGTCTCGCGTGGCACGGAACTCGGCAAACTTGCCAAGGAGTACATGGACCGCGGCGAGCTCGTCCCCGACGAGGTGACGATCGCCATGGTCCGCGACCGGCTCTTGCAGGACGACGCCCGGGAGGGGTTCCTGCTCGACGGGTTCCCCCGGAACGTGCCGCAGGCAGAGGTCTTGAAGGAGATGCTCGCCGAGTTCGGCGCGTCCCTCGACGTGGTCCTGGAGCTGAAGGTCGACGACGAGGAGGTCATCCGGCGGCTCTCCGGCCGGAGGACCTGCCGCTCCTGTGGCAAGGTCTGGCACGTGGTGTTCGACCCGCCGGCCGTGGAGGGCGTCTGCGACGCCTGCGGCGGCGAGCTGTTCCAGCGGGACGACGACCGGGAGGAGACCATCCGGCGGCGTCTCGAGGTCTATCAGGAACAGACGGCTCCACTGATCTCCTTCTACGAGAAGGAGGGCATCCTCGCGGGGATCGACGCGACCGGACCGGTCGAAGAGGTCACCCAGCGGGCGTTGTCGGTGTTGCGGCGTTTCGGTAACTGACCGAGGCCGGGGCGAGGAACGCCACTCCACGACCTGGAGTGGCGTTCAGTCTTGTTAGGCGAGCTCGGGGATCATCCGCGGGAGTGGCATAGGTGTTCAGGAAGAGCAGACACGGGATCCAGATCAAGACGAAGGAGCAGATCGAGCTGATGCGCGCCGCCGGGCTCGTGGTCGCGCGCACGCTCGAGCTGCTCCGGAAAGAGGTCCGCCCCGGCATCACCACCCTGGATCTCGACCGGATCGCCGAGGAGGCGATCCGGGACCAGGGAGCGATCCCCTCGTTCAAGGGCTACCACGGCTACCCCGCCACCATCTGCGCCTCGGTGAACCACGAGGTGGTCCACGGCATCCCCCACGACCGGCGGCGGCTCCGGGAGGGTGACATCATCTCCATCGACTGCGGCGCGATCCTCGACGGCTGGCACGGGGACGCGGCGATCACGGTCCCGGTGGGGGAGGTGTCGCCCGAGCTGACCAAGCTGATGCAGGTGACCGAGGAGGCCATGTGGCGGGGGATCTCCGCGCTCCGGGTCGGCGGTCACCTCTCCGACATTGGCTTCCGCATCGAGCGGTACGTCCGCTCCCAGGGCCGGTACGGCATCCCCCCGGAGTACGGCGGGCACGGCATCGGCACCGAGATGCACATGGAGCCGTGGGTGGCGAACTACGGCAAGCCCGGCCGGGGACCCCGCTTCGAGGTCGGCATGTGCTTCGCCATCGAGCCCATGGTCAACCTGGGCACGCCGCGGACCAGGGTGCTCAGCGACGAGTGGACCGTGGTCACGCTCGACGGCCGGCCGTCGGCGCACTTCGAGCACAGCGTGGCGCTGACCGAGGACGGGCCGCTCGTGCTCACCGCGCTCGACGGGGGAGCCTCGCGCCTGAAGGGGCAGGGCGCGGCGAACTGAGCCGGCCGGGCCGTCCCGCACACCCCGCCCCACCTGGCATGTCGCGCCACCGGTGCGCCGGCACGACCAAGGCCCGCGCGACGCGCGCGGGGCCTTGCGCGGGGGCGCCGAGGCTCAGGCGGTCGGCGGCTCCGGGCGGTCGATGATCCGCTCCCAGGTGCCGCCGGGGCGGCGGCGCACCACCTGCACCCGTCCGCCGGCGCCGTCGGCGGGGCGGGTGGAGGTGAGGGCGAGGTCGCCGTACCGGAGCGTCGGCAGCGGCTGCTCCACCCGGAACGGGAGCGGGGCGTGCTCGAGCGCCGGAACCCTGTCCTGTGGGCCGGCTTGGGGTGGCGTGCGGATACGGCCGGGCTCAGGAGCGCGCACCCTGCCAGGCGCGCACGCAGCGGTCGATCTGCTCGGCCAGCGGCGGCGCGCCGAGCCGGTTGTCGATCTCGACGTGCGGCACCACCGGCGGCTCGTCCACCCGGATCGCCCGCAGGAAGTTCTCGAAGTTCGCGAGCTTCCCGGCGTCGCGGGTGAGCCCGCGCTCGACGAGCCTGCGCCCCAGGGTGGGTCCGTCGGAGCGGACCCACAGCAGGTGCACCACGCCGCCGCCGAGCTCGTCCACCCAGCGCCGCCAGAGCTCCGCGTCGTGCACCTGGCTCGTGAACGGGCCGGCGAGCATCACCGGGCAGCCGTGGGAGCGGATCTGGCGGGCGGTCGCGGTGAGCCCGGCGTACTCGTGCACCTTGACGTGCCGGTCGTACCAGGGGCCCTCCCGCTCCCCCTCCGGCCTGCCGTACGCGGCGAGCATCGCCGCCACGAAGCCGCCGTACACGGTGTCCTTGTCGAGCAGCGCCGGGACGGGGTCGAGCCTCGCGAGCAGCAGCTCGCACACGGTCGACTTCCCCGCGCCCGGCGGTCCGGAGACGATCCACAGCGGAGCGGGCATGCTCTCCAGCATCGCAGCCGCCCGCCCCGGCCGGTCACCCGGCCGCCGGCACCGCCCGCCGCGCGGCCTCCGGGTCGGGGCGGCGAGGGGCATAATGGGGGCGATTGCGGAGATCGGCGGGAGTTGCAATGTCGATATCGCCGGAGATGCGGGCCTCGGACCGCGACCGGGACCGGGTGGCCGAGGCGCTGCGGGAGCATCTGGCCGAGGGGCGGCTCACCGTCGACGAGTTCAACGAGCGGCTGGAGCGGGTCTATCAGAGCCGTACGTACGGTGAGCTCGCAAAGATCACCGCTGATCTTCCCGAGATCGACCTCCACCGGCCGCCGGCGCCGGCGCCCTCGAAGGAGGTGGCGCGCAAGCGGAGGCCCGCCGAGGTCGCCCTGAAGGCGAGCTGGGCGGCCTGGGCGACCGCGAGCAGCATCAACTGGGTGATCTGGCTGATCGTGTCGATCACCACGGGCACGTGGATCTACCCCTGGCCGTTGTGGGTGATGGGCCCGTGGGGGGCGGCCCTCCTCGTCGGCACCATCTTCGGCCGGCAGTTCGGCCACGGCCGCAACGGGTGAGCCACGGCGGCCGCGGCGGGTGAGGCCGGCCGTACCGGATCCGGGGAGCGGGACGCGCCGCGCGGGGAGCGCGGTGGGCGGCGGCCGCCGGGGGAGGACGGCGGCACGCCCGGCGGCCGTTCTGAGCGGGCCGGCGGATCGCACCGGCGCCGTCGTGGACCGGCCGGCACGTCTCACCCGGCGGCACCCGGCGGCGGAGGGCGCGGAGCGGCCACGCGGCCCGGAGCCCGGCGGGTCCGAGCCCGGCGAGAGCGCACCTCACCGGAGCACGGCACGGCTTGCGGTAATCTTCAACGGGGTCGTGTCGGCGCCCCGGCGTGCCTTCGTTTCGCATCGCAGGCCAGGGTGTCGTACACTCCTTTGTCGGTTCACTATGACCTTTTGCGCCAGGCGGTCGGGCTGACCGCCGCTCCCTGGAAGCGCCCGAAGGTCGCGGCTGCTTAGTGTTCCGAATTCTCCGCAGACGACCGATCAGTGAAACGCGAGGACCATGGCCAAGAAGGACGGCGCCATCGAGATTGAGGGCACGGTAGTCGAGACGCTCCCGAACGCGATGTTCCGGGTGCAACTCGACAACGGGCACATGGTCCTGGCCCATATCAGCGGCCGGATGCGGATGCACTACATCCGGATCCTGCCCGACGATCGGGTCGTCGTGGAGCTGAGCCCCTACGACCTGAGTCGGGGGCGGATCGTCTACCGGTACAAGTAGGCCTCTCTGCCGAGGGCGGGCCGTACACGGAACGAAAAGGACCATGAAGGTTAGGCCGAGCGTTAAGAAGATCTGCGACAAGTGCCGGGTGATCCGCCGGCACGGTCGTGTGATGGTGATCTGCGAGAACCTGCGCCACAAGCAGCGTCAGGGTTAGTCCGAGTCAGGAAACGCGTCTCACACCCGCGAAGGCGGTCTCCTCGCGGAGGCCGAACCGCGTGGGAGACCCCCGGACGGAGGCCGGGGCCCTCGCCCAGGGCATGGGGAGGGAGGTGCGGCGCAAAACCTCCGCGACAAGAAAAGGAGAATGCCCACTATGGCCCGCTTGGTAGGCGTCGACCTCCCCCGCGACAAGCGGTTGGAGATCGCCCTCACCTACATCTACGGGATTGGCCGTTCCCGCGCCAAGGAGATTCTGAAGGCGACGGGGATCAACCCCGACCTGCGCGTCTACCAGCTCACCGACGCCGAGCTGGTGCCGATCCGTGACTACATCGAGGCGAACTACAAGGTCGAAGGCGACCTCCGCCGCGAGGTCCAGGCCGACATTCGCCGGAAGATCGAGATCGGTTGCTACCAGGGCATCCGCCACCGCAAGGGGCTGCCCGTCCGCGGTCAGCGGACCCAGACGAACGCGCGGACCCGCAAGGGCAAGCGCAAGACCGTCGCCGGGAAGAAGAAGCCGGGCAAGAAGTAGTCCTAGCAGCCAAAATTCCAGGAGAGCGCATAAATGCCGCCGAAGTCCCGACAGGGCGCGACCTCCTCGAAGAAGTCGCGCCGCAAGGAAAAGAAGAACGTCGCTCACGGGCACGCCCATATCAAGAGCACGTTCAACAACACGATCGTCTCGATCACCGACACCAACGGGAACGTGATCTCCTGGGCCAGCGCCGGCCACGTCGGGTTCAAGGGCTCGCGCAAGTCCACGCCGTTCGCGGCGCAGATGGCCGCCGAGAACGCCGCCCGCCGTGCCATGGAGCACGGCATGCGGAAGGTCGACGTCTTCGTCAAGGGGCCCGGCTCCGGCCGTGAGACCGCGATCCGCGCCCTCCAGGCGACCGGTCTCGAGGTCGACTCGATCCAGGACGTGACCCCGGTCCCGCACAACGGCTGCCGTCCGCCGAAGCGCCGCCGAGTCTGAGCTCAGGAGAGAAGAGAAATGGCTCGTTACACGGGTCCGGACTGCAAGCTCTGCCGCCGGGAGAAGACCAAGCTCTTCCTCAAGGGCAAGAAGTGCGAGTCCGCGAAGTGCCCCATCGAGATCCGTCCCTACCCGCCTGGTGAACACGGCCGTGGCCGTCCCAAGGAGTCGGAGTACCAGCTCCAGCTCCGGGAGAAGCAGAAGACCCGCCGCATCTACGGCGTCCTCGAGAAGCAGTTCCACCGCTACTACGAGGAGGCCAGCCGGCGGCCCGGCAAGACCGGCGAGAACCTGCTCCAGATCCTGGAGAGCCGGCTCGACAACGTGGTCTACCGCGCCGGCTTCGCCGAGTCGCGCGACGCCGCCCGCCAGCAGGTGCGGCACGGTCACTTCCTGGTCAACGGCCGCAAGGTCAACATCCCGTCCTACCGGGTTCGCGAGCACGACGTCATCGAGGTGCGCGAGAACAAGCGCCACCTGATGCCGTACGAGGTCGCCCGCGCCACCCACTCCGAGAAGAAGATCCCCGCGTGGCTGGGGGTCTCGACGGAGCACATGCGGATCCTCGTGCACCAGCTCCCGACCCGGCAGCAGATCGACACGCTGGTCCAGGAGCAGCTGATCGTCGAGCTTTACTCGAAGTAATCGGCGACGTCATGCGGTGCCGTACCCCCGTACGGGCCGTACGGCATCATGGAGTGGAACCGAGTGGCGTCATATAGCGGGCGTCACCGTTATTGGGGACGGCGCGGAGCCGGCGATCGCCGGTGATCCGGCGTCGTCCCGGAGACAGGGGGAGTCCCAATGCTCATCGCACAGCGTCCGACACTCCAGGAGGAGCCCCTCTCCGAGTACCGGTCCAGGTTCATCCTCGAGCCCCTGGAGCCGGGGTTCGGCTACACCATCGGCAACTCGCTCCGGCGTACTCTGCTGTCCTCGATCCCCGGGGCGGCGGTCACCAGCATCCGTATCGAGGGCGTGCTCCACGAGTTCTCGACCGTGCCGGGGGTCAAGGAAGACGTCACCGACATCATCCTCAACCTCAAGCAGCTGGTCGTCTCGTCCGAGCACGACGAGCCGGTGGTGATGTACCTGCGCAAGCAGGGGCCCGGTGAGGTCACCGCCGCCGACATCGCGCCGCCGGCCGGTGTCGAGGTGCACAACCCCGAGCTGCACATCGCCACGCTGAACGGCAAGGCGAAGCTCGAGATGGAGCTGACCGTCGAGCGTGGCCGGGGGTACGTCTCCGCCGCGCAGAACAAGCAGCCGGGGCAGGAGATCGGACGTATCCCGATCGACTCGATCTACTCCCCCGTTCTCAAGGTCACCTACAAGGTCGAGGCGACCCGTGTCGAGCAGCGCACGGACTTCGACCGCCTGATCCTCGACGTCGAGACCAAGCCCTCGATCAAGCCCCGGGACGCCGTGGCCTCGGCCGGCAAGACGCTGGTCGAGCTGTTCGGGCTCGCCCGGGAGCTCAACGTCGAGGCCGAGGGCATCGAGATCGGCCCGTCGCCCACGGACGCGGCCCTCGCCGCCGACCTGGCGCTGCCGATCGAGGAGCTCAACCTCACCGTCCGGTCCTACAACTGCCTCAAGCGTGAGGGCATCCACACGGTCGGTGAGCTGGTCAGCCGCAGCGAGCAGGACCTGCTCGACATCCGGAACTTCGGCGCCAAGTCGATCGAGGAGGTCAAGCAGAAGCTCGCCGAGATGGGCCTCACCCTCAAGGACTCCCCTCCGGGGTTCGACCCGGCCACGGTCGCCGGTGGCGGTGGGAGGCTCGACGACGAGGATCGCGGCTTCATCGAGACCGAGCAGTACTGAGCGGCCCTCGGCACGGTGACCGCCCGGCCCGGCCGGGGCGGCACCGCCGCCAGCGGTCTGCCTGGCAAGCCATGAAGGTACCGACCGGCGCATGCCGGTCGGCCCGACCCCGGTACCTGATACGGCCGGGGCGGGTTCGTCCATGAGGAGCACACACGATGCCCAAGCCCACCAAGGGCGCCCGTCTCGGCGGCAGCCCGGCCCACGAGCGGCTGATCCTGGCGAACCTCGCCACGCAGCTGTTCCAGCACGGCCGGATCCGCACCACGGAGGCGAAGGCCAAGCGTCTGCGCCCGTTCGCTGAGCGGTTGATCACCAAGGCAAAGAAGGGCGACCTGCACAACCGCCGCCAGGTGCTGGCGGTCATCCGTGACAAGAGCGTCGTCCACCACCTCTTCACCGAGATCGCGCCGACGTTCGCCGAGCGTCCCGGTGGCTACACCCGGATCACCAAGATCGGCCCGCGCCGGGGTGACAACGCCCCCATGGCCATCATCGAGCTGGTGACCGAGCCGATGCGGCCGGTCCGGGTGGCTCGCAAGGCTCCGGCCGCCGCCGAGCAGCAGGCGGAGCAGCCGAAGGCCGCCGAGGAGCAGAAGGCCGCTCAGGAGGAGCAGGCCGCCGAGGCGAAGGCCGAGGCCGCCCAGGAGCAGGCCGAGACCGCCGCCGAGGCCGAGAAGGCCGAGGCCGCGGAGGGCGGCAAGCAGGACGAGAAGAAGGACGAAGCCTGACCTTCAGGCCGTACCGTGAGTGGGCCCGGCTCCCCATTGTGGGATGCTGGGCCCGCTCATTTCGCGGACGGTCATCGCCGAGCGACGCCGGAGGGCAACGGAGGAGACGCGGTGGATCGAGACCCGGTGCGGTTCAGGCTCGACCTGGGGTACGACGGCACGGACTTTCAGGGGTGGGCGCGGCAGCCCGGCCTGCGGACCGTCCAGGGGGAGCTGGAGGCCGCGCTCGCCACGCTGCTGCGGCTGGAGGCCCCGCCCCGGCTGACCGTGGCGGGCCGTACCGACGCCGGGGTGCACGCGCGCGGCCAGGTCGTCCACGTCGACCTCCCGCTCGCCGCGCTCGCCATCCTCGAACCCCGCGGGAGGGAGACGGCCACGCCGCCCGCGGAGCGCCTCCCGGAGCTGTGCTCCGCGCTCGTCCGGCGGCTCGCCGCGGTGCTCCCGCCCGACGTCCGGGTCTTCGCCGTCTCCGTGCCCCCGGACGGCTTCGACGCCCGGTTCTCCGCGCTCTGCCGGCGGTACTGCTACCGCGTCTGCGACGCCCCGGGCGGGGTGGACCCGCTGCGGCGGCGGGAGGTGCTCTGGTACCCCAAGCCGCTCGACGTCGAGCTGATGAACGCCGCCTCGGTCCGGCTGCTCGGCGAGCACGACTTCGCCGCCTTCTGCAAGAAGCGCGAGGGCGCGACGACCATCCGGGAGCTCCGGCGGTTCGAGTGGGCCCGGCGCGACGACGGGATCATCGAGGCGACCGTGGTGGCGGACGCCTTCTGCCACTCCATGGTGCGGTCCCTGGTCGGCGCCGTGCTCGCCGTCGGGGAGGGCAAGCGGCCGGTGGAGTGGCCGGCCGAGGTGCTCGCGCGAGCCGTGCGCGACTCGGCCGTGCGCGTGGCCCCGGCGCACGGCCTGACCCTGGAGGAGGTGCGCTACCCGGAGACCGCCGAGGAGCTGGCGCGGCGCGCCGCCCAGGCCCGCCGGGTGCGCACGCTCACTTCTTGAGCCGCTTCTCGATCACCTTCGTGGTGTGGTCGCGGAAGGCGCCGCTGACCGGGGCGAGCTTCGTGTCATCGGGGCCGGGCGTGCGCCCGTCCGAGTAGGTCGCGTAGCTGAACACGATGTAGCGCCCCCAGACCAGGCCGGCCCCGTAGCCGCCGGCGATCTCCATCCGCTCGGCGCCGCTGCCCTGCTTGCCGTTGAGGCCGCGGAACCACACGTTCCGCCCGAGGTCCTTGGCCCGGTCGACGGTGAGCGCCGCCTCCTTGGTGGGGAGCACGGCGATGCCGGTGGTGACCGCGAAGTCACGCTCGCGGTCCACGTAGGTCGCGCGCAGCACGCGGCGGCAGTGCTGCTCCGCGAGCGCGGTGGCGAACGCCCCGGTGGCGGCCTGGTCGCACTCGTCGGTGGAGTGGACCTTGACCCGCCGGAAGGTCCGGCCGGCCACGGTGACCCGGGTCTCCGGGAAGGCCTCGTTGAGCGTGAGCGTGTTGGGGTCGGTCGTCTCGGAGTCGAGCTTCGCGTCGGGGCCGGTCGGCTCGGGCTCCGGCTCGGTGGTGGCCGGTGCCGCGCTGCTCGTGGCGCCGCTCCGGGCGGTGCCCTCGTCGGGGCCGCCGTAGGCGAGGAAGGCGCCGGTCCCGATCGCCGCCACCGCGACCACGGAGGCCGCGGCGATCACCACCTTCTTCGCCGCCCCGGAGAGCGTGCGGCGGCCGGGGTCCTGCTGGGACGAGGGCCGGCCGGTCTCCGGGGACGCGCCGGGGCCGTCCGCCCGGCTCTGCGGAGGCGGTGGCGCGCCGAACGGCGGTGGCATGGGCGGCCGGGCCGCCTTCGCCGGAATCACCGGGGTGAACATCGAGCCCGGTGCCGAGGGGTCCCTGCGGTCTTGGGCCGGCGAGGTCGCCTGCTCGCCGGAGGACGTGTCGGAACGCGGTAGGCGGAGCGGCATGGTGTGCTGACCTTCCGATTGCGCGGGGTCGTCCTGCTCCTCCGATGCCGGCCGGTCGTCCGCCGGCCGTTCCTCCGCCGTCTGGCCGGGCGGGTCCGAGGCCTCAGGGGCCGTCTCCCCGGCGGCCGGTGCCGACGCGCCCGGCGCGGGCGCGGCCTCGGCCGCATCGGTGCCGGCCGGGCGCGTATCCGTGCCGGTGGGCCGCGTGCCGGTCTCGCCGGGGCTCGTCTCGGTGCCGGCCGGCTGGGCCTCGGCTCCGGCGGGGCGGGCGCCGGCCTCGGCGGGCCGCTCGGGCGCGGCGGCCTGGGGCGGCCGGGTGGCGGAACCGTCTCGCGGCGGGCGGTCCCCGGTGGGGCCACCGCCGTCTCCGGTGGGTTCGGTCTCCTTGGCCGGCTCCGGTCGCGGTGCCCCGGGCCCGGCGGCGGGAGCGCCCTCCTTGGGTGCGTCGCCCTGCGCGGCCGCCGTGGCCGTGGCGGGCTCAGCCGTACCGGTGTGCTCGCCGGGACGGCCGGCCGCCTGGGAGGCGTCCGGGGTGCCGCTCCGCGGATCCGCGGGCGAGGACGCGCCGGGCCGCGGCGCGGAGCCGTCCGCCGGGACCGGTGCGGGCCGCTCCGTGCCGTAGGCGGCGGGCGGCGGCCACGAGCGCGGCATGCCGGCGCCACCCGGACCGGCCGTTTCCGGGGACGGCTCACCGGGCAGCCTGGGCGGCCAGGGCGGGGCTTCGCCCGAGCCTCCGGGCGGGGCCGGTTGCCCGGCCGGTCCCGCCTGCCATCCGGGCGCGGGCCATGGGGCGCCCGGCGGCGGAGCGGGAGGCCCGGCCGTGGGCCATGGGGCGGGCTCGGCGGCATGCGCCGGCGCCCCGCCGTCCCGGGCACCGTGCGCGAGGGCGTGCTCCGGCCCGCGGGACGGGCCGGGCACCGGTGGAGGCCAGCCCGCGGCGCCGGGCCGCGGGGGCGTCTGCGGGCCGGCCTGTGGCGCGTTCGCGGGCGCCTGTGGGTTCGTGGCGGCCTGGGACGGGCCGATGGGCGTCCCAGGGGCCTGTGGCTGGTTCGCGGGGGCCTGCGGGCCCATGGGCGGCGCCGGAGGGCTCATGGCGCCGTGCGGAGGCATGGGAGGGAGACCCCCGCCGGGCTCGGCCGGTGCCTGGCCGCCCGGGGGCGGGGGCCAGGGCTGCCCGGGGTGCGGCGCCGGGGCGGGCGGCGTACCGGGGTACGGCCCGGGGCCCGGGTACCCCTGAGGCGGTTGCGGCCGGTCGGCCGGAGGCCGGTACGGAGGAGGCTGAGGCGGGTTGTCGGGCGCCGGGTGCGGGAAGCGCTGCGGCCGGTAGTCGGCGTACGGCGGGGCGTGCCCGCCCGGGTACGGCACGGCACCGCCGTCACCCGGCCGTGGCGACTGCGGCGGGAAGGCGGGCAATGGCCGGGTCACCGCCGGGTCGGGCGGTGGCGCCTGCTCCGGGGCGGGCGTACCGCCCGGCGGCGTGCCCGGTCCGGCCTGGGGTGCGCCCGGGGGAGTGGCGTGCCCGCCCGGTGCGCCGGGGTGGGGCCCGCCCTGCGGTGCGCCGGGTGGTGGCGTGCCCGGTGCGCCGGGCTGCGCGGTCTGCGGGCCGGGGAACCACAAAATGCCCGGCCCGGGGGCGTGCGGCCCGGGCGGCATGCCGGGACCGGCCTGGGGCGCGCTCTGCGGCGCGGTGCGCGATCCCGATGATGGCGCGGTGTGCGATCCCGATGACGCGCCCGGCCCGGGCTGCCCGCTCAGCGGCGCGGCGGGAGCGCCCACGCCCGGCCCCGCCTGCCGTCCGCTCTCCGATTGGGCGTGCGCGTCCGGTGCGCCGGGGTGGGGCCCGCCCTGCGGTGCGCCGGGTGGTGGTGTGCCCGGTGCGCCGGGCTGCGCGGTCTGCGGGCCGGAGGACGGCGCACCCGGCCCGGTGGGCGCGCCGGACCGCGAGCCGGCGGCCGGTGCCTGGCCGGGTGTGGGCGATCCCGGGCCGTCCGCGGAACGGCCGGTGCCCGGCGGGGTGGGCGCGGCCGCGGAGCCGGCCGCGTCCGGCTCGCGGGGAACCCGCGCCGTGTCCTGCTCGTGCTCGTGCTCGGAACCGGGATCCTGGCCACGCATAGCCGGAAGCGTATCGATGAGAACGAGGTCGAAGGGCCGCTATCGGGCTTTCCGCCGCCCGATGCCGGATGGATCACCGCGGCGCGCGGCCCGGCGGGCCCGGGTCACGCGCGGCGCCCGCCGGTGAGCGAGCGGTGCTCCAGGGCGGGGAAGACCGTCTGGTCGGCGATGTCGTTCGCCGCCCGATAGAGCTGCTTGAGCTCGTTCTTGTTCGGCTTGTGCCCGTCCTTGAACTGGAACCACAGCAGCACGGCGTAGTGGCCGTAGGTCCAGCCGCCCGCGTACGCGTCCCCGTTGCCGAGCTGCTTGGTCGCCTCGTCCTTCCCGGGGAGCGGCTTGAGGTAGTCCTCGCGCTCCTTCCCGCCGCCGGCGGTGGCGACCTTCTTCGCCGCCGCGGAGGTGGCGAGGTTGGCGACTCCCACCGTTCCGATGATCTTGTTCTTGGTGTCCCGGAAGCTGGCCCTGATCAGCTGGGTGCAGCGGCCGGAGCGCAGCGCCTTCTTGATCTTGTCGCCGTTGACCCCGTCTTCGCAGCGCTTCTCCTTGCGCCAGACCGTCCGGACGTACCCGCGCCCCTTGGTGGCGAACTTCGCCTTCCCGAACAGCTCCTTCACGGTGAGCGGGGTCTTGTCGGTCTTGCGCGAGGCCGCGAAGCCGTACTTGCCGGTGGGGAAGCTCGGCAGGGAGCTCGACGGCTTGGGGGTGGCGACCGGGGCCGCGGGCTTCTCGTTCTTCGCCGCCGTCCACAGGCCGAAGAAGAGTGCGCCGATCAGCGCCATCACGCCGCCGGTGAGGATGAGCGGCTTGATCCACTGCGGGCCCCGGGCGTCGGGGTCCCACGCCGGCTCGGCCTGCTCGGCGGGCCGCTGCCGCCGTCCGGGCGCGGTGCGGCTCTGCTCGTCCCGCCGGCTCGGTGACTCCTCGCCCGGGCCAGGCCCACCGGGCCCGGGGCCGGGCTCCGGCTGGTGCGGCGCGGCGCCCTGCGGGGTGCCGCCCGGTTCCGGCCCGTGCGCCCCGCCCAGCGGAGCGTGCCCCGTATCCAATGCGTACGGCCCACCCTGCGGAGTGTGACCTGGTTCTGGTCCGTATGGCCCGGCCTGTGGAGTGTGGCTCGGTTCGGGGCCGTACGGTCCGCCCGGTGGGGTGTGGCCCGGATCCGGCCGGTACGGCATGGCCCCCTGCAGGGTGGGACCCGTCTCCCACCCGTACGGCCCGGCCTGGGGAGTGGGGCCCGGCTCCGGTCCGTACGGCACGGCGTCCCGCCGTGGCGCGTCCTCCCGGCGGCCATGGCCCGCGTACGGCGGCCACGACCCTCCACCGGCCTGCCAGGGGTCGCCGTCCGGGCGGCCGGCCTGGTGGAGGTAGGGCGGACGGTGTGTTCGCTGCTCGCCGGGATAACCCATGCGCCCGAGATTAGCCTGGTGCTCCCACCGGTGCGGGAGGGTCAGGAGTAGCCGAAGTCCCCGGTCCACCAGTAGCCGGTGGGGCCGATGCTCACCCCGATGCCGACGGCGACGATCCGGCAGTCCAGCAGGGTGCGGCGGTCGGCCTTGCGGGCCATCCAGCCGGCCACCACGGCCTCGGCGCTCCGGTAGCCGCGGGCGATGGTCTCGGCCGCGCCGTCCGGGTAGTCGGCGGCGGCCATCCGGTCCCAGGCGGTGGTGCCGTCCGACCAGGTGTGGGAGAACCGGCCGCTCGCCGCCATCTGGGCCGCGTGGCGGCGGGCCGACCGGACGAGCCGGGGGTCGAGGCGCAGCCGCCGGCAGCCGTGCGCCACGCGCGCGAGGTTCACCAGCCGGAGCACCTCCCGCTCCAGCTCGGGGTGGCCGGTGGCGTCCCAGTGCGGGCCGTCGGCCTCCTCGCCGGCGGAGTGGGCGTGGACCACGGTCCCGCCGCCGTCCGGCCCGCCGGCCTCGCTGGTCGCCCGCGGGGCGGGCGTCCGGGTCGCCCGGGCGGAGGGCGTGGGCGCCGGGGTGCGGCGGACGGGATCGAGGGGCGGGCGGTCGCCCCACCGCTCGGCCGAACGGGAGGTGTGTTCCGCCACACCGGCGGGAGTGACGGCGGTGGAGGGCTGGGTTTCGGGAAAATGCAGATAGACCTGCTCGCCGCCATTTCCCTCGGCCGCGGTCACCCGGCCGATCACCACTCCGGTGAGCAGCAGTGCGGCAGCGCAGCTCAGCAGCCCCAGGAGGGTGCCCGGCCGGGGCGTCCGCGTGGGCTGCGTGGAGCGAATGGTCTGCCGCATGTTGCAGCCCAATATAAGGAGGTGCGGCATTAGAGGTAAAAGGACTTCTGATACGGATTTGATAGAATCCGGCCTATCGCCGGGCGGCCCTTGCGCGGCCCTGCGGAGCCGCGCGGCGTTTTGACCTGGCGGCGGCAGGCCGGTACCCTGCTTATTCGTTGTGTGTGGATCGGTCTGCCCAAAGACCGGTGCACGGCGCGTCCGGCGTCTTCTCCCATACACGTGGAGACGGAGGTTGTCGCCGTGCCTGCGCAACCTACCGAGTTCCTGAATCCCACAGAGGCACTGCCGTGCGCACGTTCTCACCGAAGTCCAGCGACGTCGAGCGTCGGTGGTGGGTCATCGACGCGACTGACGTTGTGCTCGGCCGGCTGGCCAGCCAAGTAGCCATCCTGCTCCGCGGTAAGCACAAGCCGATCTACGCCCCGCACGTGGACACGGGTGACTTCGTCATCGTCGTCAACGCCGACAAGGTCGCGCTGACGGGTAACAAGCTCACCCAGAAGCGGGCGTACCGTCACTCCGGTTACCCAGGCGGTCTCCGCTCGGTCACCTACGAAGAGCTCATGAAGAAGCGCCCCGACCGAGTGGTGGAGAAGGCGGTCCGGGGCATGCTTCCGAAGAACTCCCTCGGCCGGAAGATGGCGAAGAAGCTGAAGGTCTACGCCGGTCCCGAGCACCCGCACCAGGCGCAGAAGCCGGTGCCCTACCAGATCACCCAGATCGCCCAGTAGCCGCCGAGCCAGGAGAGTTAGAGGAGAACCGTGGCCGAGCCCAGCGGTATCGACACGCTCGTCGCGGGCGAGCCGGAAGGCTACTCCGCTGAGGAGTACCCGTCCCACTACACGACCGAGTCCGCTCCCGCCGACGACAGCGCCGTGCGCAAGCCGGTCATCACCGGCGCCTCGTACGGCACCGGCCGCCGCAAGGAGGCCGTGGCCCGGGTTCGCATCAAGCCGGGCACCGGGCAGTGGACCATCAACGGCCGTTCGCTCGAGTCGTACTTCCCGAACAAGATCCACCAGCACCTCGTCAACGAGCCGTTCGCCGTGCTCGGTGCCGAGGGGGCTTTCGATGTCTTCGTCCGCGTTCACGGCGGTGGGATCTCCGGCCAGGCCGGTGCGATCCGGCTGGGCCTGTCCCGCGCCCTCGCCGCGCTGGACACCGAGGTCAACCGTCCGCCGCTGAAGAAGGCCGGCTTCCTCACCCGTGACGCCCGCGTCGTGGAGCGGAAGAAGTACGGCCTCAAGAAGGCCCGCAAGGCTCCGCAGTACAGCAAGCGGTAAGTTGGGGCGCCTGTTCGGCACCGACGGGGTACGAGGGGTCGCCGGCCGCGATCTCACCGCGGAACTGGCCATGGATCTGGCCGTCGCGGCCGCCAACGTGCTCGGTGATGCCGGGGAGTTGAGCGCCGGTTCCGGGCGGCGTGGCCGCCCGGTGGCGGTCGTGGGCCGGGACTCGCGGGCCTCGGGGGAGTTCCTCGAGGCGGCCGTGGTCGCCGGCCTCGCGTCGTCCGGCGTGGACGTCCTGCGGCTCGGCGTGCTCCCCACCCCCGCGGTCGCGTACCTGACCTCGGCGCTGGGAGCCGACCTCGGGGTCATGCTCTCGGCGTCGCACAACCCCGCGCCGGATAACGGCATCAAGTTCTTCGCGCGGGGCGGCTTCAAGCTGCCCGACGCGGTCGAGGACGAGATCGAGGCCCGGCTCGGGGAGCGGCGCCCCCGTGCGGTCGGCGCCGCCGTCGGCCGCATCCGGGAGGCCTACGGCGAGGCGGAGCGGTACGTCTCCCACCTCCTCGACAGCCTCCCGCACCGGCTCGACGGGTTGCGGATCGTCGTCGACTGCGCGCACGGCGCCGCGCACCTGGTCGCCCCGGAGGCGCTCCGGCGCGCCGGCGCCCAGGTCGAGACCATCGGCGCCTCGCCCGACGGCCTCAACATCAACGACGGCGTCGGGTCGACCCACCTGGAGACGCTGCAGCGGGCCGTGGTGGAACGCGGTGCCGACCTCGGCGTCGCCTACGACGGCGACGCGGACCGGTGCCTCGCGGTCACCGGCGGTGGTGAGCCGGTGGACGGCGACCAGATCTTGGCGATCCTGGCGCTCGCGATGAACGCCGAGGGCCGGCTCGCCAAGGGCACCGTCGTCGCCACGGTCATGTCCAACCTCGGGCTGAAGATCGCGTTGGAGCGGGCCGGCCTGAAGCTGGTGCAGACCGCCGTCGGCGACCGGTACGTGCTCGAGGCCATGCAGGCCAACGGCTACAACCTCGGCGGCGAGCAGTCCGGCCACGTGATCATGCTGGACCACGCCACCACCGGGGACGGCCTCCTCACCTCGCTCCACCTGCTCGCCCGGGTGGCGGCCTCGGGGAGCTCGCTGACCGAGCTCGCCGCGGTGATGACCAGGCTGCCGCAGGTCCTCGTCAACGTGCGCGACGTGGACAAGTCGAAGGCGTCGGCCCCCGAGCTGCGCGAGGCGGTCGCCGAGGCCGAGGCGGAGCTGGGGGAGACCGGCCGGGTGCTGCTCCGGCCGAGCGGGACCGAGCCGATCATCCGGGTGATGGTCGAGGCCGGATCCCAGGAGCACGCCGAGTCGATCGCGCACCGGCTCGCCGAGGTGGTCCGCAAGGTCTGCGGCTGACTCCTCGCCGCCGGGCGCGCCGGCGGCGTGTCCCGGTGGCCTCATGGCTGGGCGGGGGGCCGGTGCTCCATCCGGTGGCCCTTCCGACGATCTGACGTGAAACGCCGAGGGGCGGCCCGGATCCCGGGCCGCCCCTCGGCGTGTCCGCGGTCACCGCATCAGGCGTCCCCGGTGAGGGAGAACGCCCTGAGCCGCCGCGCCGCCCACAGCAGCGCCCCGGCCGTCACGATGACCACCGCGGGCAGGGCCAGGCCGAGGGCGACGTCGCTCTTGACGAAGACCGACGACGAGATCTGGTCGGCGATCGTGTGGGCCCACTGCTGCACGGAGACCCGCCGCGCGCCGGGCACGCGCGGAGCGATCAGGTTCTCCCAGATGAGCACGTAGCCCACCCCGATCGTGATCGCGTGGCGCGTGACGATGCCGAGCGCCAGGAAGACCGCCGTGTACACCACGCCGGCCGCGAGGGCGCCGAGCGCGTAGCCGGCCGTCACGCCGGACTCCATGCCGATGAGCACCCAGGCGGCGGCGACCGTGGGCACCACGGCGAAGGCCACCACGAGCGTGGCCGCGACCGTGAACTTGGTGAACGCGATCACTGCCCGGGGGATCGGCTTGGCGAGCAGGTGCACGATCGTGCCGTCCTCGATCTCCGGGGCGATCACCCCGGTCCCGACGATCAGCGCGATCAGCGGCACCACCGTGCCGATGGCGAACGACCTCAGCATGTTCACCGCCAGCTGCTCGTCCTGCCCGTTGAGCAGCCGGAGCGCGCCGGCCATCAGGAGCAGGAAGACCGGCAGCAGCACCAGCGGCCAGACGCGCTTCCGCCCGAGCATCGCCCGATATGTGATGTTCGCCACTACAGCGTTCATTCGCCTCGCTCCGCACGGCTGGTGATCGTCGGCCGCCTCCCGCCCGCTCCGGAGGCGGCCAGGGTCAGGTGGGGTCCCGCGGACGCCGCGGGACCGGGGTGAGATGCCACGGCGGGCACCCGAGCGCGCGCGGGCCGGACGCCCCGGCCGTGGCGCCCCGGCCGGCCGCGCGCCGCCCGCCCGTCGTACGCCCGCCCTCGGCCGCGGGACGCCGGGCCGCACGACCCCGCCCCCGGCTGCCCGCCCATGGGGAGCCGCCCGAGGTGACGGCTGAGCGGGAGCTCACTCCCGCGAGGGCTCAGCGGGCCGGCTCCCGGCGGGCGGCTCATCGGGTCCCGTCCGAGGGGACGGCTGAGCGGAAGCTCTCCCCGGCGAGGGCTCATCAAGAGCTCCCCGAGGTCAGATAGGCGAAGACGCTCTCCAGGTCCTCGTCGGCGGGGGAGACCTGCCACAGCCGTACGCCGAGGTCGCGGGCGACCTTGGGCAGCAGCGCGGTGAACCGGGAGAAGTCGGCCGTCTGCACCTCGAGGCCGTCGGCGGTCACGGAGACCGCGGTCGAGGACGCGTCCCGGATGAGCGCGGCCGCGAGCAGCCGGTCGTCGCTGGACCGGACGCGGAAGAGGTGCGGCCGGTCGGTCATCCGCCGGCGGATCTCCCGGTGGTCGCCGGAGGCGGCGTGCCGCCCGGCGACGACCACCTCGATCTGCTGGGCGACCCGCTCGACCTCCTCGAGGATGTGCGAGCTGAACAGGACGGTCCGGCCCTCCTCGCCCATGCGGCGGATGAGCTCCATCAGGTGGAGCCGCTGGCGGGGGTCCATGCCGTTGAACGGCTCGTCGAGGAGGAGCACCTGCGGGTCGTGGACGAGCGCGGCCGCCACCTTGATCCGCTGCCGCATGCCCTTGGAGTACGTCTCGATCCGGCGGTCCGCCGCGCCGGTCATCTCGACGAGCTCGATGGCCCGGTGGGCGGCCCCGGCCGGGTCGGGCAGGCGGTGCAGCCGGGCGGCGGAGAGCACGAACTCCCAGCCGGTGAGGAAGCCGTAGACCGCCTCCTTCTCCTGGACCAGCCCGATCCGCCGGTAGACCTCGTGGTTGCGCCAGATGGGCTCCCCGCCCAGGGTGACCGTGCCGGTCGACGGGGCGAGGAAGCCCGCCATCATGTGGACCAGCGTGGACTTGCCGGCGCCGTTGGGGCCGAGCAGCCCGGTGACCCCGGGCCCGATCGTCATGGTGACGTCGTTGACCGCCACCACGTTGCCGTACCAGCGGGAGACGTTGGTGAGCTGGATGACGTTCTGGCCGGTCACGGTGGCCGGGGGCGTGGTCACGGTCATGAGGAGACCACCTTCCGGTAACGCAGGACGAGGGCGGCCCAGGCGACGGCGACCACGGCGATCGTGATCAGCGCGGCCCACGGCCCGGCCGGGTAGCCGCTTCCCACCGGGTCCGCGCCGAACAGGGTCACCTGGACGGCGTCGACGAGGAAGAACGGGTTGGCCATCGACACCCACTCGGCCGCGGTGCGCTCACCGATCTCGCGCAGCAGCCCGGAGGCCACGCCGGAGGCGCCGGCGGTGAAGAGGTAGAAGCCGATCACGGTGGCGACGCCGAGCCCGCGGCGCGGGGTCACCGAGGCGAGCGCCAGCCCGATCGAGGCGAGGACCACCGCGAAGACCAGCGCGCCGGCGAGCGCGCCGAGGTACTCGCCGACCTGCGGTCTGCCGGGGAGGTCCGCGAGCGCCTCACCGAGGAAGAGCAGGGTGATGGGCGCGGCGAAGAGCAGGAACATCGCGGCGGTGAGCGCCGCGACCTTGGCCGCCACGTACCCGGGGACGGTGAGCGGGCGGGACAGGTAGAGCGGCAGGATCCGGTACCGCAGGTCCGGGGCGACGAGGTACGGCGCCTGCGCCGCGAGGAAGATCGCCGCGACCGTCTGCAGCACCACCGTGTATTGGGAGAAGGGGACCATCCGCTCCTGGAACTGGATGGTGAACGCCATGATCGCCGCGGCGGGCAGCACCATGATCCCGAAGAGCGACCAGGGGACGATCTTCGCGCGTGCGGTGCGGCCGAGGCCGAAGGCGCCACGGAGGCTGTGCACGCCGAGGACGACCAGGGAGGCCGTCGTGCTCAGCCGGGCGCCCTCGTAGCGCCGGTAGCCGAGGTCGTGGATGACGGCGGCCGGCTCGGACATCACGCCACCTCCTTCGTGAAGATGTCCTCGATGCGGCCGCGCCGCTGCTCCAGCCGGATCAGCCGCAGGTCGAGGTCGCAGACCGCGTCCCGGACCGCGTCGAAGGTCCGCCCCGGATCGTCCGCGGAGACCTGGACGGCGAGGACCCGGCCGTCCACGGTGACCGCCTCCCCGGCCTCGGCGAGCCGCGCGGCGAGGGCCTGCGCCCCTTCCTCCACCTCGACCGCGACCACGCTGGTCGCCTGGGTGAAGTCGCGGAGCGCCGAGGAGCGCAGCAGCCGCCCGCCGTCGATGACGATCACGTGGTCGCAGATCCGCTCCAGTTCCCCGAGCAGGTGCGAGGTGACGAGCACGCTGATGCCGAACTCGGAGCCGATCCGCCGGATCAGCGTGAGCATCTCGTCGCGGCCCCGGGGGTCGAGGCCGTTGGTGGGCTCGTCGAGGAAGACCAGCCGGGGGTCGTGCACCAGCGCCTGGGCGAGCTTCACCCGCTGGCGCATGCCGGTGGAGTACTCCCCGATGGCCCGGTACCGCTCCTCGTGCAGCCCGACGTGCCGGAGGGTGTCGGCGGCGCGCTCCCGGGCCGCCGCGTACGGCAGGCCGGACATGCGGGCCATGTGCACGACGAACTCCGTGGCCGACACGTCCGGCGGCAGGCAGTCGTGCTCGGGCATGTAGCCCACCACCTGCCGGATCCGCGGGCCCTGGGTAGCCGTGTCCATGCCGAGCACACTCGCCCGGCCGGAGGTCGGGCGGACCAGGCCGAGAAGGATCTTGATGAGCGTGGACTTCCCGGCCCCGTTCGCCCCGACGAGGCCGACCACTCCGGGGGGAGCCGAGACGGTGAGGCCGGACAGGGCGGTGACCTTGGGGTAGCGCTTGGTCAGCCCGTCGGTCTCGAAGATCGGGGGCTCGCTGCGTGCCATGAGCCGCACCCTACCGGCCCGTAACCCGGCGCGGTCTCCTCCACCGGCAGGAGGTCGGGGTCGGACCAGGGGATGCCCGGATTCGACCCTGGTATGACCCGGGCATGCCCCGGAGGCTCAGGTACGGCGGAGCCGTACCCGCCGGACGGTGTGGTCGGGCCCCTTCATCAGCACCAGGTCGGCGCGGGCGCGGGTGGGGGCGATGTTCTCGATGAGGTTGCGCTCGTTGATCTCCCGCCAGACCTTCTCGGCGAACTTCGTCGCCTCCTCGTAGGAGAGGTCGGCGATGTGCCGGAAGTACGACTTCGGGTCGGAGAACGCGGTGCGGCGGAGCTTGTGGAACCGCTCGATGTACCAGCGGCGGATGTCCTCCACCCGGGCGTCCACATAGATCGAGAAGTCGAAGAAGTCGCAGACCGCGAGCGTGGTCGGCCCCGCGGGCTGGAGCACGTTGAGGCCCTCGATGATGAGGATGTCCGGCCGGCGCACCACCTGCACGGCCCCCGGCACGATGTCGTACTCCAGGTGGCTGTAGACCGGGACCTCCATGTAGGGGACGCCCGCCTTCACGTTCGCCACGAAGCGGACCAGCGCCCGCCGGTCGTAGCTCTCCGGGAACCCCTTCCGGTGCATGAGCCCGCGCTCTTCGAGCACCTTGTTCGGGTAGAGGAAGCTGTCCGTGGTGACCAGCTCCACCCGCGGGTGCTCCGGCCAGCGCGCGAGCAGCGTGTGCAGCAGGCGCGCCGTGGTCGACTTGCCCACCGCCACGCTCCCGGCGATGCCGAGCACGTACGGCACGGGCTGGGCCTTCTCCCCGAGGAAGGCGCCGACCGCGGCGTTCCGTTGCCGGGAGCCGGTGAAGTGGAGGTTGAGCAGCCGGGTGAGCGGAAGGTAGATGTCGGTGACCTCGGTGAGGTCGATCGGGTCCTCGACGCCGCGGAGCTCCTCGAGCTCCTCCTCGGTCAGGGTCAGCGGCGTGTTCTTGCGCAGCCGCCGCCACTGTTCGCGGTCGAGTTCCACATATGCGTCGCCTTGCGCCACATCGGCCAGCGTACTCACCACGATCCGGTGGCCCCGGGCGGGGTCGCCGTGCACAGCCTGTGGATGAAAATCGATGGATTACCCGGCCGCCGGAGCGGGAACACTAAGCTCCCTGGTGTGATCATCGGCATCGGCGTCGACCTGGTCGACGTGGCACGGCTCCGGCGGTCGCTCGAGCGGACCCCCGGGCTGCGCCGCCGGCTGTTCACCGAAGCCGAGGCCGACCTGCCGGTGGAGTCGCTCGCCGCCCGGTTCGCCGCCAAGGAGGCGGTGGCCAAGGCGCTCGGCGCGCCGCCCGGGCTGCGCCACCGCGACGCCGAGGTCGTCACGGGCGCCCACGGCAGGCCCGTCCTCCGGGTCACCGGCCGGGCCGCCGAGGTGGCGCGCGAGCTCGGGGTGGACCGGTGGCACCTGTCCCTCGCCCACGACGGCGGGCTGGCGATCGCCTACGTGATCGCCGAGTCGGCCGAAAGGTGATCGATTTCGCGGCCCCGGGCGGCTACCGTCGGACCCATGCGGACCGCGTACACCTCCGACCAGATCCGGGCCGCGGAAGCGGCGCTGATGGCGCGGCTGCCCGAGGGCACGCTCATGGCGCGGGCGGCCGCGGGGCTCGCCTCGGTCTGCGCCGGGATGCTCACCGCCTCGGCCGGCAAGGTCTACGGCTCCCGCGTCACGCTGCTCATCGGCAGCGGGGACAACGGCGGGGACGCCCTGTACGCCGGGGCCCGGCTCGCCCGGCGGGGCGCCCGGGTGGTGGCCGTGCTCGCCGGATCCCGCGCACACCCCGGCGGCCGGGCCGCGCTGCTCGGGGCCGGCGGCCGGGTGGTGGCGTACGAGGAGGCGCTGGCGCGCGATCTGATCATCGAGGCCGACCTCGTCGTCGACGGCCTGGTCGGCATCGGCGGCGCCGGGGCGCTGCGCGAGCCGTACGCGACGCTCGCCCGGCTCTGCGCCGACGCCCACCGCGTCGTCGCGGTGGACGTGCCGAGCGGGGTGGACGCCAGCAGCGGGCGGGTGGACGGGCCGGCGGTGCGCGCGCACGTGACCGTCACCTTCGGCGCGTACAAGAACGGCCTGCTGATCGACCCGGGGGCCTCCCACGCCGGGCGGGTGGAGCTGGTCGACATCGGGCTCGGGCCGTACCTGCCCGATCCGGACGTGGTCGCGCTCACCGGCCCGGACGTCGCCGACCTGCTGCCCCGGCCGATCGAGGAGACCGACAAGTACCGGCGGGGCGTGGTCGGGATCGTGGCGGGGAGCGACCGCTTCACCGGGGCCGCCGTGCTCTGCGTGGCCGGGGCGCTCCGCGCCGGGGTGGGCATGGTCCGCTTCGCGAGCACGGCCGAGCCGGTCCGGTACGTCCGCACCCGGTGGCCCGAGGCGGTGACGACCGTTCTCGACGGCACGGAGCCGGACCCGGTCGGGAAGATCGGGCGCGTCCAGGCGTGGGTGCTCGGGCCCGGCATGGGGACGGACGAGCGGGCGCACGCCCTCGCCCGGGCCGTGCTCGCCACCGACGAGCCGGTGATCGTGGACGCCGACGGCGTGACGCTCGCCGCGCGGGACCCCTCCCTGCTCCGCCGGTCCGCCCCGACCGTGATCACACCGCACGCCGGGGAGCTCTCCCGCCTGCTGGGCGTGCCGCGCGACCGGATCGAGGCCCGGAAGCTGGAGCACGCCCGGCGGGCCGCGGCCGAGCTCGGGGTCACCGTGCTGCTCAAGGGGATGACCACGCTGGTGGCCGAGGAGGACCGGCCGGTCCGGGTGAACACCACCGGCACGCCGTGGCTCGCCACCGGCGGCACCGGCGACGTGCTCTCCGGGATCATCGGGGCGCTGCTCTCCGCCGGTCTGCCCGGGTACGAGGCCGCCTCCTGCGGGGCCTACCTCCACGGCCGCGCCGCGCTGCTCGCCGTCCACGGCGGTGCCGAGGCCGGCGCCGAAGGCCCGATCGCCGCGCTCGATGTGGCCGAGGCGCTGCCCGAGGCGATCCGTACCCTGTAAACACCTGCGCCGATCCGGGCATACGGATGGCGCCGGTCATGCGCGGCAACTGACACACTGGTTGGATGGACGTCTTGACGGTGCCTCCGGTGACGCATGCGCAGGCGCGCGTTGATCTCGCCGCCGTGCGGCACAACGTGTCCCTGCTGGCGGAACATGCCGGCGGGGCCGAGCTGATGGCGGTGGTCAAGGCCGACGGTTACGGCCACGGCGCCGTGCCGGTCGCCCGGACGTGCGTGGCGGCGGGTGCGGCACGGATCGGCACCGCCCTGGTCACCGAGGCGATCGCGCTGCGGGACGCCGGGATCACCGCCCCGATCCTGGCCTGGATCTTCACTCCGGGCGAGCGGCCGGACGAGGCCCTGCGGCGGGACATCGAGCTCTCCGCGGGCGCGCTCTGGGCGATCGACGAGATCGCCGCCGCGGCCCGCCGGACCGGGCGGACCGCGAAGGTCCACCTCAAGGTGGACACCGGCATGTCCCGGGCCGGGGCCACGCTCGACGACTGGCCGGCCCTGCTCCAGCACGCGCTCGCCGTCCAGGCCGAGGGGTCGATCGAGATCACCGGGATCTGGTCGCACCTGGCGTGCGCGGACACCCCCGAGAACCCGGTGAACGAGCGCCAGCTCGCCGTCTTCGACCAGGCGCTCCGCATCGCCGACAAGGCGGGCGTCTCCAGCGGGGTCATCCGGCACATCGCCAACTCGGCCGCGACCCTGACGCTGCCCGCCGCCCGGTACGACATGGTCCGCCCGGGTATCGCGATCTACGGCCTGAGCCCGGCGCCCCGGCACGGCGATTTCGGGCTGCGCCCGGCGATGACCCTCGTCGCCCGGCTCAGCTCGGTGAAGCGGGTGGCCGCCGGGGCGGGCGTCTCCTACGGCCACACCTACGTCGCCGAGCGGGCGACCACGCTCGGCATCGTCCCGCTCGGCTACGCGGACGGGATCATGCGCGCCGGCTCGAACCGTCTCGAGGTGCTCGCGGCCGGCCGGCGGCGCCGGATCGCGGGCCGGGTGTGCATGGACCAGTTCGCCATCGACCTCGGTGACGACCCGGCAGAGCCGGGGGACGAGGTGATCCTCTTCGGGCCCGGGGACCACGGGGAGCCGACCTGCCAGGAGTGGGCGGACCAACTGGGCACGATCACCTATGAGATCGTGACGAAGATCGGCGGCCGCGTGCCCCGCATCCACATCGGAGGGCGCTGAGCCGCGGCTGGCGAGGAGAGCAGAGGATGAGCACACGTCGCAGGGTCGGACTCGCCGGGGCGATCGTCGGGGCCGCCTCCGCCGGGGCGGCCATGGCCACCCTGGCGAAGAAGTACACCGTCGGCCGGATCCGGCTGCGGCCTGACCTGGAGGCGAGCGAGCCGTTCGGCGAGCTGCGCGGGCGCCCGGTCACGGTGACCGCCTCCGACGGCCTGAGGCTCTACGCCGAGGTCGACGGCGCCGAGGACGCCCCGCTCACCATCGTGCTGTGCCACGGCTACTGCCTCTCCATGGACTCCTGGCACTACCAGCGGCGCGAGCTGCGGGAGACCCACCGGCTCGTGCTGTGGGACCAGCGGTGCCACGGCCGGTCCGAGCGGGCGCGGTCCCGCGACTGCTCGATCGACCGGCTCGGCGAGGACCTCGCCGCCGTGCTGGACGAGCTGGTGCCCGGGCCGTGCGTGCTCGTGGGGCACTCCATGGGCGGGATGACGATCATGGCGCTCGCCGAGCGGCGGCCGGAGCTGTTCGGCGCCAAGATCCGCGGGGTGGCGCTGCTCTCCACCTCCGCGGGGAGGCTGGCCGAGGTCACGCTCGGCCTGCCCGCCCTGCTGTCCAAGCTCGTGCACGTGATCCTGCCGCCGGCCGTCACCCTCATGCGGGTGAGCGGCGCCCTGGTCGACCGGGGCCGGGCGGCCGGAACGGACCTGTCCTTCCTCGCCCTGCGCCACCTCGCGTTCGGCGACCCGAAGAACGTGAGCCCGACCGTGGTGGACTTCGTCGAGTCGATGATCCGGGCCACGCCGTCGGAGGTGATCGCCGACTTCTACCCGGCGCTGATGTCGCACGACAAGCTGACCTCGCTCGACGTGCTGAACAAGGTGCACACCTCGATCATCGTGGGCGACCGCGACTGGCTCACCCCGCCGGACCACAGCAAGGCGATCGCGGAGGCCGTGTCCACCGCGCGGCTCACCATCATCCCGGACACCTCGCACCTCGCCCAGCTCGAACGGCCGGACGCGGTCAACGCGGCACTGCGCGAGCTGCTCGAGCGCGTGGAGAGGGGGACGTCGTGACCATGGCAGAACTCCGGGCGGCGACCGCCGACGAGACCCGGGCGGTCGGCGCCCGGCTCGCCGCCCTGCTCCGCCCCGGCGACCTGGTCGTGCTCAGCGGGCCGCTCGGGGCGGGCAAGACCACACTGGTGCAGGGCATCGGTGAAGGGCTCAAGGTCCGCGGGCCGATCACCTCGCCCACCTTCGTGATCGCCCGGGTCCATCCGTCGCTCTGCGGCGGGCCGCCGCTGGTGCACGTGGACGCCTACCGGATCGGCGACGTGTCCGAGATCGACGACCTCGACCTCGACGCCTCGCTCGAGGAGTCGGTGACCGTGGTCGAGTGGGGTGAAGGGCTCGTCGACGGGCTCGCCGAGGACCGGCTGGAGGTGCGCATCGAGCGCGGGCCGGAGGGCGAGGAACGGGTGATCCGGCTCTCCTCCCACGGTCCCCGGTGGGCCGGGGTCTCGCTCCCGGGCGGCTGATCCCGGGCGGGTCCCGGCGCAAGGGTGCTCATGCCCCGCCGCTGCGCCGAGCCGTACGGCTTCGCGGGCAGGTCCGGCGCCGGGGTGATCGGGCGCACCCACCTCCCTCCCCGGCACGGGCCGATCCCGGGGCGGCGTGCCCGCCCTCACGCGCGCCCGACTCCCTCCCGGGCAACGGGCCGGCCCCGGAGCGCGCGTCCGCCCTCACCCGGAGGCCCCGGCTCCTCCCGGGCAACGGGCCGGTCGCGGAGAGCCGCGCCGCCCGGTCCCGGAAAACTCACTGTCCATAAACGATCAATCGCCATAGATTGGCGTTGATGCGCAGTGGACGGACCGGCCAGGAGGGGTGGCCAGTGATCAAGCTCGCCCGAGTCGCCGCGGCCGGAGCCCTGCTGCTCGCCCCGCTCGGGTGCTCGGCGGCGGCGGACACGGCGGGCTCCACTCCCGCAGCCCCCGCCACGCCCTCGCCCGAGCAGACCGCGGCGCGCCAGGACGTCCCCGTCGAGCTGCGCCCGTCCCGGCTCACCGGCGGCGAGACGAAGAGCGTCCGGATCACCGCCCGCTGCCCGCTCCCGAGCGGCGGCACCGAGTACCGGGCGATCGTGCGCTCCGAGGCGTTCACCGGCCTGGTCTCGCTCCTCCCGCCCGCGTCCACCGCCACGCCCGCGGTGCCCGAGCTCACCGGCACCGCGCTCATCAAGGCCGACGCCGAGCCCGGCCGGTACCGGGTCGAGGTGCGCTGCGAGGCGACCAACGACACCGGCACCGCGACGCTCACCATCCTCCGCCCCACCCCCGCCCCGGCCACGACGTACCCGACCAAGGCCCCCCGGGCGGGCGGCGGTGGCACGGCCGCGGGCGGCCCGGCGGAGGGCTCCGGCCCGGGCGTGGTCACCACGGCGGCGGTGCTGCTCGGCGCGGCGGCGGTCGGCGTCCTGGCGGCGAGACGGCGCTCGGGGACCTGACCCGTGGCGGTCTCGTTCAAGTGGGTGGTCACCGCCGGGGTCGTCACCGGGCTGGTGCTCGCCTCCCTGAGCGAACGCGGGGCCGAGCCGGACCGGCCGGCGGTCGTGCCGAAGCGCCTCGAGATCCCCGCGCTCGACCTCTCCGCGCCCCTGATGCGGCTGGGGCTCACCCGCGACGGCGAGGTCGAGCTGCCGCCGTTCGAACGGCCCGAGGCGGCCGGGTGGTTCACCGGGAGCGCCGTCCCGGGTGATCCCGGCGCCTCGGTGATCATCGGGCACGTCGACACCAAGACCGAGCCGGCCGTGTTCTACCGGCTGCACCGGCTGCGCAAGGGCGACCTGGTGAAGGTGGTCCGCAGCGACGGCAAGGTGGCGCGGTACCGGGTCGACGCCGTGGAACGCGTGCCCAAGGAGCGCTTCCCGGCGAAGCGGGTCTACACCGGGGACGGGCTCCGGCTGATCACCTGTGGCGGCGTGTTCGACCGCCGCAGCCGCGAGTACCGGGACAACGTGATCGTCTACGCGTCCGCGGCCCGCTGACGGCGAGCGGCGTTCCGCGCAGCGGCTACGCTGACGTTCGTGCTTGTCTTGGCCTTCGACACCGCCACGCCCGCGGTGACCGCCGCGCTCCACGACGGCCGGGGCGTGGTGGCCGAGTCGACCACGATCGACGCCCGCCGGCACGGTGAGCTCCTCGCCCCCGCCATCGAGGAGGTGCTGCGGAAGGCCGGTGTGACGTTCCGGGACGTCACCGTGGTCGTCGCCGGGGCCGGGCCCGGGCCGTACACAGGGCTGCGGGTCGGCCTGGTGACCGCCACCGCGCTCGCCATGGCGCTCGGCGTGCCGGCCCTTGGCGTGTGCACGCTCGACGCGCTCGCCTACGCGGCCGACCTGCCGGGACCGTTCCTCGTCGCCACCGACGCCCGGCGCAAGGAGGTCTTCTGGGCGCGCTACGCCGACCGCCGGACCCGGGTCGCCGGGCCGTACGTGGACCGGCCGCACGCCCTCCCCGGCGAGCTGCCCGTGGTCGGCGCCGGCGGCCGGCTCTACGCGGAGACGATCGGCCCCGAGCGGATCACCGGGCCGGAGTACCCGTCGGCCGGGGCGCTCGCCGCACTCGCCGCGGAGCACCTCGCCACGCTGACCCCCGAGGAGGTGGCGCGGCTCGCCCGGGTGCCCGAAGGGCGGGTCGACTCGGTGGAGCAGGCGGGTGAGCTCGGCGTGCTGGGACCCGCCCGGCCCATCTACCTGCGCCGCCCGGACGCCCGGGTGCCGGGCGCGCCGAAGAGGGTGACCCGATGACCGGAGGAGCGGAGCGCGGCCTGATGCCCGCCGTGCTGCGCCAGATGACGGTCGACGACCTGCCGGCCGTCATGGAGATCGAGCGGAGCACGTTCCCGTTCGACGCGTGGACCGAGGGGATGATGCGCGGCGAGCTCGCCGACCAGCCGCGCACCCGCCACTACCTCGTCGCCGAGGCCGACGGGCGGATCGTCGGGTACGCGGGCCTCGCCGTCGCCGCAGACCAGGCGGACGTCCAGACGATCGCGGTCGACGAGCGATACCGCCGCCGGGGCATCGGCGCCGCGCTGCTGGAGGCGCTGCTCGCCGAGGCGGCCCGGCGCGGCGCGACCGCGGTCTTCCTCGAGGTGCGGGCGGACAACGCACCCGCCCAGGCGATGTACGAGCGGTTCGGCTTCGAGCGGATCGGCCTCCGGCGGCGCTACTACCACGACGGCACCGACGCGATCACGATGGTGAAGCGGCTGGACGAACGGGAGGGGCGGTGGCCATGAGCAGACCGGACGAGCCGATCGTCCTGGGGATCGAGACCTCCTGTGACGAGACGGGCGTGGGCATCGTGCGGGGCCGTGCGCTGCTCGCCAACGCGATCGCCTCGAGCGTGGACGAGCACGCCCGGTTCGGCGGCGTGGTGCCCGAGGTCGCCTCGCGCGCCCACCTGGAGGCGATCGGGCCGACCGTGGAGCGGGCCCTCGCCCAGGCGAACCTGCGGCTGTCGGACATCGACGCCGTCGCGGTCACGGCCGGGCCGGGCCTCGCGGGCGCGCTGCTCGTCGGCGTGGCCGCGGCCAAGGCGTACGCGATGGGGCTCGGCGTCCCGCTCTACGGCGTCAACCACCTCGCCGCCCACGTCGCCGTCGACCAGCTCGAGCACGGCCCGCTGCCCAAGCCGTGCGTGGCGCTGCTCGTCTCGGGCGGCCACTCGTCCCTGCTGCTCGTGCCGGACGTGGCGACCGAGGTGATCGAGCTCGGCTCGACCGTGGACGACGCGGCCGGGGAGGCGTTCGACAAGGTCGCCCGGCTGCTCGGCCTGCCGTTCCCCGGCGGCCCGCACATCGACCGCACCGCGGCCGAGGGCTCGGCCACCGCGATCGGCTTCCCGAGGGGCAAGTACGACGACGGCACCCTCGACTTCTCGTTCTCCGGGCTGAAGACGGCGGTGGCCAGGTGGATCGAGGCGCGGCAGGCGGCCGGCGAATCGATCCCGGTCGCCGACGTGGCGGCCTCGTTCCAGGAGGCGGTCGTCGACGTGCTCACCCGCAAGGCCGTGCAGGCCTGCGAGCGGCACGGGGTGAAGGACCTGCTGATCGGCGGCGGGGTGGCGGCGAACTCGCGGCTGCGGGCCCTGGCCGAGGAGCGGTGCGCCGCCGCGGGCGTGCGGCTGCGCGTGCCGCGGCCCGGGCTGTGCACGGACAACGGCGCGATGGTCGCCGCGCTCGGCGCCGACCTCATCGCGGCCGGGGTGGAGCCGTCCTCGCTCGACATGCCGGCGGATTCGTCCCTGCCGATCACCGTGGTGCACGCCTGACGGGTCCGGCGGCCCGCGGGCTCCGGATCCGTGGCGGCCGGTGGCCGCGTCGCGGGCGGCGCGGCCGCCGCTCCCTGACGGCGGTGGCGTTCCGGCATGGGGCCGCCCTCGGCGGCGGAGGCGTGCCTAAGAGAGAGCCGCCCGGTGGCCGCCGGCGTGCCAGAGGGCGCCGTCCGATCGCCGTGGCCGGCGTGGGCGGAAGCGTGCCGCTCGGTGGGGCCGATGGCGGTCGATCGCCGGCCGCGCCCGGCCGCGGCGGGTGCGCGCGTCAGGGGTGCCGGTCGGCGACGGCCCGGCCCGGGCGGAGCAGCGCCTCGGCGAGGGCGAGCATCGTCTCCTCGAGCCCGGTGAGCCGCCGGGCCACGTCCCCGTGGACGGGGTCCACGGCGCCGGCGACCGCGCCCGCGACCGTGCCGGCCACCATGCCGGTGACGGTCTCCCCGGTCCGCTGGCAGGCGGCCTCGATCCGTTCGCCGAGCGCGCCCTCCAGCCGGTCGAGGCGCTCGGTCAGCGCGGCGACCGCCCGGTCGAGGCGGGTGAACCGCCCGGCCGCCGCGTCCATGCCCGCCTGCACCTGGGTGAGGCGCCGGTTGACCTCGGCCACGGACTCGGTGAGGTCGCGCAGCCGGTCGCTCGCCGACTCCATCTGCTCGCGGAGGGGGTCGAGCTGCCGGCTCAGGGCCTCGGCCCAGGCCGGCGGCTTGGCGGTGAGCTCATCGAGCCGGGCGGTGACCTGCTCGACCGCCGTGGCCAGCCCGGCGACCTCGCGTAGCTCGCGGAGCAGCCATTCCATGCCTTCCACACGCTGGCGGATCTCCTCGAGCACGGCGCTCTGGGTGCGCTGCTCGTAGACGTGGTCCTGCGCCGCCCTGGCCAGCAGTTCGCGCATGCGGTCGGAGATGGCGGTCTGGCTGCCCGCCTGGAGGAGATTGTGGTTGGAGTGATCCACGGAAGGCTCCTTCACTCGCCGACGCGTGGGGTCCGATCAGGTACTCGGAGTGGGACGGGCGAACCGACTGCCCCGCGCCAACTGTAGGGCGTCGGCGCTGCTGGTTTCGGGCGGAGTGGAAAAGGTGGTAATTCAAAATGGTTTGCCGGAAAGCCCCTATCGGTCCTGATCAAACGGCCGACAGAGCAGGACATATGGCCGATCGCCGATCCGGGTGAGCACGACGACGGCCGAGCCGTCCCCGGAGAGCCGGAGCTCCTTGCGCAGCCGTTCCACGTCGACCGCGGAGCCGCGCTTCTTCATGGTGACCGTTCCTATTCCTCTTTCGCGCAGGACGGCGCGGAGCCGCTTGACCGAAAACGGCAGCACATCGGTGACCTCATATCCGGCCGCCCATTCCGTGCGCACGGCGCGGTCGCCGGTGAGGTAGGCGATGCGCGGGTCGATGAGGTGACCGTCCACCAGCTCGGCGACCTCACCGATCAGGTGGGCGCGGATCGCGGCGCCGTCGGGCTCGTACAGGTAGCGGCCGACCGGCCCGACATCCGCCCGGGCGCCGGTGGCGGTGAGCGTCGCGCCCGACGGGAGCAGGGTCGCCCGGCGGCCGCGCGCCCCCGTCCCGATCCAGATCGCCGCCTCCTTCACCTCGCCGCGGTACGAGACCCACTCGGCCTCGGCGTCCTCCGGAATGTTCGTATGGGATGCCCGGCGCGGCTGGGATGCCCGGCGCGGCCTTGATGCAGGCGGCCTTCGCCCGGTGGGCCAGGTCGAGCACGACCGGCCAGGCGGGGGAGTAGGCCATCGGGTCGAAGGTCCGCCCGCCCGCGCCGCGCCGGCCGGGGTCGGCGAAGAGCAGGCCGTACCCGGACGGATCGACCTCGGCGGCGTCGGCGACCCGGACCTCGACCGGGGCGGGCAGGCCGAGCGCCGCCGCGTTGGCGCGGGCGATCTCCACGGTGAGCGGGTCGCTGTCCACCGCGTCCACCGGGTGGCCGGCCCGGGCGAGCGCGATGAGGTCGCCCCCGATGCCGCAGCACACATCGAGCAGCGCCGGCGGGTCCGGGGAGAGCGCGGCGATCCGCCGCGCCCGGTGCCCGGCGACCTCGGGCCGGGTGGCCTGCTCCAGGCCGTCCGCGGTGAAGTACATGACCGCCGCGTCGGCGCCGAACTTGGCCCGGGCCCGGTCGCGCAGCGCCGCCTGGGTGAGCGCGGCCGAGGTGAGCTCCGGGGACCAGGTACGGCGCAGCGCGGTGATCACGGCCACCGGCTCGGTGCCCGCGGCGAGGAGCCGCTCCGCCTCGGCGAGGGCGCGCTGCCCCTCCGGCCCGAGCAGTTCGCGGAAGGTGCGAAGGTCCACGGCCTCACGACGTTACCGGCCGGTGGCCGCGGCGCGCCCGCCGCGGGACCCGGTGCGGTCCCCCTCGGCACCCCGGCGCGGGCGCCGCACGCACCGCCGTGCCGGGCCGCGCGGACGCGGCGATGCCCCGGTGATCCCGGTCACATGCCATCTGACCTGCGGCGCGGTTCGTGTTGACTGTCACGGCACACTTGCATACTGTTTCGTGTTGGCACTCTCCCCTTAAGAGTGCCAATGCGACGAGACAGGTCTGACACCCGCGACGGCAGGCCGCTGGTCGCCTCTTCAGCTGAATCATCCAAATCTGAAGGGGAGGTCCGATCGTGACGACGACCGCCACCAAGGTTCCCATTAAGCCGCTTGGCGACCGCATCGTGGTCCAGCCGCTTGAGGCCGAGCAGACCACCGCTTCCGGCCTGGTGATCCCGGACACCGCCAAGGAGAAGCCGCAGGAGGGCAAGGTACTCGCGGTCGGCCCGGGTAACTGGGACGAGGACGGCGAGAAGCGCATCCCGCTTGACGTCAAGGAGGGCGACATCGTCCTCTACAGCAAGTACGGCGGGACCGAGGTGAAGTTCGGTGGCGAGGAGTACCTGGTGCTCTCGTCCCGCGACGTGCTCGCCATCATCGAGAAGTAAGCCCGCGCGAAGCCTGGAGGAGCCCCGGGACGAGGACCCGGGGCTCTGGCCGCTCAGAGGAGACTTGAATGCCTAAGATCCTGGAGTTCGACGAGAACGCGCGGCGGGCTCTTGAGCGTGGCGTGAACGCCCTCGCCGACGCCGTCAAGGTGACTCTCGGCCCGCGGGGCCGGAACGTGGTCATCGACAAGAAGTTCGGCGCTCCCACCATCACCAACGACGGCGTGACCATCGCCCGTGAGGTGGAGCTGGAGCAGCCGTACGAGAACCTTGGCGCCCAGCTGGCCAAGGAGGTCGCGACCAAGACCAACGACGTCGCCGGTGACGGGACGACCACCGCGACCGTCCTCGCCCAGGCGATGGTCCGCGAAGGCCTGCGCAACGTCGCCGCCGGCGCCAACCCGCTGGCGCTGAAGCGGGGCATCGACAAGGCCGTTCAGGCCGTGAGCGACAAGCTGCTCGCGATCGCCCGCCACGTCGAGGACAAGAAGGAGATCGCGAACGTCGCGACGATCTCCGCTCAGGACGCCAAGATCGGTGAGCTGATCGCCGAGGCGTTCGACAAGGTCGGCAAGGACGGTGTGATCACCGTCGAGGAGTCGAACGCGATGGGCCTCGAGCTGGAGTTCACCGAGGGGCTCCAGTTCGACAAGGGCTACATCTCGGGCTACATGGTGACCGACTCCGAGCGGATGGAGGCGGTCCTCGAGAACCCGTACATCCTGATCCACCAGGGCAAGATCTCGTCGATCGCCGACTTCCTGCCGATCCTGGAGAAGGTCGCCCAGGCCAAGCGTCAGCTCCTGGTCATCGCCGAGGACGTCGAGGGCGAGGCGCTCGCCGTCCTGGTCACCAACAAGATCCGCGGCACCTTCACCTCGGTCGCGGTCAAGGCGCCGGGCTTCGGCGACCGCCGCAAGGCCATGCTCCAGGACATGGCCATCCTCACCGGCGGCCAGGTGGTGAGCGAGGAGGTCGGCCTCAAGCTCGAGCACGTCGGCCTCGAGGTGCTCGGTACCGCCCGCCGGGTCGTCGTCACCAAGGACAGCACCACGATCGTCGACGGCGCCGGTGACCCGAAGGCGATCGAGGACCGGATCCGCGAGATCCGCCTCGCCATCGAGCAGGCCGACTCCGACTGGGACCGCGAGAAGCTGCAGGAGCGGCTCGCCAAGCTCGCCGGCGGTGTCTGCGTGCTGCGGGTCGGTGCGGCCACCGAGGTGGAGCTCAAGGAGAAGAAGCACCGCCTGGAGGACGCGATCTCCGCGACCCGCGCGGCGATCGAGGAGGGCATCGTCGCCGGCGGTGGCTCGACGCTCGTCCACGTGTCGAAGGAGCTGGACGACCTCGGCCTCACGGGCGACGAGGCGACCGGTGTCTCCATCGTGCGCCGGGCGCTCGTCGAGCCGGCCCGGTGGATCGCGGAGAACGCCGGCCTCGAGGGCTCCGTGGTGGTCTCCAAGATCGCCGAGCTCAAGCCGGGTGAGGGCCTCAACGCCGCGACCGGCGAGTACGGCGACCTGATCTCCCAGGGCGTGATCGACCCGGTCAAGGTGACCCGCTCGGCGGTGCAGAACGCCGCGTCGATCGCGAGCATGCTGCTCACCACCGAGGCCCTGGTCGTGGAGAAGCCGGAGGAGGAGACCCCGGCCGCGGGTCACGGCCACGGTCACGGTCACGGCCACGGTCACTGATCACATCGGTCGTGAGTACGGCTCCCGCTCGCTCCGGGCGGGGGCCGTACTTTCTTATGCGCCGAATTCGACGAGAAAAGTCATCCGATTCCGGCTCTTCTCCGGAGAAATCCTGATATCAAACGGCAATCGAATGATCACGTCTGGTCATCACGCATCAATGTGACCAATCCGTAGCCGTTCCGCATGGCGACATCAACGATCGCGCTGGGCATTATGCCTAATGTGACTGAGGCAAACGTCGCTGACGCCGTAACCGGGGAAAGGCCTGCGACGAGTTCGGATGAGCCCGACCTCAGGGCACTCATCAGCCGTGCCGCCCAGGGCGATCCCGCCGCCGTCGAATCACTGCTGGGACAACTCCGCCCGATGGTGGTGCGTTACTGCCGGGCCCGGCTCAATGGGGTTTCCGGCCATCACCACATCGTCGACGATGTGGCGCAGGAAGTGTGCATCGCGGTGCTCTCGGCCCTGCCGCGCTACCGCGACATGGGGCGCTCGTTCGCGTCGTTCGTGCTCGGCATCGCCGCGCACAAAGTGGCCGACGCACTGCGCAATTCGGTCCGCTCGGCCGTGCCCACCCTGGATTTACCCGATGAGCCGGACGACGGGCCGGGGCCGGAGGAGACCGTGGTACGGCACAGCGAGGCCCAGCAGGCCAGAGATCTGCTCGCCGCCCTGCCGGACACCCAGCGCGAACTGCTCCTGCTCCGCGTGGTCTCCGGGCTGTCGGCCGAGGAGACCGGGAACGTCCTCGGCATGTCGCCCGGCGCCGTCCGGGTGGCCCAGCACCGGGCGCTCGCCCGGCTGCGCCAGCTCGCCGAGCTCGACCGCGTCTCGTAGGAAGCCGAACACCGCCGCGTCGCCCAGGCCGTCGGGCTCATCGGGCGCCGCATCCGGCCGCATGCGCGCCGCACCCGGCAGTGTCCCGTGGGGCGCCTCGTGGGACGCTCGCTGCCCGCGCTCCGGCGCGCTGCATCATGGCCCGCCGGACCGCCGCCTGCCCGGGCGTATCGCCGGGCCGCGGGCGGCCTCGGCGTGCGATCAGCGGCTCTCCTCGGCGTCGATCACGCCGTCGACGTAGCCGCGGGCGTAGTCCCAGGTCACGTAGTCGGCCGGGTCGGGCTGGAAGGCGGGCTCGTGGACCTGCGGCCGCCCGTTGTCGATCATCTGCTTGAGATTGCTCCGGAGCAGGTCCCAGTTGAAGTAGTGCTTTTCCCCGCAATCCGGGCAATCGAGTGCGAGACCGAGCACACCCTGCGGCTCCAGCAGCGAGCGGAAGACTTCGATGTCGGCGAGGTCCTGAAGCGCCTCATCACGCTCGGCGAGCGTCAGCGGCTCGGGCTCGTCCAGCATGCCGAGCTCGGCCGCAGGGTCGTCAGGGTCGTCCGCGAACGGGTCGCGGGGGAGGTCTTCCAGCACGTCTTCCACCTTATGCCTACGGCAGGCCCACCGGGTGAAGGTGCCGTTAACTGCTCCCCGGCGCCGTCGTGATCTATGCCGGCGCCCATGGCCGGGTCCCGGGCCGCGGCCGCGATCACCCCAACGCGCGACCGGCCGGTGGCGTCATCCTCCCCCGCTCGCCGGTTGGTGCCGGCGGGCCGCTGACCTCACCGCCGGGGCGGAGGCGGTGCCGCGACCGGCCTGGAGCTCTCCCGGGTCCCGATCCGCCCGGAGGGCCGCCGATGCGGTGCCGGGACGGCGTGCGCCATCAAAGACGCACGCGCGATCAAGGCGCACGCGCGGCCTCCGGACGGGTCCGCGTGCGCGAGCCCGGCCCGGGCGGCGATCCCGTCCGCCGGCGAGCGGAGGCGCGGCCCGGGAGCCCGAAGGCTTTCGCGACCGGCGAGGCGGCTGCGGCCACGGCCGGGCATCCGTGAGCCGCCCCTGCCTTCCGCGGCCGGGGCCACCGCCCGGGCCTCCGGGGCCGGGGAGGTGACGGTCACGCCACCGATCGCGCCGGCGATGACCCCGGCCTTCATGGCGGGAGGTCACCGCGCCGCCGATCGCGTCGATCTCCGGCCAGGGCTTCGTGGCCGAGGAAGCGGCCAGCGGCCCTCCGTGGCCGGGCAGTGGGGTGACGGCCCCGGAGCGCGAACGGGGTGACGTCCTCCCCGGGCCTTCCGTGGCCGGGGAGGTGACCCTCACGGCCGGGAACACGCGTCTTCACGGACGGGTATTGCGTTATGACGTTCCGTGACGCATTCTTGACTCAGCGTTAGCCGACGGTCCGCCATCCGGGCGCGGAGGGGGGCTCGATGGCGTGGCCGGCATGACGCCGCACTCCGTGGGGGACCGGTTCCCGGTCCCCCACTTTCTTTCCCGTGCCCCCTTGACAGGTCGGCACATTCCACCCCGAAAGCCACCACTAAACTGGCGTGGGGAGCACACGGGAGCCCGCGAGGGCAGGTAGGGAGGGTAGGAGATGGCCAAGTTCACCGAACCAGGGCTCACGTTCGACGACGTGCTCCTCGTCCCCGCCTATTCGGACATGCTGCCCGGGGAGGCGGACACCACCACCCGGCTCTCGCGGAACATCACCCTGCGGATCCCGCTCGTGTCCGCCGCCATGGACACGGTGACCGAGGCGCGCATGGCCGTCGCGATGGCCCGGCAGGGCGGGATCGGCATCCTCCACCGGAACCTCTCCATCGAGGAGCAGGCCCACCAGGTCGACCAGGTCAAGCGGTCGGAGGCCGGGATGGTCACCGACCCGGTCACCTGCACTCCGGACACCACGCTCGCCGAGGTGGAGCGGCTCTGCGCCACCTACCGGATCTCCGGCGTGCCGGTGACCGACGAGAACGGCGTGCTCGTCGGCATCGTCACCAACCGCGACATGCGGTTCGAGACCGACCAGAGCCGGCCGGTCCGCGAGGTCATGACCCCCATGCCGCTGGTGACCGCGCCGGTCGGCGTCTCCCGCGAGGAGGCGTTCCGCCTGCTCCGGCAGAACAAGGTGGAGAAGCTCCCGATCGTCGACGACGCGGGCAGGCTGCGCGGGCTCATCACGGTCAAGGACTTCATCAAGAGCGAGCAGTACCCGCTCGCCACCAAGGACGAGAACGGGCGGCTCCGGGTCGGGGCCGCGGTCGGCGTGGGCCCGGACGCCGAGCGGCGCGCCAAGACCCTCATCGAGGCCGGGATCGACGTCATCGTCGTGGACACCGCCCACGGCCACTCGCGCGGCGTGCTCGACATGGTCGCCAAGATCAAGTCGTTCGGCGGGGTCGACGTGATCGGCGGCAACGTCGCCACCCGGGCCGGGGCGCAGGCCCTGATCGAGGCCGGCGCCGACGCGGTCAAGGTGGGCGTGGGCCCGGGGTCCATCTGCACCACCCGGGTGGTCGCCGGGGTGGGCGCGCCCCAGCTCACCGCGATCTACGAGGTGGCCCAGGTGTGCCACGCGGCGGGCGTCCCCGTCATCGGCGACGGCGGCCTGCAGTACTCGGGCGACATCGCCAAGGCGATCGCGGCCGGCGCCGACTCGGTGATGCTCGGCTCGCTGCTCGCCGGGTGCGAGGAGTCCCCGGGTGAGCTGCTCTACATCAACGGCAAGCAGTACAAGTCGTACCGGGGCATGGGGTCGCTCGGCGCGGTGCGCAACCGCGAGCGGGGCGGCACCTCCTACAGCAAGGACCGGTACGCCCAGGACCAGGTGAGCGGGGACGACGCGTTCATCCCCGAGGGCATCGAGGGGCACGTGCCGTACCGGGGCCCGGTCGCGGCCGTGGCCTACCAGCTCGTCGGCGGCCTCCGCCAGGGCATGTGGTACACCGGTTGCCGGACCATCGCCGAGCTGCAGGAGAAGGCGCAGCTCATGCCGATCACGGCGGCCGGTCTCCGGGAGAGCCACCCGCACGACATCCAGATGATGGTCGAGGCGCCGAACTACTGGCGCTGAGCGGCGCGCGGCACCGACCGACCGGAGCGCGCCCACCGCCCAACGAAAGAAAGGCGAGATGAGTCACGTGGAGATCGGCCGAGGCAAGAGCGGGCGCCGGGCGTACGCGCTGGACGAGATCGGGATCGTCCCCTCCCGGCGGACCCGGGACCCGGAGGAGGTCTCGATCTCCTGGCAGATCGACGCCTACCGGTTCGACATCCCGCTGGTGGCGAGCCCGATGGACAGCGTCGTCTCCCCGCAGACGGCGATCGAGATCGGCCGGCTCGGCGGGCTCGCCGTGCTCGACCTGGAGGGCCTGTGGACCCGGTACGAGGACCCCACGCCGCTGCTGGAGGAGATCGCGAGCCTCGATGACGCGACCGCGACCCGGCGGCTGCAGGAGATCTACTCGGCGCCGATCCAGGAGGAGCTGATCGGCCGGCGGATCGAGGAGATCCGCGCCGGAGGGGTGACGACCGCGGTACGGCTCTCGCCGCAGCGGACGATCCGCTACTACAAGGCGGTGATCGACGCCGGGGTGGACATCTTCGTCATCCGCGGCACCACGGTCTCCGCCGAGCACGTCTCGGGCCGGGCCGAGCCGCTCAACCTCAAGCAGTTCATCTACGAGCTCGACGTGCCGGTGATCGTCGGCGGCTGCGCCACGTACCAGGCCGCGCTGCACCTGATGCGCACCGGCGCGGCCGGGGTGCTGGTCGGCTTCGGCGGCGGCGCCTCGCACACCACCCGGAACGTGCTCGGGGTGGCCGTGCCCATGGCGACCGCGATCTCGGACGTCGCCGCGGCGCGCCGCGACTACCTCGACGAGTCGGGCGGCCGGTACGTCCACGTCATCGCCGACGGCGGCATGGGCAAGTCCGGCGACATCGCCAAGGCGATCGCCTGCGGCGCGGACGCGGTCATGGTCGGCTCGCCGCTCGCCCGGGCGGTCGAGGCCCCGGGCCGCGGGTACCACTGGGGCTCGGAGGCGCACCACCCGTACCTGCCCCGCGGCAAGCGGGTGAAGATCGGCACGATCGGCACGCTCCGGGAGATCCTGCACGGGCCGTCCACGATCGCCGACGGGTCGATGAACCTCATGGGCGCGCTGCGGCGCACCATGGCCACGGCCGGCTACTCCGACCTGAAGGAGTTCCAGCGCGTCGAGGTGGTCGTCGCGCCGCCGCAACCGTAACCCGTCCCGCGCCGCCGCAGCCGGCGCGTTCGGTACGGCCCGCCCGCTCCGCCGCCGTGGCCTCCGCTCGGCGGGCCGGCCGTACCGCCGCGGTGCGCTAGCCGTGGCGGGGGGAGGGCGGGCGGACCCAGGTGCCCCGCTTCATCACGCCGTCGACCCGCAGGTCGTCGTCGAGCACGACCAGGTCGGCGTACTTGCCGATCGAGATGGACCCGATCGCGTCGTCGAGGCCGAGCAGCCGGGCGGGGGTGAGCGCGGTCATCCGGGCGGCGTCCACCAGGGAGACGCCGAGGTCGACGACCGCCCGGCGGAACGCCGCGTCCATGGTGAGCGTGCTCCCCGCGATCGCGCCCCCGTCCACGAGCCGGGCCACGCCGCCGCTCACCTCGACGTCCATCGGCCCGAGCCGGTAGCGGCCGTCGCCCATGCCCGCCGCGGCCATCGCGTCCGTGACCAGGGCGGTACGGCCCGGGCCGGTCCGGGCGATGGCGAGCCGCAGCACGGCCGGGTGGACGTGCACCCCGTCGTTGATGAGCTCGACGGTGACCCGCTCGTCCTGGAGCAGCGCCGCGATCGGCCCGGGGGAGCGGTGGGCGAGCGGCGGCATCGCGTTGAACAGGTGGGTCGCCACGGTCGCCCCGGCCTCGATGCCGGCGATCGTCTGCTCGTAGGTGGCGTCGGTGTGCCCGATCGCCGCCACCACCCCCTCGGCCACGGCCTCCCGGATCAGGTCGAGCGCGCCCGGCAGCTCGGGCGCGATCGTGATCATGCGGACGTGCCCGCGGCCCGCCTTGAGCAGGGACCGGAACTCGGCGCGGTCCGGCGCGCGGAGCAGGGCGGGGTCGTGCGCGCCGCACCGCTTCGCCGCGAGGTAGGGCCCTTCGAAGTGGATCCCGGCGATGACCCCTTGGTCGCACAGCTCGGCGAGCACGGCGGTGGCCCTGGCGAGGGTCTCGGGCGCCGCGGTCACCAGGCTGGCCAGTGTGGTGGTGGTCCCCCGGTCGAGGTGGAAGGCGGCCACGGCCGCCGCGGTCACCGGTTCGCCGTCGGGGTAGGAGCCTCCCGCCCCGCCGTGGGAGTGGATGTCGACGAAGCCGGGCACGACGAGGCGCCCGCCGAGGCTGTGCCCGTCCTGCGGCCGGTTCCCGCGGCCGATCCGGGTGATCCGCCCGTCGTCGACGGTGAGCCACCCGTCGTGCACCTCGCTCGGGGTCACGATGCGGAGATCTGTGAGCGTCATGCTCATGCGCCCCATCCTTCCGGGTCCGCGGCGTGGCCGCCGCGCGAGGCCGTACCCGGGCCGCTGCCCCGTGGCGCCGGTGCGCGAGCCGGGAGCCGGTGCGTACGGGTCGGTCTACCGGGTCTCTACCCGTTCCTCCCCAGGAGACCGGCATATTCGGAGATCGTTGGGCAATCCGGGCGCGGCGCTGATTGGCGTCCTGCTACCCACGGGTAGATACACCTCCGCAGGACGGGGCGAAGCCGTACCGAGGGAGCCCAATGACGGCGAGCATGGACACGGCACGGCTGGGGCCGGCCGAGCGGTCCGCCGCGCTCGAACGGATGCGGTCGCAGGAGTTCGACGTCGTCGTGATCGGCGCCGGGGTGGTCGGCGCGGGCGTGGCCCTCGACGCCGCGACCCGCGGGCTCTCGGTCTGCGTGGTGGAGGCCCGGGACTTCGCCTCGGGCACCTCGTCCCGTTCGTCCAAGCTGATCCACGGCGGCCTCCGCTACCTGGAGCACCTCAACTTCGACCTGGTGCGGGAGGCGCTCCGGGAGCGCGGGCTGCTCCTCCAGCGGATCGCCCCGCACCTGGTCCGGCCCGTGCCCTTCCTGCTGCCGCTCACCCACCACGTCTGGGAGCGGCCGTACATCGGCGCCGGGCTCGTGCTCTACGACACCCTCGGCTTCTCCTTCGGACACAAGCGCGGCCTCCCCGGTCACCGGCACCTCACCCGGCGGGCCGCCCTGCGGGTGGCGCCCGCGCTGAAGCGCACCGCGTTCACCGGCGCGGTGCAGTACTGGGACGCCCAGGTGGACGACGCCCGGTACGTGGTCACCCTGCTCCGCACCGCGGCCCGGTACGGGGCGCAGGTGGTGTCGCGGGCCGAGGCGGTCGGCTTCCTCCGCGAGGGCGAGCGGGTCACCGGCGTCCGGGTGCTCGACCGGGAGACCGGTGAGGAGCTGGAGGTCCGCGCCCGCCAGGTGGTGAACGCGACCGGGGTGTGGACCGACGAGATCCAGCAGCTCGTCGGCGGGCGCGGGCAGATCCACATGCGCGCCTCCAAGGGCGTCCACCTCGTGGTGCCCCGGGACCGCATCCACTCCTACACCGGGCTGATCATGCGCACCGAGAAGTCGGTGCTCTTCGTCATCCCCTGGGGCCGGCACTGGATCATCGGCACCACCGACACCACGTGGCACCTCGGCAAGGAGGACCCGGCCGCCTCGCGGTCCGACATCGACTACCTCCTCGACCACGTCAACGCGATGCTCTCCACCCCGCTCACCCGGGACGACGTGGAGGCCGTCTACGCCGGGCTCCGCCCGCTCCTCGCCGGGGAGTCCGAGGAGACCTCCAAGCTCTCCCGGGAGCACGTGGTGGCCCACCCGGTGCCCGGGCTGGTGATGGTGGCCGGCGGGAAGTTCACCACCTACCGGGTGATGGCCGCCGACGCCGTGGACGCGGTCGCGCACGGGCTCGACCAGCGGGTCCCGCCGTCCTGCACCGACCGGGTGCCGCTCGCCGGCGCCGACGGCTACCAGGCGCTGTGGAACTCCCGGTACCGGCTCGCCCGGTCGTCCGGCCTGCACGTCGCCAGGATCGAGCACCTGCTCCAGCGGTACGGCTCGCTGATCAACGAGGTGCTCGAGCTCATCGAACGGGACCCCTCGCTCGGCCGGCCGGTGTCCGGCGCCGACGACTACCTGCGCGCCGAGATCGTGTACGGCGTCACGCATGAGGGGGCGCGGCACCTGGGGGACGTGCTCAGCCGCCGGACCCGGATCTCGATCGAGACCTTCCACCGGGGCACGGCCGTCGCGCAGGAGGCCGCGGAGCTCATGGCCGGGCCGCTCGGCTGGAGCGGCGATCAGATCAAGCGCGAGGTGCAGGACTACCTGAAGCGGGTCGAGGCGGAGCGCGCCTCCCAGGAGCAGGACACCGATCAGGAGGCGGCCGCGGTCCGGCCGGCCGTGTCGTAGCCCTGCCCGCCCTACCGGCGGGCACCGGCCGCCCGGACGCTCGGTCGTGGGCGGACCTGGGAAGATCTCGGGGCCGTCGCCGTACCGCGCGCGCCGGCGGCCGGAGCGGAGCGCGGTGACGCCGCCGTTGATGGGCCGTGAACAATTCCTTACTCATCAGTAGCCACGGTCATATTTCCGAAATATTCTTCTGGCATGTCTGCCACGACCCGGACGCTCGACGCGGTGACGGTCAATCGGATCATCGGCCACGTCACCTCCGAGGGCAAGACACAGGAGATCATCGCGCCGTTCACCGGCCGTCCCCTGGCGGAGATCCCGATCTCGACCGCCGCCGACGTCCGTGCCGCGTACGCCACGGCGCGGGAGGCGCAGCGGGCCTGGGCCGCGCTGCCGGTGGAGGAGCGGGTCCGGCCGTTCCTCCGGCTGCACGACGCGATCCTCGACCGGCGCGAGGAGCTGCTCGACATCGTCCAGTGGGAGACCGGCAAGGCGAGGCGGCACGCATACGAGGAAGTGCTCGACGTGGTGGGCTGCACCCTCTACTACGCCCGCCGCGCCCCCAGGCTCCTCGCCCCCCGGCGCCGGCAGGGCATCTTCCCCCTCGCCACCCGGACCACCGAGCTGCGCCACCCCAAGGGCACCGTCGCGGTGATCACCCCGTGGAACTACCCGCTCTCGCTCGGCGTGACCGACGTGGTGCCCGCGCTGCTCGCCGGGAACACCGTGGTGCACAAGCCCGACACGCAGACCCCGCTGTCGGTGCTGTGGACCATCGACCTCCTCGTCGAGCTCGGCATGCCCCGCGACATCTGGCAGGTGGTGCTCGGCGACCCGGCCGAGATCGGCGGCCCGCTGCTCGACGGCGCCGACTACGTGGCGTTCACCGGCTCCACCCGCACCGGCCGCAAGATCGCCGAAGAGGCGGCGAAGCGGTTCATCGGCTGCTCGCTCGAGCTCGGCGGGAAGAACCCGATGATCGTCCTCGACGACGCCGACCTCGACCTCGCCGCGCACGGCGCGATCCGGGCGTGCTTCACCAACGCCGGCCAGCTCTGCATCTCCATGGAGCGGCTCTACGTCCACGAGTCGATCGCCGACCGCTTCCTCGACAAGCTGGTGCGCGCGGTGCGGAACATGCGGATCGGCCCGGGCTTCGACTGGGAGACCCAGATGGGCTCGCTCACCCACCGGCGGCAGCTCGAGGTGGTCTCCGCGCACGTGGCCGACGCGGTGAGCAAGGGAGCCAAGGTGCTCACCGGGGGCAAGGCCCGGCCCGACCTCGGCCCGCTCTTCTACGAGCCGACGATCCTCGACGGCGTCACCGAGGAGATGACGGTCTGCCGCGAGGAGACGTTCGGCCCGGTCGTCTCCGTCTACCGCTTCGCCACCGAGGACGAGGTCGTGGCCAAGGCCAACGACACGCCGTACGGCCTCAACGCCTCGATCTGGACGCGCGACCTGGCGCGGGCCCGCCGCCTCGCCGCCCGGATCAAGGCCGGCACCGTCAACATCAACGAGGGGTACGCCTCGGCCTTCGCGTCGTACGACGCGCCCATGGGCGGCATGAAGGCCTCCGGCATCGGCCGTCGGCACGGGGCCGAGGGCCTGCTCAAGTACACCGAGGTCCAGACCGTCGCCAGCCAGGCCACCTGGCTCGGCTTCGAGCCGATGCTCGGCATGGCCTACGACAAGTACGCCGGCCTGCTCGCCGGCGCGCTCAAGACCATGAAGCGGCTGCACATCAGGTGACCCCGGCGGTCCGTTCGAACGCTCACCAGGGAGAGCGCGTGCACATGGATTACGACGTCGTGGTCGTCGGCTCGGGGTTCGGGGGCAGCGTGGCGGCGCTCCGGCTGACGGAGAAGGGGTACTCGGTCGGCGTGCTGGAGGCGGGGCGCAGGTTCGACGAGAAGACCCTGCCCAAGACCTCCTGGCGCCTGCGGGACTTCCTGTGGGCCCCCGCCCTGGGGCTGAAGGGGATCCAGCGCATCCACCTGCTGCGCGGCGAGAGCGGGGTGCTGGTGCTCGCCGGGGCCGGGGTCGGCGGGGGCTCCCTGGTCTACGCGAACACGCTCTACGAGCCCCTCGACCCGTTCTTCACCGACCCGCAGTGGGCGCACATCACCGACTGGAAGGACGAGCTCGCCCCCTACTACGACCAGGCCAAGCGGATGCTCGGCGCGGTGGTCAACCCGTCCATGACCCCGGCGGACGAGGTCATGCGGAAGGTCGCCGAGCGGATGGGCGTGGGCGGCACCTTCCACCTCGCCCCGGTCGGGGTGTTCTTCGGCGAGCCCGGGGTCGAGGTCGACGACCCGTACTTCGGCGGGGTCGGCCCGCGCCGCCGCGGGTGCACCGAGTGCGGGGAGTGCATGACCGGCTGCCGCCACGGCGCCAAGAACATGCTCACCAAGAACTACCTCTACCTGGCGGAGAAGGCGGGGGCGAAGATCCACCCGGAGACCACCGTGGTCTCGGTCCGGCCGATCACCGGCGGGTACGAGCTCACCGTGCGCCGCACCGGCGTGTTCGGCCGCACCCGCACGATCACCGCCGGCCAGGTGGTCTTCGCCGCGGGCACGTACGGCACCCAGAAGCTGCTCCACCGGCTGAAGCGGACGACCCTGCCGAACCTCTCGCCCCGGCTCGGCGAGCTGACCCGGACCAACTCCGAGGCGCTGCTCGGCTTCGAGCGCCCGACCACGAGGGGGCCGAAGCTCAACCGCGGCGTGGCGATCACCTCGTCGTTCCACCCGGACGCGGAGACGCACATCGAGCCGGTCCGGTACGGCGACGGCTCCAACATGATGGCGCTGCTGCGCACGCTCCTGGTGGACGGGGGCGGGCGGACGCCCCGCTGGGCGCGGTTCCTCGGCGAGGTGGCCCGGCGGCCGCACCTGATCCCCTGGCTCTTCCGCATCCGCCACTGGTCGGAGCGGACCGTGATCGCCCTGGTCATGCAGGCGAAGAACAACTCGATCACGGTGCGGCTCCGCGGGGGCCGGCTCCGGGCCGAGCGGGGCCACGGCGAGCCGAACCCCACCTGGATCCCGGCCGGGCACCGGGCGGTGCGGATCGCCGCCGAGGAGGTCGGCGGCCTGCCCGGCGGCACCTGGCTCGACCTGTTCAACATCCCGGCGACCGCGCACTTCATCGGCGGCTGCGTGATCGGCGACTCCCCGGAGACCGGGGTGATCGACCCCTACCACCGGGTGTACGGGTACGAGGGCCTGCACATCGTGGACGGCTCGGCGATCTCGGCGAACCTGGGGGTGAACCCCTCGCTCACCATCACCGCCCAGGCCGAGCGGGCCATGGCGTTCTGGCCGAACAAGGGCGAGCCCGACCCCCGGCCGCCGCTCGGCTCGCCGTACGTGCGGATCAAGCCGGTGCCCCCGGCCAAGCCGGTCGTGCCGCCCTCGGCGCCCGGCGCGCTGCGCCTGCCCATCGTCGACGTCACCTGAGGGGCGGGCTCCGGCCCGAGGGACTCCCCGGCCTCGTGGCGGGACGGCCGGAGGGGCCGCCGCGCTCGCGCCCTGGGCGCGGACCCGGCCCGCGGCGCGGCGGCCACCGGGGACAACGCGCACGAGGCGGGCTCCCCGGCCCGCGGCGAGGGACCGCGGCACCGGCGGTCATGGCCCGGGCCCGAGAGACCGGGCCACGGTGCCCGGCCCGTGGTGCAAGGGACCCTGGTGCGGTGCGGGGATCCGGCCTGCGGGGTGAGAGGCCCTGGCCTGCGGCGCGGCAGGGCGGGTTCACCGCGCCGATAGACTGGCCGTACCGCTCGCTGGTTTTGGGGGTCCTTTCCGGTGTCCGAATTCGACACGGTCCTCGTCGTGGACTTCGGCGCGCAGTACGCGCAGCTCATCGCCCGCCGGGTGCGTGAGTGCCACGTCTACTCGGAGATCGTTCCCTCGACCATGCCGGTCTCCGAGATGCTGGCCAAGAAGCCCAAGGCGATCATCCTGTCCGGCGGGCCGGCGTCGGTGTACGCGGAAGGGGCCCCGTCGGTCCCCGAGGGCCTGTTCGAGACCGGGGTGCCGACGCTCGGCATCTGCTACGGGTTCCAGGCCATGGCCCAGGCCCTGGGCGGCCGGGTGGCCCGGACCGGGGTCGCCGAGTACGGCGGCACCGAGCTGAAGGTGCTGCACGAGGGCGTGCTGTTCGCCGGGCTGCCCGCGGTGCAGTCGGTGTGGATGTCCCACGGCGACTCGGTCGTGGAGCCCCCGCCCGGGTTCACGATCAGCGCGGCGACCGAGGCCACTCCGGTGGCCGCGATGGAGGACCCGCGGCGCGGGCTGTACGGCGTGCAGTTCCACCCGGAGGTGATCCACTCCGAGCACGGCAAGGCGGTCCTCAAGCACTTCCTCGACGCGGCCGGCTGCCGGCCCACCTGGACCATGCTCAACATCGTGGAGGACGCGGTCGAGGCCGTGCGCGAGCAGATCGGCGACGGCCGCGCGATCTGCGGGCTGTCCGGCGGGGTGGACTCGGCGGTGGCGGCCGCGATCGTCCACCGGGCGATCGGCGACCGGCTGACCTGCGTGTTCGTCGACCACGGGCTGCTGCGCAAGGGCGAGGCCGAGCAGGTGGAGCGCGACTTCGTCGCCGCCACCGGGGTGAAGCTGCGGGTGGTGGACGCCTCCGACCGGTTCCTCAAGGCCCTCGCCGGCGTGCGGGACCCGGAGGAGAAGCGCAAGATCATCGGCCGGGAGTTCATCCGGGTCTTCGAGGACGAGGCGCGCGCGATCCGCGCCACCGCCGGCGGTCCGGTGGACTTCCTCGTCCAGGGCACGCTCTATCCCGACGTGGTGGAGTCCGGGCACGGCACGGGCACCGCGAACATCAAGTCCCACCACAACGTGGGCGGGCTCCCCGAGGATCTGAAGTTCACCCTGGTGGAGCCGCTGCGCACGCTCTTCAAGGACGAGGTACGGCGGGCCGGGGAGGAGCTCGGCCTCCCGCCGGCGATCGTCTGGCGGCAGCCGTTCCCCGGGCCGGGGCTCGCCATCCGGATCGTGGGCGAGGTCACCCGGGAGCGGCTCGACCTGCTGCGCGAGGCCGACGCCATCGCCCGGGAGGAGCTGTCGCGGGCCGGCCTCGACCGGGACATCTGGCAGTGCCCGGTGGTGCTCCTCGCCGACGTGCGGTCGGTCGGGGTGCAGGGCGACGGGCGCACCTACGGCCACCCGGTGGTCCTCCGCCCGGTCACCTCGGAGGACGCGATGACCGCCGACTGGGCCCGCGTGCCGTACGACGTGCTCTCCAGGATCTCGACCCGGATCACCAACGAGCTGCCGGAGATCAACCGGGTGGTCCTCGACGTCACCAGCAAGCCGCCCGGCACGATCGAGTGGGAGTGACCGGGCCAGGACAACACTCCTGGCTAATGGAGCGTTTATCCCGAACCCGATAAGTTGGCGCGGGTGATCTCGTCCCCATCCATGATCAGCGGGTCCGACGCGACCGCCCAGCGCCTCGCCTGGCTGGACGCGCTGCGCGGGATCGGGGCCATGGCGGTGGTCGCCGAGCACATGCTCCCCTGGCTCATGCCGGCGCTCCGGCCGTACTGGTTCAACCTCGGCATGTACGGGGTGCTGGTGTTCTTCCTGGTGAGCGGGTACATCATCCCCGCCTCACTGGAGCGCAAGGGCGACGTCTCGACCTTCTGGATCAGCCGGATATTCCGGCTGTATCCGCTCTACCTGCTCGTCATCGGCCTGGTGCTGGTGATGGGGATCTGGGTGCCGGTCCGGCCGCACGTGCCGCGCGACGTCACCGCGGTCGCCGCGCACCTGACCATGCTCTCCGACGTCCACCACATGGCGGCCGTCGCCGACCCGATGTGGACCCTCTCCTACGAGATGGTCTTCTACCTGCTGGTGACCGCGCTCTTCCTCCGCGGGGCGCACCGGGCCAGCGGGTCCATCTCCATCGCCTTCGGGATCGCCGCGGTCGTCCTCGGCGTGGTGCTCACCGGGCCGCTGCTGCCGGACCGCTGGCCCGCGCTCGTCACCTGCGCGATCTTCGTGGCCGGGATCGCCTGCCTGATCACCGGCCGGTTCCGGACGGTCGCCGGGTACACGCTGGGGCTGATGGCCCTGGTGCTCCTCGTCTTCGGCAGCTACGTGCCCTGGTTCGCGGCGGCGATCCTCTCGGTGATGTTCGCCGGGACCGCCATCTACCGGTGGGAGCAGGGGACCGGCTCCCTCGTCCCGGTCGCCGTCTCGCTCGGGCTGGTGGCCCTGGCCCCGGTCCAGGCCGTACAGGCCGGCTGGTGGTGGGTGCAGCCCCGCGTCTGGACCACCACGATCGCCCTCGCGGCCGGGACGTTCGCGCTCGCCATGGCGCTGCGCGGACGCCGGCTGCCCCGCGTGCTCCCCTGGCTCGGATTGATCAGCTACTCGGTCTACCTCATCCACCAGCCCATGCTGCGGTGGCTCCAGGCCGCCCTGGGGGACCTGCGCCTGCTGCCCACCGAGCAGCGGGCCGCGCTCATGGCCGGCTACCTCGCCCTGCTGCTCAGCGTGAGCTGGCTGACCTACCGGTACCTGGAGGCCCCGGCGCAGCGGTTCGGCCGGCGGCTCGCCCGGCGGAGGCGGGTCGCCGCGGAGCCCGCGGCGGCATGAGCCGCGCGTCCGCACCCCTGAGCCGCCGGGAGGCAGGCACCCCTGAGCCGCCGTGAGGCGCGCCCGGACCGGCGCGCGCCGGGACGCGCGGCCGCCGCCCGCCGGCTCCCGGCTTCCGGGCGTCACGGGGCCGTGCAGGACAAGGTACGGAGGCCGTCCAGGGCGAGGAGCGCCCGGGGCGTACCGCGGCCGCCGTCGGCCGATGGGCCGGTGATCGACGTCCCGCCGGTGGGCGGTACAGGGGCGTGTCGCGGCCGGGGCCGATCGCTCCGCATGGCGTGACCGGCCGCCATCGCACCCGGCCGGCGAGGGAGGCTCAGGCATGGGGGTCAGGGCGCGGCGCGCCGTGGCCGGCCGCCGCCGGCCCGGCCGGCGCGTCGTGCTCGGCCACGAGCCGGTCGATCGACGCCCCGCCGACCAGGCGGTCCAGGGCAGCGGTCATCGTGGGGCAGTCGCGCACCGGATGCTCGGCCGGGCAGTCCAGCGCGTGGGCCAGGAACCGCTGCGCGCCCCGGGCCCGGGCGATCACCTCGTCCAGGTGGGCGATCTGCCGCGCCACGGCCTCGCGCCACTCCGGATCCGGCGCGTCCAGGATCGCCGCGGCGGTGTCCAGCCCGATGCCGAGCTGCTGAAAGATCTTGATGAACGCCAGGCGGCGCAGCTCTTCGGGGGAGTACATGCGCCTGCCGCCGTGGCGCCGGGGCCGGACCAGGCCGCGCTCGTCGTAGTAGCGGAGCGCCGACGGCGCCAACCCCAGCCGGGCCGCCGCCTCACCGATCGGGATGAGGTCCATCCCGTCATTTGACTTCAAGCCGACTTGAACCGGCAAGGTCGGAGACATGAGCGCTGCGGACGTGCTACCGGTCAACCACCACGCCGACCACCCGGGCTTCTCCGGGGTGATCGGCACGGTGATCGGATTGATCTTCTTGCTGGCGGGGCGGCCCACCGCCCGTCTCGCCGCCGACCTGGCGGCGGTCGGGCCCGGCGACCGGGTCGCCGACATCGGCTGCGGCCCCGGCACCGCGGTGCGGGAGGCCGCCCGCCGGGGCGCGCAGGCCACGGGCGTGGATCCCGCCCCGGTGATGCTGCGGTGGGCCCGGATGGCCGGCCGCGGCGAGGCGATGGAGTGGCGCGAGGGCACCGCGGAGCGCGTGCCGCTGCCGGACGGCTGGGCGACGGTCTGGTGGTCGCTGGCCACCGTCCACCACTGGAAGGACGTCGAGGCCGGGCTCCGGGAGGCGTACCGGGTGCTGGCCCCGGGCGGGCGGCTGCTCGCGATGGAGCGGCAGATCGCGCCGGGGGCGACCGGCCAGGCCTCGCACGGCTGGACCCGCCGGCAGGCCGACGCCTTCGCCGATCACTGCCGGGCGGCCGGGTTCACCGACGTCACCGTCACGGCGCACCGCGCCGGGCGCCGGGATGTCTGGGTGGTGACCGCCACCCGGCCCTGACCGCCCGCACGCCGCGCCGGCCGGGCACCGGCGCCCGGCGCGCCCTGCGCCGCCGGCGTACGCGAAAGCCACCCGTCCGGCGGGCGGGCCCATCCGGCGGCTCAGCCGACGACCTGGGGCCGCGGCGGGTACACCTGGCCGGGGGTGACCTCCTCACCCTCCATCAGGGTGGAGACGGTCACGAAGCGGTAGCCCTGCTTGGAGAGCCGCTCGAGCACCGCCGGGAGGGACTGGACCGTCTCCTTCACGGTCTCGTGCATGAGGACGATCTCACCCGGCCCGGCGACCTCCAGGGCGCGCCGGGTGAGCAGGCCGACCTTGCGGTAGTCCTTGACGTAGTCCTTGGTCGCGACGGTCCCGGGGACCTGCACCATCCCGAACTTGCCCACCACGTCCAGCACGCCCGCGTTGTAGAGGCCGCCCGGCGCCCGGAAGACCACGGGCCGCTTGCCGGTCGCCTTCCTGATGATCTGCTGGGCCTTCTGGACCTGGGTGTAGATCTCCCGGTACTCGAGCTCGGTCAGGTACTTGTGGTCGTAGGTGTGGTTGCCGATCTCGTGCCCCGCCTTGGCGACCTGAGCGGCGAGCTTCGGGTGCTTGCGCACCCGGTTGCCGATCATGAAGAAGGTCGCCTTGGCGTTGTACTTCTTCAAGACCTTGAGCAGGGTGCCGGTGTACTCGGCCGGGCCGTCGTCGAAGGTGAGCGCGATGCACTTGTGCCGCGCGCAGAACGGCTCCGTGGCCGTGCTCCCGGCCGCGGTCTCCGGCCCGGCGTGAGCGGGCGCCGCCGGGATCGCCGCCAGGGCGAGCGCGACGGCGAGGGGGATCAGACGCCGCGACTTCATGGTGCTGCTCCTCGAGGGGGATGATTCACCGGCGCATGGTAACGCGATCACCTGAATGGCCCGGGCCCGGATTCCAAGAGCGGTAAACAATGCGGCAAGAACTCCGGGGAACGGACCACGGCCCCGGCGAAGTCGGCGATGCTGGCCCGGTCGATCGGTGAACCGGACAGCGAGGAGGGCGGGTGATCCGAGCCGCCGCCCGAACGCCGCGGACGTGGGGGGCATCCGTCGGCTTCGAAATCTGCCCTGAGCTGCTCGACCGGCTCGTGGACGGCTTCGCCGGCCCGTGGCTCCCGCTGGCGGAGAGCCCGCGGCCGGACGACGCCGCCGAGCCGTACGACTGTGTGATCATCGCCGCCCGGACGCCCGCGGACGTGCGCCGGGCCGTACCGCTGGCCGGCCTGCTGCCGCGGGCGCGGCGCGTCCGGCTCGTGATAGCCGAGGTCCCGCCGTGGGCCGCGCAGCCCGTCCCGGTGCCCGGTCACGAGGCCGGCTGGTGCCACCTGAGCGAGCTGCGGATCGGCCGCACCGGCACCGGCTGGTGGTGCGACGCCCGCTTCGCCGAGCCCGTGGCCGGGGGAGAGGTGCTCGTCCGCCCGTCACTGCCCTGCGCCGCGCTCACCGAGTCCGCCGCCGGGTACGCGATCGCCTGCGGTGCGGAGACGCTCGTCCGGATCCCGCCGAGCGGCGAGCTCACCGACGCGGACGTGGCGCGGCTCCGGGACGCCCGCGGCGTGACCGTGCCCGCGCTGCCCGGGCGGCCGGTGGCCGCCGCCCGGATCGTCGCCGCGCTCTGCGCCGCCGGGGTGCCGGTGCTCGCCGCGGCCGATCCCGCGCGGGACGCGCTGCTCGGGGCCGAGCTCGCCGCCCTGCTCGAGCAGGCCGACCCCGACCGGCTCGCCTCCGACCTGTGCCGGGAGGTGCTCAGCATCCGGCTCCGCCGGTGCGCGCTGCGCCGCCACGGGGCCGTGGCCCGCTGGCGGACCATCGTGTCCGCCACCGGGCTCGCCCCGCCGCTGGAGCCGACGGTCTCGATCCTGCTCTGCACCCGGCGGCCGGAGATGATCCCGTTCGCCATCCGGCAGATGGAGGCGCAGCGCGGGGTGCGGGCGGAGCTCATCCTCGGGCTGCACGGGGTGCCCGCGCGGCAAGTCGCGGCCGGCAGCGTGCTCCTCCCGATCACGGTGGTCGAGGCCCCGGCCGAGATGCCCTTCGGACAGGTGCTCAACCGGATGGCGGCGGCCGCCTCGGGCGCCTTCCTGGCGAAGGTGGACGACGATGACTGGTACGGCCCCGACCACCTCGCCGACCTCGTGCTCGCCCAGCTCTACTCAGGGGCCGACCTGGTCGGCTCGGCGGCCGAGTTCGTCTATCTCGAGCCGATCGACGTGACGATCCGGCGCGCCATCGCCACCGAGCGGTACGCCCCGCTCGTCGCCGGGGGCACGATCCTCATCACCCGGGCCATGTTCGACGCGGTCGGCGGCTTCCGGCCGCTCGCCCGCACGGTCGACGGGCAGCTCCTCCAGGCGGTGCGGGCGGCCGGCGGGCGGATCTACCGGACCCACGGGTTCAACTACGTCCTCCGCCGCAGGTACGCCCGGGGCCACACCTGGCAGCAGCCCCTCCCGGCCTTCCTCACCTCCTACGAGGAGCAGTGGCGCGGGCTGGTCTTCACCGAGCTGATGGAGAGGCAGACGGTGCTCACCGGTGGGCAGAGGTGACTCGGATGCAGGGGAAGCCGCGGATCCCGCTCAACGACTACGGCGTCCTCGGCCCGCCACCGCGCCTGGGGGAGTGGCGGCCCACCCTGGCGGTGAGCGTGGTCATCCCCGCCTACCGGGCCGAGGCGACGCTGCCGCTCACCCTGGCCAGCCTCGCCCACCAGAGCTACCCGGCCCACCTGCTCGAGGTGATCGTGGTCGACGACGGAGACGAGCCGCTGGGACCGCTCCCCGGGCCCGTGCCCGAGCGGCTCCGGGTGATCCGCCGGCCGCCCGGCACCTGGGGCAAGGCGAACGCCTGCGCCATCGGCGCCGAGGCGGCCGACGGGGACGTCGTCCACTTCCTCGACGCCGACCTCGTGCTCTTCCCCGAGCACATCGAGGCGCACATGCGCTGGCACCACCTCGCCGACTACCTCGTCGTGCTCGGCCGCGTCCGGTTCACCCCCGGCCTGGACGAGACACCGGCCGGCGAGGTGCTCGCCGCGATCGAGGCGGGGGCGCTCGCCAAGCTCTACGCCGAGGAGGACACCGTCCCGCAGTGGACCGAGCGGCACTGGGACGAGAGCGCCGACCTGCGGACCGCCGGGCTGCGCGCGTTCCACGTCACCGTGGGCGCGACCACCTCGCTCCCGGCCGAGCTGCTCCGCACGGCCGGCGGGGTGGACCGGGCCCTGGTCCTCGGCGAGGACACCGAGCTGGGGTACCGCCTCGCCCAGCAGGGCGCGGTGTTCGTCGCCGAGCGCGCGGCGCGCTGCTGGCACCTGGGCCCCTCCACGGTGATGCGCCGGGAGCGGGAGGTGAAGCGGCACAACTGGCCCTACCTGGCCGAGCGCGTGCCCACGTTCCGCTGGCTCCGCCGGCACCCCGCGCGCAGCCACCTCGTCCCGTACGTCGAGGTCGTGGTGCCGGTGGGGAACGCCTCCTTCGAGGCCGTGCGGGCCACGGTCGACGGGGTGCTCGCCGCGCGGCCGGCCGACCTGACCGTCACGATCGCCGGGCCGTGGGGGCGGCTCCGCGACGGCCGGCGGGACCCGCTCGCCGACCCCGACCTCGACCTCCGGCTGATCCGGGCCTGCTACGCGGGCGAGGCCCGGGTGGCGTTCCAGGAGTCCGTCCCCGGCAGCGCGTTCCCCGCCCCGTTCCGCCTCCACTGCCCGCCGGGCTGGGTCCCGGCGCGCCACACCGTGGCATCCCTCATCAAGCACGCCGACCGGCACGGGCTCGGGCTCATCTGCGTCGCCCTGGAGGAGCGCGGCGCGCGCATCGTGCACGCCCGGCTGGAGCGGACCGCGGCGGTGAACCGGGCCCGCCGGTGCGCCGGGCCCCACGACCGGATCGACGACCTGGTCCACGAGATGTTCGGGTCGGTGTGGACCGCCGGGGAGACCTGGGGCTTCACCAGGGCGGGCGCGGCCGTGCCCCCGCCGCGGGCGCGCCGGCCGCGGCGCGGGCGGCGCGACGCGCCCACGGGCGGCGCGCTGCGCCGTACCACCACCCGGCTCCGGCGCCGGCTGCGCGCGCTCGTGCGCCCCGCCGCACGGTGACGCCCGGGCCGCCGATCGACGACGAGTGCAGCCGCCCATGGACGACGAGTGCAAAGGATCCGCCGTGCCACGAGTCAGCGTGATCATCCCGAGCTACGACGTGGAGCCGTACCTGGAGGCCTGCCTGGCGTCGGTCGCGGCCCAGACCTGGCGGGACCTCGAGGTCATCATGGTCGACGACGGGTCGCCCGACCGGGGCGCGCACATCGCGGCCGACTTCGCCGAGCGGGACCCGCGGTTCCGGCTGATCCGCCAGGCGAACGCGGGGCTCGGCGCCGCCCGCAACACCGGGGTACGGCACGCCACCGGCGAGTTCCTCGCCTTCGTCGACGGGGACGACCTGCTCCCGCCCCACGCCATCGAGTACCTGCTCGCCGCGCTGCGGCGGAGCGGCTCGGCGTTCGCCACCGGGAACGTGCTCCGGTACGACGGCGCGAAGACCCGGCCGTCGGCCCTGCACCGCCCGGTCTTCGCCCGCCCCGGCCTCGCCGCGCACGTCACCCGGGACACCGCGCTGCTGCGGGACCGGCTCGTCACCAACAAGCTGTGGCGCCGCTCGTTCTGGGAGGAGCACGGCCTCGCCTTCCCCGAGGGCGTGCTGTACGAGGACATCCCGGTGTCGCTGCGCGCCCACGTCCTCGCCCCCGCGGTCGACGTGCTCCCCGCCCCGGTCTACGTCTGGCGGGAGCGGTCCCGGTCGATCACCCAGGGCAAGGCGAGCGTCCGGCACCTGGCGGACCGGTTCGCCGCGGTGCGCTCGGTGCGGGAGTTCCTCGCCGGCCGGCACCGGGGTGCGTACGTGCCCGCGTGGGACCGGGTGGTCCTCGAGACCGACCTGTCCAACTTCCTCGACGTGCTCGACCAGGGCCCGGAGGAGTTCCGCACCCGGTTCCTCGAGCTCGCCGGGGAGTACCTCGACGACGTGGCCCGGCCGGTGCTCGACGGGCTGCCGGCGCTGCGGCGGGTGCAGTGGCACCTGGTCCGGCAGGGCGACCTCGCCGGCCTGGTCGAGGTCGCCGCCTGGCACCGGGCGGTGCGGCCGGAGGAGCGTGTCCGGCGCCGCGTCCTGCGCTACCACCTCGACGTGCCGCCCGCCGCCCGCCTGCCCGCCGCGGTCACCCGGGCCGACGCCGAGCTCGACCCGCGTCACCGGATCGACGCGGTCCGGTGGGAGGACGGCCGGCTGGTGATCGAGGGCCGCGCGGCCCCCGAGTGCCTGCGCCCCACCCGCCGGTTCCACCAGTGGATCTCGGCCGCGCTCGTCCACGAGCGCACCGGGCGGCGGATCCGGATCCCGGCCACGGTCCGCCCGGCCGCGGTGGCGAAGACGTCGGACCGGCCGCGGATCGACTGGGGCGGGTTCCGCCTGGTGGTCGACCCCGGGCGGCTCGCCGCCCCGGGCCGCCTCGGGCTCTGGCACGTGGAGCTGCGGGTCCGCCACCGGGGCGGCGTCCGGCGCGGGCGGCTCTTCGACCCCCGGGCCACCTGGGCCGACCGGGCGGGCCGGTGGAGGGTGGGCGAGGACCGCTACGTCACCCCGGTCCTCGCCGAGCCGGGACACCTCGCGATCTACGCCGGGCGGGAGGCCGCCCGGGTGGTCACCCAGACCGTGCGGGACGGGCGGCTGCGCCTCGTCGGCCACGCGCTCGGCGAGCTCGGCCCGGAGCTCACCGTCACCCGGCGCCCCGGCGGGGTGCCGGTGCGCCGCCCGCTCACCGTGGACGGGCGCACCTTCCACGCCGAGGTCGATCTGCGCGCGCTCGGGCCCGTGGGCCCGCCGGACCACCCCGAGGCCGCGGCGCTGGCGGGCTGGGCCGAGTGGCGGTTCGAGGTCCGCACCGCCGGGGGAGGGACCGTCCCGGTCACCGCCGCCGAGGACCTCACCCCCGCCCGGTACGCCATAGGGGACCGGGAGCTCGTGGCCGCCGCGGCCCCCTCGGGGCTGCTGACCCTGCGGGAGCAGCCGGTCACCGCCTTCGTGGACCTCGCCGAATGGCTGCCCGGGGGCGAGCTGCTCCTCGAAGGCGGGTTCGCCGCGCCGTACCGGGCGATGGCGCTCGTGGTGCGCTCGCTCGGCGGCCCGGACGTCCACCTCGCCGCGATCGAGGGGGCGGGCACCCGGTTCCGGGCCCGGCTCACCCCCGGGCAGATGGGCGCGGGCAGCGGGCCCCTGCCGGGCGGCCGGTACGGCCTGGCCGTGCGGGTGCACGGCGGAGGGGACCTGCCGATCGAGCTGAACGCCCGGGCTCCGCTGGCGCACCGGACGGCCGGCCGGGCGTTCAAGCTCCTCGCCGACCGGTCCGGCCACGCGGTGCTCGCCGTACGGGAGCGCCGCCGCCCGCGCGTCGAGGAGCCGGGCCGGCACGGGCGGGTGATCGGCGCGGTCGGCGGGTGACCGCCGGGCGCGTCCGAGCCGCCGGATCGAGCGGAGCGCCCCGGTCAAGGAACGGTCAAGCGCAGGTAAGGCCCTCGGGAAGGCGCGGAGCCGAGCCCGGCCGGATCGGCATGTTTACCGCGTGACGGTCGAGCGGTTATCCCCCACGCTCTCGGTCATCGTGCACGTGCGCGGTGGAGAGCGGCGCCTCGCAGAGTGCCTGGCGTCGCTCGGCGCGCAGACCCTCCCCGCCATCGAGGTGATCCTCACCGGGCGGCCGCCGGCCGTACCCCTGCCGGACGAGCGGTTCACCGTGGTGGCCGCCGACGCCGGCGACGCCGGCGCGGCGCGGAACCTCGGGGTCGCCCGGGCGCGCGGCCGCTACCTCGCCTTCGCCGACGGGGACGCGGCGGTCCCGCCCGATGCCTTCGAGCGGCTGGTGCGGACCCTGGAGGCGACGGGTTCCGACCTCGCCTGCGGGCAGACCGCCGGGGTGGACACCGCCCCCGGGGACCGGCTCGGCACCCACGTCACCCGGGAGCCCGCGCTGCTCCGGGACGGCACGGCCACGGGCAAGGTGTTCCGCCGCGCCTTCTGGGACGAGCACCGCCTCGCCTTCCCCGAGGGCCTGGGCGAGGACTTCCCGGTCACGGTCCGCGCGCTGGTCCTCGCCCGGTCGATCGACGTGCTCGGGGACGTGGCCCTCCCGGCCGGCGGGCGGCGGGAGCGGGCCGCCGCGCCCCGGCGGCTCGCCGCGCTGCTGGAGCTCGCCGCCTTCATCGGCGAGCGCGCGCCCGGGCTGCGCGAGCACTGGGACGCGCTCGTCACCGCCGACCCCGCGCTCGGCGCCGTGCTGGACCGCGCCCACGAGGGGCCGGGCGCCCTCGCCGGCCTGGTGCCCGGGCTCGCCCGCCTCCACCCGGCCGCGGTCCGCGGGCTGCCCGCCCTGCGCCGGCTCCAGCTCCACCTCGCCGTGCGCGGGATGGCCGAGGAGCTCGCCGCGCTGCACCGCTTCGCCGAGACGGAGCTCCGGCACCGCGGGGTGGTACGGCGCGGCCCGCCGTGGCGGCGGCGCTGGTACGTCGACTACCCGCTCCGCCGGGACCGGCGGCTGTCCCGCCACCTCTTCGACGCCGAGCAGGACCTGCTCCTGGTCGCCGGGGTCGACGACGTACGGCACGCCGGGGGCCGGCTCACCGTCGCCGGGCACGCGTACATCAGCCACCTGGCGAGCCGGGGCAGCCGCATCGAGCTCTGGCTCCAGCGCGGGCGGCGGCGGATCGGGCTGCCGCTCCGCCGGGTGGCCCGGCCGGACGTCACGGCCGACTCCCGCCAGTCCGCGGTCTGCCACGACGACTCGGGCTTCGTCACCGAGATCGACCCCGCCGCCCTGCCGCACGGCCGGTGGGCGCTGCACGCGCGGGTCACGGCGCGGGGCGTCACCCGCGAGGGCCGGGTGCCGGGCGGCCGGCACGCGGGGGAGCGGGTCTTCGCCGCCGGCGGGGTGACCGTGACCCTCACCCGCGACGGCGGGCTCACCCTCCAGCCGGGCGATCCGGCCGGGCCGCCGGACCCCGGCGGCGACCGGGTGACCGAGGTCCGGTGGGGCGCGGGCCACGAGCTGCTGCTGAGCGGGGTGGGGGAGAGCGGGGCCGATCGCATCGTGCTCCGCAGCGGCCTGCGCGAGCACTCCTGGCCGATGCGCTGGACCGGGACCCGGTGGACCGCGGCGATCGGCCGGACCGAGGACGGGCTGCCGCTGCGCAGCGGCACCTGGCGGGTGCTCGCCGGGGGCGAGCCGGTGCGGCTCAGCCCGGAGCTCGTCGCGGACCTCCCCGCGGCGCACACCACCCAGGTGCACGAGATCTCCATCCGCACCACCCGCGCCGCCGAGCTGCGCCTGGTGGTCCGCCCGGCCCTCGGCCCGGACGAGCGCGGGCCGTACGCCACCCGCCGGCGCCGGGCCCGCCGGCGGCGGGGGCGGCTGCGGGACGCGGCGCTGTTCGACAGCTACGGCGGCGGCCAGTACTCGTGCAACCCCCGGGCGATCTCCGAGGAGCTGGCGCGCCGCCGCCCGGACATGGAGCTGATCTGGGTCACCCGCGACGGGCAGTTCACCGTGCCGCCCGGGGTGCGGACGGTCCTGTACGGCTCGCGCGAGCACGAGGAGGCACTGCACACCTCCAGGTTCGTCGTGGCGAACCGGCGGACCCAGCCGGGCTGGTACCGCAAGCGGCCCGGGCAGCGCTTCGTGCAGTGCTGGCACGGCACCCCGCTCAAACGGCTGGGCCGGGACGTCGCCGGCATGCCGTACGCCCAGCGGTTCCCCGAGGAGGAGTGGAGACGGCACGTGGTCATGTGGGACGCGCTCATCTCACCGAACCCGTTCTCGACCCCGATCCTGTGCCGGGCGTTCGGGTACACGGGGGAGGTGCTGGAGACCGGGTACCCGCGCAACGACGCGCTGTTCCGCCCGGAGCGCCGGGAGCAGGCGCGGCGGCGCCTCGGCATCCCGGAGGGGCGGCGGGCGATCCTGTACGCGCCGACCTGGCGGGACGACGAGCTGGCGGGCTCCGGGCCCGTGGCGCCGCCGCTCGACGTGGGCCGCCTCGCCGCGGCGCTCGGCGACGGCGACGTGGTGCTGCTCCGGCCGCACTACCTGGTCGCCGACCGGATGACCGTGCCCCGCGGGGTGCGCGACGTCTCCAGGTTCCCCGACATGGCGGACCTGCTCGCCGCCGCGGACCTGCTCATCACCGACTACTCCTCGGCGATGTTCGACTTCGCCTGCACCGGGCGGCCGATGGTGTTCTTCACCCCGGACCTGGAGCGGTACCGGGACGAGGTGCGCGGCTTCTACTTCGACTTCGAGGCCGAGGCGCCCGGGCCGATCCTGCGGGCCACCGACGAGGTGGTCGAGGTGCTGAAGCACGGCGACTTCACCGCGTACAAGGCGCGGTACGAGGAGTTCGCCGCGAAGTTCTGCCCGTGGGACGACGGCCGCGCCTCCGCGCGGGTGGTCGATTGGATGCTGGCATGAGCGCGCCGTACGCCGTCCACCGCGGGGCCGCCGGTGCCGTGCCGGCCGCGGGCCGGCGCCTGCCCCGGCCGCCCGCCGAGATCGCCGTTCCCGGGCTCGCCGCGCTGGTGGCCGGGCTGTGGAGCCTGGGGTCGCCGCCGCTCTGGCGGGACGAGGCCGCCACGGTGAGCGCCATCGTCCGGAGCCTGCCCGAGCTGCTCCACCTGCTGGAGTCGGTCGACGCGGTCCACGGCGCCTATTACGCGCTCATGCACGGCCTGGCCGCGCTGCTGGGGA